>DATJNA010000114.1:0-38598 GCA_035508435.1 Acetobacteraceae bacterium | reverse complement strand
GTGAAGCTGATGTCGTCCACCGCCAGCACGTCGCCATAGCGCTTGGTCAGGTGGCTTGCCCGGATCGCGTCCATGCCGGCACGGATAAGGCCGGGCAGCATTCGCGCCAACTCCCCGGCTTCCATACGCCACCCGCCGCTGCCATCTTCCCGCCCATGGACGCCTCCGACCTGCGCATTTTCGAAGCCGTCGCCAGGCTGGGCGGCATGGGCCGCGCCGCCGAGGCGCTGCACACCGTGCAATCCAATGTCACCGGCCGCATCCGCCAGCTGGAGGACGAGCTCGGCACCCCTTTGTTCCGCCGCCTGCCGCGCGGGGTGGAGCCCACGGCCGCCGGCCGCCGGCTGCTGCCCTATGCCCAGCGCGTCGCGCGCTTGCTCGACGAGGCCCGGCGCGCCACGCGCGACGACGGCACGCCCCAGGGGCCGCTGCTTATCGGCGCGCTGGAGACCAGCACCGCGCTGCACCTGTCCCGCCCGCTCGCCGCCTACATGACCGCCTATCCGGCTGTGGACCTGACCATCCGCACCGGCACCACCTGCGAGCTGATCGAGCAAGTGCTGCACGACCGGTTGGAGGGCGCCTTCGTCTGCGGGCCCATCGTGCATCCCGACCTGCATGCCACCACCGTGTTCCGCGAAGAGCTGGCCTTGCTCACCGCCCCTTCGGTCGGGTCGCTGGATGCGCTCACCTCCGGCGGCGCCGTGCGTATCGTGGTGCTGCGCGCCGGCTGTTCCTACCGACAGCGCCTGGAGGAAATCCTCGCCCGCCGCGGCATTGCCGCCCCGCGCATCCTGGAGTTCGGCACCGTCGAGGCGTTGTTCGGCTGCGTCGCCGCCAATCTCGGCATCACGCTGCTGCCGCGCGCGCTGATTGGTCCGGTCTGGCAGGAGGGGCGCGTCGCCGAGCACAGCCTGCCGGCCGACGAGGCGATGGTGGACACGGTCTTCATCCGCCGGCGGGGCGCGCACCTGTCCAGTGCATTGGCCGCGTTCCTGGCAATGATGCGGCCGGCACAGGAGATGCCTCTCGCGGCGGAATAGCCATTCTCAGGCCAACCCCGTCGGCATTGCACACCATCTGCGGCAGCGATGGCATTCATCACAATTAGCCATTTTTCCTGATCTACCGGCGACCCCAATCTAGCTCGGCCCAGCAGGACGGAGAGATGGGGGCCATGAGCGCCAGCCAAGGCATCCGCGCAGGAGCACGATTAACCGCCGGGACCCAAGCCGGCTCAGCCGTCGCACTCGGCGGGATGCTGGCGCTGGCCGCCGGCATGGGGATCGGGCGCTTCGTCTATGCACCCATCCTGCCCGACATGGCGTTCGCCTTGAGGGTGGACGCCTCGGCTGCCGGATTGATCGCCTCGGCGAATTTCCTGGGCTACCTCGCCGGGGCAATACTGGTGGCACTGTCGCGTCTTCCGGGCAGCCGGCGTGGCTGGTTCCTGGCCGGCCTCACGGTCAGCGCGGCGTCCACCGCCGCGATGGCAGCGGCGAGCACTATGGTGCCGTTCCTGCTGCTGCGCTTCATCGGCGGGGTCGCGAGCGCCTGTGTGCTCGTGCTGGGCTCGGCGCTGGTACTGGACCATCTCGCCGCGGTGCAGCGGCAGCACCGCGCGGCCGTGCATTTCGCCGGGGTCGGCGTGGGGATTGCGATCTCCTCGGTGCTGGTGGACCTGTTACAGGCGGCCAATGCCGGCTGGCGCTGGGAATGGCTGGCCTCCGGCGCCGTGTCGGCGTTCGCCCTGCCGCTGGCGGCGTGGTTGATGCCCAGGGCTACCACGTCACCGCCAGCCACCGCGGCGTCGCGGACGCACCATCGGTTGCCGCCGGGGATCGGCGCCTTGACCCTCTGCCACGGCTTGTTCGGCTTCGGCTACGTGGTCACCGCGACGTTCCTGGTCGGCGTGGCACGCAGCACATTGCATTCACACGATCTGGAGGCGGTGGTCTGGCTCGCCGTAGGCCTCGCCGCGGCACCCTCCACCGCGCTTTGGGGCCGCATCGGCATAAGCATTGGCCCGCTGCCCGCCTATGCCGTTGCCTGCCTGGTAGAGGCCGCCGGTGTTGCCGTGGGCGGGGTGTGGCCGTCGGCAGCGGGGGCGCTGATCGCCGCGGTATTGCTCGGGGGAACGTTCATGGGGATCACTGCGCTTGGTTTCAGCGCCGCCCGCGCGCTGGCCCCGCAGCAGCAGCACCGAAGCTTCGCGGTGATCACCGCCGGCTTCGGCCTCGGTCAGATCCTCGGCCCGAGCGTTGCGGGTCTGTTGCTCGACCGCACCCAGAGTTTCGCTGCCCCATCACTCCTGGCGGCCGCGGCGGTGGCGATCGCCGCAGCGATGACGCTCGGCGTGTCGTGTCGAGCTGGTTGACGCTGCGCTTTGCCGCGCTGCCTTCAGACGCGGCCGCGCGCCGGCCGCTGGATCAGCTCGAGCAGGGCGCGCGCAGGGTCGATCGCCACGAGCCGCGGCATGGGCTCGAGCGACCGATCGGGATGCGCCCGGTAGCGACGAGCATCGCGCGCGGATTGGCAGATCCAGGCATCGACGAAGGATCCGGACGCCGTAGAATGGCTCAAATTTGCGAATACCCTGAACCCGGCGTCTCGACCCCGCGTCCCGCCGCCTCGGTGATCCAGCCGAACTCCTTCAGAATCTGCTGGCTGTAGGTGACCCTGCCATTCACTTTGTCCGCTGCCTCGCTCGCCAGCAGCAGCGCGGCGCGAGCCATGAAGGACGGGTTCTCGCCCTTCGGATCATCCATGCCGCTGACCAGCTTGTGGTGCACGGTTCCCGGCGTCGGCACCACTTTGGATGGCGATACCGCCGCCACCGTAATTCCATGGTACTGCGCCACTTCCTGCGCCAGACCCTGGGTGAAACGCTCAACCGCCGCCTTGGTGGCACCGTACATGACCCCGCCACGCACTGTCTTATCTATGTACGGTCCGCGTCCCGGCCCGATCGCCGCGCCGGAGCTGATGTTCACGATCGCGCCGGAGCGCCGTGGGATCATGTCCTTCAGCACTTCCTTCGACAGCATGAACGGCCCATGCACGTTCACCGCGAAGCAGCGGATCCAGCGATTTGTCGGATAGGTCTCGGTAGGCAGGTAGTAGTTCAGCGCCGCGTTGTTCACCAGAATGTCGATCGGCCCATATTCTCGCCGCGCTTGCTCTACCAGCGCGATGCAGTCGGGCTCCGTGGACACGTCTGCCGTCACCGGCACCGCTTCGCCGCCGGACGCGCGAATACGCTCCACCGTGCGCATCAGCGAGCCTTCCAGCATGCGATGCTCGCCCTCGTTCAGCGTGCGGGCGGCGCACACCACCCGGGCACCTTCGGCGGCGAACAGTTCGGCAATCGCCTCGCCAATTCCGCGGCTGGCGCCGGTGACGATGGCAACCTTTCCGGCGAGTTTGGCCATGGCGACGTGCCCTCCCTGTCAGCAGATGCGCATTGTCGGGCGCCGATCCGCCGGCTGCAACCGGCGGACGGGCCCGACCTCGCAAATATGGAAGGGTGAAGGAAGCCCGGGCGTGCGGCTACCCCGCTCGGGCGCGGCGCTTGCGGGCGAGGCCGACGCCAAGAAGTGCGCTGCCGAGCAAGGCCATGCTCGCCGGCTCAGGGACGGCGCTGCCAGGTTTCGGCGCGCCGACGCCCGCGTATACCAGCGTGTCAGCGACGTCCGACCCTACATCCTGGAAATTGGACAGGCCGCCGTTATCGTCGAGAAAAAAGCTGACATTGTATGTGTCACCGGGCGTCGTAGCGATTACCTGGGTGATCGCGTCATAGGCCCCGACCGCACCATCGTAGTAGCAGTTGCTCCCACCGTCACCGCAGCCACCGTCCACCACTCCGCCAAAGCTGGCACCGTATTGGTTGAGATACGTCCAGTCAGTCGGGGCGCTGGAGCCGAGCGGGCCAAGCGAAAAGTCGCCGTTCAAAAGCAGGTTGCCGCTGGGCGTTGTCACATCCGTCAGCACCACCTGCGAGAGCTCGAGGAACGCCGGGTCTTCACGGAAAGCGAACGTCAGGTTCGTATTGCTCGCCGTCGCCGTGAAATCGGCGGAATACGCCGTCTGCGTATGCGGGATCAACGTTGAATTACCGGTGCCATCACTGTTCGGCACCGCCAGATCGAGAAACGCGCCGGCGGGCGGCGGACAGTTGGCGGCAGTGGTGACGCACGCCTGGGCATAGACCTGCGTCGCGAAGAGCGCCCCGCCAACGAAAGCAGCCAGCCATAGTACAACCTTCCGCACGATCGATTCTCCATTCCCGAGCCGATCAAGCAAAAAGCAATATCGATGCCAACGAGAAATTCGCACCGATTCAAGCCTTTAGCAAAGGCGGCCGGCTTGACAAAAGAGAACTTGTAAAATTTTCTGACATTCGAACCGGCATGTCTGCCGCATCGGAATGCTCTACCATTAGACTCCCGTTACGAGGAGAATTGTTGAAACTTACAATCTGGTTTCAAATTAACGCCGAAATGCGGTCCTATCGGCCACGTGATGGAAGACGCCGATAGCGTGCGATGTGCGGTCGCCTCCACGATAGCGCTCGCCACCCACCTGCCCGGCGTGCGCGAGCGAGTCCAGGCAACGAAACCGCCGATGCCGCGGGCCTACCGTTCATCGCTGGCACTCGGCCGCCGGGCGGTCTATGGCGGGCGGGCACGCTACGCAGGGACGGAGTGCCGGCGGATAGCCGGCCGTCGCTCCAAGCCCCGTCACCCCAACGGACACCACGTCGATGATCAGCGCCTTCCGCCGTGCCACCGAAACCCGGATCGTCCGCGGCTTGTTCCTGATTTTGGCGTTCGCCTTCATCGTCTGGGGCGTCGGCGATGTGGTGCGCAATGTCGGCAGCCCCACCTGGGTCGCGAAAGTCGGCGGCCAGACCATCGAGGCGCCGGTCTTCCAGGCCGACTACCAGCGCGCCTTGAACCAGGCCACCGCCAAGCTGCCATCGGGACAGGACGCCTCGGCCAGCCTGCGCCGCAGGATTGCCGATGAGACGCTGCAGCGGCTGATTCAGGAGGCGGCGATGCAGCAGGACGTGCGGCGTCTGCGCGTGGTTGTTCCGGACGCGGCGGTCCGACAGGCGATCCTGGCCATGCCGGCGTTCCAGGACAAACAGGGGCAGTTCAACCGCCAGCTCTTCGAGGCCGTGCTTCAGAACAACGGCCTCACCGAGGCTCGCTTCGTCCAAATGATGCACGGCGACCTGGGGCAGCGCCAGGTGCTGGAAGCCGTCGCAGTCGGCGCCACTTCGCCGCAAGCCGAGGCGGTGCCCCTGTTCCAGGAGCAATTCGAAAAGCGCGCGGCCGACACAGTGGAGTTCCCGTTCGATGCGGAGACCGCCCCCGCGCCGTCGGCCGCCGACCTGCAACGCTGGTATGCCAACCATCCGTTCGATTACAGCTCGCCGGAAATGCGGCGCGTCAGAGCTATCATCCTGTCGCCGCAGACCCTGGCGAAGGAGATCCCGATCACCGACAAGGAGCTTCACGACGCCTACGAGCAACGCAAGCGAGAGTTCGTGACGCTGGCCAAGCGGTCGGCCGAGGTGGTCACGGCGCCGGATGAAGCCAAGGCCAAGGCGCTGGAGGCACAATGGCAGGGTGGCGCGGATTGGACGGCGATCCAGGCGGCGGCGCAGACGGCTGGCGCCTCGGCTGTGGCACTAAGCGACGCGTCGCAGACCGAATTCCCTGATGCCGCGCTGGCCAAGGCCGTGTTCGCGGCGCCGGCAAATGATGTGTCCGGGCCGGTGCAGGGCGCACTGGGGTGGTACGTGCTGAAGGTTACCAAGGCGACGCCCGGCAGCGAAAAGACCTTCGCGGAGGCGGAGAACCAGTTGCGCAATCGGCTGCTGGCCGAAAAAGCCACCGATCTGATGTACGACCGTGCCAACAGAATCGACAACCTGTTGGGCAACGGCACACCGTTCGACCAGTTGCCCGGCGATCTCGGATTGGTCGGGGTCGAGGGCACGATGGACGCGCAAGGCAACACCAAGGCAGGCACACCGGCGCCAATCCCCGGTCCGCCCGCATTGCGCGATGCGATCGTCACCGCCGCATTCAAGGCGCAAAAGGGCGACCTGCCGCAGTTGATCGAGGTACAGACGCCGTCGGTCGGAGGCTCTGCCTATTACGCGGTCAGCGTCGAAGACGTCATGCCACCCGCTGTGAAGCCCTATGATGACGTGAAACAGCAGGTCGAAGCCGACTGGACCGCGGATCAGAAGCGCCGTGCGGCCGAGGTAAAGGCAACGCACGTGCTGATGGCGGTGAAGAGCGGCCAGTCGTTGTCGGATGCCGCAGCGGTGGCAGGCCTGCCGGTGACCCACACGCCCGCGGCGATGCGTGACGCGGCCGGCGAGGAGATGCCGCCGGAGCTTGCCAACGCATTGTTCAGCCTGAAGCCGGGCGAGCCGACCATGGTGGCCACAAAGAGCACCTTCATCGTCGCCGTAGCGACGAAGATTGATGTCCCGACGGCCGCCGCCGATCCCGGCGGCTTTCAACAGTTGCGCAACGTGATCAGCAACTCGATTGGCAGCGACATGGCGACGATCTTCGCCCAGGCCGTGCGCGACCGCGCCAATCCGCGTATCAACAAGGAGAACTACGACAATATCGTGCAGCCGCAATGATGAGCACCACAGGACTTCGTCAGGACAAGGACCCATGAACGTCACCCTTCCGATCGGTTTCGCCGCCTTCCGTTCCGCCTATGACGCCGGACGCGGCAGCCTCGTGTGGTGGCGCGGCGTCGCCGACCTGGAGACGCCGGTCGCTGCTTTCCTCAAGCTGGCTCACGGGCGTCCCAATTCCTTCTTGCTTGAGAGCGTGGAAGGTGGTGCGGCGCGCGGCCGCTACTCCATCATCGGCATGGAGCCGGACCTGATCTGGCGCTGCCGCGACGGGCGGGCGGAGGTGAACCGATGCGCGCTTTCCGCACCCCACGCGTTCGTTGCCGATCCGCGCCCGGCGCTGGACAGCCTGCGGGCGCTGGTCGCGGAAACCCGGTTGGACGTGCCTGCCAGCCTGCCACCCATGGCGGGCGGGTTGGTCGGCTATCTGGGCTACGACATGGTTCGGCTGATGGAGACCCTGCCGAACAAGAATCGCGATGAGATCGGCGTACCCGACGCTCTGCTGATCCGCCCGACCCTGTTCGCCATCTTCGACAACGTGAACGACGAGCTGACCCTGGCGGCGCCGATCTACCCCCAGGCCGACGTCACCGCCGAGTCCGCCTGGGCGGCCGCGCAAGTGCGCCTGGCCGCCGCCGAAGCTGCGCTGGAACGGCCGCTGCCGCATCCGGCTCCGCCGGTGATGCTGCCGGACCTGCCCACGCCCGCCTCCACGTTCAGCAAGGAGGGATTCATCGCCGGGGTCGAGCGCTGCAAGGAGTACATCGCCGCCGGCGACGCATTCCAGATCGTACTCGCCCAACGGTTCTCCGCGCCATTCGCACTGCCGCCCTTCGCACTGTATCGTGCGCTGCGGCGGATCAACCCGGCGCCATTTCTGGTTTTTCTTGATTTGGGCGGATTCGCCGTGGTGGCGTCATCGCCGGAATTGCTGGTCCGCCTGCGCGACGGGACGGTAACGATCCGGCCGCTGGCGGGCACGCGGCGGCGCGGCGCCACCTACGAGGAAGACCAGGCGCTGGAAGCCGAACTGCTGGCCGATCCGAAGGAACGGGCCGAGCACCTGATGCTGCTGGACCTTGGTCGCAACGATGTCGGGCGGGTGGCGGAAGTCGGTTCGGTGAAGGTGACCGAAAGCTTCGTTATCGAGCGGTTCAGCCACGTGATGCACATCTCGTCCAATGTGGAGGGGCGGTTGCGAGACGGGCTGGATGCGCTCGATGCGTTGGTCGCGGGCTTCCCGGCGGGCACGCTGTCGGGCGCGCCGAAGGTCCGGGCGATGGAGATCATCGAGGAACTGGAGCCGACCCGCCGCAACATCTACGCCGGCTGCATCGGATACTTCGCGGCGAACGGCACGATGGATACGTGTATCGGTCTGCGCACCGCGCTGGTGAAGGATGGCGTGATGTACGTGCAGGCAGGCGCAGGGATCGTAGCGGATTCCGTGCCGGAGGCGGAGCATGAGGAATGCCGGCAGAAGGCGCGGGCGCTGTTTCGTGCGGCGGAGGAGGCGGTACGGTTTGCTGCCGGGAAGGGCGGAGGCAATAATCCAGGATAACCTTTGCCGCACGTCAATCGGCGCCCAGCCGATCACCGCGCAGGGCAGGCAGCCTCGCGCAATGGTCGACGACGTCGCGTTGGCCCTCAATTGATGGCGATCGATCGCCCGGTGCTTGGGATACGACGTGGTCCCCAGCGTTGTGGCGGCTTGCTGGGTTGGCCATCAAGGCACTCGCGCCGGAGAGCGGCCGCATCCGCTTCGGCTTGTCTTATCGTGTCGCGCAAAATGCTCCGGCGCGCCTGACAAAAATGTCGGAGGTGGACCTGGAATCCTGGCTGGGCCCGCCACCGCCACATCGGCGACACTGACGTCCGGACCTGCCTTGCAAACTCCACGAGCAATGACCTGACAGTTTCTCTATTCCGGCCGTGAGCGGAATGTCGTTCGGGAACGGCGGCTAATGCCAGGCCACATTCCAGATGATCAACGGGCATGTGATCCATATCTTGCATTGCGGGAGAAGAACGCGACGAGCCCCCGGGACATTTATTGTGCCCGTCGCGCGGACCTGTCTGGCGCATCTGGACCAGATCGCGACAGCCCGGGCCAGCCAACCTGTCACAGCCAAACAGGCACCCGTGCCGTGATGGCCTCACGGCGTCGCGTGTTGGCCGATCCGGACCTCGATCCCACGTTTGCCACACCGTACGAACGAGGGGTGACGATGACGACCGTCAAGTATCGATTGTTCGAACCACGCCTGAACCCGCGCCGTACCAAGATCGCAGTGCCAGGCTGGGCCGGCCAGCCGGAGCCGCGGCGCGACGGCTCCCACGAATATGGCTGGCACTGCATGCCGTTCGTGGAGAGCGCCCAATACGGCATTGAGATGTTCTACCCGTTCGACAATGAACTCCGAGTGACCAAACGTTACGGCCACGTGGTGCTGGAGTCCGATTGGGGTCCCGACCCGGGTACCAGCATCAACTGGCCACCATTCCGTTCCTTCGGCGAAGACTATTATACCTATCAGCTCCTGCTCGATCTGAACGTAGCGGACGACATGGCGGTCCGCACTGAGCCGCATCCGCGCTTCTACACCTCGCCCACCGATGATGTGCCGATCGCGGTGCCGGCGCTGCTGCGCACGAGCTGGTGGCCTATTATTTCGTTCGTCGTATTCAAGGCTCCGCCCGAGGGGCGCGTACACGTCTTCCGGCCCGGCGAGCCGTTCATGCAAATAGTGTTCGTACGGGCCGATCCGGAATTCGAACTCGTGCCGATGGATGAAGCAGAAGCGGCGGCGCGCGAAATGCGCAGCCGCCGCATCTACGCCAGCCGTGAGACGCTGGGTAAGGCCTCGATGTGGACGTCATCCACCAACACGGTATTCGACGGCACCTATCGCCAGATCCTCCGCGCCGCGCGGGCCAAGGCCAAGGAACGCAGTTCCTGAGGCCCTGGCCGCTTGTCAGCCGTCTCGGTCAGCGACGACCGACCACCACTCCGCCAACCCCCGGAATTCCTACAAAGGCGCTGTGGTGGTGATGGTGGTGGTGATGGCGGTAATAGGCGTGGTGATGGTGGTGATGGTGGTGATGGTGATGGTGATAGTAGCCAGGCGGCGGCCCGCCGTAATAGTACTGCGCGAGCTGTAGCTCGGGCTCCGGCTGCGGTTGCCGGGGCCGAGCAACGTCGTCCTGCTTCATCAGTTCGATTGCGTTGGGCACCGGTGAGAGCAGGTCGGCATAGGAGGCGGCCTGCATGGCCTCCGCAGCGTCGGGCGGGGCCGGAATTGCGGCATGTGCCACACCCATCGTTGCCAAACCAGCAACCGCGCCGATCAATCCGGCTGTTTTCTTATCCATGGGCATCTCCAGACTTCATGAGCCGCGCGCTGTGCAAGCGCCACGATCGCGGAGGGCAAACGCGGCAGAGAATCAGAAGTTCCGGCTGCCCAATATTACCCTGGAATCGCCACATATGTGGCAACCATTCGCGTCGGCGCGCGTCGAGACGGGACGCCGATCCCGGTTGTCCGTTCATCATTCTTGCCGCGAGGCGCCGGGCCAACCCTTCGAATGCATTCCGCGCACGCCTGCGCTATCGTCGTCGCGACGCCGCCTCGCTGAGGAGGGCACATCCATGATGGCGGGAGAATGACGAATGCCCGAAACCGCGTTCGAACCGGATGCCGGCGAGGAACTGAGCCTACAGCGCGAGACGCAGGGCATGCCGCCGCTCGAGCCGTCGAAGACGCGTGACCGTGGTGCCGGACCGTTCAGCCGGCTGGTGCTGCGCGGCGCCACTGTGATCGACGGCACCGGTGCGCCACCGATCGGCCCGATCGACATCGTCGTGGAACAGGGCCGCATCGCCGAGTTGCGCAAGGTCGGCGTGCCGAAAGCGTCCATCAGGCCGGACCGTCGTCCCCCAGCCGGCGACCACGAAATCGACTGCCACGGCAAATACGTCACCCCCGGCTTCATCGACTGTCACGCGCATGCCGGCGTGCCCTATCACTGGGTGCACGGCTGGGTGCCGCCGGTCGATTACGTCTACAAGCTGTGGCTGGCACATGGCGTGACCACAGTGCGCGAGATGGGGTCGTTCAACGGCCTCGGCTGGATGCTGGAGCAACGGGCGCTCAGCGAAGCCAATGCGATCGCCGCGCCGCGGTTGCTGGCCTATGCGTACTTTCCAGCCGTGAACGACATGCTCAAGATTATCCACACACCGGAGCAAGCGCGCGCCTGGCTCGGCCGCGTGAAGCAGCGTGGTGCCGACGGGATCAAGTTTTTCGGTGCCCCGCCGGCGATCATGCAGGCTGCCTTGGATGAGTGCCGCAAGCTCGGCCTGCGCTCGGGTTGCCATCACGCGCAGATGGCGGTGACACGCATGAATGCGCTGACCAGCGCCACCTGGGGGCTGAGCAGCGCGGAACATTATTACGGGCTGCCCGAGGCGTTGTTTGACGACCGCATCGTGCAGGCCTACCCGACAGATTACGACTACGGCGACGAGTATTTCCGCTTCGCCTACGCTGGCCAGACATTTGCCCAGGCGGCACCACCCGGCAGCGCGAAATGGAACGAGGTGCTGGAGAAGTTCCTCGCACTGGACTTCACCTTCGTGCCCACCTTCTCGATCTACGATGCCAACCGCGACCTGATGCGCGCGCGGCAGGCGGACTGGCATCACGAGTACGCATGGAAATCGATGTGGGATTTCTTCCAGCCGGGCCGTGGCGCGCACGGCTCCTACTGGTTCCGCTGGTCCACCGCCAACGAGATCGAATGGAAGCAGAACTATCGGATGTGGATGCAGTTCATCAACGAGTACAAGAACCGCGGTGGTCGTGTCTGCACCGGCAGCGATTCCGGGTTCATCTTCCAGCTCTTCGGCTTCGGTTATATCCGCGAGTTGGAACTGCTGCAGGAGGCCGGCTTCCACCCGCTGGAAGTGATCCGCGCCGCCACCTCGCAAGGCGCCGATTTGCTCGGCATCGGCGAGGCGACCGGCAGCGTGGAGGTCGGCAAGGCCGCCGACCTGCTGGTGCACGACCACAATCCGCTCAGCGATTTCAAGTTGCTCTATGGCACCGGGGCAATGCGGCTGAATGACGACACGAGGCAGGTCGAGTGGCACCGCGCCTTGCGCTACACGATCAAGGGCGGCGTGGTGTATGACGTGGCAGAATTGCTCGCGGATGTGCGCGCGCTCGTGGAGCATAGCTATGCCGAGGCACCCGAAGCCCGCCCCGGTGCCCGCCTGACGTGATCGCGGCCAGCACCGATTTCATCGTCCTGACAGGCTTCCTGGGCAGCGGCAAGACGACGCTGCTGCGCGATTATCTGGCGTTGCCTGAAGCTGCCAATACCGCGGTGATCGTCAATGAGGCGGGGGAGATTGGACTGGATGGCGCGATCGTTGCCGAAGGCGGCACCCTGCCGGTCGCGCTGCTGAGCAATGGCTGCGTCTGTTGTTCGCTCGGCGGCGACCTGGCGCAGACAGTGCTCCGCTTGCTCGACGAACGCGAGCGGCTGGGATTGCCGCCACCGGCCCGGATCGTGCTGGAAACCAGTGGCTTGGCGAAGCCCGGACCGATCCTGCGGTCGCTGGCAGCGCTGGCGCCGTTGCGGCTTCGCGTCGGCGTGGTCGCTACGTTCGATTGTGTGCGTGGCACTGAATTGGAGTCTTTTGACGAGGCGGCAGCGCAGTGGGTCGGCGCGCAGACGCTGGTGCTGACGAAGCGCGACGTAGCCTCCGATACCGCCTTGCAGGTGGCGAGGAGCGCCATAGCGGGTATGAATCCGACGGCCGATATCGTCGATTCGGACGACCGGCATGGCGTGCTGCTTGCGGCGTTCACGCTGCGGACACCGGCGCAAATCGGCCGGCTGTGGGCGGAGCCAACCGACATGCGCCATCCGCGCATCTGCGTGGTATTGGCGCGGCTGCATGAGATGGTGGCATGGGACGATCTCGCGGCCTGGCTCGATAATCTGGCGGGGCTGTGCGGGGAGCGGCTGTTACGCGTCAAGGGGCTGGTGCGAGTCACCGGTGCGCTGCGGCCACTGCTGGTGCAAAGCGTCGGCACGTTCTTCGCCGCGCCACGCCCCCTGGCGGTCGACGGCGAGGAGCGATCGTTCTTGGTGCTGATCCTGCGCGACGTGGATATGCAGGAGATCGAGACCTTGCCACCTGCGCTGCCGCTCACCTGCACGGCACGATGAGGGCGGGAGCAACGCCCGCGCGCTATCTTCCCCGCGCGCACCGAGCGCCAATCGGGGCGTGAGTCTCACAGACCGTGTCATTGCGAGGAGCGCAGCGACGAAGCAACCGCGTTCATGGTTGCGGAAGTACGTTTGTGCGCCGACTTGACCGGGATTGCTGCGTCGCTATGCGCCTCGCAATGACATATGGCGGCTGGCGAGCGCTTGTCTGATTGTGAATACTAACCAGCCGCTTTTAGACTCACGAGACTTGGCACCTCGACGTCGATCTCCAGCGTGGAGACGGTCTCGCCGCGGTCCAGCTTGATCTGCACCTTGTCACGGTCGATGGTGAAATGTTTCGCAATCACTGCCAGGATCTCGTCCTGCAACGTGGCGAGCAAGTCCGAACGCCCGGTCAGGGCGCGTTCATGCGCGAGCAAGACCTGCAACCGCTCACGTGCGACCGGCGCGGAGCTGCGACGGCGGAACAGGGTGATCAGGTTCATGCCACCTTCCTCCCGAACAGCCGGCCGATGAAGCTTTTGCGCGCCAGTGGCACCACCACTTCCAACTGCGCGCCGCCGAGCCGTTTGGCGGCGTCGGCATAGGCGCGGGCGGGTGTACTGGTGGGGCTCAGCAGCGTCACCGGTGAGCCGAGATTCGATGCCCGCAATACCTCCTCGCTCTCCGGGATGATGCCGAGCAAGGGGATGGAGAGGATTTCCAGCACGTCTTCGGTCTTCAGCATTTCCCCGCGGGCAGCGCGCGCGGGATCGTAGCGCGTCAGCAGCAGGTGCTTGTCGATGCGGCCGCCGTTTTCCGCCTTCTCCGTCTTCGAATCCAGCAGTCCGATGATGCGGTCGGAATCGCGCACCGATGAGACTTCGGGATTGGTCACCACGATGGCGATATCGGCATGGCGCATCGCCATCACCGCACCCTTCTCGATGCCGGCGGGGCTGTCGCAGATGACCCAGTCGAATTTCTCACGCAGCTCGCCGATCACCTTCTGCACGCCCTCGACGGTAAGCGCATCCTTGTCGCGCGTCTGCGAGGCCGGCAGCAGCGACAGCGTGTCGAGCCGTTTGTCGCGGATCAGCGCCTGCGGCAGCTTGGCGTCGCCTTGCACCACGTTGATCAGGTCGAACACCACGCGGCGTTCGGCGCCCATGACCAAGTCCAGGTTGCGCAAGCCAACGTCAAAATCCACAACGACGACATTCGAGCCTTCCTGCGCCAGCGCGGCACCCAGAGCGGCGGTGGAGGTCGTCTTGCCGACGCCGCCTTTGCCGGAAGTCACGACCACAACCTTGGCCATCCGTTCCTCCCCTTGTCGTTCAGTCCAGGGCCGCGATGCGCATGGCCTCGCCGTCCAGCCACGCCTGCACCGCACGTCCGCGCAGCTTGGCGTCCATATCCTCGGAGACCTGATAGACGCCGTCGATCGCCAGCAGTTCGGCGTCGAGACGGCGGCAGAAGATGCGGGCGCGTGGGTTGCCTGCGAAGCCCGCGATCGCCCGCCCGCGCAGCGCGCCGTAGATGTGGACCGAGCCGCCGGCGATGACCTCCGCGCCGGAGCTGACCGAACCGACGACCGTTACGTCCCCCTTCTCGAACACCACCGACTGGCCGGAGCGGATCGGGTGCGCGATCAGCAACCCGCCGGCGGGTTCGCTGGACGGTGGCTCGGGTAAAGGGGCGCGGCGTGGGGCTTCGTCGGGCGGCGTTACGTCGCGGGTGGGCCGGCCGCCGCTGGGCAATGGACGGCCCCAGGTTTCCACGCCCTGCCAGGAGGGATGCGCCCCTTCGGTGCCGATCACACGGATGCCGCGGGTTTCCAGGGCGCTCATCAGGCCCTCGATGTCCGGTTGCTCGCGCGGCAGCCCGGCGAGGTCGAGAACGACGGGGCGGTTGTCGAAGAAGGAGGGCGAGCGCTCGATCTGCGCGTCGAGAGCCGCGATCCAGACGGACAGCGGGGTCTCCGGCGCGAGCACCAGGGCCATGAAGGAGCGGCCACGCAGCCGGATGAAGGAGGGCGACTCGATGGTTGTCACGAGTCGGGGGTATCGCCGCGGTGCGGGGTGGGTCAACGGGAATCCGGCGGCCAACCACAAAATGCTGGGGATAATGTGGGTTGGGACCGCAACGGATTGGGCAGAGACAGGTGCAGAGCACTCGTGACGGCGAACGCGGGACGTGCTGGGCCTCCCGCCGGATCCGTTCGGTTGGCGCGGACGCCAAGACAGGGGAATGAGTTTGGGGGAATGCCGGGCCTCGGGGAATGCGCCTCGTTGTGTCTCTTTCGCTGCTGGGAAGACGGACGGCGCGACGGAAAAATCGCAGTCATGCTGACCGACGAAAGCCCGTGCATCTACTTCAGCGAGATTGCCTCGCCACTGCGCTCGCCGCAAAGAGGCGGCGGCCCCGCGCCCGTCGCAATAACCGGAAGCGACGAGCTGTTCTATCCGGAGCTCCGCGCCTTCGGCGGCAAATCCAACCGCAGCGACAGCTCCCTCAGTCGCGCGGGCGGCACTTCCGCGGGCGCTCCCATCATCAGGTCTTCGCCCTGCTGATTCAGCGGGAACAGGATCACCTCTCGGATGTTGGGCTCGTCGGCGAGCAACATGACAATCCGGTCGATCCCCGGCGCGGCACCGCCGTGCGGCGGCGCGCCATAGTGGAACGCGTTCCACATCCCGCCGAACCGCTTCTCCACTTCCTCGGGCGGATGGCCGGCGATGGCGAAAGCTCGAACCATGATGTCCGGCCGATGGTTGCGGATCGCGCCAGAGCAAAGTTCCGCGCCGTTGCACACGATGTCGTACTGGAACGCCTTGATGGTCAGCGGGTCCTGTGCGTTCAGCCCCTCCAGCCCGCCTTGCGGCATGCTGAACGGATTGTGGCTGAAATCGACCTGCCCCGTCTCCTCATTCAGTTCGTACATGGGGAAATCGGTGATCCAGCAGAAGCGGAATGCAGCCTTCTCGATCAGGTTGAGTTCCTCGCCCAGCCGTGTGCGTACCGCGCCGGCGAATTTCGGTGCGGTATCCTTCTTGCCGGCGGCGAAGAACACCGCATCACCCGCTTGCAACCCGCACGCCACGCGCATGGCGTCCGCGCGGTCCGGCTCCAGGTTGCGTGCGATCGGCCCCCTCGGGCCGTCGGCATCATACACGATATAGCCCAGCCCGCCGGCGCCTTCGGCCTTCGCCCAGTCGTTCAGCTTGTCGAAGAAGCTGCGGGGGTGCGATGCGGCGCCCGGCGCGGGGACCGCCCGCACCACGCCGCCACTTGCGGCGATGCGCGCGAACAAGCCAAAGCCAGAACCGGCAAAGTGCTGCGTCACGTCGCGGATTACCAGCGGATTGCGCAGGTCCGGCTTGTCGCTGCCGTAGTCGAGCATTGCCGTGTCGTAGGGAATGCGTGGCCAGGGTGAGGCCGACACGGTGCGGCCTGCGGCGAATTCCTCGAACACGCCGGCGATCACCGGCTCGATGGTCTCGAACACGTCCTCCTGCGTAACGTAGCTCATCTCGAAATCGAGCTGGTAGAACTCGCCGGGCGAGCGGTCGGCGCGGCTTGCCTCGTCGCGGAAGCAGGGCGCGATCTGGAAATAGCGGTCAAAGCCCGCGACCATGCAGAGCTGCTTGAACTGTTGCGGCGCCTGCGGCAACGCATAGAACGTGCCCGGGTGCAGCCGGGCAGGCACCAGGAAGGCACGGGCGCCTTCGGGGCTGTCCGCAGTCAGGATCGGCGTCTGGAACTCGGTGAATCCGGCGTCGATCATGCGGCGGCGGATCGAGGCGATCACCCCGGCGCGCAGCATGATGTTGCGATGCAGCTTGTCGCGGCGCAGGTCGAGGAAGCGGTATTTCAACCGCAGATCCTCGGGAAATTTCTCGTCGCCCGCGACCTGCATCGGCAGCACCTCGGCGGCCGACTGCACCACCAGCGCGTTCACCCGCAACTCGACTTCGCCGGTGGGCAGCTTGGGGTTCACCGTGCCGGCCTCGCGCGGCACCACTTGGCCGGTGACGGTGATCACACTCTCCGGCCGCACGCTATCGGCCGCGGCGAAGGCGGGACTGCCGGCAGGGAACACGCATTGCGTGATTCCGTAATGATCGCGCAGGTCGATGAACAGCAGGCCGCCATGATCGCGCTTGGCGTGCACCCAGCCGGAGAGGCGGGCTTCGTTGCCCGCGTCGGCGGCGCGCAACGCGCCACAGGAATGGCTGCGATAGGCATGCATGATCGGGATCCCGCGAGTGACAACCTCCCGCAATGGCGAGGGGCCGGCACACAAGCCCTGTCATTTCCATCAAGTCAAGCGGTTCTCGCCGCCCCCGTCGCAGCACCTCCGCAGTGCCGCCGCAGACCCTCCCGGCGGCGGTCTCATCCCGCTCGCCGGCGCGGCCGATCCTTGCGCATGACCACACTGTGACCGTTGCACCGCGCCCCTCGGGCTGCCACCTTGGCTGCCGCTCCAGGACGGCGGCCCGACCGCCGCCAGCCTGCGCGACAACGAGGAGGACCCAGCATGAAACTGATGTACGCTCCCGGCGCTTGCTCGATCGGCATTCATGTGTTGCTCGAGGAGATCGGCAAGCCGTACGAGACCCAGCGCGTCAACCTCGCCGAAGGCGCGCAGTACAAGCAGGACTTCACCTCGGTGAACCCGAAATCAAAAGTGCCTACCCTGGTGCGCGACGACGGCTCGGTGCTGACCGAGTTCCCGGCCATCGCCTACTGGCTCGCCCGCACCAATCCGCAAGCGAAGCTGCTGCCGGACGATCCGGACGCCCAGGCGCGCGCGCTGGAGGCCATGGATTACGTCGTCGCCACGATGCACATGCAGGGCTTCACGCGCATATTCCGCCCCGGCAATTTCTCCCCCAATGAGGCAGATGCCGATGCGGTGAAGGCGCGCGGCCGCGAGATCTTCGAAAAGGGCCTCGCCATCATGGACAAGGCGCTCGCGGGCAAGGACTACATCGTCGGCCAGTACTCGATCGCCGACGCCGCCCTGTTCTATGTCGAATTCTGGGGCGCGGCGCGTTTGAAGCTGACCTTGCCGGCGAACTGCGCTGCGCACTTCCAGCGCATGATGGCGCGGCCGGCGGTGCAGCGCATGATGCAGCAGGAAGGCCTCGCGGCCTGATCACATGACAAACGACGCTGCCCGCGACGAGATTCTCCAGCGCATCCCGTTCTGGTATCTCCGCCATGGCGAAACCGACTGGAACGCGCAAGGCCTGTCGCAGGGCAACGTCGATATTCCGTTGAACCCGACCGGGCTGGCACAGGCCCGGTCGGCGGCAGAGCGTCTGCGCCATCGCGGCATCACCACCATCGTGAGTTCGCCGCTGTCGCGCGCGCGTGTCACCGCTGACATCGTTGGCCAGGCGCTGGGATTGCCGGTGCAGCTCGATGAGGGCCTGCGCGAGGTGCGCTTCGGCGTGCAGGAAGGCCACCCGATGAGCGACTGGTTCGCCCATTGGGTCGCCGGTCATCTCACCCCGGAAGGCGCCGAGACCTTTGCCGAATTGCGCCGCCGTGCCGTGGCGGCGCTGAATCGTGCCATTGGCTTGCCGCCCGCCGTGCTGGTGGTGGCGCACGGCGCGCTGTTCCGTGCCTTGCGCACCGCGATGGGCATCGAGCCCCTGATCCGCACGCCTAATGCGGTGCCGATCCTGTGCGAACCAACCGCCGGCGATCCGATGCGGTGGGAGCTAAACTATCACGCGTGAGCATTGGGTTTCCGTTGCAACCAACGGCCTGGGCCAGAGCATGGGCTTCACAAACCTCTGTCTGAATCAAGCTTAACGTGACGGATCCGCTATTGGCACGTAATCGCGTTTCAGGCTAGCAATCGAGATAATGCGCCCATTGGCGTAGGATGGAGAGGAACGTTCATGACGAATATCAAATGGATGTCAGTTTTTTGGCGGGCGCGGTACTTGCTTTGATTGCAGCAGTATCGCCGGTTCAGGCCGCCGACCAGGGCCCGATCAAGATTGGCGTCGTCAGTGAGGAAGCCGCAATCGTCGGCCAGGCAATCAGCCAGGGCGCGCAGCTCGCTGCCGACGACATCAATGCGAAGGGCGGCATCAATGGCCGCAAGGTCGAGCTGGTGATCTACGACGATCACTCCTCCGCCGCCGACGCCGTCCGCGCCTATCAGCGCGCGGTGCAGCAGGACCATGTCGATGCGGTGGTAACCACCTTCATCAGCGAGGTGGCGCTGGCGATCGAGCCCTGGGCCGCGCGCCTGCACATGCCCACCATCACCCCGGCGGCGGCGAGTAACCTGATCAGCAAGCAGGTGCACGACAAGTACGGCCAGTTCAAATACATGTTCGAAGGCTGGCTGCCCGCGCCGATCCTGGCCGAAGCAGTCTGCGATTCATCGCACGATCTGCTGGTCAACAAGCTGCACATGAAAACCGCTGTCATCATGCGGGAGGACGCGGACTGGACCAAGCCGCTCGCCGAGGGTGAGGAAAAGTGCCTGCCGGGCGCTGGACTGAAGGTGCTGGATGATATCGCCTTCAATCCTGATACGACCGACTTCACCCCGATCTACAATTCCATCGAGGCCAAGCATCCCGATGTCATCCTGACCGGCATTGCCCATGTCGGCGTGCAACCCACCGTGCAGTGGCACGCGCAGCAGGTGCCGATCCCACTCGGCGGCATCAGCGCGCAGGCGACCAACCCGACCTTCTGGAAGGACACCAACGGCGCGACCGAGGGCGTGATCACGCAGACCGGCACGGTGCCGGGCCTGGCGCTGACGTCGCTGACCAACAAGGTGGCCGACGAATTCCAGCAGAAATATCACATCTTCCCGGCGTTCGACGGGTTCACCGCCTACGACTGCGTCCGCATGCTGGCGGCGGCGATGGCAAAGGCGCACTCGACCACCCCCGACAAGGTCGTGGCCGAGATGGAACAGACCAACATGGAAGGTACGCTCGGGCAATTGGCTTTCTACGGCCGCAACGACACCTTCACGCACGCGCTGAAATATGGTCCCAACTACATCACCGGCACGTTCATGCAATGGCAGAACGGCAAGCAGATCTGCGTCTGGCCGGAGAACAAGTGCCCCAACAAGATGGCGTTCCCGTCCTTCGTGAAGCTGCCGCCCCAGCAGGCCGCCGCGAAGTGAAGGACTGCTGATTGCAGGCTGAGTAACTCCCCCTCCCCTTGCCTGAGGGGGTTGGGGGGGTCCTACAGCCAGGGCAGTCGGCGGTGGGCCCCCTCCCGCAACGGGAGAGGAGTCTTCTTCGTCTCCGCATCCCGTTTCTTCTCACCAGTTGACACCGCCGCCGCTTTCCACCTCGGATCACCATGCGCGGACTGCAAATCCTCATCGACGGGTTCGCGATCAGCTCGCTCTATGGGCTCGGCGCCGTCGGCTTCACCTTGATGTTCGGCGTCTGCGGCGTGCTGAATCTCGCGCATGGCGGCATCATGCTGATTGCCGCATTGCTCGGTTGGTGGATTGCCGCCGATTACGGCGCCGGCCCCTATGGCGGCGCGGCTGTGGGCATCGCTGCCGGATTGACCGCCTCGTACATCACCTATTTCATCGTTGTCCGTCCGATCCAACGCTCCCGCTCCATCCCCCGCGAGGAGGAAGAGATCTTCCTGCTCACCGGTACCTTGCTGTGGGGCGTGATGATCCAGGTCGGCATGGACTATCTGTTCTCGAACAACCCGGTGACGATGCAGCCGATGGTGTCCGGCATCATCGACATCTTCGGCGTCCGCACGCCGCGCAACGAAATCCTCATCGCCGCGACCTGCTGGGCGGCGATCGGTCTGTTGTGGATGCTGGTGAACAAGACCCAAATGGGCAAGCAGTTGCTCGCCGCCTCGATCAATCCGCGCGGCCTCACCTTGCTCGGCTTCGAACTTTCCCGCATCTACCTCATCGTCTGGACGATCTACGGCCTGCTGACCGGACTCGCCGGCGTGCTGCTGGCGTCGTTCTTCGGTATTAGCTCCGATAATGCCGGCAACCTCACCGCCAGCGCCTTCACTATCGTCATCCTCGGTGGCCTCGGCAGCGTACCCGGCTCGCTGCTGGCCGCCTACGTGGTGGGCTACGCCGAAACACTCACCGCTTATCTCGTCAACCCGACGCTGCGGCCGATCCCGGCACTGCTGATCCTGGTGCTGGTGCTCTACATTCGTCCCCGCGGCTTTCTCGGCCGACGCTAAGGGAGCATGCCGCATGTCCTTGCTCCGCCACCGCGCGCCATGGATCGTCCTGCTGCTGATCGCTGGCGCCAGCGCCCCCGGCTGGATGGGCGCCTACTTCCTCGGCGTCTTCACCACCGCGTACTATTTCGGCGTGTTCGCCATGTCGTGGGACCTGTTGTTCGGTTTCGCCGGCGAGGTGAACTTCGGCCCCACCTTCCTGATTGGCGTCGGCGCCTACACCGCCGGACTGATGAACAATGCCGGCATCGGCATCCCACTATGCTTGCTTGGCGGTTCCGCTACCGCGGTAGTCGGCGGCCTGTTGCTCGCCCTGCCCGCGCTGCGCCTGCGCGGGCCTTATTTCGGCCTCGTAACCCTGGTCGCCGTGCTGCTCTTGCTCGATTTCATCGTCATCTTCGCCGGCGTCACCGGCGGTGAAATCGGCATGATGGTGCCCGACGTGCTGTCGGTCAGCGCGACCATCAACTACTGGTACGCGTTCGGCTTCCTGGTGATCTCCGCCTTCATCCTGTACGGACTGTCGGTCTCCTCGGTCGGCCTGATCCTGCAAGCGACGGGACAGGATCGCATCGAAGCTGCCGCGCTTGGCTTCAACGTCACCAAACACAAGCTCGCCGCATTCTGCATCAGCGCCTTGTTCTCCGGCCTGGCAGGCGGATTGCTCACCTTCTATGGCGGCCTTGCTTCAGTGGACACCGTCGTGAGCCTGTCAATCACCGTGCAGATCGTCATCGCCGTGGTGTTTGGCGGACGTCGCACCATCCTGGGCGCGATACTCGGCTCGATCTTCCTGATCCTGGCAGGCGAATTGCTCCGACCGCTCGGGCAACTCAACACCTTTGTCGTCTCCGCCGTGGCGTTAGCGGTGATCATCTTCTTTCCGGACGGCGCCCTCGGCTGGCTGCTGCGTCCGCGGGACCAGGCATGATGCTCGACGCAACGCCATTGCTGGACGTCGCCGGCCTGACCAAGCGCTTTGGCGGACTGGTCGCGGTGCGCGAGATCGGGTTCGCAGTCCGCGGCGGTGAAATCCTCGGCCTGATCGGCCCCAATGGCTCGGGCAAATCAACGGTCATGAAGCTGGTGATGGGCATCGAGCGCCCCGACGCCGGCAGCGTCAAACTCGCCGGCACTGAAATCGCCGGTTGGCCGACACATCGCATCGCGCGCGAGGGCGTCGGCATCGTGTTCCAGCATTCGCGTCCGCTGCATCGCCAGACCGTGCTCGAGAATATCAAGCTCGCGCTGCTGCCCGATTCGCTGTTCCGCCTCGCCGCCGAACCCCATGTAGAGGAGCGCGCCCGCGAGATCGCCGACCGCGTCGGCCTCGGCGCGGTGCTGCACCGCCGCCCCCCTACCCTGCCCTTCGCCGACCTCCGCCGCCTGGAAATGGCGAAGGCCCTGGCACGCAATCCCAAAGTGGTGCTGGTGGATGAGCCATTCGCCGGCCTGACCTCGGCCGAGGTCGCCGATTTCTCCCAGTTGATCGATGGCTTCCGCCAGGCTGGCCACGCGGTCCTGCTGGTAGATCACAATGTGAAAAGCGTCGCCGCTTTGGTGGATCGCGTGCTGGCGATGTATCTCGGCCAGCGCATCGCGGAAGGCACCGCCGACGAGGTGATGCGCGACGAAACCGTGCGCCGCGTCTATCTCGGCGGCAGGATCGAGACACATCCACGCAAGGAACTTGACGCCAAAGGCGGCGAGGCGTTGCTGGAAGTGCGCGGCGTCGATGTGTTCTACGGCAAGGCGCGCGCATTGCAGGAGGTGTCGCTGCACGTCAATGCCGGCGAGTTCGTCTCCGTCGTCGGGTTGAACGGTGCCGGCAAGACCACGTTGTTCAACGCCATCTCCGGTCTGGTGCCGTTCGGGGGCGACATCCATTGGGCGGGCGGCAGCCTGCGCCACCGCACCCCTGCCTGGATCGCGCGCAACGGCATCGTGCAATGTCCAGAGACACGCGAATTGTTCGGCGACCTGAGCGTGCGAGAGAACCTGGATCTGGGCGGCCAACACCTCTCGCGCCCCGATCGCGAGGCGCAGCTTGCCTGGTTGCTGGAACTGTTTCCAATCCTCAACGAACGCCAGCGCCAACCGGCAGCGACGCTATCGGGCGGCGAGCAACAGATGCTGGCGATCGCACGCGCACTGATGATGCGTCCGAAGCTGCTGATCCTGGACGAGCCGACACTGGGACTGGCACCGGTGATTTTGGAACAATTGTCGAAAGCACTGGGCCGGCTGCGCGAGACAACACCGATTACCGTGCTGCTGGGAGAGCAGAATGTAACCTTCGCCCTACCGCACGCGGATCGGGTGTACGTGCTGGAACATGCGCGGATTGTCTGGCAAGGCGATCCGGTGCGGTTCGCAGCGGAGATGGGCACGGGATATTTGTGATGCTACCCGCATTGCGATGCTATCAATCACAAACCCCGCACGAACTTCGCCAGACCGGTCTGCCGTGCGGTCGCCGTGCGGGCGGCACGCAGGACGGCATGCACCGTGTCGATCGCTCGCGGCAGGTCGTCGTTCACCACCACATGGTCGAATTCCGACCAGTGGTCGATCTCCTCCGCCGCAAGCCGCATGCGGCGCGCGATCTCCGCCTCGTTGTCACCGGCGCGGGCACGTAGCCGCGCCTCGAGTGTGGTCATGTCCGGAGGCAGGATGAACACGCCGACCACGTCGCGGGGCAGCGCCGCACGCAACTGTCGATGGCCTTGCCAGTCAATGTCGAACGCCATGTCGAGGCCCGCGCCCAGTGCGGCCTCCACCGGCGCACGCGGCGTGCCGTAGCAGTGCGTGCCGCTGAGCACGCGCGCCCATTCCAGCAGGCCATGCTCTGCCACCAACCGGTCAAACGCGGCCGGCGTTCGGAAATGATAGTGCATGCCGTCGATCTCGCCCGGCCGCGGCGCGCGGGTGGTCACGCTGACCGACAGCCGGAGTTGCGGGTCCTTGGCGACCAAGGCTGCGGCGATGGCACTCTTGCCTGCCCCCGACGGCGCCGCCAGCACCAGACACAGGCCACGGCGAGGGATCGGGATCACGCCCATCACTCGATGTTCTGCACTTGCTCGCGCAATTGCTCGATCGCCGCCTTCAGCTTCAGCCCCGTGGCGGTCAAGGCGGTCGAGGCGGATTTGCTGCACAGTGTGTTTGCCTCGCGGTTGAACTCCTGCACCAGGAAATCGAGCCGCCGACCGACATTGGCCGCCTCCGCCATCAGCGCATGGGCGGCGGTGACGTGGCTGTCCAGCCGATCCAATTCCTCACGCACATCGGAGCGGGCGGCGAGCAATGCGACCTCCTGTGCGATGCGGTCCGCCGGCAGCGACGGTGCCTCACGCAGCAGCGCCGTCAGATTCTCCATCACCCGGGCGCGCTGCGCCGCCGGCTGGTCCGCGGCCTGATCCGTCGCTTTCCGGCGCAACGCCGCGATCTCCTCGAGCAATCCGGTCAGCACGGCGGCAAGCCTCGTGCCCTCGGCCTCGCGGGCGGCAACCAAGCCCGCGAGCGCCTCGGCAAAGCCGGCTTGCACGGCCTCGGCCGCAGCGGCGCGTTCCTCCGCCGGCTCAACCGCAGCAGCCCGCAGCACGCCAGGTAACCCGAGCAAAGCCTCGGCGCGTGGGATCGGGCTGCCTGGAATGCGAGCGTGCAGATCCAGCGCCAGCGCCAGCGCTTGCTCCAGGGCTACCGGGTCGAGCGCCACGCGCGCTTCCGTCTCCCGCTTCACCGTCAGCCCGGCGGTGACGTTGCCGCGCTTCAGACGCTTGCCGGCGGCCTCGCGCAACGTGGGCTCCAGCGAATCCCAGCCGGCGGGCAGGCGGAAACGCAGGTCCAGGCCACGGCCGTTGACGCTGCGCACCTCCCACGCCCACGCAAAGCCGGCGACACCGCCTTCGGCGCGCGCGAATCCGGTCATCGACGCAAGAACGGCCATGCCCCTGTTCTATCAGCCGCCCGCCGCGCCGCAACAGAGACTATGCTGGGGCCCATGGCACGCTACCAACAGGTCTTGATCACCGGCGCCTCCTCCGGCATCGGCGCGGCTCTGGCCTTGGAGCTGGCGGCGCCGGACGTGACCCTGCATCTGTCGGGACGCGATGGCCAGCGTCTGGCAGCGATGTCCGAAGCGTGCCGGGCGCGCGGGGCAACCGTGCAGCAGAGGGTGCTGGACGTCCGGCACGCTGCGGCAATGGCGGACTGGGTAGCCGGCTGCGGCCCGCTGGACCTGGTTGTAGCGAATGCTGGCATCTCCGCCGGCGCGGGCGAGAAGGCGCCGGAAACGCCAGAACAAACCCGGGCGATCTTCGCCACCAACCTCGATGGCGTGCTGAACACAGCGCTGCCCGCAATCGCGTTGATGCGTGGCCAAGCGACAGGGGCGGACGGCTGGCGTGGCAGGATCGTGGTCATCGCCTCTATTGCCGGCTTCGTCGCCGGGGCGTCGGCGCCAGCCTATTGTGGGTCAAAGGCGGCGGCGGATGTCTGGACCGTGGCGATGGCGGTGGGCCTACGGCGCGAGCGGATCGCGTTGACCAGCGTCTGCCCTGGCTACATCCGCACGGCCATGACGGCGCGGAACCGGTTCCCGATGCCGGGGCTGATGGATGCGGACCGGGCCGCGCGCACAATCCTGCGTGGCGTGACGGCGGCGCGGATCCGGGTGGTGTTCCCGTGGTACATGGGTGGCGCCGCACGCATCGGCGCATTGGTGCCGCCGCGTTTGGTCGGGGCGTTCATGAAACGGATGCCGGCGAAGCAGCCGCTCACGCCCACGCAGGGCTGAGGCGGCGACCACCCCGGCGGCAACCGCAGCGTCCAGCGAGGGCCACAGGCGCGGGCCGCTTCGTACCGGTTCCGCTTCGTCACATTTGTACCCGCCTCGGCAAACTCATGCGCCTTCGTGCGGCATTGTGCCCGACCGACCACCCTGCATTGCTCAACTGATCGCGAGCATGCAGCCAAGCCGTGTTCCTTGCCGTTGCTGCCGTCATGAGTCGGGGACGTCTATCCGAGGCGATCCGGGCATTGCTCCGGAGGCGCAAGATGACGCGTGAGGCCGTACGCGAGGCGGCCACCCAGCGCGACATCCAGCGCAAGCAGATCATCATGACGCAGCTGGCGCAGACGCTGCGAAGCGGCCGCCGCGGCGACCCGCCCGTGCGATAGCCGCCCCCATCCGCGCGCGATGTGCATCGCATGACCACGGCCTCGCCGCCCGCCACGGTGGCGCCGGATACGCCGCGGCGGGCGCTGCGGGCCGTTGCCGCGACCGACCTGCTGTCACTCGCAGTACTGTTCTCATTGTTCGGCGCGCTGCTGTTGCCCCTCGACCGTCTGCCGATGCTGATGGTGGACGAAAGCCGCAACGCACTGAACGCGCTCGGCATGGACCTGCATGGCCATTGGTTGGTGCCGTACTATGCCGGAGCGCCGGACCATTGGAATACCAAGCCGCCGTTGCTGATCTGGGTGATTGCGGCATTGTTACGCCTCGGTGCGGCACCGCTGGTGGCCTTGCGGCTGCCGTCATTACTTGCTGCCGCTGGCACGCTACTGGCGGCATGGTGGTTCTGTCGCCATGTCCTGGCCGACGCGCGTGGGGCAATGCTCTCTGGCATGCTGCTGCTGACTTCCAGCTTGTACATGGGGCCGCATGTCGCGCGTTCCGGCGATTACGACACCTTGCTCTGTGCTTTCTTGCTGGGGCAGGTTCTGGCATTCTGGATCGCGATCGAAACCGCCGCAGCGATCAGTCCCTGGCCGTTCGCCGCGTTCGCCGCCTGCGTCGTGGGCGCGGTGCTGACCAAGGCAATTGAAGGTGCGCTGCTGCTGCCCGGCCTGCTGCTGTTCGCTGTGCTCCGCGGCCGATTGCTCGCCCTGCTGCGCGATCCGCGCGTCTGGCTGCTGACATTGGCCGCGGTCGCGGTGTGTCTCGGTTACTACCTGACGCGGCCACTTTACGATCCCGGCTATCTGACCGCGGTATGGCACAACGAACTGGGCGGACGATTCGCCGCGGTGCGGGACCGCAGCACGGGCGGCCCGCTGTATTACGTCATTGACACTGTCCGGCGTTTCGAACCAGGACTGTTGCTGCTGCCGCTTGCCGGATTCTCCCTGGCGAGCAATGATCCGCGTCGGCGCTCGGCCGTCTTGTTACTTCTGCTGACGAGTGCCGTGCTGTTGCTGGTGATCGTCAGGAGCGCGACCAAGCACTTTTGGTATGCCGCGCCGATGATCCCGTTGCTGAGCATTGCCGCCGGCATCGGCACGGCCGACGCGTTGTGCTGGCTTTCGCGTCATGCCGCACCCCGCGCACGGCTGGCGCCGGTCGCGCTGGGCGTATTGCTCGCCTGTGCCGCGGCGGTGTGCGTCGCACGCAACCAGGTCTGGAGCGTGCGCGGCCTGCGCGCGCAGGAGAACGACCAGTTCTGGTATGGCAATTTCCTCGATGGGCTGCGCGAGAGCGAGGCCGCGCATCAGTTGACCGTACTCGATAGCGGTTTGCCAAACCGGACCGGTTTCGTGGATTACAATCCGATGTTGCAATTCTATGCGGCGTGGGAAACGCAGCACGGCATGCCGGTGGCGCTGCGTGAAGCGGGCGGCACGCTGACGCCGGGTAGCGAAGTAGCGACATGCGATCCTGCCGCGATGAGTTGGCTCGCAGCGCGGCACGACGTCGCAATCATGCGTCGCACCTCTGCCTGCATATTAGCCCGCGTCACGCCGCAACGCGGCGCCGACGCCGGGTGATGCACGGTGACCGAGCCGGTGTTCCTGTCGGTGGTCGCGCCCTGCTTCAATGAAGCATCCGGGCTGACGACATTCCATCGACGCGTTGCCGCGGCCTGCAACGAAGTGCTGGGGCGCGCCGCGCCGGCGCCGCTGCCGTGGGAGTTGGTGCTGGTGAACGACGGCTCGCGCGACGGCACGTTCGACGTGATGGAGCGCCTGGTGCAGAGCGATCCACATGTCGTTGCGGTGAACCTCGCGCGCAATTATGGCCACCAGATCGCATTGACTGCCGGCCTGCAACAGTGCCGTGGCGAGCGCATCCTGGCGATCGATGCCGATTTGCAGGACCCCCCGGAATTGCTCGGCCCGATGCTGCGCGTCATGGAGGACACCGGCGCCGACGTGGTTTATGGCCAGCGCCGCAGCCGTGCCGGCGAGACCCGCTTCAAGACCGCGACCGCCGCGTTGTTCTATCGCCTGCTGCGGCGGGTGGTGGAGATCGACATCCCGCTGGATACCGGCGATTTCCGGTTGATGAGCCGGCGCACTCTGGATGTGCTGAACCTGATGCCGGAGCAACATCGCTTCATCCGCGGTCTGGTGGCGTGGACAGGCCTGCGGCAGGTGCCATTCGCCTATGATCGCGATGCGCGCTATGCCGGTGACACCGGCTATTCGCTGCGCCGAATGGTGCGGTTCGCGCTCGACGCGATCACCAGCTTTTCTATCGTCCCGCTGCGTCTGGCGTCGTTCGCCGGGATGACGGTCGGCGCGCTGGGGCTGCTGGGATTGCTCTATACCATCGGCAGTTGGGCCTTTGGCTCGGTGGTACAGGGCTGGACCAGTGTCGCTACGCTGGTACTGCTGATCGGCGGCGTCCAGTTGATGGTGCTGGGCGTGTTCGGCGAGTATCTGGGCCGCCTGTACCTGGAAGCGAAACGGCGACCCTTGTTCGTGGTGGACCAGGTGCTGGTGCGCGCCCCCTCCCGTGCCGCCGCTCGCTCGGTTGAGCCGGCGCCGCGGTCAGCGGAACCGGCGGTGAACGCCGGAGGTCTGGCACAGGCTCCGGTAGCGGAACAACAAGCGCTCGTGGCGGACGACAACCAACCGCTGCAAGCTGGCGTTGTGGGTCACGCGCCGTGATTGTGAGCAAGGCCGAGCGCCCCAACTCGTTGCATTCGCGCGTCTCGCGGATTGGGTGATTCTCACAAAGTTTCAGGCAAGCGAGGCAAGCATCACAAAGCAGGCGTGCTGCCGATCAGAGCGGATCGCATGGCTCATCATCCACTCTTTGTCGGTCCTTTGCTGTCATTTTTCTGACTTCGTAAGAACAGCTACCGGCGCCACGGCCCGCACAGACCTCCCCGAGCTGCGCCGCCGGCTTCAAACCCTACGCTTGCTCCTTGCACCAGCGTGCCACCTGCTCGTGCGTCGCGAACCAGCACTTGCCGCGCGCCTTCATATGCTTGATCAACCGTTCCAGCACCGGCATGCGCGAGCGGTGGCCGGTGATGTGCGGGTGCATTGTCAGCAGGAACAATCCTCCCTCCTGCCACGCACCATCGAATTCGGCAGTGAAGATCTCGCCTACCGCAGAGGGTGGCGTATACGGCCGCAGCGCGGAGAAGCGGACGAAATTGTAATACACTGCGTCGTCGCGAATCCATTCCGGTGGCAGCTCGACCACGCCGGTTGGCTCGCCGCCGTCGGTCAGTTCGTACGGATCGTCGTCGGCCATCAGCGAGCTGTCGTACAACAGCCCGAGTTCGCGAATGATGTTCATGGTGTTGACCGAGAAGTCCCAGCTTGCCGTGCGCATGCCGACCGGATCACGGCCGGCGATGCGCGATAGTGTTTCAGCGGCGCGGAAGGTCAGGTCGCGCTCCGCCTCGCGCGGCAGCGTGGTGTTGGCCTCATGGATCCAGGAGTGGATGCCGATTTCATGGCCTTCCTCGGCGAGGCCGCGCACTTCGTCGGGATGCAGCAGGGCGGAGACCGCAGGATAGAAGAAGCTTGCGGGAATCGCCTCGCGCTGGAGCAAGGCACGGATGCGCGGGGCGGCCTGGCGCTGGCCATATTGACCCTGGCTGATGCGCATCGGGCTTTCGTCGCTCTCGCGCAACGGAATGGTTTCATGGTCGGCGTCGAAGCTGATGGCGACGGCACAGCGGGCGCCGTTGGGCCAGGACTTCGGCTTCAGGCTGCGGCCGGCACGGGCACGGGCGACGATCTTGCGCCAGGTGGCCTCGGGCCACTGCCAGGGTTCGCCGTCGGGATGCTTTGGGGCGGTCATGGGCTCGGGCCTCCGGCTGGTTCGTCCGCCCGCATGGTGCGCGCGTTGGCGGCGCTTGGGAATGCGGAGCAATTCTCGTGTAATCGGTATAATTTGCTACGGCTCATTCATTGCGTGCTCCCGGATCGGCCGCCAATGCCCACTCGTTCACCAGAGTAAATCCGATTCCCAGCAGCACCGGCCCGAGAAAGATTCCCAACAGCCCAAACGCAAGTGCGCCGCCAAGCACGCCCAGCACCGTGAGCAGGAATGGCAGTTGTGCGCCGCGGGAGATGAACCAGGGACGGATCAGATGGTCGGCGCCGGTCACGGCCACCACGCCATAGGCGCCAAGGAAAATGCCGCGTGCGGCGTGGCCGTTGGTCAGCAACCAAAGCGCCGCCGGAATCCATACCAGCGGTGCACCAATCGGCAGCACCGCGAGGAATCCGGCCACCACACCGAGCAGGATCGGCCGCGGCACGTCCGTCATCCACAGGCCGAGCGCCGTCAGGATGCCCTGCACGATGGCGGTTCCGAGGATGCCGTACACCACGCCGCGCACGGTCGCGCCGGTGACCCGGATCAGCCGCTCGGCGCGTGGGCCGGCGATGCGGTGCACGATCAGGCGCAGCCGCACCGCCAGCGGCTCGCCATAGAAATAGAAAAAGAATGCAATGAACAGGGCGAGGCCGAACAATAACACGCCATGGGCGATGCCAAGCAACAGGCTCAGGCCGCCCTCCAGCAGCATACCGAAATAGGGGCGGAGGAATTCGCCGAGCGCAGTAATGTCAGCGGCCCAACTGTCCCACAACCCGCCGAGCGAGGGACCGGCGACGGGTATTTGGAACACCCAGCGCGGTGCATTCGGCAAGCCGCCACCCAGGGCGTCGTCGATCGCGGTGTGCAGGCGGTTCACGTCGGATGCGCCGCCAGGCACCGCCAGTGCCAATGGCAGCAGCAGCACCACCGCGGTCAACGCCACCATGGCAATGGCGGCGCCAAGATGACCCAGCCGCGCGCGGACGCGCAGCCACTCGGCAACGGGCCAGGTGGTGAACACCAGAATCGCCGCCCAGAGCAAGGCAGAGAAGAATGGGTACAGCACGAGGATGCAGCCGGCGGCGACGCCTCCGATCAGCACGGCCAGCAGCACGCGTTCGGCGATCATGTCAGTGTCATTGCGGCGGAAAACGTGCGAGGCAATCCCAGGCGGCCACGAACAACCCTGGATTGGTGCGCCGTGCCGCGGCTCGCCTTGGCACCTCGCGGGAGCGGCCGCCAGACTTGGCCACCGAACGCGGCGCTTCTACTGTGCTGCACCGCTGCCAGGGAGGGACCCGCCATGCCGCGCTTCGCCGCCAACCTCTCCATGATGTTCAACGAGCTACCCTTCCTGGACCGCTTCGCCGCCGCCGCCAAGGCCGGCTTCCAGGGCGTCGAGTTCCTGTTCCCCTACGAGCACCCGGCCGCCGACATCGGCAAGCGGCTGAGCGACGGTGGCCTGACGCAGGCGTTGTTCAACATGCCTCCGGGTGACTGGGCCAAGGGCGACCGTGGCATGGCCGCCCTGCCCGGGCGCCAGGCTGCATTCCGGGACGGCGTGAAGCTCGCGCTCGAATACGCGCACGCGCTGAATTGCAAGCTGGTGCACGCCATGGCGGGTATCGTGCCAGCAGACGTCTCGCCGGTGACCGCGGCCAGCGTGTACGCCGCAAACCTCGCCTGGGCGGCAGAGCAAGCGGCGCCGGCGGGCGTGAAGATCGTGATCGAGCCGATCAACCATCGCGACATGCCCGGCTATTTCCTTAATACGCAGGCGCAAGGAGCGGCGGTGGTGGAGGCGCTCGGCGCCGACCGGCTGGGCCTGCAATTCGACGTGTACCATGTGCAGGTCACCGAAGGCGACATCACCAAGCGCATGGAACGCTACATGCCGGTGATCGCGCACATGCAGATCGCCGACGTCCCTGCCCGCAACGAGCCGGGTACGGGGGAGATCGGTTGGGCGTTCGTGTTCCGCCGGATGGACGAACTCGGCTACCGAGGCTGGGTTGGCTGCGAGTACCGCCCCGCGGGCGAGACGCTCGCCGGACTCGGCTGGCGCGAGAAGTTTGCCGGATGAGGCCACGGATGGCCCTCGTCGTCGCATCGGATCGCCAACACAGCCAGCAGCGGAGTCCTCGATGACCAACACCCTGGTCTTCTACACCCACCCGATGTCGCGCGGCCGTACGGCGCGTTGGATGCTGGAGGAGATCGGCCAGCCTTACCGCACCGAAGTCCTTGAGTACGGGACCGCCATGAAGGAGTCCGCCTATCTCGCGATCAACCCGATGGGCAAGGTGCCGGCGCTGCGCCACGGCGACACCGTCGTCACCGAGACCGCAGCGATCTGTGCCTATCTCGCCGACGCCTTCCCTGTCGCCGGCTTGGCGCCGCCCGCCCACGACGCGCTCCGCGGCCCCTACTATCGCTGGCTGTTTTTTGCCGCCGGGCCGCTGGAGGCGGCCTGGACCAACCAAGCCTTGGGCTTCATCGTCCCGCCGGAACGCGAGCGCATGGCCGGATATGGCAGTCTTGCCGCAGTGCTGGACACGCTGGAAGCCGCGGTCGCGAGCGGACCATACCTGGTGGGCGGAACCTTTACCGCCGCCGATCTCTATGTCGGCGCGCAGCTTGGTTTCGGCCTTCGGTTCGGGATGATCGACCGGCGTCCCGCCTTCGTTGCCTACACCGAGCGCCTCGCCGCCCGGCCCGCGGCGATCCGCGCCCGGGAATTGGATGACGCGCTCGTGCCGTCGAAGCCATAGGGGCAATTCGCGGACAGATGGGAGACTCAGCATGAAAATCGGATTCATCGGCCTCGGGATTATGGGCCGCCCCATGGCGCTGAACCTGCATGCGGCGCAGCACTCGCTGGTGGTCTACGACCGCGCCAGCCTGGCGGACGACATCCGCGCCGCGGCCAAAATGGAACCCAACGGCAAGACGCTGGCCGCCGAATCCGAGGTGGTCATCGTCATGGTGCCCGACACGCCGGATGTGGAGAATGTCTTGTTTGCGTCGAACGGCGTCGCCGAAGGGCTGAAGCCGGGCACCTTGGTGATCGACATGTCCTCGATCAGCCCGATTGCCACCAAGGAGTTCGCGCGAAAGATCAATGAGAAGGGTTGCGATTACCTGGACGCCCCAGTGTCCGGCGGCGAGATCGGCGCACAGCAGGCGACACTCACCATCATGGTCGGCGGCCCGACCCGCGCCTTCGAGCGTGCAAAGCCATTGTTCGAGAAGATGGGCAAGAACATCACCCATGTCGGCGAGAACAACGGGGACGGCCAGACCTGCAAGGTGGCCAACCAGATCATCGTGGCGCTGAACCTTCAGGCCTGTGCCGAGGCGCTGGTATTCGCTGCGCGCGCCGGTGCGGACCCTGCCAAGGTGCGGCAGGCGCTGATGGGCGGGTTCGCCTCCTCTCGAATCCTGGAGGTGCACGCCGAACGTATGCTGAACGGTAGCTTCAATCCGGGGTTCCGCATTCGCCTGCACCAGAAGGACCTCAACCTTGCGCTGAGCGCTGCGAAGGAACTCAACCTTTCGTTGCCCAACACCGCGATTGCCCAGCAGATGTTTGCGTCCTGCGCGGCCCATGGCGCGGCAGATCTGGACCATTCCGCAATGATCCTGGCGATTGAGGGGCTCGGACATTGCTCCATTCGTCCCAACAAGTAGCGGAGTCCAACGGTTCGGGCGTAACGAGTCGCATGAGACGAACAGGGGTTGAATTTCCGGACGATTTCGCGTAATGATAACTTTCGTGCCCCGATTCTGAGACTCGGCGCGTGGCCGCCCTGCGGTTGATGGGGCGGGTTGCGCGCCGGTCGCCAGCCACAGCGGGGCCCGGGAGGGCGGGCTGATGTCCATGCGTTTCACTGAGATCGGCCAGCAGCTCCGGGCCTACCGCCTGGAATCCGGCTTGCGTGCCGAGGAAATCGCCGCCCGGCTGGGCGTGTCGCGTGCCGCGCTCTACCGCTACGAGAAGGGCGAGGTGATCAAGCTCGACACGATCAAGCGCCTCGCCGAGCTGCTGAAGATTTCGCCGCTGTCGCTGCTGGGCATCGGGGTCGAGTACTACAACCGCCCAATCGGCTATTTCGAGCGGATCCGCCAGATCGAGGAAACCGCCGACCAGATTCTGCAATTGTTCGGGCCGGTCTGCTATCTGACCACGTCCGATTCGTATGACGCGGCTTTGGCCGAGGCGTTCGAGGAAGCCGCGGACCAGGCCGGCCACGAACGCACGGCGATGCGGAGTGTGGCGGAACAGGTCCTGAGCATCCTGTCGGCGCGCAAGCGGATGTACTCAATGCGGCGACCGGGGATTATTGCAATGGTCTCGCTTGCCTCGGTTCAGCGCATGCTGGAAACAGGCATCGCCGCGGGCGTTGCTGTTTCCGACCGGGTACGGGGCATCTGTCGCGACGTCGCTGTCACGGAAGTCGAGAACATGGCGCGGCTGATGGAGACCGAGCCGATGGGCCTGCAATTTGGGCTGCTGATCACGGCGGAGCCTAGCTCCGCGTTCAAGATTCTGCGGGCGCGCGACCGGGTGAGCCTGGCGATCAACCCATTCCGCCCCGATACCCATCCCAGCGCCCATACCGGCGTTGCAATGGTCACCGGTGCGGATGAAGCGATCGCCGCCCATCAGCGCGTGGCCGAGGCGAGCTGGCGCGAGGCGGTCAAGGGTCCGGCGGGTGCAACGCGATTGCGTCAGTTGATCAACGCCCGGGTGTCGGTCGCATAGGCCGGGCCTCGGTAGCATCGGCGGCCGCGGGTGGTCTGGCGGCGTTGCCGCCCATCAACCCGACCGCCAGATGCTTGGCCATTTCTCGCTTCGCCGCGCGTCTCCATCTCGTCATCCGCATCGGAGCAGGCGGATTCTGTGGGATTGCGCTGGAACGGATCGTCAAGAGACGCGTTTGCGGCTCGCCGTCGGCAAAATGACATTCTCTCAGCCGGTGGCAGCCCTGGCCGCGGATTGACCGATGCGGCCGGGGCCCCAGCCCTCTGCGGCAGGAGGTCCGCCGTGGGCGGTCCGCGCACTTTCCCAGCGGCCCGTTTCCCGCTATGAGCAAGGGCACGGACCCGTAGCTCAGTTGGATAGAGCGTCGCCCTCCGAAGGCGAAGGTCGCACGTTCGAATCGTGTCGGGTCCGCCAATCTTTTCAGACACTTATGAGATCTGAGCGAACCCGGGAAACAGGTCCGGGTAACACATGGGTAACAGGAAGCATTGGGAGGCGACCTCGTTGGCCGTTGGGCTTTCTTGTCAGCGCGCGAGTTGCCTATGGCTTGTGCGCCGCCTCGCCATCGATTTTGCGGCTGTGGCTCCGGCCGACTTCCCCTGAGCGAGTCGCCCCAGTCCCGCCGCGACGCGGCTACAGGGCCGCCTGGAAGAGAACACCGCTGTGGGTAAGGGGCTGAATGCGGTCCCGAATTGAAGCAGCGGACGCCGGAGCCGAGAGCAACACCCCGATCTCGATATTTGGTCGCAGTGCGAGCTCGGTCGGGTCGGCCGACCGGAAGAATGCACGCGAGGTGTCGCATACGGCCACCTTCGCATGCGACACCGAACGATCGTCCTGGCCACGCCCGAGTGACCTTGGATCACAGTGGAGCCTTGCCATGCGGCGGCCGGGGCACTCCACCCGCCGAAACCTGCCGCCGGCGATCGCCAGGGACTTCGCCCGGTCGCCGTCGAGGAACGCCAGATGCAGGTCGGTGCCCATCGGCGGCGAGCCGGTGACGCCGAACCCATACAGCACCGGTATGTTGTCGCGCGTGGACAGCGCATCGAGCTGCGCCTGCACCGTCTGCACCGGCCCGGTGTCGTTCACCGCCAGCGTGGTGCGGGCCAGCGCGAAGGGTGCGCCTCGGCGTAGCATCAGCGCACTCACCTGCCGTTCCAGCATGACGACCTGGCGCGCCAGCATGGCGACGGTCGCTTCGAGAGATGTGGTCATTCAGCCTCCGGCCGCTACGGGGGCGTGCTGGTGGATGGCGGCGCGGGGGACTGCGCGGTCTGCGGCGTGTTGGTCAGCTCCGCGTCGAGCAGGTTCAGCGGGTTTTGCTCCGGGGTGAAGGCGTCGGGCGGCATCTGGATCAGGTCGGTGTGCGTGCCGCTGCTGTCCTTGCGGAACGTCAGCGAGCCGATGATCCACGTCGCATTGGCAATATCAGCCGCCGGTGCGTCGATCGTCGCCAGCCGGTTCGGCGTCCAGAGCGTGCCCGCGCCGTCGCGCCAGCTATCGCAGGTGATCGACGCGGCCTGGCTGCGGCCGATGCGCCGGGCCTTTTCCCAGTTCGCGCGCTGTTTGGCGATCGCGTCGTTGTCGATCGTCTGGTGCCCGGCCGGGGTCGGCGCGATTTGCTCCGAGACGATGATGCGCAGCCGGTATTCGCCGAACGTGTCGTCCAGGACGGTGGCGCGGCGATTGGCCAGGCCGCCCAGGTCGGCGGTCTGGTCGACGCCGGAGAAGACCACCACGTAGGTCGAGAACCGGCCATCGACGGAGCGCTCGGCGTTGATCGCCTCGATGTTGCCCGGAAGGGTGAAGCCGGAGGCGTGCCGCGCGGTGCCGATGCGGTCCAGCACGAGGCGGCCGGATACGTCCTCGTAGACCAGGAAGCCGGCGTAGCGGGCGACGGATTCGATGATCTGGTAGGGCGTCTCGCCCAGCGGCACCTGGAACGACGGGATCGCGATGCCGAGGTCTTGGACAGCCGAACAGGCAGTGATGCCGTACGCCTTGCAGAGCTTGGCCGCCACGTCGAGGGCGTTCGCGCCGTTGATCTGCCCGCCGCTTATGCCCGGGTCGTTCAGCAGGTCGGCCGAGCAATCGACCAGGTTGCGGGTGATGCCGCGGCCCGAGAGGGTGACTTGGTGGTTGCGCGCGTCGATCGGGATGGAGCGGCGGTCGATCTTGCCGGTGATGACGAGGTCGGAGCCGATGTAGATCAGGCACGGCTGGCCCGGGCGGGTTCCGGCCAGTGCGGGGCCTTGCAGGAACTCGGCGCTGGCGGTCAGCGACCAGGTGTTGGGCATCGACTCGCAGGAGCGGGTGATGGTCACGTTCTGCCAGCCGACGAAGCGGTTGGAGCCGACCTGGATGGTTACGTCGTCGGGGGTGGAGAACTTCACGCAGTTGCGCTGGAGACGGCCATTCTCCTACCCTCGGCGCAACATGGCGATAATTTGTGTGCATGCTTCGGCTGGTGCGGCCGATGGCAGAATGAGTGCGAGCGATTTGCTCGGGTGAATGGTCAAAGCGCGTCTCGCTCCCGCCAAAGGGAACCGACCCATGGACTTCGATTACGCGATCCACTCAGACTTCCTAATTCATTGGACGGGCAAGGATATTGATAACACATACGATCCGACCTGGTATGATTCATGGACAGCCGAAGGCGAGAAGAAGGCTGCGGCCGCATACATCAGCAGAGTCTCTGACATTTTGGAGTTTGGCCTGTGGATGACCGAGGAACCGGGATTCGCCCTTCGTTTCGACGAAGATGTCGTTTGTGTTCCGCAGACGAGCCGGATTTGTTTCACCGAATTGAGGCTTTCTCTGTCAATGCGGCATGCGAAGCAATATGGGCGACTTGGTATCGGCGTTAAAAGGCCATTCCTGTTTGATCGGCGCGGTCGCCCTTTGGTTTATTTCGGACGCAACGCGCAGCGTCATAATGACGATTTTCTTCGAGATTGCGCGCATGACCTGCGGGATAAGAGGCTACTTCACTTCTTCAAATCGATGAATAGCTCACCGACTCTCAATTATGATTTCTATGCCGAGTCGGAATGGAGAGTGATTCACCAGGATGATCTAGTGTCACGAAAATTGGTCGTTGATCCTCGCGACAGTTCGAACCCGTGCGAGTTTGCATATTATCAGTCGCTTTCCGAGCATGCGCAAAATAAGCTCAAGTATCTAATTCCTCTTGACGGGTGGTTCACCGTGATCATCTATCCTGGCCTTGAAGTGAAGAATGCCGTCCGACAAGACGATCGGATATGTCAGCTAATCCGAAACATAAAGAGTAAAGACGACAACGCAAATAGGATTGAGGGTGGGAATTGGCCAGTCGAATTGTGCCTTGCAGATACAAGAAATTTCTGAATGAGTGTTCCGCGCAAACGTGTGGTTTATTGATTCTCCGCATCAGAGGATTGTGATGGCCCAGAGGCTGCCCATCGGCGCGCATGGCGGCGGTACCGTTTGGCGCCGGCACGCTAGCCCATGTTATTCACCGTACGAAGTGGCTGCCACGATACCACGGAATCGTAACGTATAGGCACGCACCGCCCCACCGGCTGGCTGGACCGCATTTCAAACCATATCTGTAAGGCGCTGGGGGTTGATCGAGCGGGATTCTAC
>DATJNA010000113.1:0-24056 GCA_035508435.1 Acetobacteraceae bacterium | reverse complement strand
GTGCTGCTTCCGTCGAACGGCATGACTTCCTCCGCTGGTTGAGCCGTTGCCGAATCAGGATCGCATGCCGGTTGTTCTCGTCGGCCGGCCCGACGATGCGTTCCGTCTCCATCCGCGCCAAAAGCGCGCCGGCATGGTTGTAGCCATCATGCAGCGTCGCATGAGTCCGGCCGGACTGCCCACCCGCTGCCGGATCACCAGCCGCACGGCCTCGGCGTAAAGCGCGGCGGCGATCATACGCCGGCAACGTCGTGCGGCTGACGCCGCGGCCGGCTGCCGCGATTGGTGGGATTGCGGTCGTCCGGTCGATTCAGCAGCCGGCAAAACCATCCGCTGCCGTGCCGGTCGGGCTGCCGCCCGCGCTTGGGTGGTGATCCGAGACGGGACGCGGTCCTGGCCGTTGCCGAAAAGACATCGCCTAAGACTAAAGAAGGCACTATTTTGCATGGTGGCGTTCGTGCCACAGTCAATCACTGCAGCAAAATGACGGGGCCAGCCATGTCCGAACCACTTGTGTCGCGCCGATCCCTGCTGGGTGGCGCCACCGCCGCGGCCGCCGTCATTGCCGTCGGCACCCGCCCTGCCGGCGCGTTGCAGCCCGTCACCATGCAGCTCGGCTGGCTTGGCGGCGGCAATCAGCTCGGCGAGGTCGCCGCCGCGCAGCTTGGCTATTTCGCCAAGGAGGGGCTGGACCTCACCATCGTCCCCGGCGGGCCGAACAATGACGGCGTCGCCACCGTTGCCTCCGGCCATGGCGAGGTCGGCCAGGTGTCCTCCAGCCCGTCGCTGATGCTGGCGGTATCGCAGGACCTGCCGGTGCGCTGCTTCGCCGTGTCGGCACAGAAGCATCCTTACGCATTCTTCTCTCTGGCCAAGAACCCGGTCCACACCGTCGCCGAGATGAAGGGCAAGCGCATCGGCATCCAGGCCACCGGCGTAGTGTTGCTGCGCGCCCTGCTGGTGAAGAACGGCATGACGCTGGATGACGTGAAGGTGGTCACCATCGGCTCAAGCATGATGCCGATCATGACCGGCCAGGTGGATGTGGTGACCGGCTGGGTCACCAACACCACCGCGCTGAAGGTGCTGGGACCGGACCGCGTGACGCTGCGGCTGTGGGATGCCGGCGTGAAACTCTACGCCAATCCCTACTACGCCACGCCCGACACGCTGGCGAAACACGCCGACGTGCTGCAGCGTTTCCTGCGCGCCAGCGCCAAAGGCTGGGGCTATGCCTATAACAATCGCGACAAGGCGGTCGAGCTGCTGATCAAGCAGTATCCAAATCTGGTGCAGGCCGACGAACGCGCCGCCGCGGATGTGATGCTCGACTACGCGTTCGACGAGAACACCAGGCAGCATGGCTACGGCGCGATGGATCCCAAGATCTGGCAGGACCAAATCGACCTGTGGGCCAAGCTGGGCCAGTTCACCAAGCGTACGCCGAAGCTGGATGAAGTGATGACGCTGAAGATCCTCAACGCCACGACCGCGGCGCGGCCGAAGATCGGCTGACCTTGATGTCCGCCGCATTGCTCTCGGAACCCGCCGACCTGGCCGACGCGCCGGCCATCGAGCTGCGCGGCGTCACGGTGCGGTTCATGAGTCCGCAACGCGAAGTTGTCGCACTCGAGGACATCAGCTTCACGGTGCAACCGGGCAGTTTCTTGACGTTGCTCGGTCCCTCCGGCTGCGGCAAATCGACGCTGCTGCGCGCGGTCGCCGACATTATCGCCCCCAGCAACGGCAGCGTGCGCGTGCTTGGCCACGCTCCTGCCGACGCGCGGCGCCGCCGCGACATCGGCTTCGTGTTCCAGGATTCCACGCTGCTGGCGTGGCGCAGCGCGATCGACAACGTTCGGCTGCCATTGCAGGTGGGCGGCGGTGCGCGCTCCACCGTCCGCCGAAGCCCCGAGGACTTGCTCGCTCTGGTTGGCCTGTCCGGCTGGGAACATGCCATGCCGCACGAACTCTCCGGTGGCATGCGTCAGCGCGTGGCGATCGCCCGCGCCTTGCTCGGCGATCCACGCATCCTGCTGATGGACGAACCGTTCGGTGCGCTCGATGAGATCACGCGCGACCGCCTGAACGACGAGCTGTTGCATGTCTGGCGCGAGACCGGCACCACAATTCTCTTCGTCACCCACTCGATTCACGAGGCCGCCTATCTCGGCCAGCAGGTATTGATGCTCTCCTCGCATCCCGGCCGTGTGCGCGAAATCGTGCCGATCGACCTGCCGGAGCCGCGCCACCTCTCGATTCGCGATACCGCCGAATTCGGCGCACTGGCCGGACGCTTGCGTGCGATTTTGGAGACCTGCTGATGGCGCAGGAACTTGGCCTGACCGCTGCGGTGGCCGCCACGCCGCCGCGCGCCATCGAAGCGGATCCGGCCCGTGCGAACTGGCTTGCGGCACAGGCATGGGCGCGCTGGCACCGCCGCCTGCTTCCCCTGCTCGGCGCCGCCGCTCTGCTGTTTGTCTGGTGGGCGCTGGTGGCGGTGTTCGATGTGAAACCCTACGTCGCGCCGTCGCCCGAAGTCGTCGCGCTGACGATGGCGCAGAAGTCCAATGTCCTGCTGGCCAATCTGTGGCCGACCATGATCGAGGCGATCAGCGGCTTCGCACTCGGCAACCTGATCGCGATCGCCATCGCCATCCTGTTCGTGCACCGCAAGTGGGTCGAAATGGCGTTCTTTCCGATCGTCGTGCTGATCAACTCCATACCTGTGGTGGCGAAGGCGCCGATCCTGGTGCTGCTGCTGGGCAATGGCATGGCGCCGAAGATCGCCATTGCGGCGATCATCTGCTTCTTCCCCACATTGGTGAACATGGTGCGCGGCCTTGAAGCGATCAGCCCGCAGGCAATGGAGCTGATGCACGTGCTCTCCGCACGCAAATGGGAAATCTTCCTTCGCCTGCGCCTGCCCACCTCCATCCCCTATCTGTTCTCGGCACTGAAAATTGCCGCCAGCACCTCGGTGGTTGGCGCAATCGTCGGCGAGTGGATCGGCTCACAGGTCGGCATCGGCGCACTGATCATCCAGGCGACATACAACTTCGACAGCGCCTTACTGTACGCGACGGTGATTACCGGCTCGGCATTCTCCGTACTGTTCTTTTTGGCCATCCGCACGCTGGAACGGCTCTGCGTGCGATGGGTCCCGCATCCGGCATGAACATGTCATTGCGAGCAGCGCCGCGACGCAGCAACCCGGTTCGTGCGGACCTACGGTCCATCGAGCCAAGACCGTTCGAGATTTGCTTCGTCGCTGCGCTGCCCGCATTGACATGTTGCGGTGGCACGCCGCACGCGCACTGAAGGCATCAACACGGAGTCTCCCATGCTCCCCGCTACTCATACCGAACCGGCCCGCACCCTTCCGGTCGCGTCACGTGCCGATGTGGTGGTGGTCGGCGGCGGCCCGGCCGGCTTCAGCGCCGCCATTGCCGCCTCCCGGCAGGGCGCATCGGTCTGCCTGATCGAGCGCTATCCGTATCTCGGCGGCCTCGCTTCCGGCGGCATGGTGCTTGTGCTCGATGATATGTGCTCTGGCGCCGAGATCACCGTGCGCGGCATTTGCGCCGAGCTGGTCGACCGCATGCACGCACGCGGGCTTGCGATATACCCTCCGGAGCATGAGCGCGGCCACGACCCGGCTATGTATCGCAAATGGTCGCGCTGGGGTTTGTTCGATTTCAACGTGCGCAGCAAGCCGCACCCGATCTGCTACGCCGTCGCCTTCGATCCCGACGGCTGGAAACGCGCCAGCGATGACATGGTGCAGGAAGCCGGCATCGAGCTGCGCCTGCACTCCAGCTTCGCCGGCAGCATCGTCAATGACGGCCGCATCACGGGCGTCATCGTTGAAAGCAAGCAAGGTCGCGAAGCAATCATGGGCGACGTGGTGATCGACGCCACCGGCGATCTCGACGTCGCCGCCTCCGCCGGCGCGGCGTTCTCCAAGGATTCGTACATGGTCACCACGGTGTTCCGCCTCGGTGGCGTCGATACTCACGAAGCGGAACGCTTCCAGTTCGAAGAACCCGAGCGCTACGCCGTACTGGACCTGGAAGCACGCCGCGTGATCGGCGGTTCGTGGGATTACTGGTGGCTGAAAACGCCGCTGCCCGGCATCGTCTGGTGCAACTGCCCCCATATGACCGGCCTCGACGGCATGAAGGTCGCGGATCTGACCCGAGCAGAATTCGAAGGCCGCCGCCGCATCCACGCGATGGTGGAGCATGTGCGTGCGAAGCTGCCCGGTTTCGCCGATTGCTACATCGTCGATGTCGCGCCGCAGACCGGTGTGCGGCAGACCCGCATGCTGCAAGGCGAATACGTCGTGACGAAATCCGACATCGCCAATCGCGTGCGCTTCCCCGACAGCGTCGCCCGTGGCCGCGATTACTACACACCGTATCGCGCCCTGCTGCCGTGCGAGATAGAGCAATTGCTGGTCGCCGGGCGGCACTACTCGGCCACCCCGCAGGCGCAGAAGATTTCGCGCGAAATTCCGCCTTGCATGGCCATGGGCGAAGCGGCCGGCATCGCGGCGACCATGGCGCTATCGGGCGGCACCACGGTGCGCACCATCGGCGTCGCCGATCTGCAGCGCCGCCTGCGCGCCCGGGGCGCCGATCCCGGCGATCAGCTCCCGGCACACGCACACCAACCAGAGCATGCAGCATGAGCATAGAGATCAACTCCCAGCCGCTGTCCGGCATCCGCGTCGTCGACTTCACCCAGGTGATGATGGGTCCATGCGCCACGCAGATGCTGGGCGACTACGGCGCCGACGTGATCAAGATCGAGCGCACCGGCGCCGGCGACCTCTCCCGCTGGTCGATCGGCGACGATCCCGGCGGCCAGCAGAACCCGGTATTCTGTAGCCTCAACCGCAACAAGCGCAGTATCGCGCTGGATCTGAAATCGCGCGCCGGGATCGAGATCGTCCACCGCTTGCTCGCCAAGGCGGACGTCATCGTCAACAATTTCCGCGCTGGCGTGATGCAGCGCATGGGCCTGGGCTATGAAGCGCTGCGCACGGCCTATCCGCGGCTGATCTACGCCGAAGGCACCGGTTACGGCACGCGCGGCCCCTATGCGCACAAGGGCGGGCAGGACATCCTGGCCCAGGCGCTCAGCGGGGTGATGGCGCGCAAATGCGATCCCACCGACCCGCTGACCATCTATCCCACCTCGCTCGCCGACTACTCGGCCGGCATGCATCTCGTGCAAGGCATTTTGCTCGCCCTGATGCAGCGCGAACGCACCGGCAAGGGCCAGATGGTCTCGGTGTCGCTGTATGATTCGATGCTGGCGATGCAGATGCAGGAAGCCGCCATGGCACTGATGCGCGGCACCGACTTCTCCTGGGGTGCGCTGCCGCATAATGGGGCGTTTGCCACGACCGACGGCGCGCTGGTCGTCGTCGGCGCGTTCAAGGAGAACCCGCTGCGCGAGATCTCACTGGCCATCGGCCTGCCCGATCTCTCCGCCGATCCGCGGTTCTGCACATTCGACCTTGCCATGCGGAACCGCACCGCCCTGCATGACACGTTGCGTGCGCATTTCGCGACCAATTCGACGGCAAACTGGATCGCTGCGCTGGAGGCGCGCGACATCCTGTGCGCTCCCGTGCGCAACCTGCTGGCGGCGCTCGACGATCCGCAGACCGAGATCAACGGCATGAAACTTTCCATGGCGCAGGACAGCGGCGACGACCTGCGCGTCATCGGCTCCCCGGTGCACCTGTCCGGCGATGGCTTCTCGCTGCGCCTGCCGCCGCCGCGCGTTGGCGCCGACGGGACCGATGTGCTTGCCGAACTCGGCTACGACGCCGGCGCGATCGTCGCGTTGCGCGCCGAAGGCGTGCTGACATGACCATCCGTCTGGCAGTCGCCGGCCACGTCGCGCGCGTCACCATCGATCGGCCCGACGTGCTGAACGCGCTTGACCAGGTGGCGACCGATGAACTGGAAGCGATCTGGCAGCGCCTGGAGAAAGACCCTGAGGTCCGCGCGATCGTGCTGACCGGTGCCGGTGAGCGTGCGTTCTGCGCCGGTGCCGACCTGCGGGCCGGCGACGATCGGACTGGCGTGGAATACTGGGCGCACGGTCTCCCGAGCGGATTCGGCGGGCTGTCGTTGCGGACGACGCTCGACATCCCGGTGATCGCGCGCGTGAACGGCCATGCGCTCGGTGGCGGGCTGGAAATGATGCTCGGTTGCGACATCGTCGTCGCCGCATCGCATGCGACGTTCGGGCTGCCGGAGCCGCGTGTCGGCCGCCTGCCGATCGACGGAGGCATGGTGCTGCTGCCGCGACTGATCGGCTATCGCCGCGCGATGGGCATGATGCTCACCGGCAAGCGGATCAACGCCGAGACCGCAGTGGCATACGGGCTGATCAACGAAGCGGTTCCCGGAGGCGAACTGGATGCCGCGGTCGATCGCTGGCTGGCGGATGTTCTCGCCTGTGCCCCGCTGTCGCTGCGCGCCGTCAAGCAGACCGCGCGGCGCACGGCGCAGTTGTCGGTGCAGGAGGCGCAGGCGCTGCGCCTGCCGGCGGCGATCGCGTGCCTGGCGTCGGAGGACGGCGAGGAAGGCGTGCGGGCGTTTCTTGACAAGCGTGCTCCGGTTTGGACAGGCCGATGAGAGTCCGCACATGTTATTGCGAGAATGGTAACGAGACATCTCGTTGCGAGCAGCGCGTCGACGCAGCAACCTCGTTCGTGTTCAGATGCGCATGACCAAGGTGGCTGCCACGCCGGGCGCCTCGCAATGACATGCCGGGAGTAGAGGACCGCGCCGGTGCCGTCTCCCGCAGCAGCCGCGGAACCCCGCGCGGCATCGCCGTCCCGCCGCATCAATCTGCACGCCGCCGCGCTGCGCTATCTCGTGGAGATTGCGCGTCTCGGCTCGATCCGCCGCGCCTCGACGCGACTCAACGTCGCAGCATCGGCGATCAATCGCCAGGTGCTGCGATTGGAGCGTGATCTTGGCACGCGCATATTCGACCGCCTGCCCTCCGGCATGCGTCCCACCCCCGCCGGCGAACTGCTGCTGCGACATGTCCGGGGAACCTTGCAGGACTTCGACAAACTGCTGGCGGAGATGGACGGGTTGCAGGGCATCCGCAGCGGCCATGTCCGACTGGCGGCGCTCGACAGCCTGTTGATCAGCGTAATCCCCCGCGCGTTGGAAGAAGTGTCGCGGCGCTATCCCGTCATCACCTTCACCGTGCTCGCCGCGGCACCCGCTGTTGCACTGACGGCGGTTGCCGCCGGCGAGGCAGAGATCGGCCTGACCTTCGTCGTGCCGACCACGCTGCCGCTGCACCTCGTCGCCAGCGCACCGGCGCCGCTGGGCTGCGTGATGGCGCCGGATCATCCCCTGTCCGGCCGCAAGACCCTCCGGTTCACCGACCTCGATCCCTATCCCGTCAGCTTTCAAAGCGATTCGCTGCCGGCGCCAACGGATGCACAAGGCGAGTTCGGTGCATTCCGCAACCGGGCAACCGCACGCTTCACGTCCAACTCCATCGAGTTCCAGCGTGGCATTTTGCGCGGCGGCCTGGCGGTGGCGTGCCTCACCCGGCTCGGCTTCCAACGCGAACTTGCGACCGGCGCGCTGGTCTGGGTACCATTGGCGTCGTCGCAATTGCGTGAGCTGCGGGTCGGCTTGTTCATTCCGCAGCGCCGCACGTTGTCGCCCGCCGCGTCCCTCGTGGTCGCCACTTTGACCCACCAGTTGCAGCAACTCGCCGAGCAACCCTGATGCCGCCCATCTGCATCGATGGTGCCCTCGTCTGCGCGGAGGCAAATCCGCGTCCCGCCAGCGTGCTGGTGGCCGGCCGGCACGTTGCCGCCGTCGCCTGGGCGGCGGAAGACCGCGCCGCATTGCGCGCGCGAGCCGCCGAGGTGGTGCCCGCCGCGAACCAATGGCTGATGCCCGGCCTGATCGATGCGCACGCCCATGGCTACGGCACTCTGTTGCGCGGTACGGAGAATTCGTTGCCGTTGGAATTATGGGCGCTCTACACGACCTTGTATGGCCGCGCCTTCGACGGTGCCGCCTTGCGTGCGGCGATCCTGCTTGGCGCGGCGGAACGAATTCGCGGCGGCATCACCGGCACGCTGGATCATTCGCCGATGGTGCATCTCGCCGCTGACGCACTTGCCGCGCACGAAGTCTCCGGCCTGCGTGTCGCCTATGCGCCGTTCCTGCACGATCTCTCGGATTACGATCTGCTGAATATGCCGCTGTCACCCGAGTTGCAGCCGCTGGCTGGTGGCCCGCCGCAACTCGACGCCGATGCCTATGCCACCAACTTCGCGGCAGTGGTGCAGGCGGCACGCACGGGGTCGGGCCGCGTGACGGTGCAGCTCGGCCCCAACGCGCCGCAACGATGCAGTCCTGCCGCGTGGACATTGTGGCGCACGTTGCGCGATAGGCACGATCTGGCCGTGCACACTCACCTGATGGAAACGCGCGCCCAGGCTTCGCTGAATGCACGCTGGCCCGGCGGCCTGGTCGCGGAAATGCAGCGCCAGGGCCTGCTGGAAGGACAGCTCACCTGTGCGCACGGCGTCTGGCTGGATGACGCCGACCTGGCGATGCTGGCGCGCCACAACGTCACGATCAGCCATAATCCGGCGAGCAATCTGATGCTGGGCAGCGGCGTGATGCGCTGGCACGCTTGCGCTGTCAGCGGCGTGCGTCTCGCGCTCGGCAATGATTCGGCGAACACCGGCGGGCGCCACGATCATTTTTCGCAGATGCGGCTCGCGCTGATGCTGCCGCGCCGCGACGGCGGCAATCCGGCAACATGGCCGACCGCCGCAGCCGTGTTTGATGCGGCCACGGATGGCGGGGCGGCGGCGCTGGGTTTGCACGGCAAGGTCGGCCGCATCCGCCACGGGCAGCTTGCGGATCTCGTGCTGCTGCGGGCGACGGATGCCGGCAGCCTGGCGGCCGAGCCAACACTCGATGCGCTGGTGCAGCACGCAGGGCCAGAGCATGTGCAATCGGTGATGGTCGATGGCGCGTGGGCGATGCGCGATGGCCACATCGTGGCATTCGATGAAGCGGCGGTGCTGCGCGATGCGCAGGCCCAGGGCGTGGCGTTGCGCGAGCGCATCGCCGGCCGGTTACCCGTGCTGACGGCCGCGATACCCGACCTGGCGGCGCGGTTCAGGGAGAGTGGTTTGGCAGGCGCATTCAGAGCGGTTTGACCGTTCCGCCCTGCCGGCTGGTTGACCCCTCTCCGCAAGGGAGGGGAGGTCTACTTTGCAATGATCGGATGCTTGCCGAACGCCGTTTCCCAGATCGCATGCGTCCAGGCGCCTTCCGGCCGCTTGCTGATCACCGGTGCGGAGCCTCCCGCCATCAGCTCCTCGACCGTCCGGTTGTAGGCGGCGACGTTCAAATAGCCCAGGCCATTCGGATCCGGGACCAGCAGCTTGGCGATTTCCGACATCATGCGTTTCTGATGGGCTTCGGTCTGCGCGCCGGTGGTGTCATTGGCCAGTACGATCTTCACTGCTTCGGCCTGATGGTCCATCGCATATTGCCAGCCCTCCAGCGAGGCCTTCACGAAGCGCGCAAGCCTGTCCGCCATGGCCGGATTGCTGATCTCGTCCTGCTTCGCGTAGAGGCCGTCTTCCAGCGTCGCCACGCCCTCGTCGGAGTATTTGAACACCACGAGTTGCGACGGCTGCATCCCCGCCTCGATCAATTGCCAGTATTCGTTGTAGGTCATGGTTGAGATACACGCTGCCTGCTTCTGCAACAGCGGATCGACGTTGAAGCCTTGCTTCAGCACGGTCACGCCGTTGGCACCGCCGCTGGTGCTGAAATGCAGTTTGCTCATCCAGGCGAGGAACGGATACTCGTTGCCGGAAAACCAGACACCCAGCGTCTTGCCCTTGAAATCCGCCGGCGACCTGATGCCGCTGTCCTTGCGGCAGGTCAGCTCCATGCCGGAGCGCTGGAACACCTGCGCTATGTTGACGATCGGCACGCCTTTCTCGCGCGCGGCCAATGCCGACGGCATCCAGTCCACCACGACATCGGCGCCGCCGCCCGCGATCACTTGCTCGGGGTTGATGTCCGGGCCGCCCGGCTTGATCGTGACGTCAAGATTCGCGGCTTTGTAGAAGCCCTTCGCCTGCGCCACGTAATAGCCGGCGAATTGCGCCTGTGTGACCCATTTCAGTTGCAGGGTCAGCGGATCGGCCGCGTGCGCGGCCGCCGACAGACCGAGCGCCATTGCCGCGGCAAGGAGCAATCTGCGCATGGTAACGTATCCCCTTTCTTGTCAGTGATAGGATGGGTGCCAGAACGTCACCGCCCGCTCGAGCAATGAGAGCAGGGCAAAGCTGAGCGTGCCGACGGCGGCCGCGACAAAGATCTCGGCCCACACCACGCCGAGATCGAGCCGTGCGGCCTCGGTGGAAATGCGAAAGCCCATGCCGACGATCGGTGTGCCGAAGAACTCGGCGACAATCGCGCCGATCAGGGCCAGCGTGGCATTCAGCTTCAGCGCGTTGAATACGAAGGGAAGCGCCGAGGGCAGGCGCAGTTTCAGCAGCGTGGTGCGATAGCCGGCGGCGTACGTGCGCATCAGGTCGGCTTCCATCGCGCCGGTCTGCACCAGGCCTGCTCCCGCGTTCACCAGCATCGGAAAGAACGTCATTGCCACCACGACCGCGGCTTTCGACTGCCAATCGAACCCGAACCACATCACCATGATGGGCGCGATGCCGACGATCGGCATGGCGCTGACCAGGCTGCCGAGCGGCAGCACGCCGCGGCGGAGGAACGGCGATCCATCCAGCGCGATGGCGGCAAGCAATCCCGCGCCGCTGCCGATCAGCCAGCCGGGAATGACGGAACGCAGCACAGTCTGGCGGAAATCGGCCGCCAGCATCGGCAGGTGCGTCGCGATTGCGACGCCGATGTCGGACGGCGGCGGCAGCAGCACGAACGGCACGTGGTAGCCCACACAGGCGAGTTGCCAGAGCCAGAGCACAAGCAGGCCGAACACGATGGGTGTGGCGATGCGGCGTGGCGCGGCGTCGCCGCGCGCCAGCAACACCAGCGCGACGCCACCCATCAGCAGCGACAGCACCAGCAGCATGGTGGTGCTCACAGGCGGCCGCCTCGGCAGCGCACCAGCACGGCTTGCGCGGCATCGACCAGACCGATCGCGAGCGTGGCAAGCAATGCCGCCATCAGCAACGCCGACCAGATTTGCAGCGTCAGCCCGTAATAGGAGCCGGTCAGCAACCGCGCACCGAGGCCCGCCTGGGCGCCGGTCGGCAGTTCGGCAACGATCGCACCCACCAGGGCCAGCGGCGCGGCGACCTTCATCGCGGGAAACAGAAACGACATCGATGCGGGCCAGCGAAGTTTTGCGAACACCTGCGCGGTGGTGGCGTTGTAGGTGTGCAGCAAGTCGCGCTGCATCACGTCGGAGGAGCGCAAGCCCTTCACCATGCCGGTGGCAATCGGAAAGAAGCTGAGCCAGCCGGCGATCAGTGCCTTTGGCAACACGCCTGTCAGACCGATATTGCCGAGCACGACGACGACCATCGGTGCGATCGCCAGCACCGGAATAGCCTGGCTGGCGACGAGCCACGGCATCAAGGCGCGGTCCAGCGTGCGGACGTGCACGATGCCGATCGCCAGAACGATGCCCGCTGCCAGCGAAATAACGAAGCCGAACAAGGATTCCCAAGTGGTAACCAGCGCATGGTGCAGCAGGCTGCGGGGCGAGGTGATCGGGTAGCCGACCAGCGTGGTGACCATGTTGCCGGCGACCTGTGCCGGCGTTGGCAGCAGCGGACGATCGAGCGATTGCGTCGCGGCAGCGATGTCGGTCCAGGACGCGTTATCGTCCGCGAGCGCCTGCGCTTGCGACCAGTTCATCGGCACCGACGCGGCGAACCAAACCGCGATGACCACGGCGAGTACGCACAGCAGGGGCACGACGCGGGGCATCAAACCTGCTCTCCTGCATGCTTACACATCCGCGTGCCCCGCGCGCAAAGCCGCGCGCACGTCATGCGCGACCGACAGGAATCGCGGCGATTCCCGCACGTCCAGATCGCGTTCCCGCGGCAGGTCGCAGTCGATCACCGCCACCACGCGCCCCGGCCGCGACGACATCACGACGACGCGAGTGGAGAGGAACACCGCCTCGGGCACCGAGTGGGTGACGAAAATCGCAGTCAAACCGGTGCGGCGCCATAGTTGATGGAGGTGCAGCGTCAGCCCGTCACGGGTGATCTCATCGAGTGCCCCGAACGGCTCGTCCATCAGCAGAAGAGGTGGTTCGAAGCTCAGTGCACGGGCAATCGAGGCGCGCTGTTGCATGCCCCCCGACAACTGCCAGGGAAACCGCCGGCGGAAGTCAGTGAGGCCGACAAGCTCCAGCACGCGCGTGGCGCGCCGCTGCCTCTCCTCGCGTGCCAGGCCGATAACCTCCAGCGGCAGCATCACATTGCGCTCGACGTTGCGCCACGGGTACAGCGCCGGCGCCTGGAACACGTAACCATAGGCGCGCTTCCGCCGCGCTTCCGCCGGCGTCATGCCATTCACGGTCAGGCTGCCGCTGGTCGCCTGCGTCAGATCGGCGATCAGGCGCAGCAAGGTGGTCTTGCCACAACCGGACGGACCGATCAGCGACACGAACTCACCTTTGCAAATCGCCAGGCTCACGCCAGTCAGTGCGACGGTTTCGTGGCCATGGGCAGCAAAGGTCACACCGAGGTCTTGTGCCGCGATGACCGTTTCACCGATGTTCGATGCCGAGGATTGCTCTGCCGCGGGTGGCAGGGCCTGGAAATCCGGCCAGCTCGGCGCCTCAGGCGCCACGGCCCGCACGGTCTGCCAGGCGTTGGTCGGTTTCCAGCACCGCGCGCAGCAGCACATTGGCGCCGGCAATCACGTCGGCCTTCTCGGCATGCTCTGCTTCGTTGTGGCTGAGCCCCTTCTCGCATGGCACGAACACCATCGTCGTGGGCACCACGCGCGCGATATAGGCGGAATCATGCCCGGCGCCGGAGACGATATCGCGGTGGCCATAACCCGCGGCTTCCGACGCGCGGCGCACCGCGGCAATGCAGTCCGGATCGAATCGCACCGCGGGTGAATCCCAGACGCATTCGACAGCGGTCTCAACATTGCCGTCAGCGGCGATGCGCGCCAGTTCCGAGCGCATCTCGGCTTCCATCGCGGTGACCACGGCATCGCTCGGATGCCGCAGATCGACAGTGAAAAACACCGATCCCGGCACGACATTCCGACTGTTCGGGCGGTTCTCCAGCAGGCCGACCGTCGCAACGGCATCCGGCGCATGAGTCCAACCGATCGCGTCGATCGCAGCGACCATGCGGCTCGCGGCAAGCAGTGCGTTGCGCCGCAGACGCATCGGCGTGGCGCCGGCATGGCCTTCGGTCCCGGTCACCGTTACCTCGTACCAACGCATCCCCTGTACGCCGGTAACCACGCCGATCGTCTTTGCCTCATCCTCCAGGATCGGGCCTTGCTCGATATGGATTTCGAAATGCGCGCCGAGCTTGTGCGAGCCGCAGGGCACGTCGCCCCGATAGCCGATCCGCGCCAGCTCTTCGCCGAATTTCGCGCCGCTGCGATCCTCGCGAGAATACGCGAACGCAGTGTCGAACACGCCGGCGAACACGCCCGACGACAACATTGCCGGGGCGAAGCGGCTGCCTTCCTCGTTGGTCCAGTCGATCACCTCGATCGGCGCATTGGTTTCGTAACCCTGATCGTTCAGCGTGCGCAGCACCTCAAGGCCGGACAGCACGCCAATGATGCCGTCATACTTGCCGCCGGTCGGCTGGGTATCGAGGTGGCTGCCGATGGCGATGGGCGGCAACGACGGATCGCGGCCGGGACGGCGGGCAAAGATGTTGCCCATGTCGTCGATCGTCACGGTGCAGCCGGCGGCTTCGCATTTGGCGCGGAACCAGTCGCGTACCGCGCGATCCAGGTCGGTCAGCGTCAACCGGCAGATGCCGCCCTTGGGCGTGGCACCGACCTGCGCGGTTTCCATGATCGTGTGCCACAGCCGGTCGCCGTCGATCGCGATGTTGCCGGCCGGGACGATGGGGTTGGGTCCGCTCATGGCTGGCTCTCGGCGCTTGCGTGATGGCGGATGCGTGGTTCGTCCTGGCCGGGCCTGAGCGGGCCATCGGCGCAGGATCGGGCGAGGCGTGCATCGTTGCGATGCACCCGGCCGGCTCGGTTGGATGGCCGGATCAAGCCCCGCCATGGCGACGGAGGCCACATCACGCCACCGGCTCCTGGCGCAGCGGATTGTTGGGGTGGTGTTCCCAGGTCAACACGCCAGCCGAACTCTCCTGCTTCACCATGGTGATGCACCCCTCCACGGGGCATGCCAAGTAGCACAGATTGCAGCCGACGCACGCGGCGTCGATCACTTCGTAGCGCCGCTGCCCATCCACGCGCAGCGCGGCGATCGCCTGATGCGAGGTGTCCTCGCAGCCGATATGACAAAGGCCGCATTTGATGCACAGCGACTGGTCGATGCGCGCGACGATGCGATAGTTCAGATTCAGGTCGTGCCAATGCACGAAATTCGCCACCGCCCGGCCGTGCACTGCGGCGACCGATTGGTATCCCTTCGCGTCCAACCAGTTCGACAGGCCGTCGATCATGTCGTCGACGATCTTGAACCCGTGATGCATAGCGGCGGTGCAGACCTGGATGTTCTGTGCGCCCAGCGCGATGAACTCCGCCGCGTCGCGCCACGTGGCAATGCCGCCGATCCCTGATAGCGGCAGGTCCGGCATGGCGCGCGCGATCTCCGCCACCATGCGCAGCGCGATCGGCTTCACCGCCGGACCGCAATAGCCGCCATGCGTGCCTTTGCCGTCCACCACCGGCTCCGGTGCCATCAGGTCCAGGTCGACGCCGGTGATCGACTGCACCGTGTTGATCAATGAGACGCCGTCTGCCCCGCCACGTTGTGCCGCCGCCGCCGGCGCAAGGATGTCGGTGACGTTCGGAGTCAATTTCACGATCACCGGCAGGCGTGTGTGCTGCTTGCACCAGCGGGTCACCATCTCCACATAGGCCGGGACTTGGCCGACCGCCGAACCCATTTCGCGTTCCGACATTCCGTGCGGGCAGCCGAAATTCAGTTCCACGCCGTCGCAGCCGGTGGCTTCCACCAGCGCCAGGATGCGCTGCCAGCTTTGTTCCGCGCATGGCACCATCAGGCTGACGACCACGGCGCGATCCGGCCAGTCGCGTTTGATCGCCTTGATCTCGTCGAGGTTCAGTTGCAGCGGGCGATCGGTGATCAGCTCGATATTGCTGAAGCCGGCGATCCGGGCGCCGTTATAGCTGACGGCGCCATAGCGGCTGGCGGTGTTGACGATTGGCGGGTCCTCGCCGAGGGTCTTCCACACCACGCCGCCCCAGCCCGCCTTGAACGCGCGTGCGACGTTATACGCCTTGTCGGTCGGCGGCGCGGAGGCCAGCCAGAACGGATTGGGCGATCTGATGCCGGCGAAGCTGGTGCGCAGATCGGCCATCACATGCCTCCGCTCAGTTCACGATGGATCGCCGCCGCGGCGAGCTTGCCATCCTGCACGGCAACCACCGTCAGATCGGCGCCGGCGATGCAGTCGCCACCGGCATAGACGTTGGGCAATGAGGTGCGCCGATCGGCGTCCACCACGATCCGCCCGTCGCGTATCACCGGCATCTCTCCCACCGAACCGGGCGCAAGACTTTGGCCGATCGCCTTCAGCACCATGTCGGCGGGCAGCACGAAGCGGTGCGGTGTCAGCGCCAGGCGTCCCCCGGCATCCAGCATCGTCCGCACGAACTCGACGCCGGCGACGTCCTGGCCGTGTGCGCCGGTGCCGGAGATCAGCCGCACCGGCGCCGCCCAATGCCTGAGCCGCACATCGTGGGTCTGCGCCCAGGCTTGCTCCTTGTCCGTTGCCGCCATGTGCTCCGGGCCGCGCCGATACACGATGGTAACGTCCTCCGACCCGAGCAAGCGCGCCTGAGTCGCCGCATCGATCGCGGTGTTGCCGCCGCCGATCACCACCACGCGCCGCCCGACGGCCACCATGGCCTTTGGCGACTGCCGCAACTCGGCGATGAAATCGATCGCATCGCGCACCCCGTGCAGCGTTTCGCCGGCAAGGTCCAGCGCCTTCACGGCGGACTGGCCCATCCCCAGGAACACGGCATCGAATTCCTGCCGCAGCGAGTCCAGCGTGATGTCACGGCCCAGCGCCTTGCCATATTCGATGTCGATGCCGCCGATCGAGAGGATGAATGCGATCTCGCGTTGCGCGTATTCATCAGGAACCTTGTAGGCGGCGATGCCATATTCATTCAGGCCACCGGGCTTCGGCCGTGCCTCCAGCATGGTCACGTCGTGGCCTTGCAGCGCCAGCGCATGCGCGCACGCCAGACCTGCCGGACCCGCGCCCACCACAGCCACGCGCCTGCCGGTCGGCGCCGCGCGGGTGAACGCCGGGATGCCGTGCGCCATCAGCCAGTCCACGGCATGGCGCTGCAAGGCGCCGATCTGGATCGGCTTGCCCTCCTGTGCCGTATGCACGCAGGCTTGCTCGCACAGTTCCTCGGTCGGGCAGACGCGGGCACAACTGCCGCCGAAGATGTTCGCCTCGAGGATGGTCTGCGCCGATCCGCGCCGATTCCCGGTGCCGATCTTGCGGATGAAGCCGGGGATGTCGATGCCGGTGGGACAGGCTTCGACGCAGGGGGCGTCGTAGCAGAAATAACAGCGGTTGGATTCGACCACGGCCTGCGCCGGTGTCAGCGGCGGATGTGCATCGGCGAAATTGGCGGCGAGCGAAGCGGCGTCCAGCCGGCCTGCTTCGATATCGCCGATCTCGCGCACTGCCAGCCTCCCTCGCGGCGACGGAGGCGAAGCTAAGGGCAGGGCTGGCGGTGCTGTCAACGCATTTCTTGACTGACCGGACAGGAATGTTCGATTGTTGAGCAGTACCACATTTCGGAAATGGCATCTGCCTAAAATGGATACCGGCATCTTATCGATCAGGCAGACGAGCGTCGAGCAAATCCTGGCGGCGGCCGAGGGCGTATTTGCCCAGTACGGGTTCGACGGCGCCACCATGGCGCAACTGGCGGCCGCGGCCGGTCTGCCGAAGGCCAACCTGCACTACTATTTCGGCACCAAGGAGCGGCTGTACCGCGCTGTCCTGGAAGGCATCCTGGCGATGTGGCTGCAGGATGCCGCGACCTGGATCACGCCCGATCGCCATCCCGCCGAGGGCCTCGGCGGCTATGTGCGTGCCAAGCTGGCGCATTCGCGCGCGCGCCCGCAGGCGTCGCGCATCTTCGCGGGCGAGCTGCTGCGGGGCGCGCCGCGCATCATGCACTATCTCGGCCTGGAGCTGCGGCGGCGCGTCGAGGAGCTGGCCCCGGTCATCGCCGGTTGGGGCGAAGCCGGGCTGATGGACCCGATTCATCCGGTGCATCTATTGTTCTGCATCTGGGCGATGACCCAGACCTATGCCGACTTCGACGTGCAAATCCGTGCCGTGCTGGGCGAGGTTGCGCTGGATGACGCTGAGTTCGCGGTGGCGACCGAAACGGTCGTGACATTGGTGCTGAAAGGCTGCGGGGTACGCATGCCATCAACAAGACGCAGGAGGTCGGCATGACATTGCTGGTGCGTGGTGGAACAATCATAACCGCCGATAACACCGTCCGTGCGGACGTACTGTGCCAGGACGGCGCGATCGTGGCCATCGGCGCCGCGCTGGAAGCGCCGGCCGGGACCGAGATCGTCGATGCCGGCGGCATGCTGGTGATGCCTGGCGGCATCGATCCGCACACCCATATGGAGCTGCCCTTCATGGGCACCACGGCAAGCGAGGATTTTTTCACCGGCACCTCTGCCGGCGTGGCTGGCGGCACCACCAGCATCATCGATTTCGTGATTCCCAATCCCGGTGTGTCGTTGATCGAGTCGTGGCGCGCCTGGCGGGCGAAGTCGGAGAAAGCGGCTGCGGATTACGGGTTTCATGTCGCGGTCACCTGGTGGTCGGACCAGGTGAAGCAGGAGATGGGCATCCTGACGCGCGAGCATGGCGTCAACAGCTTCAAGCATTTCATGGCCTACAAGGGCGCGATCATGGTGGATGACGAAGTGCTGCTGCACTCCATCGGCCGCGCGCTTGAGCTTGGTGCCATCTGCAACGTCCATGCCGAGAACGGCGACGCGGTGTTCCATCTGCAGCGCAAGCTGATGGCCGCCGGCATTACCGGGCCGGAGGGTCACGCGCTGTCGCGTCCGCCGGCAGTGGAAGGCGAGGCGGCCAACCGGGTGATTGCCATCGCCGGGATACTCGGCGCGCCGATCTACATCGTGCATGTCTCCACCGCCGAGGCGACGGAGGCGATCGCGCGGGCCCGCGCCAAGGGGCACCGCGTGTATGGCGAAGTGCTGGCGCAGCATTTGCTGATCGATGAGAGCGTGTACCAGACCAACGACTGGGCGACCGCGGCAGCGTATGTGATGAGTCCACCATTCCGGGCGAAGCATCACCAGCAGGCATTGTGGGCGGGCCTGGTATCAGGGCAGTTGCAGACGACGGCGACCGATCATTGCTGCTTCTGCGCGCCGCAGAAGGCGATGGGCCGCGATGACTTTACCCGCATCCCGAACGGCACCGGCGGCATCGAGGACCGCATGAGCGTGCTGTGGCACCACGGCGTCGGCACCGGGCGGCTGACGCGGAACGAATTCGTGCGCGTCACGTCCACCAACGCGGCACAGATCTTCAACCTGTATCCGCGCAAGGGGTCGGTCCAGGTGGGCGCAGATGCCGACCTTGTGGTGTGGGACGCGCAGGCGAGCCGGACGATCTCGGTGAAGACCCATCACCAGAATGTCGATTTCAATATTTACGAAGGCATGGAAGTGACCGGTCTGGCGAGGCACACGATCAGCCAGGGAAAGCTTGTGTGGACCGATGGCGATCTGCGCACGGTTTGCGGGGCGGGGCGGTACGTCGAACGCCCCTGCTTTGCGCCACCGTTGCTGGCGATTGCCGAGCAAAACCGGCGCAACGCGCCGGTGGGGTTGCAGCGGGAGTAATGCCAATCTCCCTCGTTGCCCGCCGCGTGGGAGGGTGACGGCACTCCGGCGAAGCAGCGCGTTGCTGGCGTCCGGATGTTGACAAGCCAAGCGGCGTTGGCTGGTAAGTCCGTAGTGGCGCGGAGCAGTACGCCTTGGTTGCGAGCCGGCCCCGCACGACGCGATCCCGTCGTGGCAGTCTCGGTCCGCTTTGAGTGTCGGCTGCAGCAGCATAGCAAGACCGACCATCCCCTTGCGCATATCCATCACATCGCACGCGAGGGAGACTCTCAGTCCCGAAGGCTATTCCACCGTCACGGACTTTGCCAGGTTGCGCGGCTGGTCCACATCGGTACCCTTCAGCACCGCCACCTGATAGGCCAGCACCTGCACCGGGATCGCGTACAGGATCGGCGCAACGAACGGATCGACCGCGGGCAGCACCACCGTCTCCGCCGCGATGCCGCGCAGCTTGGCCGCGCCCTGGGCGTCGCTGAACACGATCACCTGGCCGCCGCGCGCCGCGGCCTCCTGCAAATTCGACGCGGTCTTCTCGAACAATGGCCCCGATGGCACGATCGCGATCACCGGCACGGCGGGATCGATCAGCGCGATCGGGCCGTGCTTCATTTCGCCAGCGGCGTAACCCTCGGCGTGGATGTAGCTGATCTCCTTCAGCTTCAGCGCACCCTCGAGCGCGATCGGATAGCAGTTGCCGCGCCCGAGGTACAACACGTCGCGCGCGGCAGCGACGCGATGCGCGATGTGCTGGATGGCCGCATCGTTCTCCAGCACTTCCGCCGCCCGGCTCGGCACTTCCAGCAGCGCATGGGTCATCGCCGCTTCCTCGGCGGCGGTGATGGCACCTCGGGCCCGTCCCGCCGCCAGCGCCAGGCACGCCAGCACCGAGAGCTGCGCCGTGAATGCCTTGGTGCTGGCAACACCGATTTCCGGCCCGGCCACCGTCTCGAGCACGGCGTCGCTCTCGCGCGCCATGCTGCTCTCGGGCACGTTCAAAATCGACAGCACCTGCTGGCCATGCTCGCGCATGTAGCGCAGCGCCGCCAGCGTATCGGCGGTCTCGCCCGACTGCGACACCAGCAGCCCCAGGCCGCCCTCGGGCAGCGGCGGGGTGCGGTAGCGAAACTCGCTCGCCACGTCGCCGTCGGTCGGGATGCGCGCCATCGACTCGAACCACCAGCGCCCGACCAGCCCGGCATAGAACGCGCTGCCGCAGGCCGACACTGTGATCCGCGGTACCGACGCGAAGTCGAACGGCAGCGCCGGCAGCGCCACCGCACGCGTCGCCGGCGTCACCATCCGATGCAGCGTGTCGCCGATCACCTGCGGATGCTCGTGCAACTCCTTCTCCATGAAATGGCGGAAATTGCCCTTGCCGATCGCTGCCCCGGTCAGCCGTGTCAGCTTCACCTCGCGTTCGATTGCGCGGCCGTCGGTATCGAAGAAGTGCGCCCCCTGGCGGTCCACCACCGCCCAGTCGCCGTCGTGCAGATAGGCAATGCGCCGGGTCAGCGGTGCGAGCGCCAGGCCGTCGGAGCCGAAGAACATCTCGTCCTCGCCGAACCCCACCGCGAGCGGCGCGCCGTGTTGTGCGCCGATCATCAGTTCTGGATAGCCGGCGAAGATCATCGCCAGCGCATAGGCGCCTTCCAGCCGTCGGAATGCCGCGCCCGCCGCTTCCACCGGCGTCATGCCGTGCTGCAAATTCAAATCGACAAGCTGCGCCACCGTTTCCGTATCGGTCTCGGTGCTGAACTCCTGCCCCGCCGCTTCCAGTTCTGCCCGCAGCTCGGCGTGGTTCTCGATGATGCCGTTATGCACCACGGAGACGCGCGCCGTGCCGTGCGGGTGCGCGTTGTTCTCGGTCGGCGCGCCATGCGTCGCCCAGCGCGTGTGGCCGATGCCGGTGGTGCCGGTCAGCGGCGAACGCGCCAGCACGGTCACCAGATTGGAGAGTTTGCCCTCGGCGCGGCGGCGTTCGATATGGCCGTTCACCAGCGTGGCGACGCCGGCGCTGTCATAGCCGCGATATTCCAGCCGGCGCAGCGCCTCCACGATCACGTCCGCGGCCGGCTGCCGGCCGATCACCCCCACGATGCCACACATCAGTGCTTGCCCCCTTTCGCCACCCGCATCCCCGCCGCGCGGCCGGGTTTGGTCGCCTGCCGGCCGCGCGCAACCGCGAAGGCATCGGCCGCGACATCGTCCGTGATTGTGCTGCCGGCGGCGATGAAGGCACCGTCGCCGACGCTCACTGGCGCCACCAGGGTCACGTCGGAGCCGATGAAGGCCCGCGCGCCGATGCTGGTGCGATGTTTGGCGCTGCCATCGTAATTGCAGGTGATCGTGCCGGCGCCGACATTGGTCGCCTCGCCCACCTCGGCATCGCCGAGATAGGTCAGGTGAGGCGCCTTCACGCCGGAACGGAGATGCGATCCCTTCACCTCGACGAAATTGCCGACATAGACGTTGGCATCGAGTTCCGTGCCCGGGCGCAGCCGCGCGTGCGGGCCGACGATGCAGCCGGGGCCGATGCGGCAATTGTCCATGTGGGTGAACGAGCGGATCAGCGCGCCGGTGCCAACGCTCACCCCCGCGCCGAACACGACATTCGGCTCGATCGTGACGTCCGGCGCGAGTTGCGTGTCGGCGGACAAGAAGACAGAGCCGGGGTCGATCATCGTCACCCCGGCCTCCATCGCCGCGGTGCGCAGCCAGGACTGCACCACCGCCTCCGCCGCGGCCAGTTCGACGCGGGAGTTGATGCCGGCCAGTTCTTGCTCCGGCGCTTCCACCACCGCGACGGTCAACCCCTCGCCAACCGCCAGGGCGACCGCGTCGGTGAGGTAGTACTCGCGCCTCGCATTGTCGGCACGGATCGCTTGCAGCCAGCGCCGCATGTCGGCGGCGCTTGCGCACAACGCTCCGGCATTGCACAGGTCGATCGCGCGCACCTCGTCAGTGGCGTCGGCCCATTCGACGATGCGCTGCACGATGCCGTGCCGTGCCATCACCCGGCCGTAGCGGCCGGGATCGGCGGCACGGAAGGCGAGCGAGGCGAGTCGCACGTTGCCGCTCTGGCGGCGTTGCCGCAGTTGGCGCAGCGTCTCGGGGCGGACCAGCGGATTGTCGGCGTAGAGCACCGCGACCTCGCCGTCACCGAAATGCTCGACGGCCGTGAGGGCGGCGTGCGCCGTGCCCAGGCGTTCCTGCTGCACCACGCAGGGATGCGGCGCGGCTTCCCGCTGCACCGCCTCCATCCCTGGGCCGACCACGACCACGATGCGATCGAACACTTGCTCGCAGCTCGAGAGCAGGTGGCGCAGCATGGAGCGGCCGGCGATGCGGTGCAGCGTCTTGGGAACCGCGGATTTCATGCGCGTTCCAAATCCGGCGGCCAGGATAACGGCGGTTGCCTGCATGGCTCTCCCTTGCGATGGTTGCAGCACGGACCCCACCTCGACGTAGCGGCGCGACCAATAGCATGTCAAAGTTTCCCGTTATGCTACAGGTTCAATTCGCATTGCGGAGTGCAACATCCTGACCCCGACCCTATTGCTCGATCTGGACGGCACGCTGGTGGACACGGTGCCGGACCTCGCCGCCGCGATGAACCGGCTGATGGCCGCGCGCGGCCTCGCGCCGTTCACGCTGGCGGCGACCAAGGCCATGGTGGGTGACGGTGTGGCGAAGCTGGTGGAACGGGCGCTGGCGGCGCGGGGGCAGGGGTTCGATCCGGACGCGGTGGCCGCCTATTCTGCCGACTACACCGCCCATGTCGCGGTGGAGAGCGTGGCGTTTCCCGGCGTGCCGGAGACGCTGGCGGGGCTGATCGCCGAAGGCTGGCGGCTGGCGGTGTGCACCAACAAGCCGGCCGCCGCGACCCATGCCCTGCTCGCCGCGGTCGGCCTGGCGCCCCTGTTCTCGGCCGTCGGGGCAGGGGACAGCTTCCCGGTGCGCAAGCCCGACCCGGCCCACTTGCTCGCGACATTGCAAGCGGCGGGCGGCGAGCAAGCCTGCGCGGTGATGGCGGGCGACCATCGCAATGATGTGCTGGCCGCAAGCGGGGCGGGCGTGCCGTGCGTGTTCGCCGCCTGGGGGTATGGTCCCGCGGCCATGGCCGAGGGCGCGGCGGCAGTGGCACGGGATTTCACCGAGCTGGGGAGCATCGCGCGGCAATTGGTCACCGGCGAGCGGCGATAGCGCTGCCTGCCGGCGGCATCGTGGCGCGGCGTCGGGTCGCCGTTGTTTGGCAGGCGGAACGCCGCAGTGTTCTGCCAACAACCCTCAGTCGCGGATGTCGAAGCGTGTGACCTTGCCGTTGTGCAGGCGAAAGATGTGCCCAACCGTCTTGTCCCTGAGCCCGTGTGTCTGGCCTTCGAGGGGCCTGCCCGCAAGATCGCGGACAGTCTGCTGAACCTCGGCGACGATCGAGCCGTCGGCGGCCTGCGTGAAGCTCACCGGCTCGACGTGGGGGCTGACCATGGTCCATTGGCGGGTCCAGTATTGCCGGACCGCCTCGCGGCCGAAGACGTGGCCGCCATCCATGCCATTCGCCCATGCCACGTCATCGGTGAGGAGGGCGAGAACGGCGTCAATATCCCTGGCATTGAAGCGGTCGTAGATATGCTTCAAGGCCTCGATGTCATTATTTGCCATAGTCCATCTTTTCGGTGATTGCCGGCACGCGACCGCCCCGATTGCTCCGGGCAAGCTGGGTGTTGTATTGTCCCCTATGCATCAAAATAGGTGCCTATGCAAGAGGTCGCTATGGAGAGGGACGTACTGTCCACGCCTGGACACCTGATCAGCGTGGCGGCGCGGGGCTTCGCGCGGTTGAGCGAAGCGCGGCTCAAGCCGTTAGGGTTCGGCATGGGCTACATCCC
>DATJNA010000112.1:0-50143 GCA_035508435.1 Acetobacteraceae bacterium | reverse complement strand
GATCACCGCGTGCTGGACAACAGCACGAAGGAGATCGTGAACACGGCCAAGCGCACGGGTGCACGGGTCCGCGGCCCAATCCCGCTGCCCACCGATATCGAACGCTTCACCGTCAACCGCTCGCCGCACGTGGACAAGAAGAGCCGCGAGCAATTTGAAATCCGCACGCATCGGCGATTGCTCGACATCGTCGAGCCGACGCCGCAGACGGTGGATGCGCTGATGAAACTCGACCTCGCCGCCGGCGTGGACGTTGAGATCAAGATCTGAAGCCATGGCAACCACCGTGATTCCCCCGCGAACCGGATTGCTGGCGAAAAAGCTGGGCATGACCCGGATCTTCCGCGACGACGGCTCGCATGTGCCGGTCACCGTGCTGCACCTCGACGGGTTGCAGGTGGTCGCCGTGCGCACCGAGGAGACCGACGGCTACACCGCGGTGCAGCTCGGCTGGGGCAAGGCGAAGGTGAAGAACGTCGCCAAGTCCAACCGCGGGCATTTCGCGAAAGCCAAAGTCGAGCCGAAGGCGAAGCTGGCGGAATTCCGCGTCGCCCCGGACGCATTGCTCGAACCCGGCGCGACGCTTTCGGCGGCGCATTTCGCCGTGGGCCAGAAGGTGGACGTGTGCGGCACGTCGAAAGGCAAGAGCTTCGCCGGTGCCATGAAGCGATGGAATTTCTCCGGGTTGGAAGCCAGCCACGGCGTGTCCATCAGCCATCGCAGCCATGGCTCGACGGGTAACCGGCAGGATCCCGGCAAGACATTCAAAAACAAGAAGATGGCTGGCCATCTCGGGGTCGAGCGGATCACCACGCTGAATCTCGAAGTGGCTGCCGTCGATGCGGAGAAGGGCCTGTTGATGATCAAGGGCGCCATTCCGGGGGCGAAGAACAGCTTCGTCCTCGTGCGCGACGCCATCAAGCGGGCGCGGCCGGCGGATGCGCCGTTCCCTGCCGCGCTGGTCGGTTCGCGGCAAGCGACCGCGGACGCGGCGGCAAGCTGAGGGCGGGCGCAGACATGCAGGTCGAGGTCACCACTCTGGACAAGGCCAGCGCCGGCAACGCCGAGCTGCCGGACGAGATATTCGCCGCCACGCCGCGTGCGGACATCATGGCGCGCGTCGTGCACTGGCAACTGGCCAAGCGCAGGGCAGGCACGCACAGCACCAAGGGCCTGAATGACGTTTCGGGTACCACGAAGAAGCCGTACCGGCAGAAGGGCACCGGCAATGCGCGGCAGGGCAGCCTGCGCGCGCCGCAGTTCCGCGGCGGCGGCATCGTCCATGGTCCGGTGCCGCATTCGCACGCCTATAGTTTGAACAAGAAGGTGCGGCGGCTGGGGCTGATCTCGGCGCTGTCGCAGAAGCTGGCCGACGGCAAGCTGGTCGTGCTGGACAGCACCGGGGGCACCGGCAGGACCGGCGAGCTGGCGAAAAAGTTCCGCGCATTGGGCTGGCAATCGGCGTTGATTGTGGATGGGGTGGTGGATGCCGGTTTCCTGCGCGCCAGCCGCAACATCCCGGGCATCGATGTGCTGCCGACGGTCGGCGCGAATGTCTATGACATCCTGCGCCACGACGTGCTGGCCATCACCACCGCCGGCGTTGCGGGACTGACGCAGCGTTTGAACGGCAAGCACGGCAGCGCTGCGGTCGAGCCCGAGTCGCTGCCGGAGAGCGGCATCTCGCCGGCAGCGGCGGAGACGGTAGCGGCACCCGAGGCGGCGCCGGTCGTGGAGCCGGCATCGGAAATCGCAGCGGCGCCAGCAGCCGACGCAGCAGCCGAAGCAGCATCCGAAGCTGAAGCGGCACCTGAAGGAGACGCGGTATGAGCGAGACCCAACCCGCCCGGCCGCGCAAACCGACTCTCTCGCGGGAGCAAATGTATGCGCTGATCCGGAATCCGATGATTACGGAGAAGTCGACCGCGGTGTCGCAACACCGGCAATACATGTTCCGCGTCGCGCTCGATGCCACCAAGCCGCAGATCAAGCAGGCGGTGGAAGGTGTGTTCAACGTGAAGGTCGTCGCGGTGAACACGCTGGTGCAGAAGGGCAAGACCAAGCGGTTCAAGGGGCGGCCCGGCCGGCGTTCGGACCTGAAGAAGGCGTTCGTGCGGCTCGCCGAGGGCAACGAAATCGATTTCACCGCCGGGCTGGCATAAGGCAGGCGCAGGATGGCACTGAGACAATTCAATCCGGTCACGGCGAGCCTGCGCGGCACGGTGCTGATCGACCGTTCCGATTTGTGGAAGGGCAAGCCGGTCAAGGCGCTGACCGAGGGCAAGAGCAGCTCCGGCGGGCGCAACAATCACGGGCACACATCGGTGCGGTTCCGCGGCGGCGGACACAAGCAGTCGTATCGCTACGTCGACTTCAAACGCAGGAAGTTCGACGTGCCGGCGACGGTGGAGCGGCTGGAATACGATCCGAACCGCAGCGCCTTCATCGCGCTGATCAAGTACCAGGACGGCGAACTGGCCTATATCATCGCGCCGCAGCGGTTGCGCGCGGGCGACCAGGTGGTGTCGGGCTCGCGCGTCGATATCAAGCCCGGGAATGCGATGCCGCTGGCGGCGATCCCGGTCGGCACCATCGTTCACAACATCGAAATGAAGCCGCAGGCCGGTGGCAAGATCGCGCGCGCGGCAGGGACCTATGCGCAGTTGGTCGGCAAGGACGCCGGCTACGCACAGATCAAGCTGGGCTCCGGGGAGCTTCGCATCGTGCGCGCCGAATGCATGGCGAGCGTCGGCGCGGTTTCCAACCCCGACAACATGAACCAGAAGATCGGCAAGGCCGGGCGCAAGCGCTGGATGGGCCGGCGGCCGCATAACCGCGGCGTGGTGATGAACCCGGTCGATCACCCGTTGGGCGGCGGCGAGGGGCGCAGCTCCGGCGGCCGTCATCCGGTGACGCCGTGGGGCGTGCCGACCAAGGGCTACAAGACGCGCGGCAACAAGCGGACCGATCGGATGATCATCCGCCGCCGCAACAAGGGCAAATAGCGATGGCGCGTTCCGTCTGGAAAGGGCCGTTCATCGACGGCTATCTGCTGAACAAGGCCGACGCTTCGCGGGCGTCGGGGCGCAATGAGATCATTCGTATCTGGTCGCGCCGCTCGACGATATTGCCGCAGTTCGTGGGCCTGACCTTCGGCGTCTATAACGGCCATAAGTTCCTGCCGGTGCAGGTGAACGAGAACATGGTCGGGCACAAGTTCGGCGAGTTCTCGCCCACCCGCACGTTCACCGGCCACGCCGGCGACAAGCGCGCGAGGCGCTCATGAGCAAGCCCAAGCATCCGCGCGGCATCGAGGACAACGAAGCGCAGGCGATCCTGTCGAACGTGCGGTGCAGCCCGCGCAAGCTGAACCTGGTGGCGGGGCTGATCCGCAACCTGCCGGCGCAGCAGGCGGTGGCGACGCTGACCTTCTCCAAGCGGCGCATCGCCAAGGACGTGCGCAAGGTGCTGGAGAGCGCGATCGCCAATGCCGAGAACAATCACCAGCTCGATGTGGACCGGCTGATCGTGACGCGCGCCGAGGTAGGCCGCTCGATCGTCATGCGCCGCTTCCATGCGCGTGGCCGTGGCCGCGCCTCGCGGGTGGAGAAGTGGTTCAGCCATCTCAAGATCGTCGTTAGCGAACGTAGCCAGGACGCGGAGGCCGCATAGCATGGGGCACAAAGTCAATCCGGTCGGGCTGCGGCTCGGCATCAACCGCACCTGGGACAGCCGCTGGTTCGCCGGCGATGACTATTCCAAGCTGCTGCACGAGGACCTGAAGCTGCGCGGCCATCTGCGCCGCAAGCTGCACGGGGCAGGGGTCTCGCGCGTGGTGATCGAGCGTCCGGCGAAGAAGCCGCGCGTGACGATCTACGCTGCTCGTCCGGGCGTGGTGATCGGCAAGAAGGGCCAGGACATCGAGGTGCTGAAGAAGGACCTCGGCAAGATGGCGAATACCGATGTCGCGCTGAACATTGTGGAAATCCGCAAGCCTGAGATCGACGCGACGCTGGTGGCGGAGAACATCGCCCAGCAGTTGGAGCGCCGCGTGGCGTTCCGCCGCGCGATGAAGCGCGCGGTGCAGTCGGCGATGCGTCTCGGCGCGCAAGGTATTCGCATCAACTGTGGCGGCCGGCTGGGCGGGGCGGAAATCGCCCGGGTGGAGTGGTATCGCGAAGGCCGCGTGCCGCTGCACACGCTGCGCGCGGACATCGATTTCGGCCAGGCGACGGCGAAGACGACCTATGGGACGTGCGGGGTGAAGGTGTGGATCTTCAAGGGCGAGATCCTGGCGCACGATCCGATGGCGCAGGACCGTCGCGCCGCCGAGCAAGCGCCGCAGCGCTAAGGATCTACCAACATGCTGCAACCGAAGCGCACCAACTACCGCAAGGCGCACAAGGGCCGCATCCACGGGATGGCGAAGGCCGGCTTCACGCTGAACTTCGGCACCTACGGATTGAAGGCGCTGGAGCCGGAGCGCATCACCGCGCGCCAGATCGAGGCGGCGCGCCGCGCCATCACCCGTGCGATGAAGCGTACCGGCCGGGTGTGGATTCGCATCTTCCCCGATGTTCCGGTTTCCGCGAAGCCCGCGGAAGTGCGCATGGGCTCCGGCAAGGGTTCGCCCGAATTCTGGGTGGTCCGCGTCGCCCCCGGCCGCATCATGTTCGAGGTGGACGGCGTGCCGGGTGCCCTGGCGCGCGAGGCGCTGACGCTGGGCGCGGCGAAGCTGCCGATCCGCACCAAGTTCGTTGCCCGCGTGGGAGACGCATGATGGCACGCGAAAAAGGCTCCGACATCCGCGCCAAGACGGCGGATGAGTTGAACGACATGGTGCTCTCGCTGCGCAAGGAGCAATTCAACCTGCGCATCCAGCGGGCGATGGGGCAGCAGGAAGGTGTTGCGCGGGTGCGCCAGGTTCGGCGCAGCATCGCGCGGGTGAAGACGATTCAGGCGGAGCGTCAGCGCGCCGCCGTGGCGAAGTAGGAGAGCGTCGCAAGATGCCGAAGCGCGTCCTGAGCGGCCGGGTGACGAGCGACAAGATGGACAAGACCGTCACGGTCCAGGTCGAACGTCGCGTCATGCACCCGATCTACAAGAAGTTCATCCGCCGTTCGAAGAAATACGCGGCGCATGACGAAGCGAACACCTGCAAGATCGGCGACGTGGTGCGCATCGAGGAGTGCCCGCCGATCAGCAAGCGCAAGACCTGGCTGGTGATCGAGCGCAACGGCCAACCCTTGGCCGAACAGGCTGAAGGAGTGGCGGCATGATCAGTGTCGAGACGAACCTGGAAGTCGCCGACAATTCCGGAGCGCGACGGGTGCAGTGCATCAAGGTGCTGGGCGGATCGAAGCGCAAGACTGCCTCGGTGGGCGACGTCATCGTGGTTTCCGTGAAGGAAGCCATTCCACGCGGCAAGGTGAAGAAGGGCGACGTGCACCAGGCGGTGATCGTCCGCACGGCCTTCCCCGTCCGCCGGCCCGATGGCAGTGCGATCCGCTTCGACCGCAATGCCGCTGTGCTGATCAACAAGCAGTTGGAGCCGATCGGCACGCGCATCTTCGGACCGGTGGTGCGCGAGCTGCGCGGGCGCAAGTTCACCAAGATCATGAGCCTGGCGCCGGAGGTGCTGTGATGTTCCACGCGGCGGAGACGTTCATCGTCCACGCATCGGCGACACGCATCGCCCACGCACCGGAGCTGCGATAATGGCCGCGCGCATCCGCAAGGGCGACACCGTGGTGGTGATCACGGGCACCAACAAGGGCGTGCGTGGCGAGGTGCTGCGGGTGTTTCCCGGTGCCGACCGCGCCCTGGTGCAGGGCGCGAACATGGTGACGCGCCATGTGAAGGCGACGCGCATGGGTCAGCAATCCGGCCGGGTGACGCAGGAGGCCTCGATCCACCTGTCAAACCTGATGCTGGTCGACCCCAAGAGCGAGAAGCCGACCAAGGTCGGGTTTCGGTTGATTGGTGAGGGCGAACAACGGCGCAAGGTCCGCGTCGCCAAGGCGACCGGTGAAGTGATCGAGGCATAAGACATGAGCGGAACGAAAAAAGGCGGGCCGCCAGCCAAGGGTGGTGGCAAGAACGCTCCGAAGGCGGCGCCAAAGGGCAAGGGCCCGTCCGGGTCGGGGCAACAGCAGCGTGGTGGCGGCGGCGGGCCGGGCCCGGAAGCGGTCGCGGCGGCGGCCGACGTCACCGCGTCTCCGTCCGAGTCACCACGGCTGCAACGGCGCTACGTCGAGGAGATCCGCGCCAAGCTGCAGCAGGAGTTCGGCTACAAAAACCCGATGCAGGTGCCGAAGCTGGAGAAGATCGTCATCAACATGGGCGTCGGCGAGGCGACCGGCGATTCGAAAAAACTCGACAACGCGGTGGCGGAGCTGACGCTGATCAGTGGCCAGAAGCCGGTGAAGACGCTGGCGAAAAAGGCGATCGCCGGGTTCAAGATCCGCAAGGGCCTGCCGATCGGCTGCAAGGTCACGCTGCGCAAGGCGCGCATGTATGAGTTCATGGACCGGCTGATCTCCGTTGCCCTGCCGCGGGTGCGCGATTTCCGCGGCATCCAGGGCAAGGGCTTCGACGGTCGCGGCAATTTCGCCATGGGCGTGCGGGAGCAAATCGTGTTCCCGGAAATCAACTATGACCGGGTGGAGGCGGTGCGCGGGATGGACATCCAGTTTGTCACGTCAGCCAGGACCGATGCCGAGGCGAAGGCTTTGCTGAAGGCCTTCGATCTGCCGTTCGCCAATTGAAGGAATGTTGGAAAACCATCGGGCCCAGGCTCGCAGGCCGGTTCGACAGGTTCCGGAGGTAAAGAGAGACAGGATGGCCAAGACGTCCCAGGTCAACCGCAACGCGATGCGGCAACGCAAGACGAAGCGCGACAAGGCCAAGCGCGCCGCGTTGAAGGCGGTGGTGATGGACCGTTCGTTGCCGGTGGAGGACCGCTTCAACGCCACGCTGAAGCTGGCGCAGTTGCCGCGCAACGGCGCGGCGGTGCGCGTGCGGCTGCGCTGCGAACTCACCGGCCGCTCGCGCGGCAACTATCGCAAGTTCAAGCTGTGCCGCATCGCGCTGCGCGATCTGGCATCCGCCGGGCAGATCCCCGGCATGGTCAAGGCGAGCTGGTAAGGGCGGCCCCATGTCACTATCCGATCCACTGGGCGACATGCTGACCCGCATCCGCAATGCGCAGCGCTCGCGTCACACGTCCTGCGTGTCGCCGGCGTCGAAATTGCGGGCGAACGTGCTGGATGTGCTGAAGCGCGAGGGCTATATCCGCGGCTTCGCGGCCGAGGAACTGCGTCCCGGCGTGGCGCAGTTGCGCATCGAGCTGAAGTACAACGAGGGCGAGCCGGTCATCAAGGAGATCCACCGTGTCTCCAAGCCGGGCCGCCGCGTGTATTCGAAGATCAGGGAGCTGCCGCGGGTCTATGCCGGCCTCGGCGTCTCCATCCTGTCCACGCCGCGCGGCGTGATGAGCGATGCCGAGGCGCGCGCTGCCAATGTCGGCGGCGAAGTCCTCTGCCGCGTGTTCTGAGGATTTTCCCGAATGTCACGCGTCGGCAAATATCCCGTTGAAGTGCCGCAGGGGGTGCAGGTGGCGATCGCCGCCGGCACGTTCTCGGCCAAGGGCAATCTCGGCGAGCTGCAAATGCCGCTCTCGGAGCTGGTCGAAACCAAGCTCGAGGGCAACAAGGTCGTCGTCGCCCCGAAGAACCAGGAGACCCAGTCGCGCATGATGTGGGGCACCACGCGCGCGCTGATCGCCAGCATGGTGAAGGGGGTTTCCGCCGGCTATGTGAAGTCGATGGAGATCACCGGCACCGGCTATCGTGCCGCGGTGGCGGGGAAGAATTTGGAATTGAATCTGGGGTACTCCCACCCGGTGGTCTATCCGATCCCCGCCGGCATCAAGATCACCTGCGAACGTCCGACGGCGATCAAGGTTGAAGGCGTGGACAAGCGTCTGGTCGGCCAGGTGGCGGCGGAGATCCGCGGCTTTCGCGGGCCCGAGCCGTACAAGGGCAAGGGCATCCGCTACACCGACGAGCAAATCCGTCGCAAGGAAGGCAAGAAGAAATGAGCGCGCTTCAGGACCTGCGGGCGCGGCGGAAGTTGCGGCTGCGCTTTCAGTTGCGCCGGAAGTCGGGCGGGCGGCCGCGGCTGTCGGTGTTCCGCTCGGGCAAGAACATCTATGCGCAGGTGATCGACGACAGCCAGGGACGCACGGTCGCCGCCGCCTCCACGCTGGACAAGACACTGCGCGGGTCGCTGAAGACCGGCGCCGACAAGGCCGCCGCCGCGGCGGTGGGCAAGCTGCTGGCGGAGCGCGCGATCGCCGCGGGCATCAAGGACGTGGTGTTCGACCGCGGCGCCTATCTGTACCACGGCCGCGTCAAGGCGCTGGCCGATGCCGCCCGCGAAGGCGGCCTGGCATTCTGAGGAGTCTGACCAGTGGCACGTGAACCAAGAGAAGGTGGTGGCGGGCGCGGCCGGGGCGATCGCGAGCGCGAACGCGAGGACGACGGCCTGATCGACAAGCTGGTCACCATCAACCGCGTGGCGAAAGTGGTGAAGGGCGGGCGCCGCTTTGCCTTTGCCGCGCTGGTCGTGGCGGGCGACCAGAAGGGCCGCGTCGGCTGGGGCCATGGCAAGGCCCGCGAGGTGCCCGAGGCGATCCGCAAGGCCACCGAACGCGCCAAGCGCAGCATGATCCGCGTGCCGATGAAGGAAGGTCGCACGCTGCACCACGACGTGGAAGGCCGTTTCGGTGCCGGCAAGGTGGTGCTGCGCACGGCCGTCGCCGGCACCGGCATCATCGCCGGCGGTCCGCTGCGTGCCTTGTTCGAAACGCTGGGCATCGGCGATGTCGTCGCGAAATCGCTCGGCAGCCGCAATCCGCATAACATGGTGAAGGCGGCGTTTGACGCGCTGCACCACTGCGCCTCTCCCCGCTCGGTGGCGACGCGGCGCGGCAAGAAGGTCGCCGAACTGTTTGCGCGGCGCGATGTCACGCCAGCCGCCCCCGCGGCGCAGCCGGAGGAGGGCGCCAGTGTCTGATGCAAGGCGGCCCAAGATCCGCGTGACGCAGACCGGATCGCCGGCCGGGCGCAAGCCGGGGCAGAAGGAGACCCTGATTGGCCTCGGCCTGAACAAGATGCGCCGGACGCGGGAGCTGGACGATACGCCAGCCATTCGCGGCATGGTCCGCAAGGTCGCCCACCTGGTGAAGGTGGAGGAGTTGTCCTGAGATAATGGCCGGGTCGAGCGCGGCCATGACGATAGAAGGCCGGGCGGACGCCCGGAACCAGATATGAAACTGAATGAGTTGCGCGACAATCCCGGCGCGCGCCTGAAGTCGAAGCGACTGGGCCGCGGCATCGGCTCCGGCAAGGGCAAGACGTCCGGCAAGGGCGTGAAGGGCCAGTTGGCGCGTACCGGCGTGTCGATCAACGGCTTCGAGGGCGGACAGATGCCGATCTATCGCCGCCTGCCGAAGCGCGGGTTCAAGAACCTGTTCCGCAAGGAATACGCGCCGGTGAATCTGGGGGCGGTGGAGAAGGCAATTGCCGCCGGCCGCATCGACGCGGGCACGCCGATCACCGAGCAAACGCTGGCAGCAGCCGGCCTGGTGCGGGGACGCCCGGACGGCGTGCGGCTGCTTGCCGAGGGCGAACTGACGCGGGCGATCACCATCACGGTGTCCGGCGCCTCGGCAAGCGCGCGGGCGGCGGTGGAGAAGGCGGGCGGGTCGATCACGACAACCGTCGCGGCACCGGCGGCGGCGGAAGGTTAAAACCAGATTCACCACGAAGACACCGGAACACCAAGGTTGCACCGAGCGGGGCGACCTATTCTATGTTGATGTTCGTGTCTTGGTGACGAAATTGCCTTCTGCTTGCCTCTGCCTCGCTCCGGCCTGACAATGGGGCGTATCGATAAAGGGACCCCCCGATGGCTTCGGCTGCCGAACAACTCGCGGCAAACCTCAACCTGGGCGTCTTCTCCAAGGCGACCGAGCTCAAGCAGCGCATCTGGTTCACCCTGGGTGCGCTGATCGTCTACCGGATCGGTACCTATATCCCGGTGCCGGGCGTGGACGCCTCCGTGATGGGGGAGATGCTCAACCAGCATGGCGGCGGCGGCATTCTCGGGATGTTCGACATGTTCACCGGCGGCGCCCTGCGGCGCATGACCGTGTTCGCGCTGAACATCATGCCCTACATCAGTGCCAGCATCATCACGCAGTTGATGACCGCGGCCATCCCCTCCTGGGAAGCCCTGAAGAAGGAGGGAGAGCAGGGGCGCAAGAAGCTCAACCAGTATACCCGCTACCTCACCGTGTTCATCGCCATGGTGCAGTCGTACGGGATCGCCGTCGGGCTGGAGAGCATGCGCGGCAGTTTCGGTCCGGCCGTCCCCAATCCCGGCCCCTTCTTCCTGTTCTCCGCCGTCATCACCCTGGTCGGCGGCACCATGTTCCTGATGTGGTTGGGCGAGCAAATCACCGCCCGTGGCGTCGGCAACGGCACCAGCCTGATCATCATGTCCGGTATCGTCGCCAACCTGCCGGGCGCCATGGGGTCCTTGCTCGAACTCGGCCGCACCGGCGCCCTGTCGCCCATCTTCATCCTCGCCTTCCTGGTGCTTGCCGTGGCGGTGGTCGCGTTCATCGTGTTCATCGAGCGGGCGCAGCGCCGCGTGCACGTGCAATATCCCAAGCGCCAGGTCGGCAACCGCATGTTCGGCGGCGATTCCACGCACATGCCACTGAAAATCAACACCTCGGGCGTGATCCCGCCGATCTTCGCCAGCTCCATCCTGCTGATTCCGGCGACCATCCTGGGCTTCTCTGGCAGCAACGCGCCGGGCTGGCTGCAGTTTGTCGGCAACCAGCTCAGCATGGGCCAGCCGCTCTACATGGCGCTCTACGCCGCCATGATCATCTTCTTCTCCTATTTCTACACCGCGGTGGTGTTCAATCCGGAGGAGACCGCCGACAACCTGAAGAAATACGGCGGGTTCATCCCGGGCATCCGCCCGGGCAGTGCGACGTCCGAGTATTTCGACCGTGTGCTCACCCGCCTGACCACGGTCGGCGGCCTCTATCTCGTCGCCGTCTGTTTGCTGCCGCAGATCCTGATCAGCGACTACGGCCTGCCATTCTATTTCGGCGGCACATCGATCCTGATCGTGGTCTCCGTCACCATGGACACGGTGACGCAAATCCAGTCTCATCTCCTGGCGCACCAGTACGAAGGCTTGATCCGTAAGGCGCGCGTCAGGGGGAGACGTTGAGACTGATTCTGCTGGGCCCGCCCGGGGCGGGCAAGGGCACGCAGGCGAAGCGCCTGCAGGACAGATACGGCATCGCGCAGATTTCCACCGGCGACATGCTGCGCGCCGAGGTCGCCGCCGGCACGCCGATCGGGCTCGAGGCGAAGGCGGTGATGGAGGCAGGGCATCTGGTCTCCGACGACATCCTGATCCGCATGCTGCGCTCGCGTATCGACCAGCCCGACTGCGCGCGCGGCTTCATCCTGGACGGCTTTCCGCGCACTGTGCCGCAGGCGCAGGCGCTGGACCGGCTGTTGACCGACAAGGCCATGCAACTCGATGCGGTGATCGAGCTGAGGGTGGACGATGCGGCGCTGGTGGACCGCATCGCGGGCCGCTTCACCTGCGCCAACTGCGGTACCGGCTACCACGACACGTTCAAGCCGACCAAGGTGCCCGGGATGTGCGACGTCTGCGGCGCCCACGAATTCACCCGCCGTGCCGACGACAACCGGGAAACCGTGACGGCGCGGCTTGCCGCGTATCACCGCCAGACCGCGCCGATCCTGCCCCACTATGAAGCCCAGGCAGTGTTGCGGGTGGTGGACGGCATGGCGGACATCGACGCCGTTGCCGCCGAAATCGAGGGCGTGCTGGAGTCGCTGCCGGCGGGCTGAACCGCCGCTGTCGCGGGGGCGCATGCCGGCGCGGCAATATCAAAGGAGGGATCATATGGACGCCCTCAGCGAATTGCGCCGCGCCGATGCGCTGCATGTCGAGCAAAACTACCGGGAAGCCATCGCCGCCTACCGTCTGGCATTGCACGGCGATGCCGCCTTGTTCGAAGCCTGGTACGGCCTGGGCTGCGCGCAGCACGCGTCGCAGGCCTATGGCGACGCCGCCGCGTCGCTGCACCGCGCCGTCGCGCTCCGCGCCGATGCCGACGGTGCGCGCTGCAATCTCGCCGAATCCTTGTTCCAGCTCGGTGACGTCGACCGCGCCGTCGCCGCCTATGAACAAGTCGTGGCAGGCGGCAATCCTGAAGCGCGGCGGATCGCACTGGCCAGCCTCGCCTGCATCGCCCCGGGTGCGCCGACACAGGACAATGCCGGAGTGCTCGCGGCGCGCCGCCGCTGGATCGAGGCGCAGGCACTCGAGGTGCAGCGCCTGACCCCGGCGCCGGCGGAAGCAGGACGCAAGCTGCGTGTCGGCTATCTCGGCGCGTTCTTCGGTGCCCGCAACTGGATGAAAATGTACATGGGCGTCATCAACGCCCATGATCGCGAGCGTTTCGAAATCCACCTGCTGGCCGATGGTCAGCCGCCGTCGGCCGAGAACGGCTATGTCGACCATGACGAGGACCGCATCTGGGAACTCGGCGGCATTTCCAATGCGGAACTGGCGCGACATATCGTGGATGCGCGGCTCGACGTGCTGGTGGACCTGAACGGCTACAGCTATCAGAGCAGGCTGCCGGTGTTCCTGTATCGGCCGGCGCGGCTGCAGATCTGCTGGTCAGGCATGTACGGCACCACCGGCATGCACGAGATCGACTGGCTGGTGGGCGATGCCGCCGCAATCCCGCCGGAAGAGGAACAATACTGTTGCGAGCGACTTGCCCGCGTGGCGGGGACATACCTGGCGTTCTGGCCGTTCTATCCGGTGCCCGAGGTCGCGCCGCCGCCGAGCCTGGAAACCGGACACCTGACGTTCGGCTGTCTGTCTTCGGCTTATAAGCTGACCGACCCGACCATCGCGGCCTACGCCGCAATTCTGCACGCCGCGCCAACCAGCCGCCTGCTGCTGCGCAACCGCACGCTCGACCAGCCCAGCAACCGCGCCGCCTTGCTCGCGCGTTTCGCGCACCATGGCATCACGACGGAGCGGCTGATCCTGCACGGTGGCAGCGAGCATTTCGAGTTCCTGCGCAGCTATGAGCGGATCGACGTGGCGCTCGATACGTTCCCCTATAATGGCGGCACGACGACGGTCGAGGCGTTGTGGCAGGGCGTGCCGATGCTGACCTGCAACGGCGACCGCTGGGCCGGGCGTACCAGCCGTTCCCTATTGCTCGCCGCGGGTCTGGGCGACTGGGTCGCGGCCGACATCGAGGGTTTCAAGACGGCCGGCGCGACATTGGCCAATGCGGCGGACACGCCCGCGCGGCTGGCGGCGCTGCGCCAGGGTATGCGGGCGATGCTGCGGACCAGCGCCGCGTGCGACGTGACGGGCCTGTGCCGTTCGCTGGAGGCGCTGATGGCCACCGCCGCGCCGACGCCAGGCAGGTAAGCAGCCTGGCACCGCCGCGCTGACGCCAGGGGCAGGTTGAGCAAGCCTGGCATCGCCACGCTGACGCCAGGGGCAGTAAGCAGCCTGGCATCGCCACGCTGACGCCAGGGGCAGGTAAGCAGCCTGGCATCGCCATGCTGACGCCAGGCAGGTGAATAGCGGCGCAGCGGTGATGGCACTATGCACGTAACAGCGGCGCGCGAAGCTCGCTGGGAGCGTTTGGATAGTCGGTGCCGGGCGTTCGTCGCGTCGGCCCGTACGGCCCTCGCCCGACCTTGCGACGCGTCACGCGTCGCCGGCGGCCTCGCCGACATTCGACAGCACAACGATCGCATGACCTGCGGCCAGCACGGTGGTTCCCTCGATCGATGACCGGTCGGCCCAGGTCGCGACATTTGCATCGAGCGATTGGTCCGGCGCCGCGGGAGCCATCACAGCGTCCATTTGCGGCAGGCTGATCGTGGCGGCCGGGATTGCCTCCGCTGGCAGCATCCGGATTTCGGCGGCCGCGGTCGGGGTCTCTGCGGCATGGAACCAGGCGGAGGCGAATGACACCGGTGCACCCGGCGCCAGTTGGACGGGCTCCAGCATGAACGGCGGCGCCGCGAACACAGCGGGCTCCGCCGCGGCGCCGACGACATGGGTCGACTCTGCCGGCATCGCGACCACGGTATCGGGATGGGTGGCGGCTGCACTGCCGACCGTCAGCGCCATCGCATCGCTCTCATTGCGAGCCGCCACGCGGGAAGCGCCTGGCTGTCTCGGACTGCCGGCCCGATCCGTTGTCCGTCGTTGCCGATTGCCCCGCCTCATGACTGGTATCCTCTCACCGCTCCAATGCTCTCGCAATCCGGTTTTTCGCCGTAATGCGCGCCGGTGCCGTCGTCAGAGCATGCATCGCGTCCGTCTCGTTGCCCGGTTTTCATACGGCAATCGCTCACCGCGCGGCCCAAACCGTCACGCAAGCCCATATAAGCGGCCCCACCGGCGCGAAATTGCGCTATGGAGAGCGGTATGAGCCAGACCCGTTCCGATGCTCGCAATGCGAGCAGTGTCGCCCGCCGCATTGCGCTGCCGACTCAGGATGAGGACGTCGCCTCGCTGCGCCGCGCGATCGTCGCCAAACTGACCTACTCGGTCGGCCGTGACCCCATCGTCGCCTCGGAGCGCGATTGGTTCATCGCCACGGCGCTGGCGGTCCGCGACCGCGTGGTGGAGCGCTGGGTGCCGGCCACCCGCGCCGCCTACACACAGGGCCGCAAGCGCGTCTACTACCTGTCGCTGGAGTTCCTGATCGGGCGCTTGCTGTATGATTCGCTCAGCAATCTCAGCCTGGTCGAGCCGGTCCGCACCGCGTTGGCGGAGTTGGATGTCGATTTCGATCGGCTGCGCGAATTGGAGCCCGACGCCGCGCTGGGCAACGGCGGCCTGGGCCGTCTCGCCGCCTGCTACATGGACAGCCTCGCCGCGCTCGCCATCCCCGCCCATGGCTATGGCATTCGCTACGACCACGGCTTGTTCCGTCAGGTGATCCGCGACGGCTGGCAGCAGGAATTCCCGGAAAACTGGCTGTCCTTCGGCAATCCCTGGGAATTCCCCCGCCCCGACCTCAGCCACATGGTCGGCTTCGGCGGCCAGGTGGAGATGACCGGCAGCGACGGCACCTGCCGCGCGATCTGGCACCCGGCGGAGACCGTGGTCGCCGTCGCCTACGATACCCCGGTGATCGGCTGGCGCGGGAATTTCGTGAATACGCTGCGCCTGTGGTCTGCCCGCGCCCCGGACCCGCTGATGCTGGATGCGTTCAATCGCGGCGACCATGTCGGCGCGCTGGCCGCGGGTGCCCGCGCCAACGCCATTTCCCAGATCCTCTATCCCAGCGACGAGACGCCCGCGGGCCAGGAACTGCGACTGCGGCAGGAGTATTTCTTCTCCTCCGCTTCGTTGCAGAACCTGGTGTTCCGTCACCTGCGCCAGCACAACGACGTGCGCACACTGGCGCGGTTCTGCGCCATCCAGCTCAACGACACGCATCCCGCCATCGCCGTGCCGGAGCTGATGCGGCTCCTGGTGGACGTGCATGAGCTGGACTGGGACGAGGCCTGGGCGATCACACGGGAAACGTTCTGCTACACCAACCACACCCTGCTGCCGGAGGCGCTGGAAACCTGGCCGGTGCCGCTGATGGAGCGGCTGCTGCCGCGGCACATGCAGATCATCTACCAGATCAACGCGGAGCATCTGGACGGCCTGGTCGCCGCTCGCCGCCCGGATGCGCCGTCGCTCGATGCGGTGTCGCTGATCGACGAGCATTCCGGCCGTCGCGTGCGCATGGGGCACCTGGCATTCCTCGGCTCCCGGCGCGTCAACGGCGTCTCGGCGCTGCATTCCGAGCTGATGCGCCAGACGGTGTTCCAACCGATGCACACCTTGTTCCCGGACCGTATCGTCAACGTCACCAATGGCATCAGCTTCCGTCGCTGGTTGTTCGATGCCAATCCCGGTCTGACGGAGCTGCTGATCGACGCGATCGGCCCCGCGTTGCTGGACAATGCCGAGGCGCTGTCGAAGCTGGCGCCGCTCGCCGACGATGCGGGGCTGCACGAGAAGCTGCGCGCGGTGCGCCGCGCCAACAAGCAGGTGCTGGCGATGGTGGCGGCCGAACGCCTGGGCCTCGCCATTGATCCGGACGCGATGTTCGACGTGCAGGTAAAGCGCTTCCACGAATACAAGCGCCAGTTGCTGAACATCCTCCAGACCATCTGGCTGTATAACGCCATGCGCGCGCAGCCGACGCGCGACTGGGTGCCGCGGGTCAAGATCTTTGCCGGCAAGGCGGCCGCGAGTTATCGCATCGCCAAGCTGATCATCAAGCTGATCCACGACGTGGCCCGCGTGGTGAACAACGACCCCACGCTGCGCGGCCGACTGAAGGTGGTGTTCCTGCCCGACTACAATGTCAGCCTGGCGGAGGCGATCATGCCGGCCGCCGATCTGTCGGAGCAAATCTCCACCGCGGGAATGGAGGCGTCGGGCACCGGCAACATGAAGCTGGCGCTGAACGGTGCGCTGACCATCGGCACGGTCGATGGCGCCAACATCGAACTGCGCGATCGTGTCGGTGCCGAAAATATGTTCCTGTTCGGCCTGAGCGCCGAGGAAGTGCAGGACCGCCGCCGTAACGGGCCGCCGCCGCGCGAGACGATCGCGGCAAGCCATGTGTTGCAGGAAGTGCTGGATGCGATCGGCGGCGGCGTGTTCTCGCACGATGATCCGCAGCGCTACGCGCCGATCGTCGAGGGCCTGACGAGCAATGACTGGTTCATGGTGGCGGCGGATTTCGAAGCCTATGCGGCGGCGCAGTTGAGTGTGGCAACGCGCTGGCATGACCAGGCGTCGTGGTGGCGCGCGAGCGTGCTGAACACGGCAAATGTCGGCTGGTTCTCTTCCGACCGATCGATCCGGGAATACGCCGAGAATTTGTGGCGGGTGCCGGTGTAGCGGAGAGCATTCGCGATCGGCGAAGCGCGAGCCGCGTGCCCAATGGCATGGCGAGGACCGCGAGCGAAGCGTGGCGGGACGAAGCAACCTCGGTCAGGGAAGCCTCCGGACCGGCCGCGCGCCCACACAAGCGGGATCGCTGCGTCGCAACTCTCCTGGCAATGACCTCTGCCGATATCACCGCCGCGGCGCTCGCCTGTCCCTTCCCTGGACTCCCCGGTGCCGGTCCGCTAAACGCGCTGGCTTGATCGGAACGCGGGAGATCGAGCGGCCATCCGGCACGCCGATCGCATGCACCGCGGTCCCCGGGACGCACTGAAAGGACCAGGGATAGCCCATGGCGAAGAAGATCGTCGGCTACATCAAGCTGCAAATCCCCGCGGGCAAGGCGAACCCGTCGCCGCCGGTGGGACCCGCGCTCGGCCAGCGCGGCCTCAACATCATGGCCTTCGTGAAGGAGTTCAACGCGGTCACCCAGAACATGGAGCCGGGCATGCCGGTGCCGGTGGTGATCACCGCCTATGCCGACCGCACCTTCAGCTTCATCATGAAGACGCCGCCGAACACCTATTTCCTGATGAAGGCGGCAAAGCTGGACAAGGGCAGCACCGCGGCCGGCAAGACTGCGAGCATTGGCCGCATCACCCAGAGCCAGTTGCGCGAGATCGCCCAGATCAAGATGAAGGACATGAACGCCAACGACGTCGAGGGGGCGATGCGAATGCTCGCCGGTTCGGCCCGTTCGATGGGCCTTCAGGTGGTGGAGGGCTGAGCCATGGCCAAGGTAGGCAAGCGGCTGAAGGCACTGCGCACCGGCTTCGATCATGCCAAGAGCTATCCGTTGCCGGAAGCGATCAAGCTGGTGAAGCAGAACGCGCGGGCAAAATTCGACGAGACGGTGGAGATGTCGATGAATCTCGGCATCGACCCGCGGCATGCGGACCAGATGGTGCGCGGCCTGATCTCGCTGCCGAACGGCACCGGCAAGACGGTGCGTGTCGGCGTGTTCGCGCGCGGGGCGAAGGCCGAGGAAGCGCTGGCCGCCGGCGCCGATGTGGTGGGCGCCGAGGACCTGGCCGAAAAGATCCAGGCCGGCGATATCGCGTTCGACCGCTGCATCGCCACCCCGGACATGATGGGCGTGGTGGGGCGGCTGGGTAAGATCCTCGGGCCTCGGGGCCTGATGCCGAACCCGCGGCTGGGCACGGTGACGCAGGACCTGAAGGGCGCGATCGGCGCGGCGAAAGGCGGCCAGGTGGAGTTCCGCGCCGAGAAGGCGGGCATCATCCACGCCGGCATCGGCAAGGCGAGCTTCGACGAGGCGAAGCTGCTGGAGAATGCCCGCGCGCTGGCCGATGCGATCCAAAAGGCGAAGCCGGCCGGGGCCAAGGGTACCTATGTGCAGAAGGTGGCGGTGAGCTCCACGATGGGCCCGGGCGTGCGGGTGGATACCACCACGCTGGCCGGCTGATCAGTCAGCCAGCCAGGGCCCGAGCACCTGCTCTTCAGTAAAGGTCACATGCTCGGGACCGACCAGCCGTTGCTCGTCGAAGTCTGCTAATTCCAACAGCGCGAGTTCCCTCGCTCGGTGCTATGCTGCTTTGATCGCAGCGGGGATGGTTGGCCGCAGGCCTGGACTCGCCTTCAGAAGATGTTCGATCTGGTCGCGTTGTCCCGGGATTGTACGCGTCCGCCCTGCCCGCGGCTTCGACGGCTGCCCCGGTTGCCGTCCGGCGCCACGACGCTACCATGCCCCCCACAGCCAGGGGGAAACGCGATGCGCACGGCAGCTCACAGACCGCGGCAACTGCTCGCCGGCAGCCCAGGCGCCAGATCGTCAACCAGGCGGTGAACGCATAATGACCCGCCAATACTGTATCGTTCAGGACGCAGGCCATGTCCGCGTCGTGACGTTGAATCGGCCGGAGGTGCTGAACGCACTGCATGCCGACGCCAACGACGAACTCGCCGCTGTCTGGGACGAGTTCGCCGCCAATGACAACCTGTGGGTCGGCATCATCACGGGGGCCGGGGAGAGTGCATTCTCCGCCGGCAACGACCTGAAGGTACAGGCCGCCGGTCGCCGCCGCCCCAACGGGCCGAACGGTTTCGCCGGCATCACCCATCGCTTCAATCTCGACAAGCCGCTGATCGCGGCGGTGAACGGCTGGGCGATGGGCGGAGGATTCGAGACCGCGCTCGCCTGCGACATCATCATCGCCGCCGAGAATGCATTGTTCGCACTGCCGGAGCCTCGGGTGGGATTGATCGCCGGCGGCGGCGGCGTGCATCGGCTGCCGCGCATGATCCCGCGCAAGCAGGCGATGGGCATGATCCTCACTGGCCGCCGCGTGACCGCGCGCGAGGGCTACGAACTGGGTTTCGTCACCGAACTGGTGCCGCAGGGCCAGGCGCTGGAAGCCGCGAACCGCTGGGCAGCCATGATTCTGGAATGCTCGCCCAAGGCAGTGCGGGCATCGAAACAGGCGGTGTATCGCGGCCTGGACATGCCGTCGCTGGAGCAAGCGATGCGCACCGTGTTCCCGGCGCAGCAGGAAAACCTGGAAAGCCAGGACTACGTCGAAGGTCCACGTGCCTTCGCGGAGAAGCGCAGGCCGGACTGGAAGAACCGGTGAAGCGCTCCCCTGTCATTGCGAGGCGTGGAACGCCCAGGCAATTTCGGCCATCGGTCCGCATGCGTGACCGAGGTTGCTTCGGCGCCCGTGCCTCGCAATGACATCGCGCCTCGCAACGGCGCGATGCTGCGACGCGCCAAAGAACAGGAGATCGTATGTCGCTGCGAATTCATAACCTCTACTGCGATGCCAACGGTGAATCCCATTGGCGCGAGATCGACGTCGAATGGGTGGAGGAGAGCGAGGCCGGCAAGCTCTCTGCCCGTACCCCCGCCACCGGCATCATCTTCCGCCAGACTCAGGCGGAGCATGACCGGCCCTGGCATCCGGCGCCGCGGCGGCAGTACATCATCAACCTCGACGCCGGCGTGCAGCTCACCGCCAGCGACGGCGAAGCGCGGGTGATCGGAGCCGGCGAGGTGATCCTGGTCGAGGACACCACCGGCAAGGGCCACCTGTCGAAATCGGTCAACAATCAGATGCGGCACTCGATCTTCGTGCCGATCGAATAGCGGAGGAACCAGGCAATGCGGATTCATAACATCTACGTCGACGACGCCGGCGAGACCCACTGGCGCGACATCGAAGTGGAGTGGGTGGAGGAGCGCAACGGCAGCAAGCTGTCGAAGCGCCTGCCCGCCACCGGCATCATTTTCCGCGAGACCGGCGGCGATTACGACCTGAGCTGGCACCCCGCGCCACGGCGGCAATACATCATCAATCTCGATGGCGGCGTGCAGATCACCGCGAGCGACGGCGAAGCCCGCCAGATCGGTGCGGGCGAGGTGATCCTGGTCGAGGACGTGCGCGGCAAGGGCCACCTCTCCAAGTCGATCGGCGGCAAGATGCGGCATTCGATCTTCGTGCCGATCGAGTAACGCCGCGCGTTGCCTCGGCGCGCGCGGGGTGCCATGTCCGCCCCGCCGCGCCATGTTCCCGAGTCTCAAGCCGCCCCCCGACCGCCTGTATGGCCGCGCCCGTGGTCACAAGCTGCGCCCCCGGCAGGAGAAGCTGCTGGCAGTCACGCTGCCGCGTCTGACGCTGTCGCCGGCGGCGGCGGCCGATCCGCGCGGCGCGTTCCCCCGGCCGCCACGCGCGGTCTGGCTGGAAGTGGGCTTCGGCGGTGGCGAGCATGCGCTGGCACAGATTGCCGCGCATCCAGACGTCGGCCTGATCGCCTGCGAGCCGTTCGAGAACGGCATTTGCTCCCTGCTGTCCCGTCTGGTTCCCGCAGGCGAGGAAGCGTCCGCCCCGCTGCCGCCGAACCTCTTGCTCTGGCCGGATGACGCGCGGGCCCTGCTGCGCCTGCTGCCCGATGCATGCCTGGATCGCCTGTTCCTGCTGTTCCCCGATCCCTGGCCGAAGGCGCGGCACGCCAAACGCCGCTTCGTGCATCCCGCGCTGTTGCCGCTGCTCGCGCGCGTGCTGCGTCCCGGTGCGGAATGGCGCGTCGCCACCGACGATCCCACCTATCAGGCCTGGGTCGCCGAGGTGATGGCAGCGCAGGATTTGTTCCGGCTCACGCCGCCAGCCGACCAGCGCCCGGCAAGCTGGCCGCCGACGCGCTACGAGGCGAAGGCACTGCGCGAAGGCCGCAAGCCGCTGTACTGGTCGCTGCCGCGATGCTGAACGACGATAGCGGCCGTTGCGGTATGATGCCAGCACGGGCGGCCGACACCCCGACGGTTGACGCGCGAACGCGGCAGAAAGCCCGGCGGTTGACTGACGAATGACGGAGGAAGAGCCATGGCTATCCGCACCGGCGCAGCGTTTCTCGAATCCCTCCGCGACGATCGTCAGATCTGGATCGACGGAGAGCAGGTGGCGGACGTCACGCGCGATCCTCGTTTCGCCGCCGCGGCACGGACCGTCGCCGAGCTGTACGACATGCAGCACGATCCAGCGCTGCATGCCACCATGACCTACGCCTCTCCAACCGACGGCACGCCGGTCGGCCTCTCGTTCATTCTGCCTGCCTCCGTCGACGACCTGGTGCGCCGCCGGACCATGGTGAAGCTGTGGGCCGACGCCACCTGCGGCATGTTCGGCCGCAGTCCGGACTACATGAATGTCATGACGGCGGGCTATGCCGCGGCCAGCGATGCATTTGGCCACCGCGAGCGCCGCTTTGCCGACAACGTCCGCAGCTATTACGAATTCGCGCGCGATACCGACGTCACGATGACGCACACGCTGGTCAACCCGCAGGTGGACCGTTCCCGCCCGGTGGAGCAACAGGAACAGGATCTGGCGGCGCGCATCGTGCGGGAGACCGATGCCGGCATCGTCATCCACGGCGCGCGCATGGTTGCCACGCTGTGCGCCTTCGCCAACGACATCATGGTGATGCCGTCCACCTTCATCACCAACAACGCGGCCGGCGAGCCGTACGCCTTCGGCTTTTGCATCCCGCTCGCCGCGCCGGGCCTGCGCTTCGTCTGCCGCCCGGCGGTGATCCACCGGCAGGCGGCGTCGCTGATGGATTTTCCCCTGTCCTCGCGGCTCGACGAAACCGACGCGGTGGCCGTGTTCGACAACGTCCTGGTGCCGTGGGAGCGCGTGTTCATCCACCGTGATCCCGAACTGTGCAACAACCTCTACGGCAACAGCACCGGCGTCTACCCGCATGTGATGCACCAGTTCGTCACCAAGAACCTGGCGAAGTCGGAGTTCATGATGGGGCTGGGCTTCGCCATCGCGAAGACCACCAATATCGACCAGCATCTGCACGTCCAGACCATGCTGGCGGAGCTGATCCAGTTCACCGAATTCAACCGCGCCTGCTTGCGTGCCTCGGAGGCGGATGCGGCGCCGAACGCGCAGGGCGTCATGACGCCGGCGCCGATGCCGCTTTGGACGGTGCGGATGATGTACGCGACGATGTTCCGCCGCGCCTGCGAGATCATCCAGACACTGGGCGCCGGCGGCCTGGTCGCGGTGCCGTCCTATGCCGAGACCGAGGGTGCGGCGTGGTCCGACATCGCCACCTATTTCCAGGCCGCCAATGCCGACTCGCGGTCGCGAATCAAGTTGTTTCGGTTGGCCTTTGATGCCGCCGTATCGTCGTTTGCCGGCCGCCAGCAGTTGTACGAGAAATATTACTCGGGCGATCCGGTCCGCCTGGCGGGCACGCTGTACCGGCTGTACGACCGGGACACCCACATGGCGCGCATCTGGTCGTTGCTGGATTCGATCGAGCAACGCATGGCGCAAGGGCAGGAGCAATCAGCCATCGGGTGACAGCGGCGCCTCACGCCGTGCCGATGGCGTGCCAGCGCACCATGCGCAGAGCGCGGCACCGCAGCAGGCGGATGCGCAGCAGCCACAGCTCCGCTTCGCTCACGAGTTGCACCGCTTCCTGGTGTGTCGGCTTGACATGCTCCATGCCGCTCACCGCCTCCCGCCAGCCTTCGACCGTCCGGCGGATGTGGCGGCGCGTCACGTCCTCGACGATGCGCACGTCGAATCCCAGCCGCCCAAGGGCGCGTGTGATGGTGAGTTCCGCGGGCAGGCAATCGATGCGTCGCCCATCCAGCCTCTGCCAGGCGGCGACGTCCGGATCCGCGGGGTTCAGTGGCTTGTCCGCGACGGTCTCCAGCAGCACCAGATGACCGAGCGGCTTCAGCCCCTGCGCCAGGGCGGCGAAGATCGGTTCCACCTGGCCTTCGCGCACCGGCTCCAGCGCCAGGCAATGATGGTAGTAGCCCCGCTCGAAGCTGGGGGCAGCCGGATCCCAGGGCGCGATCCGCACCCGCTTGGCCATCTTGGAGTGGGCGTTGCGTTCGGCTGCGGTGTCGCGCAGACAGGGGTCGGATTCGTAGCCGGTGACCCAGGTCCCCATCTGCCGGGCGACGCAGTACGGCGGCCCGCCACTGCCGGCTCCGACGATCAGCAGGCTGGACGCGGCGGACAGGCCGAGCGGTGTGACCAGGCGCAAGGTCTCCGACTCGCCGTCGGGGAACTGGAAGCCGCGGCCCCACAGGGCTTCCACGATTTCCAGCCGCGCCGGCGACCACAGCCGGCCGTCGTTGTCTGGCTCTGCGTGTCCGGCGCTCAGGGGCGATAGGACGAGCGGGGACGCCTCGATGGTCGGTGGCGCACGGGCGGGGCCGGTCGGGTGGTGAGGGTGATCGAACCCCAGCAAATGCCGTACGTCGGGCAACTTCATGGTCCATACCTCCGCACGCAGGATGGACGCTAACCGTTGACAAAGCGTTGAAACTGCCGCGGCTCAGAAGCCCAGAGCGATTCGCCAGCAGCCTCGGCGACGGCCGACCAGCACAGGGGCGCTACTCCGAAGCAGGTTCGATCTGAAAGCAGCATCGCGCCATGCGTCGCTCTGCGGTAGCGTCCGCGCGATCATCTCAGGACCACCCCATGCCCCACCCGACCCGCCTGTTGCTCTGGACCGACACGCCTGGCCCCTACATCGAGGCCATCGCCGCCGCCGGCCTCGCCGAACGCGCCGCCATCGATACGCTGCCTCGCAAGGATACGCCCACCCAGGCGCAGCGCGCCGACACCGAGGCGATGCTCGCCTGGGGCGCCCCGCCCGGCCTGTTGCCGCAAATGACCAAGCTGCGCTGGGCCCAGGCGCTGACCGCGGGAGTGGAGACCTGGCTCGCCCTGGCGGACCTGCCGCCGCACCTCACCCTGACCTGTGCCCGCGGCACCCATCGTGATTCGATGCCCGAGAACATCCTCGGTGCCCTGTTTCACCTCACCAAGCCCTATGCCGCGGTGGAGCAAGACCAGACGCAGCACCGCTGGACGCGGCGGATGGCGCTGCCGCTGAACGGCCAGACGCTCGGCATCCTTGGCCTGGGCGAAATCGGGCAGGAAGTGGCACGCCTCGCCACCGCGTTGCGCATGCGGGTGATCGGCACCAAGCGCCGCCCGGCGCCGCTGCCGAATGTCGCCGAGGTCCTCCCGACCGACCGCACCGACGAGGTGCTGGCCCGGTCCGACTATGTCCTGCTGCTGCTGCCGGCGACCGCGGAAACCGAGAACTTCATGAACACCAGCCGGTTGGCCAAGATGAAGCCCACCGCGTACCTGTTGAATTTCGGCCGCGGCCATCTGATTGCCGACACGGACCTGATCGCGGCGGTGCAACAGAAGCGAATCGCCGGGGCAGTGTTGGACGTGTTCCGCCAGGAACCGTTGCCGGCCGATCACCCATTCTGGGGCACCGACGGCATCCTGGTGCTGCCGCATATCGGCGGCGGCCATCCGACGCGGGACAAGATCGTCGCGCGTCTGTTTGTGGACAATTTGCAACGATTTCTCGACGGGCAGCCGTTGCGGGAAGTGGTAGACCGCGCGGTAGGGTATTGATGCGGCCTCTGGTCTCGTTCGCGGAGCGTCGCCACCATTACCCCTGCGACACGTCAGCATTGTCCGCTGGACTTTGCCGCCCCAGACGCGCGAAAAGGTGATCTTCCCCAATCTCTGGACAAAGCGTTCCGCCCGTCCGCCTGGGCATGCGAAGGAAAACCGAATGGAAGTGCCGTCCCGCCGCCTCCCCCGCCGCCTGCGGACCACTCTGATGGTGGGTGCCGCCTTCCTGGCCGGGGCCGCGGCTCTGCCCACCGCCGGCTGGCTCGGCCTTTCTGTCGGCATCCCCACCGCCACCGCACAGGAAGACGAGTCCCGCGGCGACACCTACCGCCTGCTCACCTTGTTCGGCGACGTGTTCGAGCGGGTGCGCGCGGAATATGTCGATCCGGTCACCGACAAGACCCTGGTCGAGAATGCCATCAACGGCATGCTGACCGGCCTCGACCCGCATAGCGGCTACATGGACGCCAAGGCGTTCCGCGACATGGAGGTGCAGACCAAGGGCGAATTCGGCGGCCTGGGCATCGAGGTCACCCAGGACAACGGCTTCATCAAGGTGATCTCGCCGATCGACGACACGCCCGCCGCCAAGGCCGGCATCAAGCCGGGCGATATCATCACCGCGATCGACGGCAAGACCGTCGAGGGCATGAGCCTCAACGACGCGGTGGACCACATGCGTGGGCCGCCCAACACCAAGATCACGCTGACCATCAAACGGCAGGGCATCGACAAGCCGATCGAGCAATCCCTGCTGCGCGAGGTCATCCATATCCAGGTGGTGAAATCGCGGATGGAGCCGGACAAGGTCGGCTATGTTCGCCTCACCCAGTTCACCGAGCAAGCCGATCCCAGCCTGCGCGCAGCGGTGCAGTCCCTGAAGCAGCAGGCCGGCGGCAAGTTGACCGCGCTGATCCTGGATCTGCGCAACAACCCCGGCGGTTTGCTCGACCAGGCGGTGGCGGTCTCGTCCGACTTCGTGGACCAGGGGGAGATCGTCTCCACCCGTGCCCGCCATCCGGAGGACAGCCAGCGCTGGGACGCCAAGGGCGAGGACATCATCCCCGACACGCCGCTGGTGGTGCTGGTGAACAACGGCTCGGCGTCGTCGTCGGAGATCGTGTCCGGCGCGTTGCAGGACCACCGCCGAGCCGTGCTCCTGGGCACCCGCACCTTTGGCAAGGGCTCGGTGCAGACGGTGATCCCCCTGCCCGGCAACGGCGCCATGCGGCTGACCACGGCGCGCTACTACACGCCCTCGGGGCGCTCGATCCAGGGCCTCGGCATCCAGCCGGACATCCACGTGATGGAGACGCGGGACGAGCAAGCCAGCTTCGGTCCGGCGCATGAGTCAGACCTGAACGGCACCATCAAGAACGAGGGCGGGACCGGGCAGGTCTCGATCCAGCCGCGCACCGACCTGCCGCCGATCGCCAAGGAGATCCCGGACAAGCCGCCGGTCGGCTTCCCGAAATTCGACCCGTCCAAGCCGGACCAGACGGACTTCCAGCTCCAGGAAGCGATCGTGCTGGCGAAGGCATTGGCGGCGCAGAAGACCGTCTCGTCCAACTAACGCGATCATGAGGCGCCCTTGCTGAGCGGCTGGCGTGGCCTCGGCGCCTTCTGGCTTGCGATACTGATCCTGCTTGGGGGTGGTGCGGCGGTGCTCCAGGCGCTGGGACCGCCGCGTTTGGCTCCACCGCGCGGCCGCGCCCCCGCGGTGCATCGACAGGCCGCGGTGGCCGTTCCCAATCCATTGCTGCCGCTCGCCTCGCAAGTACGCGACGCGCCACCCACCGATCGTCCGGGCCGCGACACGCCCGGCCCGACCGCCGACCCGGATCCCGCCCTGCTGGAACCGGGGCCGGGGAGCCCCTCCGACCTGCTGCCGCGGATCGCCGAGGACGGCCGCCGGCCCATGCAGGTCTACGCCGCCGGCTTCGATCACAGCAGCCGGCGTCCCCGCATCGGCATCGTGCTCGCCGGTATCGGACTGAACCAGGCCGACAGCATGAAGGCGATCCACGATCTGCCTGGTCCCGTTACCCTGGCAATCTCGTCCTACGCAACCAATCCCGCCCCCCTGCTGGCGGCCGCACGACTGGCCGAGCATGAGTACCTGCTGTCGATCCCGATGGAGCCGCAGGGCTTCCCGCACAATGATCCGGGACCGCGCGCGCTGATGACCAGCCTGTCCGTCACCGACAACCTGGACCGCTTGCGTTGGCTGATGGCGCATTTGCAGGGCTATGTCGGCGTCACCAATGCGTCGGACGCGATGCGGGGGGAACGCTTCGCCGGCATGGCGCGGCAGATGACGCCGGTACTGGCGGAGGTGGCGCATCGCGGCTTGCTCTACGTGGATGCCCGGCCGCCGGCCGACGGCGGCCAGCCGGTCGAGCCGCAGGTGTGGAGCGCGGATGTGAATCTGGTGGTGGACGAGCCGGTGGACGACATCGACGTGAAGCTGGCGCAACTCGAGCAAATTGCCCATGACAAAGGCGCGGCGCTGGGATTGGCGGGGGCGCCTACGCCGGTGGCGGTGCAACACCTCGCCGCCTGGGCGAACGGCCTGATGGATCGCGGCCTCGCGCTGGCGCCGGTCAGCGCCCTGGTGCGGCCGCCGGCGCGCGTGACGGCGTCCGGCCAATGAGCGGGTTGCCCTATCGCCCCAACGTGGGCGCCGTGTTGTTCAATCGCGACGGGCGCGTGTTGGTGGCGCGGCGCGCCGATCTGCCGAATGCCGAAGGCGCCCCGGGCGGCTGGCAATTGCCGCAGGGCGGCATCGACGAGGGCGAAGACCCGCGGATCGCCGTGTTGCGCGAACTGGCGGAGGAGATCGGTACCGACCACGCCGAGATCGTCGCCGAGCATTCGGAATGGCTGACCTACGACCTTCCCCCGCACCTGGTCGGGGTGGCGCTGAGGGGTCGGTATCGCGGCCAGCGCCAGCGGTGGTTCGCGTTGCGGTTCACCGGAGACGACTCCGACATCCGGCTGGACCAGGACCCGCATCCGGAGTTCGACGCCTGGCGCTGGGCGGAACTGGCGGAACTGCCCAGCCTGGCGGTGGATTTCAAGCGGCCGATTTACCAGATCCTGGCTCGATCGTTCGCACGGTTCGCACGGCGCGATTGAGCCGCGCGCTACCGCGGCGCCAAACCACCCCTCATCGCGGGACCATCTCCGCGGGCCTGATCCGGGATCACCCGGCCAACGTCCCGCAATGATCGAGAGCCGTCGCAACGCGACCCGGTCGGTCATGCACAGGTGCCGGGTGACCCCGGGGCCAGGCCCGCAGACATGGCCCGCCCGTGACGGCTATTTCAAATGCCGGTCCCACATGGAGAAAATCTTCGACCACGTGTTCTCCGCCGCCTGCGTGTCGTACACCGCACGCTCCGGAAAGCAGAAGCCGTGATGCGTGCCGGGGAACACGTCCACCGTCGCCTTCACGTCCGTCTTTTGCAGCGCCTCCTTCAACGCGCCCGGAATATGCGCCGGCACAGACTGATCGGTTTCGGCAAACGCATAGTACAACTCGCCCTTGATCTGCCCCAGCAGCTTGTGCGGCGAATCGTCCTTGTCGGTCATGATCCCAACGCCATACAGCGACGCCGCCGCAGCCATGCGGTGCGGGAACTTCGCCGACACCGTGGTGATGTACTGTCCGCTCATGCAATGCCCGACACAGCCCAGCGGTCCGGGCCTGGCCCGGTCCTGCGCGTCGAACCACGCAATCATCGCCGCCGTATCATCCGTGACCAGCGCATTGTTGGTACTGTTCATTGACGCGCGGATCACCGCCGACATCGCATCGTCGCGCCGCGGAATGTCAAACCGCACCGTGCCCAACCGGTAATACATGTCAGGCAGCAGGCAGAAATAGCCATGCCGCGCGATGCGGCGCACCATGTTGCGCAGCTCCTCGCGGATGCCCGGCGCGTCCATGTAGAATATGATCGGCGGGAACGGTCCCGCGCCATCGGGACACGCGGCAAAGCTCGGCATCCGCCCATGCTTCGTGGTGACGATGACCTCTTGCTCGAACATCGCGACGCCTCTCCCCGTTCGTCGATCCCGGTGCATCTTCACGCCATGGCGCGCCAATTGGCAACCGCCCCGACGTCCGCAACGCAGCATCACGCCGCCCTCGCCAGGCTCGCCGGTTCCCCAGCTCGCAGTTCCCCTGGTCGCACTTGCGCCCCGTCGTTGCTAGCATCCATCCTCGCCGGCGGCCGAGATCATTCGCAACCATGGGGAGGCAGAGAAATGGCGCGCACAGAAGCAATCGATCGCGTGTTGCAGGCGGCGGTGGCCGAGGGCGAGGTGCCCGGCGTGGTCGCCATGGCCGCCGATGGCAGCGGCACGATCTATCAAGGCGTGTTCGGCCGCCGCAGCCTGGCGAGCGATGACGCGATGACGCCCGATACCCTGTTCCGCATCGCCTCGATGACCAAGGCGATCACCGGCACCGCGGCGATGCAGATGGTGGAGCAAGGCAGGCTCGCGCTCGATCAGCCGGCAGGCGAGGTCGTGCCGGAACTCGCGGAACCGATGGTGCTGGAAGGCTTCGACGCCGCCGGCCAGCCGAAGCTGCGCCCCGCGCGGGAAAAGATCACGCTGCGCCGGCTGCTGACCCATACGGCCGGCTTCGTCTATGACACCTGGAACGAGAACCAGGCCCGCTACGCGCAGGTCACCGGCCTGCCCGCCGCACGTACCGGCAAGCTGGCGGCACTGAACGCGCCATTGGGATTCGAACCTGGCGAGCGCTGGGAATATGGCATCAACATAGATTGGGCCGGTCGCATGGTGGAGGCGGTCAGCGGCCAAAACCTCGAAGCCTACATGCAGCAGCACATCTTCGCGCCTGTGGGCATGCGGGATACCAGTTTCGATCCGCGACCGGATTGGGCCGCGCGGACAGTTCAGGTCCATGCGCGCCAGGCCGACGATTCGCTGCTGCCGATCGAAACCGCGCCGCCCCCGCCCAATCGCGAATTCTATCCCGGCGGCGGGGGTCTGTTCTCGACCGCACCGAACTACCTCGCGTTCCTGCGCATGCTGCTGAATGGCGGCCGCGCCGACAGCGGCGAGCAAGTGCTGAAACCGGAGACGGTGGCGCTGATGGCGGAAAACCACATGGGTCCGCTCGACGTGCAGCCGCTGAAGACGTCCAACCCCGAGTTTTCCAACGATGCGGAATTCTTCCCAGGCATGGCGAAGAAATGGGGGCTGAGTTTCCTGATCAACACCGAGGACACGCCGGCCGGCCGCAGCGCCGGCAGCCTCGCCTGGGCAGGAATCAACAACACCTATTTCTGGCTCGACCCGAACAAGCGCGTCGCGGGCGTGTTGATGACGCAGATCCTGCCCTTCGCCGACCCCACAGTGCTCCGGCTGCTGGATCGGTTCGAAGCAGCGGTCTACGCGAGCAGATAGGGAAATAGGGCCGGATGCTCGTCATGGCCGGGTCAGGCCCGGCCACGATGAGATCACTCAGCCGGCGCCGCGCTTCTGCTTCCATGCCGCGAAGTCGCGCTTCGCCTGCTCGCCCGCAACCGGGAACAATCCGGCCAGCGGCCGCCCGCGCACCACTTCCTCCTCGGCGAATTCCTCGTATTCGGTGGTTGCCAGGCACTCCTCGGCGACTTCATCAACGATATCCGGCGGGATCACCACGACCCCGTCGCAGTCGCCCACGACGATGTCGCCGGGGTACACCGCGACACCCCCGCACCCGATCGGCAGATTCAAATCGCACGGATGGTGCGCGACCGGGCTCGGCGGCGACGACGGCCGGCGGTGATACGCCGGCAACCCGGTCTTCGCGACGCCTTCCGAATCGCGCAGCCCGCCATCCGTGACGATGCCCGCACAGCCGCGCGCCGCCAGTCGGCCCACGTACAGATCCCCCGCCGACGCGGCGCGCGTATCGCCGCGCGAATCAACCACCAGCACATGGCCCGGCGGGCACGTCTCCATCGCCTGCGGCTGGATGTTGCCGCGCGGACCCTTCGCCAGCGGTCCGTCCTTGTCCTCGCGCGAGGGAATGAACCGCATGGTGAACGCCGGCCCGACCATGCGCTTCATATTCGGCCGCACCGGCCATACGTCCTGCAAGAACATGCTGCGCAGGCCGCGGCGCTGCAGCGCACCCGTCAGCGTCGAGGTCGCCACGCGCATCAGCGCATCGCGGGTCTTCTGCGACAGCTCGGTCATGAAGCATTCCCTCCCGGAAGGTAAGTCCTCGAAGCCTCTTTGTCTCATTGCCAGCGAACTGAAGCAATCGTCCACCTGCTGTCAGTGCGAGCCGGGTGCCAGTGCGAGCCGGGTGCCAGTGCGAGCGAAGCAATCTCGGTCGACTTCGACAAGTTGCACGCCGCAACGCCGTCGCTCAGACCCGCCAGGCACGTGTGATCCGTCGCAGCATGATTTGTTACGAAGATTAACCCAAGGGGCAGGAAGCAATCACAAAGTAGAAATGATTGCCGCGCCGCCGCCGGAAACAACAAACCTTCTGCGTGGACCCTGCCTGCCCCTTGGCTTGATCTTGGTAAGAAACAAGGACGGAATCGGCCTCACCAACCCCCCGCAAGGCCCGCACCGATCAAGCGATCCCGACCCTTCCCTCCCCCGCGCTACCGGCTTTCCGTCTTCACTTCCACCACCCGTCGCGGCGCCATCGGCATGACGCGAATGTGGCTCAGGTCAATCTCCGGCATCGCAACACTCAATTGCTTCAACACCGCATTCGCCAGCTTGTTGTAATCTTCAAATCCTCGCCGCAGTCGCCCGCGCCAGGCGGGAATGCCGCCATTGGCATGCAGCTCGAACGCCGATTCCCGCGCGTCCAGCATCGACGAAACATGGTCCCACGCCATCTGCAGCAGCGCCGACCGCTGCAATGCGGTATAGCCGCCGCCGCCGAACGACTCGTCCAGCCCGGCGCCGACCTCGGCGTCCGCCAGGTCAGCGTCGGTCGGCGCCACCACCAGCGAAGAACCCGGAATGATCCGCAGCATCTCGCTCATGCCGGGCCGCGCGCGCAGCATGGCCATGCTGCCGGCCGACAGGTGGCAGATGTTCGGATAGCAATAGCCGGCGATGGTGAATTGCGGATCACGCTCTGCCGCGACCTGGCAGCTCCGCACCATCTGCACGTCCGTCATCAGGTCGAGCAAATAGTTGATGCTGGCATCGTGCTGGGTCAGGCCGATGGCATGCGCGCAGGCCAGCCCCAGGCCCAGCGTGAACTCCGCCTTCGACAGCCAGCAATAAAGCTGGTGCCAGAACAACCAGCGGGCGATCCGTTCCGGCGGAATAGGCTCGGTGAGGAACACGCGATCCCAGGGGATATGCACGTTCTCCAGCCACATCTGGCCGTCGAGTTCGTCATAGCGGCTGGACAGCGGCGCCAGGAACGGATTGGCATGATGGATCGACGTGCGGCGGCAGATCACGGTGACCCCCGGCGCGCCGACCGGCACGATGAACGTCGCGCGGTGGCCCTGGAAATCGACGCCGCACAAGCCACCGACATAAACCTCTTCCGCATAGGCCGGGCTGGTGTGCATGCCGACCTTGCCGCTGATCACCAGGCCGGTATCGGTCTCGCGCACGATGTGCAGCGAGGCGCGGTCCTTCGGGTCGGGCTTCATGCGCGCACCGATCGTCGCGGCGCCGGAGGAGAAGGTCAGGAACCGGCCGGTCCGCGCGATCTCATCGCGATAGGCCAGCGCGTTGTCGATCTGCTGCCGCGAGGGATTATGCTCTTGCACCTCGCCCAGCACGCCCAGCGCGATCAGGCAGCCATAGGCCGGCGTATGCGTGATGTTGCCGGCGCTCAGGAACGTGGTGGCGGCAAAGCTGCGGCCCATCGCCACCAGATCGTCCGATGTCTTCGGCAGCACATAGCCCCATGGAATCCGCTTGCCCGCGGCATCGGCGGGCGTCAGCAGCAGGTCCTGCCAAGCGGGATCGAAATGGCGGTCGTACCAGGCAACATATTCATCGACCATCGCGCGCGTGGCGGGATGCGTGGTGACATCATCCACGCGCCCTTCGCCAACCACCCAAACCTTGCGCCCATCCCGCAAGGCTTCGCGATATTCCGCACCTGTTCTCAGGTTATGCATGGTCGTTACTCCGCCGCGTCATGACCGGCCCAGGTGACCGGGCTTGACCCGGCGATGACCCGGCCATCTGCGCCGAGACAGTGCGTGCGCGGATCGCCCGGTCAAGCCTCGGCGCGATGGCCCGGCCAAGCCTCGGCGCGATGGCCCGGCCAAGCCTCGGCGCGATCGCCCGGCCAAGCCTCGGCGCGATGGTCCGGTCAAGCCTTGGCGCGATGGTCCGGTCAAGCCTTGGCGCGATGGCCCGGCCAAGCCTCGGCGCGATCGCCTCAAGCCCGGCCATGACGTGCGGCGTCCCGCATCGCCCGCCAAACGCGATCCGGCGTCGCCGGCATGTCGAGTTCCGTCACCCCGACTTGCTCCAACGCGTTCATGATCGCGAGCATCACCGACGGCATCGCGCCGACCGTGCCGGCCTCGCCTGCCCCCTTCGCGCCCAGCGGATTGCCCGCGGTCGGCACCGGATTGCTGACGATACGGATATTGCACAGGTCGTCCGCGCGCGGCATGTGGTAGTCCATGAAACTCGCTGTCAGCAACTGCCCGCTTTCCTTTTCATAAACCACTTGCTCGCCCAGGATCTGGCCGACCCCCTGGGCGATGCCGCCGTGAATCTGTCCCGCCAGGGTCAGCGGATTGATCACCGTGCCGACGTCGTCCACCACGAGATATGACAGCAGGTCGACCACGCCCGTCTCGGGATCGACCTCCACTTCACAGACGTGGCAGCCATTGGGAAACGTGTCGCGCTTCGGCGCATAGGATGCATGCTCGTACATCCCCGGCTCCATCCCCGGCGGCAGCCGCGCCGGCTGGAACGCCGCCGCCACCACCTGCTTCATGGTAACCGCCCGATCGGTGCCCGCGACGCTGAACCGTCCCTCCGCGAATTCGACGTCGCCCTCCGCCACTTCCATCAGATGCGCCGCCAGCTTCCTGCCCTTCTCGATCACCTTGTCTGCCGCCAGCGACAGCGCCGAGCCGCCCGTCACCATCGACCGCGAACCGTTCGACCCCATGCCGAATGCCACCCGATCGGTGTCGCCGTCGATGAAATGCACTTCCTTCGGATCGATCCCCAGCTTGCCGCACAGGATCTGCTTGAACACTGTCTCGTGCCCCTGTCCGTGCGTCTTGGTGCCCATCAGCAACAGCGCACTGCCGCTGGGATTGAACCGCACCTCGGCATATTCCGGCGTCGGCCCCGCTGCTTGCTCGATCGAATTGGCCAGGCCGATGCCGCGCAGCTTGCCGTGCGCGCGCGACGCCTCGCGCCGGGCGGCGAAACCGGCGTAATCCGACGACTCCAGCGCGATTTCCATGTTCCTGGCGAACAGTCCGCAATCATAGAATGGCCCGGTCGGCGCCTTGTACGGCATCTTGGATTCCGGAATGATGTTCCGCCGGCGCAATTCGATCGGATCGATGCCCAGCTCGCGCGCCGCTTCCTCCATCGCGCGTTCGATCAGGTAACTCGCCTCCGGCCGCCCGGCACCGCGATACGGTGCGGTGGGGCTGGTGTTCGACAGCACCGCGTCGATCGTCACGTAGGCCGCCGGAATGTCATACACGCCGACCACGGTGCCGATCTGGCCGAACGGCGTCAGCAACTGCCGATCCGAGGCGATATAGGCGCCGATGCTCGCCAGCATGTGCAGCCGCAGCCCGATGATTTTGCCCCCCGCATCAAACGCCAGCTCGATCTCGCCGACATTGTCCCGGCCATGCTCGTCGGCCATCAGTACTTCGGAGCGCTCGCATTTCCACTTCACCGGCCGCCCCAGCTTGCGTGCTGCCCACAGCACCAGGCGGTGATCGACATACTGCCAGCCCTTGGCACCGAACCCACCGCCCACGTCGCGGCACACCACGCGCACCTGGCTCTCCGGCACCTTGAACACCATGTTGGCGAGCATGTTGCGCACGCGGTGCGGATAGTTCACGTCGGCATACAGCGTGTAGCGGTCCTCCGCCGGTTCGTACAACCCGATCGAGCCGCGCGGCTCCATGTACTGCGCGTGCACGCGGGTGATGACGTAGCGGCGCCTGGTGACATGGGCGGCACGCGCGAACGCGGCCTCGGTCGCGGCGCGGTCGCCGCGTTCCGTGGTGTGGCTGATATTGTCGGGGTTGTCGTCCCACACCCGCGCGGCATCGGGCCTCGCCGCTTCGGCCACGTTGGTCACCGCCGGCAGCGGTTCGTAATCCACCACGACCAGCTCGGCGGCATCCTTCGCCTGCGCCAGCGTCTCGGCGATCACCATCGCCACGGTGTCACCGACATAGCGGGCGCGGTCCACCACCATCGCCGGGCGCTGCGGCGCGAACATCGGCGAGCCGTCGCGCTTCTTGCGCGGCATGTTGGCCTTCGGCATGGCGATGCCGTCGTTGACGTAGTCCGTGCCGGTGTAGACCGCCACCACGCCCGGTGCCGCGGCGGCGGCCGAGCTGTCAACCGAGCGGATCCTCGCATGCGCGTGAGGCGAACGGACGAACATGCACCAGCTCTGGCGGTCGAAGGTCTGGTCGTCCTGGTAGCGGCCACGCCCGGTCAGCAAACGCACATCCTCGAGCCGCCGGATCGGCTGGCCGACGCCGAATTTCATCGTGGCGGAGGATTCGAACACGTCGTTCATCACGCTGTTCCTTGATTATCGAATCGCCGCGCGCAGTGCCCCGCCTGGCGTCATTGCGAGACACGGAACGACGAGGCAATCCCGGTCAAGTATGCCCACGCCCGAACCAGATTGCCGCGTCCCGCCACGCCTGGCCCGCCGTCCTCGCAATGACGCCGATGGCACGCGGCGCTCCTGGCAATGCCGGCAGGGCACGCCGCGTTCCTCGCAACGACACCGCAGGCGCGACGTTCCTGTGCCTCACTCGAACCGGCACGAAATCGACCCGAGCAATCCGTAGTCGATGTGGAACTGATCGCCCGACCGCGCCTCCACCGTGCTGGTGAACGATCCGCCCAGCACGAATTGTCCCGGTTCCAGCGCGATGTCGAATGGCGCCAGCTTGTTCGCCAGCCACGCCACGCCGTTCGCCGGATGGTTCAGCACGGCCGCGGCGACGCCCGATTCCTCGATGATGCCGTTGCGATAGCACAACACCGATACCCAGCGCAGATCGACGTCCATCGGCTTGATCGGCCGCCCGCCCACCACCAGCGCGGCGTTGCCCGCATTGTCGGCGATGCTGTCGTTCACATGCCGCCCGCCGCCGGTCTCCGGATCGACGCGGTGCGTGCGGCCGTCGACGATTTCCACCGCCGGCGTCACGTAATCCACCGCGCTCAGCACGTCGAAGATCGTGCAGTTGGGACCCTTCAGCCGCCGCCCGATCACAAACCCCAGTTCGCATTCCAGCCGAGGCTGGATGAAGCGGCTCATCGGCAGCGTGGCGCCGTCCTGATAGAACATGTCCTCCAGCAACGCCCCATAATCGGGCTCGGTGATGTTCGCCTGCCGCTGCATCGCGCGCGAGGTCAGGCCGATCTTGTGGCCCTTCACCACCGCGCCTTCCGCCACCTTGATCGCGATCCATTTGCGCTGGACCGCATAGGCATCATCGGTGGAGAAGCCGCGATGCAGGATGCTGGGCGCGCGCGTGCGCCGCCGTTCCTTCTCGGCGACGTGGTAGGCGCGCGCCAGCGCCTCAAGGGTGCGATCGTCGAGCATCGCCGGCGCCGCTCAGGCCGGCACCGCTTCGCCCTTGCGGAACACCGGATTGCCCTCGCCCCGGTCTTGCAATGCCGCAGTGCCTTCGGTCGGCAGGCTGACGGCGTAATTCAGCGCGCCATCGATGTCGCCTTCCCAAACCTCGCGCGGCAGCTCGTACAGCAACTCCACGCCGTAGCCGTTCGGATCATGAATGTACAGGCTGTGCGTCATGCCATGCTCGACGCGGCGGTCGAATTTCACCCCCTTGTCCTGCAGGTAGGCCAGATGCTCCAGCCACGCCTCGCGACTGGGCAGGGCAATGGCGATGTGGTTCACCGCGACGGGCGTGCCAAACATGCTCCATTCCGCCGGCGGGGCCGGCAGTGCCTTGTTCTCCACCAGCGCGATGTCGTGGTGGTTCATCGCACCGCCGCCATGGTCACCGCTGTAGAACCGCATGTTCGGCGGGTTCGGCCGCTGCGGCGTGGCATGCAGTTCGCCCACCTGCTTCATGCCGACGATCTCGGTCCAGAACCGGTGCGATTCCTCCATGTCCCGCACATTCAGGACCAAATGGTTCAATCCGACCGGTGTTACCCCTGCTCGTGCCATGGCACGCTGCCTTTCATGTTGCTGGCCGGCATGATCCCACACTCCGGCGGCTGGCGGCAACCGCGGCCAGGCGCGGCGGACCGGCGGTCGAAAACCCCCCGGCTCGAACGTCATGCCGATGGACGCCCGGCAGTCGGGCCGTCCCGCAACCGGGAGCAAACCGATGGAATACGTGCTGCTGATCTACAGCAATGAGCAAGAGAATGCGGCGATGCCACAGGCGGAGATGCAGCAATGGGTGGGGGCGTTCATGGCGTATACCCAGGCGCTGCGGGACGCCAACATCCTGCGGGCGAGCAATCGACTGCGCCCTGCTTCGGCCGCGACCACGGTGCGCATCTCCGGCGGCAAGACCCAGACGCTGGACGGGCCATTCGCCGAGACGCGCGAGCAATTGGGCGGCTATTACCTGATCGACGTGCCTGACCTCGATGCCGCGCTGTCCTGGGCCGCGCGCTGCCCTGGCGCGCAACGCGGCAGCATCGAGGTGCGGCCGGTCTGGGCGATGTGAGCACGCCGGCGCATCGCGCGGCCGAGCAAGCGGCGCGGCAGAGCTATGGCAAGCTCATCGCCTGGCTCGCCGCGCGCAGCCGCGACGTCGCGGCGGCCGAGGACGCCCTGTCCGAGGCCTTCGCCGCGGCGCTCGCCACCTGGCCAGGGCAGGGCGTGCCGCTGGCGCCCGAGGCCTGGTTGCTGGCGGCGGCGCGGCGGCGGCTGATCGACATGGCCCGCCGGCGCCGCACCCGCGAGACCGCCTCGGACCGCCTGCTGCTGTCGCTGGAGGAAGCCGCCGCCGAGGCCGACGCACGCGGCGGCGTGCCGGATCGGCGGCTCCGCCTGATGTTCGCCTGCGCGCATCCGGCCATCGATCCTGCCGTGCGCAGTCCGCTGATGCTGCAAGCGGTGCTGGGCTTGGAAGCGGCGACCATCGCGGCGGTGTTCCTGGTGTCGCCGGCGACCATGGGCCAGCGGCTGGTGCGGGCGAAGCGGCGCATCCACGACGCCGGCATTCCGTTCCGCCTGCCGCAGCCGGAGGATCTCCCCGCGCGCCTCGATGCCGTGCTGGAAGCGATCTACGCGGCCTTCGCCGCCGGCTGGGTCGACCCCGCCGGCCTGGACCAGCGGCGGCAAGGGCTGGTGGCGGAGGCCGTCTGGCTCGGCCGCGTGCTGACGGAACTGTTGCCGGACGAGCCCGAGGCGCTGGGGCTGCTGGCTTTGATGCTGCACGCCGCGTCGCGATCGGCCGCGCGCCGGGACGGCGGCGGGTATGTGCCGCTCTCGGCGCAGGACCCGGCGCGCTGGGACGCCACGGCAATCACCGAAGCCGAGGCACTGCTGCGGCGGGCAAGCAGGCTCGGCCGTGTCGGCCGGTTCCAGCTCGAAGCGGCAGTGCAGTCGGCACACGCGGCCCGGCGGTTCACCGGCCGGACCGATTGGGCGGCCATCGTCGAACTCTATGATGGACTGCTGGCGCTGACCGGCTCTGCCGTCGTGGCGATCAATCGGGCGGTCGCGCTGGCCGAGACGGAAGGCGCCGCCGCCGGCCTGGCGGCACTGGACGGCCTCGCCGGCGATGCGGGTCTCGCGGCCTACCAGCCCTATTGGGCCGCCCGCGCGGATCTGTTGGCCCGGCTTGGGCAGGGTGAGGCGGCCGATGCCGCCTATGCGCGCGCGCTGGCCCTGGAAGCCGATCCGGCTGCCCAACGGTTCCTGCAGGCGCAACGGGCCCGCCTGCCGCGGGGGTGACGCGGCACAGGCCATGCCCCACATTGGTGCCGACAACGGCCACTCCCGGAGGCACCTTGGATCGCAAGACGGTCGCACTGGTCTGGATCGGCGGCATCGTCCTGATGGCAGCGCTCTACTACATCGGTCCGCAGGATTTCATCCAGGCATGCGAGGCGTTCATCACCCGTTTCTGGTGGTACCTCGGCGATCTGATCGATACGCTGGCGCAGCGTGCCTTCGATGCCGTGCGGGCCGCGGCCATCGCGCTCTATGCGGTGTTTCTGGTACTGACGGTGCTGGCCCGGCGGCGCGGACTGCGCGCCGGCGGCACCTGGTTCATCGTCACGATATTGTTCCTGCTGCTGGTCGGGACGCGGTGGTACGATCCGGGCACCAAATGGTTCTCCGCCGCGGTGCTGGCGGGCGTCGGCGCCGCGGTGATGACCGCGCGCCTGCTGCATCCGCCGCCGATGCCGCGCGACCCGCGGTTTCCCTGGGGCCCGGCGGGCGGCGTCAATCGGGGCGATTCGAAAACGATGCCGTGACCGCCGCGGCTTGCCCGGCGCCAGTGACCGCCGCGGCTTGCCCGGCGCCAGTGACCGTCGCCATCTGCCCGCGCCCATGACCGGCGCCGCTGACCGCCGCCGCTGACCGTCGCCGCTGACCGTCGCCGCTTGCCCGTCGCCGCTTGCCCGTCGCCGCCGCCTGACGCATGCTGCGCCGCGGGAGGGACCCAGCAATGCTATACGAGTTGCGGATTTATGAATGCGTGCCCGGCCGCCTGCCGGACCTGAACAAGCGCTTCGACACGATCACGCTGAAGCTGTGGGAAAAGCACGGCATCAAGCAGGCCGGCTTCTGGACTACGGTGATCGGCGAGTCCAACCAGACGCTGTATTACATGCTGGTTTGGGAATCGCTGGCCGATCGCGAGCGCAAGTGGAACGCCTTCGGTGCCGACCCCGCCTGGCTGAGTGCCCGCGCGCAGACCGAGGCGAATGGCCCGATCGTGGCGAACGTGAAGAACTTCATCCTCGCCCCCACCTCGTACTCGTCCGTGCAATAAGCCTTTACCGCGAAGCAACCGGCGTTGACCGCGAAGAGGCCTGGCCCGCTCAGCGGCCCAGGCCCGCTTCGTGGACCAGTTTCAGCTCGCGCAGGAGAGCCCGGGCGGCGGCAACGTCCGGCTCGCCGTACCCCTCAGAGTACCACGTGCAGACCGGCGCCAGTATGCCGTGCGCCGCCGCCGGGTCGCCGCGCGCGGCCACGATCCGGGCGAGATCCATCGCGACGCGCAGCTCCCACAGTTTCGCGCCTTGCTGCTGCGCTATCGCCAGCGCCTCGCGCAGCGTTGCTTCGCTCGCAGCCTCATCCGCCGCGTCATACCGCGCCCGCAGCCGCATGATCTCCGGCACGCACCAGCGCTCCCCGGTCAGTTCCGCCAGCTCCGCGGCACGCGCGAGCAATGCGCGCGCGCGCGCCTGCTCGCCGCGCTCACCCTTCAGCTCGGCCGCCGCCGCCATGAAATACGGGAGCAATGCCCAAATCTTCTGATGGTCCAATTGCTCCAGCGACTCATCCAACTGCGCTTGCATCGCCGGGTCGTCGCCTTGGGGCAATGCCGCCCAGGCCTGGAAGAACCGACCCTCCGGCCCACCCAGGAACGTCTCGTAATCGATCGACAGATCGAGCAATCGTGCCGATTTCTGCCGCACCTCGGCGACGTCGCGCAGCAGCATCGAGGTGATTGACCCACGCCGCAGAATGAACACGACGCTGATGGCATGCTCGATCGCTTCGGCGTGCGCTCGCCCATGCTCTGTCACTGCCCGCGCCTGATCGGGATACCCCATCACAGCGAGGCAGATGCCCAGGAACGCGGAACCGGCGACCATTGGGTTGCGGCCGGTATCCGCCGCCGCCGCGGAATTGCCGCTCGCTTCGTAGAGCCGCAGCAGGTTCTCATAAGCCTGGCGCGTCTCGGCGAAGCGTCCGAGAATCAGGTAGGCGCTGCCGGCGACCCGCTCTCCCAAAATCGTCGCCTGGCGATTGCCGGTCCGCTCGCCCAGATCCAGAATTTCCTTGGCGTAACGGATCACCACCTCCGGCTGGGCATGGGTGAAATGATAGACCTGCAAGCCATACAGAATTGGCAACAGCAGGTCGGTCTCGTTCAGCTCCAGGCACAGCTCGCGCGCCCGGATGAACGCATCATGGGCCTCATCACTGGCCGATCCGACCGCGTCGATCAGTCCACGGCCCAGCGCCGCTTGTAATTGCAGCTCCCGCCGCCGTGTCTCCGCGCCGTCCGGCAGCGCTTCGAGCAAGCGCAGCCCACGCTTCAAATGACTGACCATTTCCTTCACCGCACAGCGCGCCATCGCTTGCTCTGCCGCCTGGAGGTGGCAGTCGATGGCACGGTCGGCGACACCCGCCTCGGCGAAATGATAGGCGAGCAACTCCGGCTCCGGCGCGGCGGTAGCCGGCGCAATCTCCAGCATCTCCGCCACTTGCAAATGCAGCGCGCGGCGGCGGTCGCGCAGCAGCGAGCCGTAGGCGGCATCCTGCAACAGCGCGTGTTTGAAGCTGTACACGGCGTTGGGCGGGCGGCCATGTTCTACCATCACGTCGCCATCGACCAGCGCGCGCAAACTCGCCGCCACCAGCTCGCGCGGAAGCTGGAACGCGGCGAGGAATGACTCGAACGAGAACTCCCGCCCGATCACCGCGCCCATCTGCGCCACTTCCTTCACGCTCGCCAGCCGGTCCAGGCGCGACATCAGCGACGCATGCAGCGAACTCGGCACGACCACCGGCGGCCGCAGTTCGGTCGGCGTCGGCCGCGTCTCCTGACCGATCACGCCGGTTGCCAGCACCGTCTTGGTCAGTTCCTCGACGAACAAGGGAACGCCGTCGGCATGCGAGAGAATTTGCTCGGTAACCTGCTGCGGCAGGCCGCGCCCGCCGGCGATTTGCTGCACCAGCGACGCCGCTTGTTCGCGTCCCAGCCTGCCCAGCGTCAGCACGGTGACCTCCGGCTGGCCGATCCAGGCCGGTTGTTGCTCGGGCCGCGTAGTCGCGACGAGCAACATCGGCATGTGCGGAATCATCGCCACCAGGCGCTCGAGCAATTCCAGCGTGGTGGGATCCGCCCAGTGCAGGTCTTCGAACAAGCCCAGCACCGGCTGCACCTGCGCCAGCGCCTCGAGTTGGCGCAGCACGGCGGCAAAGCCGCGCTCCTTGCGCCGTTGCGGCGTCAGCTCGATGACCCGCGGATCGGCGACCGGCAGCGCCAGCAGGTCGGCGATCAGCGTCACCTCTTCCGGCGACGGCGCGCTGTGCGCGAGCAATGCCTCGAGTTTCCTCAGCCGCGTCCGCGCGTCGTCGTCGTGCTGGAACCCGGCGCGCCGCGCGAACATCGCCATGACGGGATACAGCGCGCTGTCCTGGTAATGCGGCGCACAGAACCACCGCAGCCGCAGATGCGCCGCGTTGCGCAGGTGCTCTTCCACCGCCGCGCTGAGGCGGGACTTGCCGATGCCCGCCTCGCCGGAGAGCAATACCACCTGTCCCTGGCCGTCGCGCGCTTGCTCCCAGCGCGCGAGCAAGACTGCCAGTTCCTCGTCGCGGCCGAACAACGGCGTGTGGCCGGAGCGCAGCGCCTCGAAACGGCTGTCGATCGCCGCTTCGCGCAGCACCTTCCAGGCGTGGATCGGTGCGTCGTAGCCGCGCACCGCCACCGCATCCAGCGCCTGGCATTCGAACAAGCGCCCGGTCAGCGCGCGCGTCGCCTCCGAAATGAGAACGTCATTGCTGTCGGCCAGCGATTGCAGGCGGGCGGCGAGGTTTGGCGTGTCGCCCACCACCGCTTCCTCGCGTGAGGCGCCGGCCCCGATCAGGTCGCCCACCACGGCGAGGCCGGTGGCAATGCCGACCCGCGTCGACAGCGTGCCGGGCGGACCCGCCATCGTTGCGAGGCGGCCAACCGACTCCACTACCGCCATCCCGGCGCGCACCGCATGCTCTGCATCGGTTTCGTGCGCCGTTGGGTAGCCGAAATAGATCAGCAGCCCGTCGCCCATATAGCGGGCGACAAAGCCGTCAAAGCGGATGACCTGGGCGGTGACGCAGCGATGGTAGGCGGCGACGACCTCGCGCAGGTCCTCGGGATCGAGGCGCGCGCCAAGCGCGGTGGAACCGACGAGGTCACAGAACATCACGGTGAGCTGGCGGCGATCGGGCCCTGATGGCGGTGGTTCAGCGCGCCTGGCCGGGCCCGCTGTCGGCCCCCCGCATTGGCCGCAGAACCGATTGCCAGGCGGGTTGGCTTCGCCGCACGCCGCGCAGCGCCATCGCAGCGCCGCGCCGCAGTGTCCACAGAATCGACTGCCTTCCGGCGCTGTGGTTCCGCAGCGCAGGCACTCCATGGCTGTTGCCCTTTACCCCAACCGGTCCGCCATCTTTGCAATGTGGCGTAAGCCGATTGAGGGAAACACTTCATGACGGTGGTGACAAGCGATACCTCGGGCACCCGAACCTTTGGAGTTGGCGGCGGCAGAATTATACGGCACTGTTGCGCGGCCATATCGGCAGCCGGCCCGACGGGAGATGTGCAATGAATAAGACGATTCACACGGTTAGCGGCACGCTTGTCCAGTCCGTCTCGGATGATAAACTGGACGCGCTTGCCAAATTGCTCGGGCTTGACGCCACCGAGGCGGCGAAATTGAAGAGCGGCAGCGGCCACGTGTTGGTCGTGCTGCGCGACCCGGCCAAGTCGAGCGGTTGAGTTCGATGCCGCGCGCGGCGGCGGAACGACCGGCGTGCTGCTGCCAGCCGATGTGAAACGTCTCTCCGCGCTGCGGCGGGTTCCTTTGGACCGCGCGGCGCGCGTGGCGGAGCAATACGGACAGGAGGGCGATGTCTGCGCCTTCGCGTTGGCAACCGGCGCCGCACCGCTGAGTGCCGAATCCGTCACCGGCCGTCCCTTGACACTCGCGCCCGGCGATTTGTTCCTGGGCACGCCGGGGCATCGCGAATCGACGCGATGGGTGGTGGGCAGCGTGCCGGAAGGCGGCCTGGTGCCGGGCGCCGAATACTGGCTGCTGGCGGACTGCGGAACAGTCGGTGCATTGATCGGCGACTCGCCGCGCGAAAAGGGCCATCTCGGGCGCGTTACGTTCCGCGGCGTGGTGCAGGATGCGGATGCGACCACGTTGAACATCCGGCAGTTCGCCTGGACGCAGCCCGCTGCCGCGGCGGCGGATCGTGGCGTGCCGGTGTTTGTGGTGGTCGGGACCTCATCGGAAGTCGGCAAGACCACCGCGGCGGTCAACGTGCTGCGGTCGTCGCGCCGTGCGGGGCGGGCGCGCGTGGCGGCGCTGAAGGCCACCGGCACATCGTCGCTGGCCGAGCTCCACAGCTACCAGGATTTCGGCGCTGCGCCGTGTTTCGATTGCGTCGATTTCGGTCTGCCCACGACCTATCCCTCGGGACGCCCCGATATCGGCGCGGTGTTCGCGGCGATGCTGGATGCGTGCCTGTCTCTGGATGCTGACGCCGTGCTGATCGAATGCGGCGGCGACATCCTGGGCGCCAACGTGCCGGTGTTCCTGGACCAAGTGGTGCGGCGCCGGCCGGCGGCGAAGCTGATTCTGATCGCTTCGGATTCGCTCGCGGCGTTGGGGGCGAAATCAGTGCTCGCCGACATGGGGCTGGCGATCACGCTGATTGCCGGGCCCTGCACCGATACCCCGACCATCGAGCAACGCACGCGCGATTTGTGCGGCCTGCCGGCGATGAACCTTGCGCGCGGCGGGTCGCCGGCGCTTGGCTGACGCGGATATCTCCGCCGCGGCAGGAGACAGCACGGAATGAGCCAAGCGGACCCGCCGGCCGCCGATCTGGTGAACCGGGGATTCCTGGTGAGGAACGCGCCCGGCGGCGGTGAGGCAGCTCGTGCCGGCCGTACCTTCATCGTCACGGGTCTGCATCGGTCCGGCACGACGCTGGTCGCGTCGATGCTGCGTCAGGTCGGCATCTTCATGGGCAGCGCGATCAACGACATCGTGCATGAGGACGAGGAGGCCGCGCGGCTGATCGAGTGCCGTGATCGCAACGGGTTGCGGCAACTTATCGCCGGTCGCAACGCCGCCTACGGCACCTGGGGATTCAAGCTGCCGATGCTGTGCGGCTTGCTTGACGCGGCGGATATGGGATTGTTCCACAATCCGCATGTCATCGTGACGTTCCGCGACCCGCTGGCGATTGCGCTGCGCGCGTCGCTTTCGGAATACCGCGCGCCGATGCCGGCGTTGCGGGCTGCCGCCGAGGACATGGCGGCGATGGTGGAGTATGTCGGCATGCTCGCCTGCCCGACACTGCTGCTGAGCTACGAAAAGGCGCTGGTGTTCCCTGGCGATATTGCCGACGCGGTGGTCGGATTCTGCGGCCTGCCGCGGAGCGAGGCGCTGCGCCGGCATCTGATCGGCGCGATCGAACCCAACCGGGCAACCTACTTGCTCGGCAGCCGGCGGCGTTATGAAGGCCGCATCGAGGGCATCGCCGGCGGGCGTCTCTATGGCTGGTGCCGGTTGACCGGATGTTCGGATCCGATCGCCTTGGAGTTGCTCGTGGATGATCGGCCGGCGATGCGTTTCGTGGCCGATGCGTTGCGTCAGGACCTGCGCGAGGCCGGGTTCGGCGACGGCCGCCACGGGTTCTTTCTCGACCTTGCCGGGGTCGGGCTCCGCGCCGATGCTGTTATCCGGATCAGGGTGGCCGAGCATGGCGTCGAGCTGGATAACAGCGGGCGGCGGTTGGGCGAATACTGAGCAATTGCGCCATTGACAGCGCCGATCGTCGGCGCAGCGTCGGCCGGGTGTTCGTGGAAGGGAGAAAGCTATGCAGCTCGGAATCCATCTGCCGCACGCCGGCGAGCAAGCGACGCCGGCACTGATCCGCCGCTATGCGATCCGCGCCGATGCGCTGGGGTTCGACGATGTGTGGGTGAGCGAGCATATCATCGTGCCGCGCGCCGAGTTCCCGCGCTCGCCGTTGTTCTATGATCCGGTGGTGACGCTGAGCTATGTCGCCGCGGTGACAGAGCATGTGCGGCTGGGCACCACCGTGCTGGTGCTGCCGATGCGGCATCCGCTGCCGCTGGCGAAGGAACTGGCGAGCCTGCACAACCTGTCTGAGGGGCGGCTGATCCTGGGGGCCGGTGTCGGTTGGCTGGAGGCGGAGTTCGCCGCGCTCGGCGTGCCGTTCAAGCAACGCGGGCGGCGCATGGATGAGGGCATCGCGATGATGCGCGCGGTGTGGACGCAGGACCCGGTGACGTTCGAGGCGAAGGTGATCCCGGCGAAGATCGAGGGGATGACAATGCAGCCGCTGCCTGTCAGCAAGATTCCGCTGTGGATCGGCGGGAGTTCGGACGCGGCGCTGCAGCGGACGGCGCGGATCGCGGACGGGTGGCACAGCGGCAACGCGACGCCGGAGCAAGTGGCGCCGATTGTAAAGCGACTGCGGGCGGAGCGGCCCGGCGCGGATTTCACCATCTCGATCCGGACCCATTGGAATGGCAAGGATGTGGGGGAACTGCGCGAGCGGGTGGCGGCGTACGCGGCAGTGGGCGTGCAGCACGTGCTGGTGGCGCCGGTAAACCGCGAACTGGATGATTGGGACGCGGTGATCGAGGGGGCAGGGACGCTGGTGGGGACGTGATAACGCATAGCGCCGGAAGCCGAACCGGTCGTGAATGACGTAGCGCCGATCGAGCGCGACATTGTAATTTGGCAGCAGCGATCCGCTGGCGATTTGCATCGTTTGTCGGATTTGATTTCGAACCGCATCTATCTGTGACGCGCGCAGGCGGGGCCACAGGCTAGCTGCTAAATTGCAAGCAGCCAGGCCAGCGCAGAGCAATCCAGGCAATGCGCTCGGCGTAGACACCTGGCCAGACGTCATCTACCGTTCGCCGCAGAACGGGACATGGCACAGACCGGCCGCCGCGGCCCGCAAGAAGAACATTGGAGGGAGGCCATGCTCAGCAGCAGCAATGCCGCCGCAACCATCAATTTTGCGCGCGGCCTTACGCGGTATCAGTGGACAATCTTCTTCGTCGTCTGGGCTGGCTGGGCGCTCGACGCGACTGATTTCGGTCTGTTCTCGATCGTGCTGAAGCCCGCGCTGACCGAGTTGCTCGGGGGCAATCCATCGCCTGCCGCGATCGGCCGGGTTGGCGGCATCCTGGCCATGACCGGGCTGCTGGGGTGGGCATTCGGCGGCTTCTTGTTCGGTATTCTCGCCGATTATATCGGCCGGGTGCGCACGCTCTCGGTGAGCATCCTGATCTATAGCGTCTTCACCGCGGCGCAGGGCTTCTCGCACACGCCGCTCGAACTCGGGGTGTTCCGGTTTTTCGGTGGCCTCGGCACCGGCGGCGAGATCATCGTCGGCATTCCGCTCGTCGCCGAGGCGTTTGCCGAGACCCACCGCGCCCGGGTGTTGGGCGTCATGATGACCGGCGGCGGGTTCGGCGGCCTGATCGGGGGCTTTGTCTATGGGCTGATCGGCCCCTACGGCTGGCGATGGGTGTTCTTTGTCGGCGTCGTGCCAGCGCTGCTGGTGGCGCTGATTCGCCAGGGCGTCGGCGAACCCGAACGCTTCGAAGCGGTGCGCGCCCGCCGCCTCGCGGCCAAGGCGCGCGGAGCCAACCCCGAGGACCGCGAATTCCTGCGATTTGTCCCACTGCAATTGTTCAGTCGACAAAACATCTACAGCACCTCGGTCGGGTTGATGTTCTGCCTTGGCACGTTATTGGCGATCTGGACCACCGTCATCTGGCTGCCCACGATCGTCATTCAGATGCTCGGCAATCAAGGCATCAAAGGCGCCGCTGCGATACCCTATGTCAGCCACAGCATTATGCTGTGGGGCATTGGCGGGATTTTTGGCTACTCGTGCTTCGGCTTCATTGCCGACGCGATCGGCCGGCGGCCGGCAATCGTATTCTACAATATCGGGACGCTGGCTCTCGGGCTGATCCTGTTCCTCGCGCTCAAGGACTATACGCTCTATCCGTACCTGTTGCCGATCTACGGATTCTTTGTGATCGGCGTGTTCTCGGGACACGCGGTCTACCTGCCGGAACTGTTCCCGACGCACGTGCGCGCGACCGCGGTGTCGTTCTGCAACGGTACCGGACGCATCGTCACCAGCACCGGCCCGCTGATTGCCGGGCTGCTGGTCGGCTACTTCGGCGGGTTCAATCAAGGCGCGGCGATCATGACGGGCTTCGCCTTGCTCAGCGTCCTGGCGATGTTCCTCGGCCGCGAGACGCGGGAGGACCCGCTGCCGCGGTGACGTGCGTGCGCAGGGCGGTCGCTCGAGCGCGCCACGGCGGTGTCATGGTCGGCGATTGGCGGCGCGCTTTCGCTGCCTGCGACGTCGCGACTCGCGTAATATAACCGGTGGGGCGCCGCGGCCGGAAACGCGGTGCCGCCGGATCAACGCGACAGCTCATGCGCCACAGCGGCGAGCAATTGCGGCAGTTCGTCACGCACGATCGGCCAGAGCAGATCCTGGCGCAGGCTGAAATAGCCGTGCGAGACGACGTCGCGCAGTCCGGCGAAGCCGCGCCAGTCGACGTTGGCATGGCGTGCGGCCAGTTCGGGCGGCAGCGCCTTCACGGCCTCGCCCAACTCGCTCAGCGCGTTCTTGAGAGCGCGATGGGCGATGCGGTCGGCATGCGGCAATGCGTGAAAGGCACCATCCTCCAGCGCGCCGGTAATGTCGATGACGTCGCGTGCTGCTTCGCGAATGTCGGTCAGGCGTTCGGCGACGGCGCGGGTCAAAACACGCGGACCGCGTCGCGTTCAAATGTTGGCACGATGTGCGGGCGGAGGTCGCGACGCAGGCCGATATCCACCTTGGTGCCAAGGTATTGCTCGATGAGTTCCTGAAGATGCCCGAGCGTGAACAAGGTTGGGCGGCGGTCGCGGGCGAATTCCACGGCGAGGTCTACGTCGCTGTCCGGTCGCCCGTCGCCTCGGGCCACCGAGCCGAAGACCCAGAGCGCGCTGACACCCTCTTGCCGCAACGCCGCCTCGGCATCGCGCAACGTGCGCAGGACCGCGGGGAGGGCGGGTGGTTCGCGTGCCTCCTCGTCGAGCAAGCGGGTGACCGCGCGCTCGACCACGTCCTGCACGCTCTGGCCGCGCGAGACGGCGAACGCTTTCAGGCGGTCGCGGAGGGCAACCGGGAGCCGGGAGGAGACGAAGGCGCGTTCGGAGGGCATGGCTGCCACGATGCACTTATGTGCGCATGTGCACAAGTCGCTGGCAACTTGCCTGCGGTGCTGGCAATGCATACAATGCCGTCAGGAGGTGCTGTGATGGCTACCCTGACGATCCGCAATGTCGATGATGTGGTGAAGGAGCGGCTGCGTGTTCGCGCCGCGCGGCATGGCCATTCGATGGAAGCAGAATTGCGCGCGATCGTGACCGAGGCGCTGCGCGAGGAGCAAGGCGCGCTCAACCTGGCGGAAGCGATCCGGCGGCGCTTTGCCCCGTTTGGCGGGGTGGAGCTCGTGCCGCATCCGGACACGCCGGCCGGGGAACCGCCCGATTTTGAGCAGTGATCATCCTCGACACCAATGTCATTTCGGAGCTGATGCGAGCAGTACCGGATCCGTTGGTGCTGAGATGGGTTGCGGCCCAGCCGCGAGACAATCTCTATACCACCCGGATCAACCAGGCTGAGATTTTGTACGGGATTGCGGCACTGCCGGAAGGCCGTCTGCGGACTGGCCTTGCCGCGGCGGCCGAGGCGATGTTCGCGGAGGATTTTGCCGGCCGCATCGTGCCATTCGGCGCTGCCGCGGCGGAGCGCTACCCCGCGATCGTGCTTGGCCGGCGCCGCGCCGGGAGGCCGATCGAAA
>DATJNA010000111.1:0-8287 GCA_035508435.1 Acetobacteraceae bacterium | reverse complement strand
GCAGCAGATCTGAGCGTGGAGGCCGGGACGGCTGCTGGCGAGCGCCAGTTCGGACTCGGACAGCGACAGGTAGGTCAACCGCTGCCGGTCGTCGAAGTCGGGCAGCCCGTACAGGGCAAATTGCTCGGCGTCCGACAGGACAGCCAGGCGCTCGCTGGTGGTCGCCATCGGTTTTGTCGCCCCTGGCGCGCGATCTTTCCGTATAATAGGTCATATACGGAAAGATTGGAGCCGACCATGAGCGTTTCTGCTGGTTCCGGGCCGCCGGAGCGCAACCCGCCAATCATCGAAAAACGGAAAGTTCCCGGCCGGAAGGCGAATACTGCCTACCGAAGCCGGGAATATCTGTCGGAAAAGGAGGTGGCCGCACTGGTCGAGGCGGCTGCGGGTATCGGTCGGCATGGCATGCGGGACGCCGCGTTGATCCTGGTCGCCTACCGTCATGGCCTGCGCGTGTCCGAACTGGTCAGCCTGCGCTGGGATCAGGTCGATCTCCGCCAAGGCCTCCTGCACGTCGCGCGGCTCAAGCATGGCATCGCGTCGGTGCATCCTTTGCGGGGACCAGAACTGCGCACCCTACGCCGACTGCAGCGGGACTATCCTGATACAGCCTACGTGTTCGTCAGCGAGCGAAAGGCACCGCTCACGACCGACGCTGTGCGCAAGATCGTCGGCCGGGCAGGACGCCAGGCCGGTATCGACTTCTCGGTCCACCCGCACATGCTGCGCCATGCAACCGGCTACAAGCTCGCCAACGACGGCCAGGATACGCGCGCCATCCAGCATTATCTGGGCCATCGCAACATCGAGCACACCACCCGGTACACCGAATTGGCAGCCGACCGCTTCAGGGCTTTTTGGTCCGATTGAGCAGCGTGATCCCAATGATTACGACTGCCTCAGCGGCGAGGTCGAGACCAGTGCCAGAATTTTCGGCGGTTTGGGCTTACACCCCCGAACTCAAGGTAGAACAACTGCGGAACTGACCGGGCAGATGGCCATTTCGCACAGCTTCGCGGTCACTGGGCCTCTTTCGACAGCAGGATTGCCGCGATGTTGTCGCGCGCACGCGCGGGCCAGCCGCGTGACAGCTCGCGCTCGCCGGCGAGTTGGAAATTGGTGCCACGCGCGACTGCGTCGGAACCGGGCAGGGAGCTGATGTCGTCAGCGTCCGCGTCGTCGGACGGGTCCTCGTGGTCAGCGTCCAGCGGGGTTTGCAGAGCTCGAGAATTCCAGCCCGACAGGGCGGTGTGGTCGAACAGGCCGAGAGTGAATTCGTTGCCATCGGTCGGCATGGAGGTCTCCTCGCAACCAGCAGCGCGACCGCGTCCGGCATCCTGCGGACGGGTTGTGCTGGTGGGGTATGGATTGATGGGAAGGAATGGCCGCGCCTGCTGGGCGCGTGCGTCATGCCGCTACGGGCAGAGCGTCTTGTGCCGTGGCTGCATCACTGTCATCGGACAGTGCCGCGCTGTCGTGCGCACCACGGTGACGGCTCGCATAATCGGGGTGGAACGCCAGCAGGAAATCCGCGATGCGCTGTGCATCCGCCGCGGCGCGGAAGATCTCCTTGCGGTCCGAGCGCAGCGTTTCCAGCCAGTGCGCGACATAAGCCGCGTTGTTGCTAAAGTCGCAATCGGCAATGCCGAGTTCGGCACAAACGCTCATCTGGCCGATCTCCGCCCGCAGTTCCTCCCGCGCATAGTCGTGCGAGCCGAACCGGTTGCGCAGGTCGCGATTGAGTCGCGCGGGTGCGCCGGTCCAGTGCCCCATTTCGTGAAGCAAGACGCTGCAGTAGCCTTGCGCCGTGGCAAAGGCGGCCTTCGGTGGCATCTGGATGTGGTCTGTTGCCGGCGAATAGAAGGCGCGCTCGCCGCCGAACCGCAGTACGGCACCGCTGTTGGCGAGGATGATCTCGCTGGCTTCTGGTGCACGCCATGGCGCTTCCGCAAGTGTGGGCGGCGCGAATGGCGGAATGCCGTCGATCTGGCTGGCATGGAACAAGGTGAAGGCGCGCAGCAGCGGAATGCGCCGCACGGCATCCTCGTCGTCGTCGTCGCGGTTGTCGTCGTGCACCTCCAGCCGCTTGAAGAAATACCCGGTCGTGCCGCTCTCGCCACGGCGGACCTGCCAGCCTTGTTCGGCCGCCTGTTTGTAAGTGGCCCAGCGCGGATCGCCGCTGCTGAACGCGAGCGCCGACATGCCCAACGTCAGCACATTGATGCCGCGGTATCGCTGTCCGGTCGTCGCATTGCACGGCATCGCCGGGCCGCCTGCTTTGTCCGGGTCCCATGGCCTGCGCCAGGGCGGCGTTCCTGCCTCCAGTGCGGCGATGATGCGGTTGGTCACTTCCTGGTAATTGTCGCGGCGCGGATTGGCGGCATGCGCTGTTCTGTTTCTGCTGTTCGTGCTCATCGGGGTGTCCTTCCCTTACGGGTTGCTGGAACACCCCTTCCGCCCCGCGTCCCCGCCGCACGGGGCAAGGGCGCGCCTTCGGCGCGAGGCCATAGGCCGATCCCTTGCGGCGGGTGGGCGGCGATGCGGTACGGCTTCTTGGTTCAGTGTTGGATTTCAGATTGTGCTTGAGCGTCGTCGAGTCTTCGTTACGCCGAGTTCAGAAAGAGTCGAAGAAACAACCGGCTATGTACTCTGCGACCCGCGATAGCGCGGATAGCACCGGGCATGCCGACGCTGCCTCTATCGACTGATGGTCGATGTGGTTTCACCACGGGTTGGCGGGCCATCTACCTCCTTCCCGTCGCACTACGTCCCACGCGTCAGACTGGCTAAGTAGCCTGATTCGCAATTACGGTGACGTATTGCGATGTGGTAACCTCCCTGTATAAGCACGTTTTTTTTTCAGCTTGACGAGGACGCGCCGGTGGCAACCTGTGTCGAGTGCGCGATCCAATGAGCGGTCGTCTGATTTCGCCGCGGACAGCGGCAGCCCTCTGCGCGGAACCCCGCGGTCAGCTGACTGACTGCCAGATTGTCAACGTCGATGCGCTGAAAGCTGGATCGGACGAATTCACGACGATGCGCCGTCTGGCGATGCGGTTCCGAGGTCTGCTTCGTGGTGGAACGGCAGACCGATTGAACATCTCGCTGCAGGACGCACGCAAGTCTGGAATATGTGGCCTGCGCCGATTTGCCAGGGTAATACGGCAGGATATCGAGGCCGTTCGCAATGCCGTGCTTGAACCCTGGAGCAACGGGCAGACGGAGAGACAGCCCATCAAGCTGAAGACGCTCAAACGGGCGATGTACGGGCGTGCCGGCATTGACTTGCTTCGCGCTCGAATGTTGCCATTGGACGACGAAGGCCTGCACCGAGAGTGAGCCAGACTCTCTCCGACCAGGAATGGTCGTTCATGGCAGGATCGATTTCGCCACAAAGCCGCCATTCTCGAGATAGCCTGCGCAACGCGGCCAGCGGCAGTGGTGGGTGATTTTAAGACAGTCGGCTTACGGATCAGCGTTCGCTGACGCCAACGTTCAACACCGACTAGTGGCCTGAGTCACTCGCAGCGCGGGGTATAGCCGCTTGAGTTTGACTCGGGCGTCTGCGGTGGTGAACTGCCAGTCGGCTATGGTATGGTTTTTGTTGCGCTGCGCCTGCCAAGCGGCGACCTCTTCGGTCAGCCTCGCCTTGTCCGGGATGCGGCGATCGAGACACTGCGTCGACAGCACGCTGAGTTCTGCCTCTGCCATGTCGAGCCAACTACCGTGCTTTGGTGTGTAATGCCATTCGAACCGCTCGACCAGCCGGCGCGCTTCGGCGGGCGGGAACGCCTCATAGAGTGACGCCGGCTTGTGGGTACTGAGGTTGTCCTGCACCAGCACGATCTTGCTGGCGGTGGAGAAGTGGCTGTCGGACAGAGCCTTCAAGATGTGGGCGTAGTCAGGTGCGGCATGGCGGTCGGTAACCTCCACATGCCGCCAGCCTTCCAATGGTGCGAACAGCATGAACAGGTTGGCGGTGCCGTTGCGTTCGTATTCGTAGTCGGTGCCGGATGGGATATCCCGGCTTTGCCGGGATCGGCACGCGTGTCTCCTTGATGAGCTGTTTGGATGTCTCGTCCAGGCAAACGACAGGCCGGTCCGGATTGTGCGGCCGCTGGTAGACCTCCAGCACATCCTCGATGGCGGCTACGAACGCGGCATTGGCGTCGGGCGGGATGACCCACTGCTTCTGGAGGTGAGGCTTGAGCGTGTTTTTTTAAGCGTCCGCCCGATTGTGTTGTCGCTGGCGCGATCGACGATGTTCAGTTCCACCACGGCGTCCTCCAGCAAAGCCAGTGTCCACCGCTTGCGTCCCTTGGGCGGCGGCGAGCAGGCCAGCGCGATCAACTTGGCCTCGGCGGCGCCATCGAAGATGGGTTTGCGGGCGGAGTTGGGGGAATGTTTGCGGGTCAGGGCGGCATCGAGGCCGCCCTCCACCAGTTGCTGACGGGTCCGCGCGATGGTGTCGATGCTGGTATCGAGCGCTTCGGCGATCCGACCATCGCTCCAACCCTCGCCGTCCTCCGCGGCGTCCGCCTTCAGCAGGATGCGTGCTTTGAGCAATTGGCGCGCCGGACCTTTGCCTTTCTGGATCAACTGACTGAGCCGATCGCGCTCGTCGGCGGTAAGTTTGACGATGTATTTCTTGACGCTGGGTTGTTTCGCAGTCACGGCGTATCTCCGGGGTTGCCGGAGGCATCGATTCAGAGGTCTGCCGCAGAATCAATGACGGGCGGCACTAGGTATTTGTTGCTTAGCCAGATCCGCGCCCCTCTGTTCCGACCGGCCGCTGCGAGGCGACGCGCGCAGCAGCCGGTTGCGGCCACGAGCACGGCGCCCCTTAGGATTCCGATCAGCAGTCGGCTGGCGGCGCCGGCCGTCACGCCCGCCACGCCCGCCACGCGCGGGCAATCGGCGCGGCCGGAGCCAGCTAGATCGCGGCGGCCCTCAGCCGGTCCCGAAGACGCGGAACGACGAAATCGACGAAGGCGCGCAGCTTGAGCGGCAGGCGGTTTCGCTTGTCGTAGATCAAGTGAACCGGCCGGGGCGTGGGCTCGTAGGTTTCGAGCAGGAGCAATAGCAGGTCGTCGCGCACATAGTCGGCAACCTGGTAGGAATTGGCCCTGATTACCCCTGCGCCGGCCAAACCCGCATTGATCGCCGCGTCGATTGTGCTGACGCTGAGACGCGATCTGAGAGATACGGCGACCTCGTGCCCGGCCGAGAAGTAGCGCCAGGTGGTGGGGGACGACACGCTCTCGAACGAGATCACATCGTGGTCGACGAGATCCTGCGGAACGGCTGGCGCCGTGCGCGGGGCGAGATACACCGGGCTTGCGCATGTCACCCGGCGGACTGCGCCCAAGCGGGTCGCGATGACGCTGCTGTCGGGCAGGTCGCCAATACGCACGGCGACGTCGACCTGGTCGTCGAGGAAGTGGGTCACGCGGTCGGTCAGCATCAGCTCGACCGACACTTGGGAAAACGTCTTAAGGAAGATGGTGACGACGGGGAGGACGTGCAGCCGGCCGAACATGGTTGGGGCGGTAACGACCAGGTCGCCCTTGGGCTCGGTGTACTCGCCGGCGGCGGCGCGCTCAGCCTCGTTCAGCTGTTCCAGGACGGTCTTGGCCGCCGCGATAAAGGTTCGGCCGGCGGGCGTCAGCTCCAAGCCTTTGGTCGAGCGGATCAGGAGGTCGGCCTTCAGGTGGCGTTCGAGCTCGGACACCTTGCGGCTCACGGTGGCGAGCGGCTGGCCGAGTTTGCGGCTCGCCCTGGAGAGGCTGCCGCACTCCACAGCCGTGAGCATCACCTCCATCGCGTCCAGACGATCCATAGGCCCTACCAGAATCTGGAATGCCGCCTCCCAATCGTAGCAAACGCCGACAGAACTTGGAAAGGCCTCGAGCATCGGCCGGACCTCGGCGTCCCACAGCCCGTCGAAGGGGGCGAGTGTGGCGCGTGGCTGCGGCTCGGCCGCTCCTTGCGGCGGCAAGCGCCAAGCCGCCTCGATGCGGCGGGCGGTGCGCTCGCTGAACGCGGCCTTGGCGGCGGCGATGCGCCGGAGGTGGTGGGGGTGCCGGCGGAACTCCATGACTAATCTCACCTGCTGGCTTGTGACGCGTCGCCCGAGGCACCTCGGTCCTCGTCTTGGTGGTCGAGGCGCCGATCGTGCCCGCACACGCCGCGGCCGCAGACGAGGGTTGAGGCCCGCGTCACCGGTCGGGCTAGAGCATTTCCACCCTGACTGGAATCGCGGGGACTAGCGAAATGGCCCCGACCTGTGATTCTGGGGTCTCCGGCGGAACGGGTCGGAGGGGACGATGGGGTGGACACCGGGGCGTGCCTATCACCAGGACCTGCGTGAACGCGTGTTTCAGTTTGCCGACGCTGGCACTTCGGTCAGTGGCGTGGCCAAGGTGTTGCGGGTCAGCGTTTCGTATGTTTCGAAGGTGCTTGGCCGGCGGCGGCGAACGGGTGAGACCACCGCCCGGCCACAACGCGGCCACGTGCCGGCCAAGTTGGCTGCGCATCACGACGCTATATCTGCGCGGGTCAATGCTGTCCCCGATGCGACGCTGGCGGAGCTGCGGAGTTGGCTCAAGGAGACACATCGAGTCGACGCCAGCACGACGTTGCTCTGGGAGACATTGGGCAAACTCAATCTGACGCTTAAAAAAAGACCGTGCACGCCGCGGAACAGAGCCGACCGGATGTTGCCCAGGCGCGGTCCGCATGGCGCGCGGAACAAGCAACGCTGAACCCGGCGAAGTTGGTGTTCCTCGACGAAACCGCGACCAAGACGAACCTGATACGAATCAGGGGCCGTTCGGAGCGCGGCACGCGGTTGATCGACCGCACTCCGCACGGTCACTGGAAGACCTCGAGCTTCATTGCTGGCCTGCGGGTGGATGGCCTGGTTGCGCCGTGTGTCTTTGACGGCGCGATCACTGGCGAGATGTTCCTTGGCTACATCGAGCAGGTTCTGGTGCCGACCCTGGCCAAAGACGACATCGTCATCATGGACAATGTGGGCTGTCATAAGGTCCTCGGAGTCCGCGAGGCGATCGAAGCGGTAGGTGCCACGTTGCGCTTCCTGCCAGCCTACAGTCCCGATCTGAACCCGACCGAGATGGCGTTTGCCAAGATAAAGTCGATGCTCCGTGCCAAGGCACTGCGGACGATTGACGCCCTCTGGAATGCGCTCGGTAGCATCACTCCCTGCATTCCGGCAGAGGAGTGCCACAACTTTCTCCGTCATGCCGGATATTTCCAGTCAGGGTAAAAATGCTCTAGCCTGCGGCTGGGTCACCCCCGCCCTCCAGCCGGTCCGACCGGCGATCTGTTCATGTCGCTCACCGACGGCCATCTCCCCTGTCGCGCGGCAATGGCGCTACGAGCTGTACAGCCTCATTGCGGATTTTTGGATTGATTGCGACCCGTATCGGGAATGCCCGGCGTGTGGTCTCTCCCGTGCCCCGGTGTCTCGACGAGCGTCGCGCCGGGGTCGCCAAGGCGGCGGTCTGGCGCTAGCAGAAGAGTTGGTGGTTTTCGGCGTAAATGGCTTGCCGCATGAACATTCGTCCCCGACCAGCCGAGATCAACCGTCGCCGACCGAGTGCCTTTCATCCGAGTTCGGCCGGAGCTGTAGTGGAAGCCCGACGCTGCATTGCGATTCGAGCTGCAAGGGCGGATGCACCGGCGAGCGCGATAGCTGCAGCCACGGAGGCCCAACTCGCTCCTGCCGCGGTGGCCGATCCTCCGACCAGCACACCCAGCAATGCGACACCAATGACGCCCCCGGTCTGCCGCGCGCTGTTCAAGATGCCGGACGCCAAACCGCTGCGTTCGCGCTCAACCGAGTCCAGGGCGGAGAGATTCATTGAAGGTACCGTGACGCCGGCGCCCACGCCGATGACGCAGAGGGGAATGGCGATCGTGATCAAGCCATGATCAAACCCTATCATGGCCAATGCGATGGTACCCAACGCCGAGGTCGCATGACCCCAAATCTGGGGTCCGAACGGATCCGATTTGTGCAGAAATTTCGCCCCCATCCTCGTTCCGGCGACAAGGGCCAGTGTCAGGGGAAGGAATAGCAATCCAGCCCCGACTGGGGTCATCCCGCGCAGCTCCTGAAACGTAAGGCTCAGGGCGAAAATGAGGCCATAGATTCCAACGTTGTGCAAAAGCCCGACAAGCGCCACCGACCCGAGAGCAGGCCGAAAGAGAAGATCGAGTGGCAGCATTGGGTTCGCTTGCCGGGACTCAACCCAGAGGAACG
>DATJNA010000110.1:0-17795 GCA_035508435.1 Acetobacteraceae bacterium | reverse complement strand
CTCCGGCGGGCAGCGCCAGCGTCTCGCCATCGCGCGTGCGCTGATCACCGATCCGCGCATTCTCATTCTGGACGAGGCGACCAGCGCGCTCGATCCGGAATCCGAGGCGCTGGTGAATGCCAACCTGCTGCGTATCGCCCGCGGCCGGACCATGATCATCGTCTCCCACCGGCTGTCCTCGCTCACCGAGTGCGACCAGATCTGCGTGCTGGAGAAGGGCAAGGTGATGGACGTCGCCCCGCATCACACCCTGCTCGAGCGCTGCGTCGTGTATCGCCAGCTTTGGGCCCAACAGACCCGCTTCATGAATAACGAAGGTCCCCGCCATGCAGCTCCTGCCCCGACCCTCGTCCAAGGCGACTGAGCGCGCGCTGGTCGTCGCCGAGGCACGCGATCCCACGCTGCCGGCGATCCTCGAGTTCCAGTCGCCCTCCACCGCGGTCGTCAACGCACCCATCCCGCGTGCCGCGCAGCACACGGCGTGGATCGTCACCAGCATGTTCATCGCCTGCGTCGTCACGATGGGGCTGATCAAGGTGGACCAGGTGGTGACCGCGCCCGGCATCGTGGTGTCGAAGAACGCGACGCTGGTGGTGCAGCCGCTGGAAACTTCCATCGTGCGCTCGATCGACGTGCATGAGGGCGAGGCGGTGCACGCCGGCCAGATACTGGCGCGGCTCGATCCTACCTTCGCCGCCGCCGATCTCGGCGCCAGCGCGGCGCAGGTGTCGAGCCTCCAGGCGCAGGTGGAGCGCATGCAGGCGGAAGTGGACGACAAGCCGTTCCACTACTCCGGCCTGGATCCGAACCTGTCACTGCAAGCCGCGATCTACGCGCAGCGCAGGGCCGAGTACGATTACAAGATGGAGAACTTCCAGCAGAAGGCCGACAGCCTGGTGGCGACCATCGCCCACGCGAATTCCGACGCCGCCGGCTACCACGACCGCCTGCAGGTGGCGACCAGCGTAGAGAACATGCGGAGAGAATTGCAGAAGATGGGGGTCGGCAGCCTGCTGAATACCTACGCCGCGATGGATAACCGGGCGGAGATGGCGCGCAATCTGGCCGGGGCGCAGGAGCAAGCCGCCGGCGCGCAGCGCGACCTCGCGGCGCTGCTGGCCGAGCGCGACAGCTACGTGCAGCAATGGCACGCCGACGTCGCCGACAAGCTGTCCGATGCCACCAGCAAGCTGTCGGACGCACGCGAGTCGCTGAACAAGGCGCAGCTTCGCCGTCAGCTCGTGGAGCTGCGCGCCGACCGTGACGCCACGGTGCTGACCATCGCGAAGGTGTCCGTAGGCTCCGTGCTGCAATCCGGCCAGCAGTTCATCACGCTGGTCCCGTCGGATGCGCCGCTGGAGGTGGAGGCCAACATCAACGGCAACGACGACGGCTACGTCCATGTCGGCGATCCGGTGGCAATCAAGTTCAACACCTTCCCGTTCACGCAGTACGGCATGGCCTATGGCACCGTCCGCATCATCAGCGCCGACAGCTTCACGGTGCAGGAGGATCAGCGGAATCCAAACAGCGCGGGGGCGGTGCCGATGCCGCAGAACAGTGGCGAGCCGTACTATCGGGCGCGCGTCGCGATCGACCGCGTGGCGCTGCATAACGTGCCCGCCAGCTTCCGCCTGATGCCCGGCATGCCGGTCACCGCCGACGTGAAGGTCGGCAAGCGCACGGTGCTGCGCTACTTGCTCGGCCGCGTGCTGCCGGTCACGCAGGAAGCCATGCGCGAGCCATGACGGGATGCGAGCATTGCGATTGGCAGAGCGTATCGGCGGCCACGATGGCTCGGACATGACGCGATGACCCTGCTGGACCGCTTGGTTGGAAGCGTATCGCCAAGGGTGGCCCTGAAGCGCGGCGTGCGGCTGGCGGAACGTGGCCAGAGCAAGCGGGCGTTCCCGCTGCTGGTGCGCGCCGCCACCGCCGCGATCGCGGAGGCCGAGTTTCGCGTCGGCCGCTGCTACCTCGAAGGTGTCGGCGTGCCGCCGAGCCGCGGGCAGGGCGCCCGCTGGCTGGAACGCGCGGCAAACCAGGGCTACGTGGAAGCCCAGGTGCTGCTGGCGACATTGTTCGTTCACGGCCTTGCCGCCGACGGCCACGGCATGCCGGGCGCCAGCGTCGATCTGTTCTCGGCCAACGCCATGGTGGCGCCGGACTTCGTCGCGGCCGAGAAATGGGCGCACCGCGCCGCCGAGGGCGGATCCGCCGACGGCCAGGCATTGCTGGGCTTCCTGCTGACGTCCGGCCCGGAGAACCTGCGCAATCTCGATGCGGCGCGCCGCTGGTACGAGCAATCCGCCAACGCGGGCTGCCCGCAGGGTCACCTGGGGTATGCGCTGGCACTGGCGCGGGAGGGCAACACCCCCGAATCGCAGACGCTGATCATCGCCCAATTGCGCAAGGCGGCCGAGGCAAGCCTGCCCACCGCGCTGTATTTGCTCGGGATGATCACCGAGCGGGGCTTCGGTCTCCCCGCCGATGCTGCCGCCGCCGCGGATTATTTCCGCCGCTCGGCCGAACGCGGCCACCGCGGCGGACAGGCAAGGTGGGGGGTGGCCTTGCTGGAAGGTCGCGGCGTGCCGGCCAATCCGACCGACGGCGAATCCTGGCTGCGGCGCGCCGCCCTGGCCGGAGACGCCGAGGCGGCCGCGGTGGTGGGCGACCTCTACGCCAAGGGCGGCAAGCTGCCACCCAACTTCGCCGAGGCCGCGATCTGGTTCCGCCGCGCCGCCGAGTCCAACCACAAGGGCGCGGCCCGCGCGCTGGGCATGCTGCACCTCACCGGCGCCGGCGTCGGCCGCGACCAGGACGAGGCGGCGCGATGGTTCCGCGTCGCCGCGATGGCCGGCGATCGCAACGCCCAGGTGGATTTCGCCAACCTGCTGCTGAAAGGCGTTGGCGGCGAGGAAGACTCGCTTCGCACCCGTGAGTGGTTCGAGAGCGCCGCGGCTTCCGGCGACCTGGTGGCGGCGTTCAATTTCGGCGTCTGCCTGGCCGAAGGCGTCGGCGTGGAGCGCGACGACCGCAAGGCGGCGGAATGGCTGCGCAAGGCGGCCGATGGCGTGGTGAATGCGCAATACTGGTACGGACGGATGCTGGTCGATGGCCGCGGCATTGACGCCGACCCGGCCGCCGGCCGCGCCTGGATCAAGCGCGCGGCCGACATCGGCATGCCCGAGGCCGAAGTCATGCTGGCGGAGATGACGCTGAACGGTCGAGGCGGCCCGAAGGATCACGCCGCCGCACTGGTCTTGTTCGAGAAGGCCGCCGGCCGCGGCCATCTCGGCGCGATATTCGCGGTCGGCGCGATGAAGGGCGGCGGACACGAGGTGCCGATGGACCGCGTCGAGGCGCAGCGCTGCTTCGCCATCGCAGCCGAGCGCGGCCACGCCTATGCGCAGATGATGTACGGCCGCTACCTGGCCCGTGGCCTGGGCGGCGAGCGCAACCCCGACCGGGCGCGCTACTGGCTGGAACGCGCGGTCGCGCAGGGCTTGCAGGAAGCGAAGAACGACCTCGCCGGCCTTCCCGCTCCCACTCCCGCCATCCCCGAGCCGCAAGTCGCGGCACGGTGACGGCGAGGGATGCGCAATCAGGGGGGCCGCGCAGGCAGGGGCCAAACAGCCCGGAAGGCAGCAGACCCCGCCTCCCCCGCGTCTTCCGCCCTGCCGGCTGCAGGCACCCTGCCGCCCGGCGCCGACGCCGTCGCCCTGGCGCGTGACGCGTTTCGCCGCGGCCAGCTCGCCCTGGAGGCCGGCAACGCGCCCGAAGCCGTCCGCTGGCTCGACCGTGCCCATCGGCTGGCGCCGGCAGACGGCACGGTGACGTTGACCCTCGCCAGCGCCTGCCTGCGCGACAACCATACCCGTGCCGAGGCTTTGTTCGGCGATATCGCGGCAGTGGAGGATCTGCGCGAAGCCTGGCTCGGCCTCGCGGCAGCCCGATTGGCCGCAGGTGACGCGGGCGGTGCCGCCACCGCCCTTGCCGACGCCCTGGCGCGACACGCCCCAGACGCCGCATTGCTCTCTGGCGATGCAACGCTGGCCGATGCCATCGCGCGCACCGCCGGCGCCCCTGGATGGTGCGGACTGACGGGCAACGGACGGCTCGTCATCGGCGCGGTTTCCGGTCTGTCGCGTGCCGGCTCCCGGGATCGGCCCGGCACACGCGACGCCGGCGACATCCCGCCCGATGTCCGCCTCGACGGCAGACCAATTCGCTGCGCCCCACAGTCGCGTGAAGGGACCCGAATACCTCTCCCGCCCGCCTGGACGCGGGCTCGCGAGATCACCGTCTGCCTCGGCGGCCGTCCCCTCCTGGGCAGTCCCATCCAGGTCGCGGCGATCCGCCAGGTTGCCGGCTTCGTGGAAGCGCACCTCGGCGAACTGCGCGGCTGGGCCTGGCACCCTGGCGACCCGGATACCGCTCCCGACCTGATGGTCCAGGGCGCGACCGGCCGCCGCAGCCTGCGCATCACCGCTACCGACCAGACCATCGCCCTCGACCACGCAGGGCCGCTGGCCCGGCCGCGCGGCTTTGCTATCCCGGCGGACGCACTGATTGGGCTGACCGCACCCATCCATATCCGTGACCGCGATGGGCGCGACCTGTTGGGCAGCCCGCTCGATCCTTGGGCCGAACAAGCGTCGGCCGCGGCCGCCACCGCCGCCCTGGCGGCCTACCTGTCGCGCGGTTCGCCCGGAACCACCCCCATTTCGCCCGTTTCGGCTACGGCCACCCGCGTCCCGCCTGGCTCCGCCAGGGCCACCGGCAGATCGCCCGGTTTGGCCGGGGCCGGCCGCATCCCGCCCCATACGGCCAGGGCCAGCGGTATCTCGCCCAATACGGCCAGGGCCACCGGTATCTCGCCCGGCTCGTCCAGGCCCACCCGGATCGCGCCATTGCCACCGCCAGCCATCCCCGCCGACATCATCGGACTGCCCCGGAAGCCGGCCAGGCCACGCCACCCTCGCCCTGTCGCCATCGTCATGCCGGTCTACGGCGGAGGCGACACCGTGCGCGCCTGCCTCGACAGCGTGCTCGCAACGCTACAGCCGCCGCACCGCCTGATCGTAGTGGACGACGCCTCGCCGGAGCCGGGGCTGCAACAGCACCTGAAGCAGCTCCAATCCGCAGGGCGCCTGCGGCTGGTCCGCCACGCCCGCAACCAGGGCTTCCCCGCCAGCGCCAACACCGGCATCGCCGCCGCCGCCGGCCACGACGTGATCCTGCTGAACAGTGATACGCTGCTGCCGCCGGGCTGGGTGGAGCGGCTGCGCGAGGCGTGCCATGCCGCATCGGACGTCGGCACCGCGACGCCGTTCTCCAACCAGGCCAGCATCCTGAGCTACCCCGGCACGCCCGGCAGCAATCCCATCCCGGACCTCGCCGCCACGATCCGGCTGGACGCCGCTGCTCGCCGCGCCAACAAGAATGCGGTGACCGACATTCCAGTCGGCGTCGGCTTCTGCCTGTATCTGCGCCGCGACTGCCTCGACGCGGTCGGCCCCCTCCGCGCCGACATCTTCGCGCAGGGCTATGGCGAGGAGAACGATTTCTGCCTGCGCGCCCGGCATCTCGGCTGGCGCAACGTGGCGGCCACTGGCGTGTTCGTCGCCCATCTCGGCGGGGCCAGCTTCGGCGCCGCCGGCCACCACCTGCGGACGCGCAACGAGGCCCTGCTGAATCGCTTGCACCCCGGCTACGACCGCCTCATCGAGGCGTTCGGCGCCGCCGACCCGCTGGCCGACGCTCGCCGCCGCTTCGACCTGGCGCGCTGGCGGGCCGATTCGCGCCGCACCAGCGGCGCCGCCATCCTGATCACCCACGACGACGGCGGCGGGGTCGAGCGCGAGGTCCGGGCCGCGGCCGCACGCCACCGCTCCGCCGACCTGCGCCCGATCGTGCTGCGCCCACAGCGCCGGCCCGACGCCGGCCCTCTGGTGGTGATCGACGGTGAAACGGCCGGCTTCCCGAACCTGTGCTACGCCCTGCCCGCCGAGCTGCCGGCGCTGCTGCGCCTGCTTCACGCCACATCGCCCCGGATCATCGAGGTGCACCACACGCTACATCATCCACCGCAGATCCTGGACGTGGTCGCCCGCCTCGGCGTCCCGTACGACGTGTTCATCCACGATTACCCATGGTTCTGCCCGCAAGTGGCTTTGGTCGGCCCGACACGGCGCTACTGCGGCGAGCCGGACGCGTCGGGCTGCGAGGCCTGCGTCGCCGACGCCGGCAGCGTCACCGGAGAGCGTATCAGCGTGCAGGCGCTGCGCGAGCGTTCCGCCGCCTTCCTCGCCGACGCACGCCGGGTGGTCGCGCCATCCGATGACGCGGCACTGCGCATGCGCAACCATTTCCCTCGCCTGCGCCCCATCGTCGAACCACAGGAAGACGACGCCGGCATCCCCGACCCTCCCGGCCCACAGCCGAGCGATGGCCGCTGCCGCGTCTGCCTGGTCGGCGCCATCGGCATGCACAAGGGCTATGACATCTTGCTCGCCTGCGCGCGCGACGCCGCCGCGCGCCGCCTGCCGCTCGACTTCGTCGTGGTCGGCCATACCATCGACGACGCGCGCTTGCTCAACACCGGGCGCGTGTTCATTACCGGTGGATTCAGGCCCGATGAAGCCTTGTCCTTGATCCGCGCGCAACGGGCCAGCCTCGCATTGCTGCCCTCGGTCTGCCCCGAAACCTGGAGCCGTGCACTGACCGAATTATGGTTGGCGGGCCTTTCCGTCGCAGCCTTCGACATCGGCGCACCCGCCGAACGCATCCGCGTCACGGGACGTGGCTTTCTGTTGCCGCTCGGACTGCCCGCACGCGGGATCAATCACGCCCTGGTTGCAGCCACCGGGCTGACAGTCCATGAAGATCCCTGATATGTCGACGAAACTGATCGCCACCTGAGCCATTCGCGCCCACAGAGCTACCCACCATGGCAAGAACGCCAAGACAGCAGGACGAGCGCATGCCCGAACCAGCCGCAGCGGTTATGACACGGCCGGAACCGCAACCGGCAGCCCGTCCCGCTGCGCCGCCCGACGAGACCCAGAACCGCATCGCCGAGTTGCGCGTCTCCGGCCACCTTATGACCCTGGACAAGGGATTGTTCTGCATCTTCCAGGCGCCGGGCAGCCCGCCGCCAGACGCCGCAACCGGCCTGCCCGGCGTGCGCATCTCCGAGGCACCGGGCCCGGCGGGCCGGCCGGGCGCCGTCGATATCAGCACCTTCCGTCAGGACGGCTGGCTGAGCGGCACCGCCGCCCTGGTGCGCGTCGCCGAGGGGCCCGCCCAGGTGCTCGTGACGGTCTATCAATCGCCGCGCCAGGGGCCGGAAACCGCACCCCGCCTGCAAGTGCTGCGGCTGAGCGGCGAGGCGGCCGCGGCAGCGGCTCCCGCCCAAGCCGGAGCCGACCAGGCGGCCCCTGGCGTTCCGGCCGTCGCGCAGCCGGAGCCGGAAGTCGTGGCCCACGTGCAACGAACCGGCGATGTCGGGGTGTCGCTCGGCGAGTGGATCGGCAACCGCGGCAGCAAGTCGTGGATCGAAGGCTTCGCGATCAAGCCGCGCGAAGGCGTGGCCGCCGAGGACATCGAATACCAGGCCGTGCTGGGACGCGGCTGGCTGTCGCCCTGGGTCGAAGGCGGCAAGTTTTGCGGCAGCCGCGGTATGGCCCTGCCCCTGCTGGGCATGAAGGTCCGATTGAAGGGCGCCGCCGCGCACAACTGGGAACTCAACTACGAGGCCACCTTCACCGACGGCAGCACCGTCGGCCCGGTTGGCGCCGACCAGACCTGCGAAGCCGAGAGCCTCGCCTCCCTGGAAGCCTTCCGCGTCGAACTGCGCCCGCGCGACGACGCACCCCCTCGCGCCGCCAAAGCCCCCCGCAGCCCCCGCCCCCGCCGCTGAGCAGGCCAATAGGGATGATGCCATGGACGCATCCGGCCGGACCGGCGAAAGCGCCAGGGGCTCCGCCCCTGGACCCCGCCATGGGGCTTTGCCCCCTGGACCCCCAGCAAAGGCAAGCCTTTGCAATCCATCTGTTTGGCTGGCTGGCGGGGAGGGGGCATTTGCCGGGGGAGTGGCATCGCCACGGCGGCGATGCCACTCCCCCGGCAAATGCCCCCGCCCCGCCAGCCAGCCAAGTAAAGGGTTCCAAGGGCTAGCCCTTGGCGGGAATCCAAGGGGCAGTGCCCCTTGGTGGGGGTTCGGGGGCGAAGCCCCCGATGCTTCATCGGCCAGGCCAGACGCATCCGCGGCAGCATCCCCGCGGACCCGCTCAGCGAGGAACGCCGCGGCGTGAAGTATTTATTTGTCCACCAGAATTTCCCCGGGCAGTTCCTGCACATTGTGCAGCATCTGACAGCCTCGAAGCAGCATGAGGTGGTGTTCATCACCGAGCCGAATGCCAACAATCTGGTGGATGTGCGCAAGGTGCCGTATCGCAAGCCGCCGGGTGCCGCGGTGGAGACGCACACTGCCGCGCGGGAGTTGGATGCCGGGGTGCGGCGTGCCGAGGTGGTGGCGCGCACCGCAGCCAACCTGAAGGCGCTTGGCTTCCAACCCGACATCATCATCGGCCATCATGGCTGGGGCGAGCTACTGAATCTGATCGATGTCTGGCCCGGCGTGCCATTGCTCGGATATTTCGAATTCTACTATCATTACGAGGGCATCGATGTGAATTTCGATCCCGAGTTTCCGGCCGAGCCGCTGGATTATCCGCGCATCCGGGCGAAAAACGCGATCAACCACATTGCGCTGACTCTCGGCTGTCACGGCCAGACGCCGACCGAATGGCAGCTCTCAACCTATCCCGCCTGGGCGCAGTCGCAGATTACCTTGCTGCGCGAGGGCGTGCACCTGGACGTTTGCCAGCCCAGTCCGCAGGTCCGGCGGGCGCCGTTGACGATCGGCACCATGACCATCCGCCCCAGCGACAAGCTGGTGACCTATGTGTCGCGCGATCTGGAGCCGTATCGCGGTTTTCACGTGATGATGCGCACGCTGCCGCATCTGCTGCGGGCACGGAAGGATGTGAAGGTGGTGATGGTGGGTGGCGACGGCGTCAGCTACGGCAACCCGCCGGCGCAGGGAAACTGGCGCGAGCAAATGATGAAGGAGGTCGGCGATCGGCTCGACATGCAGCGCGTGGTGTTCCCCGGGCGCCTCGACTACCAGACCTATATCACCATGCTGCAGCGCTCCGATGCGCATGTATATTTGACCTATCCATTCGTCGCATCGTGGTCGTTGCGTGAGGCGCTGGCGGTGGGCTGCGCCGTGGTCGGCAGCGACACCCAGCCGGTGCGCGAGTTCATTACCCATGGCGAGAACGGATTGCTCACCTCGTTCTTCGATCCGCCGGGGTTGGCGCGCGCCATCCAGCGCGTGCTGGAGGAGACGCGGCTGGCGCGGTCGCTGCGCGAGAAGGCGCGGGCCTACGCCGAGCGGCATCTGGCGATGGGTGCCTATTTGGCGGAGTACGAAGCGCTGATTCAGCGGCTGGTCAGTGGCGCGGCGTTGGATCGCACCGCGGCGGCGGCAATCGAGGCACTGTCGCGAACGCCGCGGCGGGCGCGGCGTTGAACGCCAGGCTCGCCGGCGCGGCACCGCCCGGATCCGGGTCTGGCCGTGCTGACGCCGCGGCGGAGGTGCCTCGGCTCCCCCACTCCCCGCGCTCGCGTCCCAGGTGACCTGCCTGGCCTGGTGTCCCGGGCCACCTGACCGGCTTTGCGTCCCAGGCCCCCCCGCCTTCCCGGCGCAGGTCACCTCGCCGCCTGTCCGGTCGGGGCGGGCAAGGAGCGTCGGGATCTTGCCGAATTGCGGACAAGTGCATTGCCGATTGCGGTGCTAACGTGAGGCCATTTCCCCGCCATATCGTCGTCGTTTTTCTCAAGCCGCGACGAGCCCGATGTACAGGTACGTTTTCTCTCTTTCGCTGTCTCTTTGGCTGGCTTGCTGGGCGGTGGCGTTCGCCGTCCTGCTGGCTGCGACGGCGGCCATCGCGGCGCCGGAGACCGGCCCGCAAGGAGACTGGTTGACCGCGAACCGCGGCGGCGTGGTGGAGATCGAGTCCTGCGGCGCCGCGCTGTGCGGGCGGATCGTCGGCATCGACCGCGCGCCGGCCGAGCCGATGCCAACCGACGTGCATGGCCAGTCGCAATGTGGGCTGACCATCATCTCGGGTGAAAAGCCGGATGGCCCCGGCACCTGGCTCGGCGAGATCACCGATCCGCGCGACGGCAACTCGTACCAGGCGAAGCTGTGGGTCGATGGTCGGGGCAATCTCCGCCTGCGCGCCTTCATCGGCGTTCCGGCGCTCGGGGCAACACAGGTGTGGCACAGGTTCGCCGGACATCTCGATGCCGCGTGCCGTTTTGCTTGACCCTCGCAACCATCGCAACGGGAGCCGACAATGAACCAGCATTCTGTTCTTGTTTTCCGGCGGCGGGATCTGCTGAGCCTCGCCATGGCGGGGGCGATGGCCGCGGCGCCGTGGCGGCCGAGCCTGGCCGCAGCGGTGGATAATGCATCGCCGCTAGCCCCGGTCGCGCGGCTGGATGATGCCTTGCTGGCGGCGATGAAGACCGGCGCCGCCTCGTCGTTCGATCAGCGCTACCGCATGCTCGCACCCGTGATCGATCAGGTGTTCGATCTGAATGCGGTGCTCGCCGCCTCGGTCGGGCTCTCCTGGGCTAGGCTTTCGGTAGCGCAACAGGCGGAGCTGGCGGCATCTTTCAAGCGGTACACGGTTGCCAGCTATGTTTCGAACTTCGACTCCTACAACGGTCAGAGCTTCGAAATCCTGCCGTCGGCGCGGCAGGTCGGCAACGGCGAGGTTGTGGTGGCGACGCGGCTGATCCGGCGCAACGATTCGCCGGTGCAGCTCAATTATGTCATGCGCCAGGGCGCGTCCGGATGGCGGGTGGTGGACGTGCTGACGGATGGCTCGATCAGCCGCGTGGCGGTGCAGCGCTCCGACTTCCGGCAGTTGCTGGTGAGCGGCGGCGTGCCGGCGCTGACGGCCGGCCTCGGCCGCAAGGTCGCCAGCCTCTCCGGCGGCATGGCGGGATAAGGCCGGCGGCGGTCTCGCCGCACGGTTACAGCCGTTTGACAATCCGTCCCCCGGCTCGCATCATCGCCGGTGACCGAGGGGAGCCCCGCCGGAAGGGGGCTGAGAGACCGCCAGTGTCGCGCCAGGCGACGGCGCGGTGACCCTGGAACCTGAACCGGGTCATGCCGGCGGAGGGACGGGGATTTCGGCCATCGAATCATTCCCGGTTTCCTTTGCGGCCTGCCCAATGTCGCCGAGGAGGAAACGCGGATGACCGTGCAATCGAAGACCACCGCGAGGCCGGATAGTGTGACCACCGGCCCGATCGTCGGGTCGCGCAAGATCTACGCCTCGCCGGACGGCCGTCCGGACATGCAGGTGCCGTTCCGCGAGATCGCGCTCGATCCGGTGGCCCGCGAGGAGCCATTCCGCGTCTACGATACCTCGGGCCCTTACACCGATCCCGCCGTCACCATCGATCTTTCCGCCGGCCTGCCGCCGCTGCGGCGCGCGTGGCTGGCCCGGCGGGGCTTTGAGCAAATCTCCGCGCGCGCGATAAAGCCCGAGGACAACGGCGGCGCGACCGGCGACAAGCTGGTGCCGGAATGCCCGGCCGATCACCCCGTGTATGGCGGCAAGCCCCGCCAGTTGGTGACGCAGTTCGAATTCGCCCGCGCCGGCATTGTTACCGACGAGATGATCTACGTGGCGCATCGCGAGAACATCGGCCGCTTGAAGATGCTGGAGGGGGCGGAACAACGGCTGGCCGACGGCGAAAGCTTCGGCGCGGAACTGCCGGCCTTCGTGACGCCGGAATTCGTGCGCCAGGAAGTCGCGCGCGGCCGCGCGATCATTCCCGCCAATATCAACCACCCGGAACTGGAGCCGGTCATCATCGGCCGCAACTTCCTGGTGAAGATCAACGCCAATATCGGCAACTCGGCGGTGACCTCGGGCGCGGCAGAAGAGGTGGAGAAACTGGTCTGGGCGATCCGCTGGGGCTCCGACACGGTGATGGACCTGTCCACCGGGCGGAACATTCACAATATCCGCAGTTGGATCCTGCGTAATTCTCCGGTGCCGATCGGCACGGTGCCGATCTACCAGGCGCTGGAGAAGGTGGACGGCGATCCGGCGAAGCTCGATTGGGAGGTGTTCAAGGACACGCTGATCGAGCAAGCCGAGCAAGGCGTGGATTACTTCACCATTCATGCCGGCGTGCGGCTGCCCTACGTGCCGCTGACCGCGAAGCGCGTGACCGGGATCGTGTCGCGCGGCGGCTCGATCATGGCGCGGTGGTGCCTGTCGCACCACAAGGAATCGTTCCTCTATGAACGGTTCGACGAGATCTGCGACATCATGCGCAAATACGACGTGTCGTTCTCCCTGGGCGACGGGCTGCGGCCCGGCTCGAACGCCGATGCCAACGATGCGGCGCAGTTCGCCGAGCTGGAGACGCTGGGCGAACTGACCAGGATCGCCTGGGACAAGGGCTGCCAGGTGATGATCGAGGGCCCCGGCCATGTGCCGATGCACAAGATCAAGGTCAACATGGACAAGCAGCTTCGCGAATGCGGCGAGGCGCCGTTCTATACGCTCGGCCCGCTGACCACCGATATCGCGCCTGGCTACGACCACATCACCTCGGGCATCGGCGCGGCGATGATCGGCTGGTTCGGCACCGCAATGCTGTGCTACGTGACGCCGAAAGAGCATCTGGGGCTGCCCAACCGCGACGACGTGAAGGTGGGTGTGATCACCTATCGCATCGCCGCGCACGCCGCGGACCTGGCGAAGGGCCACCCCGCGGCGAAACTGCGTGACGACGCGGTCAGCCGCGCGCGGTTCGATTTCCGCTGGCAGGATCAGTTCAACCTGTCGCTCGATCCCGACACGGCGCGCGACTTCCACGACGAGACGCTGCCCAAGGACGCCCACAAGGTCGCCCACTTTTGCTCGATGTGCGGCCCCAAATTTTGCTCTATGAAGATCACGCAGGACCTGCGCGACGAGGCGGCGCGGATGACCGGAATGGACGAGAAGAGCCGGGAATTCGCACAGCAAGGGGCGGAACTGTACGTGCCTGCGGCGGAATAAATAATTTTGCCCGCGAAGCGAAGCAATCCTGATCGGCCCACCGCACCTGCCGCGACCCAGGTTGCCTCGCTTCGCTCGCAATGGCGGTGACAGGCGCGGGCGCCGAGCGTCGGGGGCGGCACACCAGCGCGACGCTTGCCCGGGCCGCGGCCCAGGGGTGATCGGGCCGGCATGCCGTACTCGCGCGCGCCGATATTTGCTGCCGCTGCTGTTTGCCTGCGGGCTGGCGACATTGTCCGCGCGCGCCGGGGCGCAGGGATTCGATCCTGCCAAGGTTGGCGCCCCAGGCAGCGGCGCCCCGGCCGAGCTCTACCTGCCACCAGCGTCGGCGCCAATGGCGGCCGTCGTCGTCATGCATGGCTGCGACGGCATTGGCCCGCACTACCGCCAATGGGCGCGCCGCCTCGCCGCCTGGGGGTACGCGGCGCTGCTGATCGACAGCTTCCGGCCGCGCGGCTTCCGTCAGGTATGCAACCATGGCCAACTCGTGCCACCGGAGGCGCAGGCACGCGATGCGTTCGACGGGGCAGCCTACCTGCGCAGCGCGCCCTCGGTGCGGGCGAAACGGGTCGGACTGATCGGTTTTTCCCACGGCGGCTGGGCCGTACTGAAGGGCGTCCTGGGGGGGATTGTCCGACGGCCGGACGAGCAATCGTTCTCCGCGGCCGTCGCTTATTACCCCGGTTGCGATCCGCGCGATCCGCCGGCGCATCCGCTCGAAACCGACACGCTGATCCTGATCGGCGATGCCGATGACTGGACGCCGGTCGCGCGCTGCGCAAGGTGGCGCGATGCGGTGCTGGCAAACGGCCATAGTTTGCAGATGATCGTGTATCCTGGAGCCCGCCACGCCTTCGACGCGCCGAGGGGGCCGCATTATTATGCCGGCCACTACGTTGGCCGCGACCCGGCGGCTTTTGCCAGCTCGCTCGCCGAAACCCGCGGGTTCTTCGCCGAACGCCTGGCGCACTGATGCCACCGCGGAACCGCGGCGCCCGGCATGGTCGATTCTCGTCGCCGGCAGAACGGCGCGGCGGGATTGCTCGTCGCCGGCGGAAACGGGCGGGCGGGATTTCTCGTCGCCGGCGGCCGGCGGCGGCGATCTCGCCCCCGCATCATCAGGGAGCCGCGGGCATAAAGGCGTTGCGGCAATCAGCAACGCGGCCGTGTCAACTCATCCCACCGCGCGCCGCAACCGGCCACAGGCATTCCACCCGTCCGCCGCGCACGCCAACATACCAATCGTAACGATCCACCGTGGGATCGCAGTGTCCAGGTACCAGCCGCAGCTTCTCGCCCAGCTTCGGCATCGTCGTTTCGGCAGCGACCGACAGCTTGCCATGTTCGTCCGACGCCGACACGTAGCGAATGTCGGGCCGTTGCCACACCACCGGCAGGCCAGAATCCACCGCGACCGCCTTGTGCCCCGCATCCAGCACCGCCAGCCCCGGCTTCGGCGCACTCATCACCGTTGCCAGGACGAACAGGGCGTGGCGGAACGTAGCGATCGGGGCGCCGTCCGCATCGAGATTGCGTGCATAATCGGCATCCATGAACGCGTAGCTGCCGGCCTGCATTTCGGTGTAGACGCCGGACGCCGCCTCGAGTTGGAACGTTCCGGTGCCGGCGCCGCCGACGATCGGGCAATCCAGTCCCTGCTGGCGCAATTGTTCCACCGTGCGGCGTGACGCATCGACCGCGCCGCCGATCATGGTGCGCCGCTCCTCGACGGTACGCTTGTGCTGGGCGCTGCCGTGATAGGCTTGCAGCCCGCCGAACATCAGGTGCTTCGAGGCGGCGATGCGCTGTGCCAGTGCCACCGCCTCCGGCCCGGGTGCCACGCCGCAACGCGCGGCACCGACATCGATTTCCACCAGGACCGGCAGGCGAATTCCGGCATCCGCCGCGGCGGATTCCAGCGCCGATACCTGCGCCGCGTCATCCGCGCACACCGCGACCTGCGCGATCCGCGCCAGCGCGCAGAGCCGTGCCAGCTTGGTCGCGCCGACCACTTCATTGCTTACCAGGATGTCGGGGATACCGCCCCAGGCGAGCACCTCGGCCTCCGCCACCTTCTGCACGCATTGCCCGACCGCGCCGCGCGCCATCTGCAATTTCGCGATCACCGGCGATTTGTGCGTCTTGGCATGGGCGCGCAGCTTCACCCCGGTCGGCGCCAGCAGCGACGCCATGCGGTCCAGGTTGAATTCGAACGCGTCGAGATCGATCAGCAGGGCGGGCGTGTCGATCTCGTCTTCCCGCATGCCGGGTTGCGCGGGTGGTGCTTGCAGCATGGCTCATTCCTTCCACGGGCGGCGCGTGCCACCCGGCGCGATCCAGACTTTCGCGGCACTCTTGCCGGTTGTGGTCTCGACGACAACAGAGAGCAACCGGTAGGCGTCGCCTTCATAGGCCGAGAGCCGCCGCATCGCCGCCGCGTCCACGTCCACCACGACGCCATCCACGGCTCCGCGGCGCTGGCGCCGCAACGTCGGGAAACGGCCGCCCGGGGAGGCGACGCGTCGCCAGCCATGCAGCGTCGCGGCGAAGCAACGGGCGGGGGCAGCGGGATCGCCGCTGCGCCGCGCCAACGTTACCGGGTCCAGCAATGTGCCGTACAGGAACAGGCGCATGGGCCAGCGGCCGGGTTCACTGCGCTATCTGGTTGTCATGCTCAGCAGTTCGCTGCCGCCATTCGGAACCAGATCGATCGTGCCGCCGGGAATGACACGGTTGTCAACCGTCACGACGTCGATTCTCACGGCAGTGCGGCCATCATCCAGGAGCTGGTCGCGTAGCGGCACTTTGCCGGCGATGCCGGAACAAAGCGCATGCAGGGGCGGGTAGATGTGGCCGGAATTGAACGCAATCAGCACGTCCGGACGCGGGCGCCAGATCGGCAGACGCAGCGTGCAATCGCCGACGGCTATTGCAACCAATTTCACGCGGTCAGTTGCCACGCACCATCCTTCTGCCACCAGTTCGAGACAATCGCCGGTTCGCTGGATCGCAAGCTCCAGCCACAGGTCGATGGGGGCCGGGTCCGCGGCGGGGTCCGCGGTGGCCGCCTGGGCCGCTTGCCGGGCTGGCGCCGCCGGCCCGCGTCGCCGTAGAGACTGCCGCGGCGTCCTGGTCAGCCAGAACAAATAACTCGGCGAGCGATCCCGCTCCGCTAACGACGGGAAGTACCATCGCTGCGCCAAAGGCCACAGTTGCCGCAGCACCTCCAACGTTTGTTCACTCACCGCACATTGACCGAGATAAACCCGGATCGTATCCCAACCGGTGGGATCGACGTCGCACGGCATGGACGTGGCGAATGCGAACCCGGCATCACCGGCCATCGCCTCGAAGGACTCCGCGGTGAACTGATGTTTGTCTTCACGCTCGGCCAGGATTTCGGTCTCACCGCTGTTGACCAGGTTGCAATGCACCTCGGCCAACCAATTGTACATCACGCCCATATCCTGCTGCGGGATCACCGGCTGGCGGAGCGACGCGGCCAGGATATTGGCGAGGGTCGACGTAAGGGCCTGGTGGAAGCGCGCATTCGGCTCGACGAAAAAGGCTCTCCCGCCCGGCTTCAATGCCTGACGGATGTGTCTGAGAAAGCGCGGGACATCGGTGATGTGGTGCACGACCGAAGTGCCATAACACGTGTCGAAGGCATCGGGCGCGAGGCAGTCTTCAACTCCGCTATAGCTGGCGAATGTGAGGCTCGCGGCGCGCACGCTCCCCAGCTCGTTGAGCCGCGCGCGGCATATCCGCAACATCTTCGTCGACACATCCGTGAGCACGACATGCGATGCTGCCGACTGCCGCAGGACCGCCATGCTGAATCCCCCGGTGCCGCAGCCAACCTCAAGTGCATCACCGAGATGCCTTGGCCACAACGGTCCCGCCGCCGCCTTGACGGTTTGGTAAAGCCGGCGGGACGATTCGAGATTTATGCGGTAGAACCGATCATAATCGATATCATCCAAGGCAGTGGCAGCAGTGCTTGCGACAAAGTCGATGACACCGTCGTCGGTTGAAAACATGGCATCACACGAGGTGCACGCAACCGCACCGTCGGCCTTCGCAGTCAGCGACGTGCCGCAATGCGTGCACCGCAGCAGTACGACCCCGCCTGGATTGGCGGCGAGGGCGGATGTGCCATTGCGCGAGATTGCATGGTCGATGTCAGGCATTTCGGACGGCCCACGGTGTGGGAGCTGTAGGCGCGTAGCCAGCGGCGGTGAGGTCCAGGACGCCGGACCCGATCATATCATAGCATATCGCCGGCAAACCGCCGTGCGGGTCCACTACGCCGCGAAGGCGTAGGCATCCATGCGCAAAGCGCCATAGGTCGTGCAGGCGTGCAGGCGGGCGGCCTGCGCAGCCTGGCCGGCGGCGCCGAGCGCGACGAACAACGGCAACAAATGCTCATCGGTGGGATGCTGCGCCACCGCATGGGGTGGCTTGCCGCGATAGGCCAGCAGATCCGCCGTCCTGCCCTGCAACAACGCCGCGTGCATCCAGTCGGCGAACGCCACCACGTCGGGCAGCGCGGCGGCGTCCGGCGCGCCACGGCGCAGGCGGCCGAGGTTGTGGGTGAATGAGCCCGAGCCAATCACCAGCACGTCG
>DATJNA010000109.1:0-4384 GCA_035508435.1 Acetobacteraceae bacterium | reverse complement strand
CTGCACCACCGGCATGGGGTTCCTGACCGGCGCACGCCGGATCGAAATCGCATTCTTCGGCGGCTGGGGCCTCGCCTGCCTGGTCTTCGTCGCCGTCGGCACATGGACGCAAGCGGACCTCATTTGGGCCGCAGGCCTGTGCGGCTTGCTCGGCGGCATTGGCCTAACGCAATTGCTCCCGCGCTTCCGAGCCGCGCCGCGCCCCACCGATTGGCTGGGCCCGCGGGTGCTGTTGCTCGGCCTGCCCTTCCTATTGCTCGTGCTAGGCATCGGCGACATCGCCTGGGACGACCTCACCTTCTGGGTGCCCAACCTTCTTCACCTCTGCACCAGCCATCGCTTCCCGAGCCTGGCCGATCCCGCGACCTTCTCTGCCATGCCCGCCTATCCCTACGGTTTGGCATTGCCTGGCTTCGCAACCTATATGCTCGGCGTCCGTCAGGTGGACACGGTTGCCATCGTCTGGAACCTGCTGGCGATGCTGGCCGCCGGCGCCGCCTTCGCCAACGTCATCGCGCGCCGCCTGAGCCTGGCCGGAATGCCGCCCGATCCAGCCCTGCCATGGGTGCTCGCCGCGCTGGGCGTGCTGCTGATGGGGATGGCCAATCCGACCTTCGTCGCCAAGCTCACGCTGAGCAATATGGGCGATAGCGCCACCGGTGCCGGCCTGGCGGTGCTGTGCGCGCTGCTGTTCGAGTATCTGGCGGAACCGCCTCGCACATCGGGCCGGGCAAGCGTGGCACTGCAGATTTCGCTCACCGCCTGCGCCGTCATTTTCATTCGGCAGGCCAACGCCGCTTTGCTCCTGCTGCTGATCCTGTCGGTGGCCGCGGGACTGCTGGCGCTCTCGCGCAAAATGTCAGCGGCGAATGTGGGGCGGTTCGTGGCGGTGCTGGTTCTGCCAGCCCTGCTCTGGTGGTCGTGGACGCATTACGCGGATCGTCAGATCCCCAACGGTCGCCATACCTTGCTGTCATGGCACGCCTGGCACTGGCAGGTGTTCGGCGCGACGCTGCGGGCGGCATGGCGCGCTTTCGTCAGCAAGAGCGGCTACGCCATGATGTTGCTGGCGATGGGGGCCATCGCCCTGAACTGCCTGCTGCGCCGCCTGCGCGGCCAGGCACCGTTCCGCAGTCGGCCTGATGGAACCGCGGGCGCAATCATCGCCGTCACCACCGCAGGCCTCGCCTTCGGCAATATCGCCTTCCTGTTGTTCTGCTATCTCGCGACCAGTTTCGACCCCACCGAAGCAGAGGCGGCGATCTCGTTCTGGCGCTTCATCGCCCAAACCGGACAATCGCTGACGATCGGCTTTGCCTGCCTGATGCCGCTGGCCTGGCTCGACGCCTGCCTGCGTCCTCGCTGGGTGCGGCGGGCATTGCCGGCTGTTACGTTGCTGGTGCCGATCGCCGCCACCTCGGCCTACCGCGATGACCTGCGTTCGCCGGTGCCGACATTGCGGCGGATCGCCGAAGGATTGCGCGGCGCGGTGCCGGCTGGCGCGCCGATCGCGCTGGTGGATGTCACCGGGAACGGTTTCGCCGCGCTCGTCGTGCGCTACCAGCTCCATGTCATCGACGGGGATGGCGTGCCACTGCCGATCGTTTCGTATTCCCATGGCCTGTCCCCGGTACTGGCGGAGCAAGCGCTTCCGGCCGATGCGCCTTATGTCTGGCTGGCGGCCGGAGTCCCGGCATCCGAGCGTTTCCTTGGCACAAGTACGGATGACGATTGCTCGTATTTGTTCCGCCGCGACACGGACGGCTACCGCGTCCTGCGAACCTGGGCGATCGGGCGGTATCGCTGGTCGATCGCGCCGCAGCCGGAAGCCCCTGCTACCGCGGGCGGTTGCGGGAACTGAGCCGAATCGGTTCAACGCTCTCGTGCGGTCATTGCGAGGCCCGCACCGCCGAGTAAAGGAATTGCTAACCAAAATCTCCGACAATGCGCGGCATGGAATGGATCCTCGAATCCGCGCTGGTTGCATTGCTCGCCGCGACCTTGTTCCACGCGGTCCGGTTGGAACGGGCACTGGGCGTGCTCAAACGCGACCGCGCTGCACTCGAGGCCCTGGTCGCCAGCTTCAACACCAGCTCCCGGCAAGCGGAATCCGGGATAGAGCAATTGCGCGCCGCCGCCGATGGCGCTGGCCGGCAGATGGCGCGCCAGATCGAGACCGTCGCGCGGCTGAAAGATGATCTGATCTTCCTGCTTGAGCGCGGCGAGCACCTCGCCGACCGGCTGGATTCGCTGGTCCGCGCCGGTCGGCCGATAGCAGCCGATCCCCGCCCCTTGCCGGCAGCCAACGACACTCCATCCGAGCTGCCGCGCGTGCGCAGCCAGGCCGAGCGCGACTTGCTCAAGGCTTTGAGGATGGCGCGATGACACTGCATGTCCCGGCGCCGCGGCTGCTGCCCCTCACCATCGCGACTCTCGCCGCACTGCTGGCGGCGAAGACGGTCGATCTGGCGCGTTTCGCCATGCTCTCCCGCCACGATTCCGTCAGCGCAATGGTGGCGGAGGCTCGCGCGGCCGTCGCCGACCGGTCGTCCGCGGCGCCGGAACCAGGGACACCAGCCCCCGGAACCCAACCCAACTCGATCGCTACCCCGTCCATCGCCAGGACGCAGTCATCTGCCACAGCGGCACCGGCCGCCGCTCCATCACCGGCCGCGCCGTCGACCGACAGCACCGGGCCACCCATCACCGACAGCGAGCGCGCCATCCTGTTGGAGCTGCGGCAGCGCCACCAGCAGCTCGATGCCCGGGATGCCGCTCTGACTGCCCGCGAATCCATCCTGGCCGCGGCGGAACAAAAGCTCGAGGCACAGACCGAGGCGCTGGCCGCCCTGCAAAAGAAGCTACAGGACCTCGAGGACGCACGTCAGCAACGCGAGGAGACCGGCTGGCAGGGTCTGGTGAAGCTCTACGAGAACATGAAGCCGCGTGACGCCGCGACCATCTTCAACGACCTCGATATGCCCGTACTGCTCTCGTTGCTCGACCGCATGAAGGAATTGAAGGCGGCACCGATCCTCGCGGCGATGAGCCCGGACAAGGCGCGCGACGTTACCGCCGGCCTCGCCAGGATGCGGACGCGACGCGAAGCCACGGGCGCCGCGCACCCGGGCGGCTGAGACAGGAAGCGGAGAAACAGGCCCATGTCGATGGACAAGTCGATCAACGTCCTGATCGTCGATGACTACAAGACCATGCTGCGGATTATCCGCAACCTGCTGAAGCAGATCGACTTCCAGAATGTCGAGGAAGCCACCGACGGCGCCGAGGCCCTGGCCAAGCTGCGCAGCGGCAATTTCGGCCTGGTGATCAGCGACTGGAACATGCAGCCGATGACCGGGCTGCAGCTCCTGCAAGAGGTGCGTGCCGACAGTCGGCTGAAAGGAATGCCATTCATCATGGTAACCGCTGAAAGTAAGGTGGAGAACGTGGTGGCCGCCAAGCAGGCGGGAGTATCAAATTACATCGTCAAGCCGTTCAACGCAGAAACCCTGCGCGACAAGATCGAGAAGGTGCTGACGCATGGCTGAGAAAGAAGCCAGGCCCGATGTCGCCCTCGCCGAGCGGCTCGCGGCGATCCGGCAACGCTACGCCAGCGGTGATCCCGACATGGTGGCCGACGTGGTGCGCGCCATCCTCGCGACCATGAGCGGCGACCTCACGGCAAAGGAAACGTCGCTGCTGGCGGAAGTGGAAGCGCTGGGCCAGACCATCGCCGCCGCCAAGGCGGAAATCGCCGCCTTGCGCATGGACGACATCACCGCAAGCGACATCCCCTTCGCCACCGACGAACTCGACGCGATCATCCAGCACACCGCCTCGGCGACACACGCGATCCTGGAGAACTGCGAAACGCTGGATACGGTGGCAACGCACTTGGCCGGCGAACCGGCAGCCCAGTTGCAGGACGCCACGACCCGCATCTATGAAGCGTGCAGCTTCCAGGACATCACCGGCCAGCGCATCACCAAGGTGGTCAATACACTGAAGGCGATCGAGACCAAGGTCGCCCAGCTCGTGCAGACCTTCGGCGAGCCCGGCGGCGAGGCGGCCGCCGCGCCCGGCGCGCACGGCGAGGCGATGCTGCTGAACGGGCCGCAGCTTCCCACCGTCGCCATGGACCAATCGGACATCGACAAGCTGCTGGCGAGTTTCGAATGACGCGGCGGGGGAGAAGCACGCGCAAGGCTTTGCTGGTCGCTGCAGGCTTGCTGTTGTCGCTGCCCGCGCTTGCTGATCCCGCGATCGACGTGCCGGTCCGTTCTGGCAGCCATCCTGATTATGGGCGCGTGGTGTTTGATGCCCCGCCGCAGACATCCTACCGCGTGACGCGCGACGGCGACCGCCTCACGATCATGTTCGGCGA
>DATJNA010000108.1:0-3429 GCA_035508435.1 Acetobacteraceae bacterium | reverse complement strand
GATTTCCTCGCCGTAACGAGGATCCGGCACACCGAACACCTGCACGTCCTGGATCTTCGGATGGCGGTACAGAAATTCCTCGATCTCGCGCGGATACACGTTCTCGCCGCCGCGGATCACCATGTCCTTGATGCGGCCGACGATGTTGCAGTAGCCCTCCGCGTCCATCGTCGCCAGATCGCCGGTGTGCATCCAGCCGGTGGGATCGATCGCCTGCCGCGTCCGCTCTTCGTCGTCCCAGTAGCCAAGCATGACAGAATAGCCGCGGGTGCAGAACTCGCCCGGCGTGCCGCGCGGCACCACACGGCCTTCGGTATCGACGATCTTGATCTCCACATGGGGATGCACGCGCCCGACGGTGGAAACGCGGCGCTCCAGCGGATCGTCTAGCGCGGTCTGTGTGCTCACCGGGCTGGTCTCCGTCATGCCGTAGCCGATCGTCATCTCGCTCAGGTGCATGTCGCGGATGCAGCGGCGCATCACCTCGATGGGACAGGGCGAGCCGGCCATCATGCCGGTACGCAGGCTGCCCAGATCGAATTTTCCGAAGTCCGGATGATCCAGCTCCGCGATGAACATGGTGGGCACGCCGTACAGCGACGTGCAGCGAACCTCCGCCACCGTCTGCAACGTCGCGAGCGGATCAAAACCCTCGCCCGGATACACCATCGCCGAACCGTGCGTCATGCACGCCAGGTTGCCGATCACCATGCCGAAGCAGTGATACAGCGGCACCGGGATGCACACCTTGTCTTGCTCCGTGTAGCGCATCGCCTCGCCAAGGAAGAAACCGTTGTTGAGGATGTTGTGGTGCGTCAGCGTCGCCCCCTTCGGCAGCCCCGTGGTGCCGGAGGTGAACTGGATGTTGATCGGCTCGTCGAATTGCAGCGAGTGGGCCAGTTCTTGCAGCTGCGCGCGTTCCCGCGCCTCGCCCATCGCATAGACGCTGTCGAACGGGATCATGCCCGGCGCATGCGGTGCGCCGATCTGGATGACGATGCGCAGCGCCGGCAGCTTCGCCGCCTCCAGATGGCCGGGGCGCGCGTGGCGCAGTTCCGGCGCCAGCGTGTTGACCATGCCGGCATAGTCCGACGTCTTGAACGACGTCGCGGTCACCAGCGCGCGACAGCCCACCTTGTTCAGCGCATATTCGAGTTCCGCCAGCCGATAGGCGGGGTTGATGTTCACCAGGATCAGTCCGGCCTTGGCGGTGGCGAATTGGGTCACCGTCCATTCGGCGTTGTTGGGCGACCAGATGCCGATGCGCTCGCCCGGCTGCAGCCCGAGCATCAGCAGCCCCGCGGCGAACGCATCGACGCGCTCCCCCAGTTCGCGCCAGGTCCAATGAATGTTCTGCTGACGGACGATCAGCGCCGGCCGGTCAGGCCACCGCGCCACGGTGCGGTCGAAATGCGCGCCGATGGTTTCGCCCAGCAAGGGGGCGCCGGATACGCCGTGGGCATAGCTGAGGGACTCTGGCATGGCAGCGCTCTCCCGGACGTCCTGATTGCAATGATTTTGTGCCGCATTTCCCGCGCTGACAACGCCGCAAGGCACCGCCGCGCCGCCATGGCGCTCATCCGTGTCATGGCCGCGCACACCCGTGTCATGGCCGGGCTTGGTGTTTAGTCCGAGGACATGGTGGACACCTGTTCGGAGACATGGTTGACACCCCGCGGCGTTGTCAAGTCGATGCTGGCGATGTGATGGGCGCCAAAGAAGATGCCGTATTGTCCGTCGTCGCCGCGCGGCCGGATCGCCACCTGCTCGCCAAAGAACGCCTGGCCTACCGGCCACAGCCGTCCCTTGAACCTGACGTAGGCCTTCGTCGTACCAACCCTGCGAACGATCTCTCCACTATCGTATTGCGGCTGCGGCAGCGTCTGCGGCATCGACCTGACGCTTGGCCGGTAGCGGCTCGCCGGAACTTCCTGTCCCAGCGCCTCGTGCGGACGTTCCTGATTATAGACCGCGCGCCAGTCGTCGAACGCCCGCTGCGCCTGGCCGAAATCGCGGAACCGCCGCAGGCTCAATACCTCGGCGTTCAGCGTGCGATGCAGACGCTCGTTCTTGCCGCGACCCTGCGGGTGATACGGCCGGCTGTACAGCATCGTCACGCCGAGCTTCAGCAGCCACACACCGAGCCGCGTCCAGCGATCGTCGAACCCGCTGCCGCCCCATGGCGAGCCGTTGTCGACGAACATCGCATCCGGCAGTCCGTAGCGGCGGAAGGTATCCTCCAGATGGCCCTGCACCGTGGCACCCTGCTGGTCGGCACAGGCCCGCAGGCACAGCAGGTAGCGCGAGTGGTCGTCTTCGATGGTCAACGGATGGCAGCGTGCCCCGTTCTCCAGCGTCACCCACCCCTTGAAGTCCATCTGCCACAGCTGATTCGGCGCCGGCCTTTCGAACCGCTCGTACGCAACCGACCCGCCTGGCGCGTCGGCGATCCGGCCGTTACGGCGCAGCACCGCGTGCACCGTCGATGTCGCCGGCGGCGCAACCTTCGCCCGTATCAGGCAGCGCGCGATCTTGCGTGCGCCCCATGCCGGATGCGCGTCGCGCACTTGCAGGATCTGCCGCTCCAGCTCTGCACCGGTTCGCTCCGGGCTGCGCTGCGGCCGGCGCGAGCGGTCCGCCAACGCCGGTTCGCCCGCCTGGCAGCGTGCCAGCCACTTGTATCCCGTCTGCGGGCTGATCCCGAACCGGCGGAACAGTTCCCGCCGGTTCGCCCCTTCCTGCATTGCCAGGCGCACCAACTCCCGTCGCTGGTCCATGATCGACACCTCCTGCCACGGCATGGCGCGCCTCCTCGGCTGGTCCATGCCCATTGTGGTGTCACCATGTCCCCCGCGACTTGCCGGGAACGTGAGAGACAGGCTGTGCCGTCAACGGCATGGCGGCCAGCGCTTCGGACGCGACGGCGCGGTCAAGCCCCGAAGCCCCACAGGGGTGCGCCCAAAGGGCGCAGGGCTTGACGGCGTCGGCGCCGGCCGGAGCACAATCGCGCATGCCGTCGGTCGCGCAACGAACCCGTCAACCATGTCCCCGAACACCTGTCAGCTATGTCTCCGGGCTGTACACTTGGCCCGGCCATCCACGAATTTCGCAGTTGCCAGTAGCAAAGACATGGATGGCGGGCCTTCGTCGGCCATGCCATGGATGAGTCAACGTCAACGCTGCCTGGTATGAGAGAGCATTCCGGCCCGCGGCAGGCGCGTTGCGGTCATCGTCATAAAAACGACATGGGATCGACATCCACGTCGACGCGCGCGCCCCGCGGCACGGTCACCTTCGCCAGCCACGCCCGCAGGATCGGCTGCCCCGCAACGTCCCGCCGTGTCTTCAGCAGCAGCCGCCGCCGGTGACGCCCGCGCAGGATCGAAAGCGGTGCGGGCGCCGGACCCAGCACCTCCACGCCGTCGCCGG
>DATJNA010000107.1:0-14997 GCA_035508435.1 Acetobacteraceae bacterium | reverse complement strand
CGCGAAGCCGATTTGCTCGCGCGAAAACACGATCGAATGTTCACACACCACGTCTTCAATTTCCGCTTTCGTGGCGGGATCCAGCGCATCATAGGCGGCGCGCATGTCGGCGAATTCCGTGTTGCCGCCCTTGCCCGGCACCACGCGCGAATGCAGCAGCGTATAGCCGGCGCCATGCGGGCGGAACGACGCGTCGGAGTGCCACAGCCGGTTGGCCAGCGCATACATGCGCTTCTCATCGTCGCGCGCGCGAAGCTGATTGCGCGCATCGAGATTCGAAATGTCGCCGAGTTCCAGCCGCTCGCCGAGCCGCCGCTCCTGCGGCTTGCTCAGTTGGCCGATCAGCGTCACCTCGAGCTCGCCGAAATTGCGGCTGAATTCACACTGTTGCTCATCGGTCAGCGGTTGGTCCGGGAATGCCAGCACCGCGTAGCGGTCCATCCCCGATTCGATCGCCGCCACCTGCTCGCGCGACAGCGGCCGCGTGATGTCGATGCCGGTCACCTCGCCGGCGAAATGCGGGTGCAGCGGGCGAATGGTGATGCTCATGGCGGCTTCCTCCGGTTCGAATGCGCGGAGTATAGCCAGCGTCAGCGCAGGCACCAGGGTGCGGTCTGCCCGCTGCCCAAGGCCGGGTGGCGGGCAGGTGTCGCTTCCAGGGTCGGGGTACGTGCGGTGCTAGGTTCCGGGCAGGTGCGGTGCGGGGAAGATTCCGATGCGATCGGCGCGGAACGAACTCACCCAGATGTGGTGATTGACCTCTATTGCGCCGGTGCCGGCGCCCATCGCGCCATAGACGCCGCTCTTCACCACGGTGGTGAGTTTCAGTGAGCTTGGGCTCATGATGTCGATCTTGAACGGCACATTGCAGTTGATCGCGCTCGAGGTGAAGCAAGCGATCACGTTCTTGACCGAATCATCCTGGCCGCCGACGAAGATCATGCGGCCGTTCGGCGACCAGCGCAGGTTGTCGGTCAGGAAGCCGGTCGCCACCGTGGCGACTTTCGGCGTGCCCGCGCCGCGACTGATGCGCGCCACTTCGTGCCCCGACCAGACGGCGACGTAAACTTCGTGGCCGTCAGGCGAGGCGATCACACCATTCGGGCCGGACAAGCCGGCGCTGCCAGGCACCTCGGTCCATCCGGTCGTCGCGTGCCACTCATCGAGCGCGCCGACGGGCTTGCCGTTCTCCAATTTGTCGATCCGGTTCGGATCGGTCGGGTCCCACAGGCTGGTCACGATGATGCCGCCGTCGGGCAGCGATGCGACGCCATCCGGCCAGAAGCCGTGCGGCGTCACGATGCAGCCGGTCCAGGTGAAGCGCGGCTTCGCTCCGGTGAGGTCGACCGCGAACACTTCGACCGACTCCCGCCCGCCGTGATTGATGGCATACAGCGTCGGGTGCGCGCCGCCACCGCGGGTCAGATCGAGCCCGTGCGGACCGAAGATCTTCATATCCACCGGGCCGGGACAATTCGCATAGCGGGACTTGTCCGGGCGGATGGCGATGTCATCCGGCTGCACCTTGGCAACGGTATTGTTCCTGGTATCAAACAGTTGCAGATAGCCCTGCTGACCTTCGGGCGCGAGGTCGCTGCCGATCACCCAATGGGTGCCGGGGATAGGTGCCCAGTCCTCGACGTCAATCGCGTTGCAGATGAACTTCACGTTGCCGTCAGGGGCACAGTTTGCCGTCGCGGCATGTGCCGGCTGCGGCAGCAGCGACCAAACCAGAAGTCCGGTCAGTATCGTCATGGCAGTGGCAGTGACGCAAGAGCGCGCATGCGCCAGAGGTTTGGCTGGCATTATTCCCTCCCTTTGCTTCGCGATCCGGGCAGTCGCAGCCGACACAAGAATCAGAGAGCGAGGTACGAGCCTGCGGTACCCGAACCGGGCGCATGGTGCGTGCAAAGTTCAAAAGGCGTCAAGCGTGCCGGCGATGCATGGTTTGAAAACAGCATCGCATCACGTTCACCGACTCGTGAGTTGCCGCTGGTGCAACGCAGCAAACCACAAGGTGCCAACGATACCGATTCAGGAATCAGAGGTTCGCAACGAGAGCGAATGGAGGCAGGCCGAACCGTTGTCATCGCCGGTGAAATTCAGTTCCATGCGTAGCTTTGCGCCATCCGGACGCTCGATCTGCCGCGTCATGAGGCGCGCATTCCTGGCGTCGGAGGTTCCGAACCGGCCGCGCACCGTCATCAACACCGAGGCGACACCGGCCACGGCGAACATGACGGCACCCGCAAGCAATATCGTGTTGACGGCTGTCATGGTCCCCCGGTCGCTCCCTGTCACGGCAGCGGGACGCATCTGCGTTGCGCACCTGGGGCATAGTCCGGTGCCGGTCACCGGCCGACTTCACAGTCAGGGTTCGGTATGGCGCGAGATGCCAGGTTCGGCCTGGCTCAGGCGAAGCGCGGCATCACTTTGGTCCAGAACGTGTCGATCGATTTCATCAGCTTCGCGTGTGGGACCAGCGCGTTGTAGGTGTAGCAGAACAGCCAGTCGACGTTCTGGCGGCGCATGTTGGCTTCCAGGCCGCGGATCACGGTGTCCACCGTGCCGGCCAGGCTGTAGCCGTCGCGCACCGCCTCTTGCGAGGTCATGAACGTGCCGGTCTTCGGGTCCTGCAGGCCGCGACGGAAGCCGAACGGCTCGAACCAGGCGCGGCCGGAGAATTGCCCCGAGTCACGCCACAGCGCTTGCGCCTCCTCGTCGGTGTCGGCGATGATCACGTCGCGCAGCAGGCCGCAGCCTTCGCCGCGCGGGCGGCCGGAGACTTCAGCGTAGACGTCGTACAAGCGGTCTTCATAGACCGGCAGCATCGGCGGCAGGATCGCGGTGACGTTCTCGCGCGCCGCCCAGCGGATGGAATTCTCGGATGATGCAAACGGCAAGAACAAGGGCGGGTGTGGCTTCTGCACCGGCTTGGGCACCACGCCGACCGCTTGCAAAATGCCGTTCTCCACGCCTTTGCCGTATTTCGCCGTGGTCTCCAGCGTCCAGGGAGTGGCGCCGGCGGGGACCTTCCAGTACTTGCCGTCGAAGGTCAGCATTTCCTCGGTCCAGCATTGCTTGATGATCCGGAAGTTTTCCTCGAACGCGGCGCGGTTGGCGGCGTCGATTTCGTCGTGCTGGTGCGGTAGGGCGCCGTGGATGTCGTGGGTCTGCTGTGCCATCACGTCCACCCAGCGACGCTGGTAGCCGCGGGCGAAGCCGGCGCAGGCGCGGCCGTGGGTCATGTGGTCCAGCATGGCAATGTCCTCCGCCACGCGGATCGGGTTGGCAGCGGGCAGCACGATGCCAAGCTGGCCGACGCGGATGCGTCTGGTCTGCATGGCAAAGTAGAGATCGAGCAAGACCGGGTTGTTGGACAGCTCGAAACCTTCGATGTGGAAATGATGCTCTGTGAAGCTGACCGAATCGTAGCCGAGGTCGTCGGCGAGCCGGATTTGCTCGGACAGTTCGCGCAGCATGCGCTGGTAGAACTCGCCGTTCATGCCGGCCATGCCGGATTCGATCTCGGCGCGGGAGGCGATGGAGGGGAGGTAGAAGAGGGAGGCTTTCATAATCGGACCTACGGCTTCGGTTGTGAATTGTAGCGTTCCAACATGGCCCGACTGATGTCCGGCGATGATGGCCAGTGGCCGCGTTCCTCGCCGCCGTGAGCAACGTAGCTGTTCAGGTGTGTGGCATCAGGGTGCACCGGACGCCCGCTGCTGTCGAGGAACAAAAGGCCTTGTTTGCCTGCCGGCATCGATCGCGCGCAGGCATGCGCCTCATCGAGCGCGGCATGCGGAGCCCGTGATATTGCCGAACGGCACGCCGTCACAATCTGCTCCGCCAGGCGGCGACCCGCGATGCCGCCGTCCCACGCACGCTCTCGGCAATCGCCAGGACATCGGCGATGGTCGGCTCCGCGACCGGCCGCTTGCTCTACAAAGCCCGCAGCCCGCAATCACCGAGCGCCTGCCGATAGAGCATGCGCAAATCCTTCGGGGCCAGCCTGATTGCTCCCCTCCGCTTCGGTTCCTCGATGGTCAGGCTCGCGCGCATGGGCGTTTAACCATAGCAGCCATCGTCAGACCATGCAGTCACCGGCGGGGCGTTCACCGACGGTAGTTTTGCCGCCGGTATTGCGAGAAGGAGCCGTCTGCCCGGGAGCCGTTGCCACCTGAGGCGGCCCGGCGCAGAACCGGCAAACCTCTTGCCCGCCCCATCGAAAGGACCACGCGTTGACCCGCATGAAGTTCGGCGCCTTCCTCGCGCCGCACCACCCGGTGAAAGAGCATCCCACGCTATTGCTCCGCCGCGACCTCGCTTTCGTCGCGCATCTCGACCAACTCGGCTTCGACGAATTCTGGTGCGGCGAGCACCATTCCTCCGGCTGGGAAATGATCGGCTCCCCCGAGGTGTTCCTCGCCGCCGCCGGCGAGCGCACTCAGCGCATCCGCCTCGGCACCGGCGTCACCTCACTGCCCTACCACCACCCGTTCAATGTGGCGCAGCGCATTGTGCTGCTGGACCATCTGACCGGAGGGCGCGTCATCTTCGGCACCGGCCCCGGCGCGCTGCCCGCCGACGCCCGCACCTTCGGCGTGGACCAGATGTTGCTCCGCGCCCGCCAGGACGAGGCGCTGGGCGTCATCATCCGCTTGCTCGCCGGCGAGCGCATCAGCTACCGCGGCGACTGGTTCAGCCTGAACGACAGCCAGTTGCAGTTGCTGCCGTTGCAGGAAAGGCTGCCGATGGCGGCGGCGTCCTCGATCAGCCCGTCTGGGATGCAGCTTGCCGGCAAGTACGGCATGGGGGTGCTGTCCATTGCCTCCACTTCCACCGAGGGTCTCGCCGCGCTGCCGCTGCAATGGTCCTTCGCCGAGGATGCCGCCCGTGAGCATGGCAAGACCGTGGATCGGCGGGACTGGCGCGTGCTGGTCTCCTTCCATCTCGCGGAATCGCAGCAGCAGGCGGAGCAGGAGGCGGTTGACGGGCTCTGGTGGTGGCACAACGAGTACAACGTGCGTGTGCTCGGCCGCCCCGGCGCCACGCGCGTGGAGGACAAATGGGAGCTGCTGGCGCAGGTGAATGGTGGCGGCAGCGGCGTCGGCTCGGCGGTGATCGGCACGCCGGATGCGCTGGCGGACATGATCCGCAACCTCCAGCAGGTGACCGGCGGGTTCGGCGTGGTGGTGGGCTTCGCGCATGACTGGGCCAACCGCGAGGCGACGCTGCGCTCCTGGGAATTGTTCGCCCGCTACGTCGTTCCGGAGCTGAACGGCTACACCCGGAATTTGCAGGAATCCGCCGAATACATGGCGGCGCACCGGCAAGAGCTGATGGCCGGGCGGGTGGAGTCCATCAAGGCAACGGTGCAGGGCAACGAGAAGGCGCAGGCGGCGCTGGCGGTGACCCTGCAGCAACTGGCGAAGGCGCCGCAGGGCGGTGGTTTCCGGCCCGGTGCCCTGCCGGCTGACGCTGCAACGGGGCGGCGTGACTAGGCACGTTTCTCGAGCCGCTCCTCGGATGCAAGCCCCAGCACGTCAGCCACCTTCCGCGCCAGCGCTTCGCTGGAGAATGGCTTGTTGATCAGATGCACGCCGTCATCCAGCCGGCCGTGATGGACGATGGCGTTCTCGGTGTAGCCGGAGGACATGAACAGGGTGCGGAGGCCGGGGCAGATCGCGGTCAGACGGCGGGACACCTCGTCGCCCTTCATCCCGCGCGGCAGCACCACGTCCACCAGCAGCAGATCGACCCTGGCCCCGTTCTCCCCGAACACCCGCAATGCCTCAGGCCCGTCCGCCGCCTGAAGCACCTGATAGCCGAGCTGGCGCAGCATCGTCGTGGTCAGCTCCCGCACATGCGGATCGTCCTCCACCACCAGTACTGTTCCTGACCCTTGCGGCAGCTCCACCGGGGCCCTGGCCCGCTGCTGCGCCGGCAGCGCCGCCCCGACGGCGCGCGGCAAATACAGCCGCACCGTGGTGCCCTCACCTTGCTCCGAGTAGATCTTCACGTGGCCGCCCGATTGCTTGGCGAAGCCCAGCACCATCGCCAGCCCAAGCCCGGTGCCGCGGCCTTGCTCCTTGGTGGTGAAGAACGGCTCGAACGCGCGGGCCTGCACCTCGGGCGGCATGCCCGAGCCGGTGTCGGAGACGGCGATCATGACGTAATCGCCGGGGCTCACCTCGCTATGCTGGCTGGCATAGGCGGCATCCAGCACCTTGTTCGCCACTTCGATGGTGAGGCGACCGCCGCCCTGCATGGCGTCGCGGGCATTCAGCGCCAGGTTCAGCACCGCGCTTTCAAGCTGGGTCGAGTCCGCCGGGCATTGCCAAAGGCCGGCGGAGTCCACGGTGCGCACCTCGATATGCTCGCCTAGCGTGCGGTGCAGCAGCGTCGTGAGGTCGGGCAGCATGGCGGAGACGTCGGTCGGCACGGGGGCGAGCGGCTGGCGGCGGGCGAAGGCCAGAAGCTGCTGGTTCAGGGTCGCCCCGCGGCGGGCGGCCCAGGCCGCGCGATCCAGCAATGCCAGAACCGGATGTCCGTCCTGCAGACGCGCGGCCGCCAGTTCCAGGCTGCCCAGCACCACGGTCAGCAGATTGTTGAAATCGTGAGCAATGCCGCCGGTGAGCTGCCCCATCGCCTGGAGCCGCTGGGCGTCGCGCGCGGCGGCCTCGGCCCGCGTTTGCTCGGTGGTGTCGGTCACGGTCAGCACGAAGCCGCCATCCGGCATGAAGGTGCGGCGGAACTCGAAGCTGCGTCCGTCGGCGGTGCGGGTACCATGGTAGATCACCGGCGCGCCGGGTTCCCGCGCGGTCTCGCCGCCGTGGCGGATCTGCGCCTCGGACTCAAGCGTCAGGCCCTTGCCGCGGTCGGGGGCGGCCGCCTGCGCCGCCACGGCGGCGTAAGGCGTGCCCTGGCGCACCAATGGCCGCGGCAGGTCCAGCAAGGCGCAGAACCCGTCATTCCAGCGGGCGAGCAAGTAGGCTGCGTCGAACACGGCGACGCCCTGGCTGAGGCTGTCGAACGCGGTGCGGATCTGGGTGGCGAGCAAGTGTGCCGCGGCGGCGGACTGCGCCAGCTCTTCGCGCGCCCGTGCCAGCATGAACAAGGCCGAACCGAGCATCGCAAGGCCGAGAACCATGCCGCCGCCGGCGATCCATCGCGCGCGGGCATCGGCCGCCGCGGCTTCCTGTCGTCGCTGGTCCAGCAGGTGCTCCTCCTCGGCCGTCACCTCGCCGAGCACCGCGGTGATCTCCTGCATCAGCACCTCGCCGCGATTGGTGCGCACGATCGCGAGCGCGGCATCGAGCCCGTCGTCCTGGCGCAGGCGGATGGTCTGCGACAGCTCGTCGAGCTTTTGCCGCACCAGTCCGGCGATGCGGCGCAGGCGTGCCTGTTGCGCCGGATTGTCTGCGGTAAGCCGCACCAGCTCCGACTGGATCAGGGCGATGCGCTCGAGGGCGTCGTGATAGGGGGCGAGATAGGCATCCTGGCCGGTCAGCAGGAAGCCGCGCTGGCCGGTCTCGGCGTCGCGCACGGCCAGATCAAGCTGGCCGGATTCGGAGATCACCTGATAGGTGTGCCGCACCCATTCGCCCGCCGCCTGGTCGGAGACGATCTGGAGGTAGGTCAGCAGCCCGACGATCGCGACCAGGATCAGTCCGGCCATGCCCCCCAGCAGGTTGGCGTTCCTTGCCAGCGCCTTCGACATGCGGCCTGCAACCCTCCTCGCGCGACTTTCCGACCGGCAGCGGGTTGGGCACGGCTGCGGCGATCCCTTGCCGGCTGCAATTGCCAGAAGCGAAAATCCCCGGCAACCCTGACCGGGTGCCGGTGACGCGGCAGGTTGGCGGCCGGGCGCCGGTGACGCGGCAGGTTGGCGGCCGGGGGCCGGTGGCGCAGCGGGCTGACCGCAGTGGCGGCGATGGCGATGGCGCTTGCGACGCCGGTGACCCGAAGGTGAATCGATTCGCGGGTCGGTCGTGGGGAAGGGTTGAAGGTGGGCCGCCGCTCGGCTACACCCCCGCGGCTGCGCGGCGCCCGTAGCTCAATTGGATAGAGCACCAGACTACGGATCTGGGGGTTAGGAGTTCGAATCTCTTCGGGCGCGCCATAATTCATTGAAAATACTAAACTTTTTGTCGCCGCTGCGGCGCGGACAGTTGTCGGTCGCCGCCCGGATCGGTGGAAATTCCGACAACCGTACGGAGAATTGCATCGGGTTCCAGCGGCTTACTGCTGGATGCCCCAAAAATACGGTCTGGGGCTCTGTTCGATCCGACGCTGCGCCGTATCTTGGTGAGACCCTGGCGCCACGAACGTGCTGACCGGATAAGCTCGACAGGTGAGCACCGCGGGAGGCGGGTGTTCCGTTGGCATGACAAACAACCGTGTTTTTGTGTGCGACACCGCAGTGCCGCCAACTCTTTACGCTCACGGTCCGGCCGCTGATCGGCGGACCGGGATGCTGCCAGGATAGCCATTTGAGGTAAGCAATTCAGTCACCATTGCCTCGGCGTCCCCGGGCGCGTCACGGCCGACCAGGATTTCGACGATGTTCTCCGGCGTGCTCAATGGCAGGGGCGTTTCAATGTAATCTCGGTTGTTGTGCCGTCGCCGGGCAGGATCGAATGTTTCGCGTTCCCACAGGATGATAAAGCGCGTTTCCCGCTCGCAGTGGAAACTTTCACGTTTCGCTGTCAGGCAGTTCCAAATGAGCAGCGTAGCGATGAATTCATGGTTGAGGCTGTCGAACCAGGCCTGCTGCCACCGCGGAGCGAGCCACGGGTTTGCATTCGCTGCGCCCTCGGCGAGCTTTGCGAGCTTTCGCACACCTTTACGGTGTCGAGCGAACGTAGCTTCCCTGCCGTAGATCACCTGGCCGACGAAGGCGTTCTCGGTCGGGCATGGAAGCGGTGTCTTCTGGTTTGGCTGAAACAAGGCAGGCGAAAACCCGATAGCAAAGCCCTTTCCCTTATCCCCGTAGTTGGCCCACTGGCCGGCGTCATCCCGGTGTGCGCTGAGGCTGAAGAAATAGAAGTCGAACCTTTGGTCGTCGAATACTGTGTCGAGCATGCCGTTAAGGCCGCATAGCAACGAGCGTGCGTACGGTCCTCCGCTGCGAGCTTCCTCGTCGATCGCCTGCCGGGCAATGTTCAATGAATACTTAACCTCCTCTCGATCCTTCTGGCAGTTATGAATGAAGCACCAAAGCTGCTGCTTCTCGATAATCCCTCGGAGGGCAGCCTCGACAGTGTAGTGATATAGAGGCTCCCGCGGCGTCGTTCGCAACTCGTCCGCGCGCAATTCACTCAGCATCCAGTCACGGAGTTGCGTGACTGCGCAGGCGAGCGGCCCAGGCAGAGAAACGTCGGTGGATTCGCTCACTGGCACCTCCAGACATAGGTGCAGGCATGTTGCCGCTCGCGGGGCGGATGCCGGTCAATGTCGGTCTTGAGCGATGGGCCGCCGTCTCGCAGCGCCGGTGCCACCGCCCTTGCACGCCGAATTGCCCTACTGAGGCCCAGTTCCGCCAAAGACCCGGATTCGCCGGCTGCCTGCCGATTGTTCACAGCTCGGCTTCCCCTACCCAAGGAAAGAGCGCTAAGCAGCAAGTAGGCCTGTGGCCCGTTACGACAACCGCAGTTGTGCTCGCGGTGAGGCTATGTCGGCCTGAGGAGGCGGAATCATGAGCGACTCCCCGTTTCTGTTGCCCCAACCGCCACGCGTGACGGCGGACGAAGCGCGAGACACAGCACGCTTGTGGAAGGGCATGGCCGACCACCTGGCAACGCTGCGCGACATGGCCGGCGCCAGGCACGCGATGCAGGAGAGCCAATGGTGGATGGCATACGCGATTGCATTAGGCCAACCTACGCCGCCGCCCGAGCCAAGCAAGGATTGAACGCTCTGCTGTGGCTACCGCGACCGCAGCCAATGCACTCGCAGGGTGCCGGTTCGGCGGCTCCGGCATCGGCCTTCCGATCGTCGCATTTTCGCGCCAGGCTATGCCGACACGCACCGTTACGACACACGTCGGTTGTCAGAAGACCCGACACGCCGCTGGACGCTATCGGTCAAACAGCCTTGGATAGCGACAACTTGACATTGAAAAGACTGGCCTTTCCTGCAACTACGGATCTGGGGGTTAGGAGTTCGAATCTCTTCGGGCGCGCCAATACTTAGCGGAGTTATCCACAGGCCGGGCAGTGACACGGGTAACGCTGCGGGTAACACCACCGGCCGGCAACACGGGTTCAGGTTTCCTGCGCGGCGGAGCCGCGGCGTGCCGTGGCCGTTGCCCGACCGGTCGAAGCAGTCCTCATGCAGCAAAACGACCCATGGGGGGGCAGCGCGCGCGTTACCTGCGGCTGGAAGCCATGGCCATTTGCGCCATACTTTGCTCGTCAGCTTGACCCGTTGCGCTGGCTCACCAGCGGCCAGCGCCGCCGGAGAGCGTGGTGCCAGAGCACGTCCTGACACCGCGCCAGGCGACAACGATCAAGCCAACCGGGGATCTGCCTGGGAGGGGGAACTGTGGGCGTCTACCATAAGGTTGGCACCCGACACGGTCAGCGGCGCGGGTTCAACCACACGGCCTGGGCCGACGCCAAAGGAATAGTCTGGCGATAAGTCACCGGCCGTCATTCCGCCGTACGTCAATGTGACAATGTGCGCCGCTGGATGGCGAGCGTCACCCGCGAATCAACCACGATCACCATCCGGTACGCACTGACGGTGCACGGGAGCATGCATTCCGGCTCGCGTCACCGTTGTGGCAGCATACGCTCGAGCAGGGCCCGCGCTATCGGCGTGGCCAACTCGGTCGCATGGTCGTTGGGGTGTGTGCCGTCGTCTGAGCAAGCGGAGGCATAGCGCCACGGGGCTGCCGGCTCGCCCATGACCCCCGCGGCGTCGTAGACCGGCACACCCGCCGCCGCCATATCCGCCAACATCAGGCGGATGTCTTGCCAGGCGGCCAGCTCCGCGCCATGGCCGGCCACGGTCGGATCGACGCTGGGGATTGGGTAGGCGCCCTGAAACATCGTGCTGGCACCATGCTCGGTTGCCGCCCGGTCAGCCGTGGCCAACAGCCGGGCGAACAAAGCATCCAGCCGAGATTGCTCCATCCCGTCGTTCCGCGACAGCGGCTGCAGCACCAGGAAGCTGGGTCGCAATGCGTCCATGTTGCGCCACAGTGTGTCGTTGTAGACGGACGACGCTGCGCCGCCGCACGCCAGATGCGCCATGCACACCGGCAGTGACGGGCTCGACAGGTCGTAGGCGGCCCGAATCGGCGCGGCGGAGAACGCGTCGCCATGCGGTCCGCCCGGCCCGGACATCAGACTATCGCCACTGATCACGCCCTGGATGCCCGGGACCACGGACAGGTATTGCAGGCACAACAGCGGGCTGAGCCCCCATTGCGAGCCGCCGCCCTGCGGCGCCGGCGTGGCACCTCGCCAGGCCGAGCCGGCGGGGTTGGCCGTCCAGTCGCCTGGGCGGTCGCTCTTCAGGCTGACGGCAACGCGGCCGCGGCACCCGGGCGAGGTCGCGTGAACGAAGGGATCCGGGCCGAAGCCGGCGGTGGACATCGACCCGCTCGCCAGCGCCACGTAGACGAACAAAAGCGGTTGCGCGCGGCCATCGGTGCGCGGCACCGAGCGGATCGGTACCCAATCCGACCAGGTGATGGTGAAGGCACGCGCGCGGTTATCGCGATTGGCGGGATCGCCCGGCAGGATCAGGCCGCGCGCCTCGCCGGTGGTGTTGATCCAGGTGCTGTCCAGGCCGACCCGATCGAACAACACCGTGGTGCCGGGACGGCCGCCGCTCGGCGTGCCAATGCTGGTGCCGGCAACACGGGCATCGGGCACCGGGTTGTAGCTGGCGGACGGATAGATCGACGCGCCAATGATCGGCATCGGCTCGGCGAACGGGTTGGCGAAGCCCAACCGCGCCGCGCAGCAATGCGATTCCAGCGGCAGGATGGTCAGCCAGGTGCGGTCGGTGTCGTTGATGGCATGGCGCAGGATTGGCTTGCCCTCGCCATTGGAGATGGTCAGCCGGGTGCGCCGCGGGAGCGCGTTGATGGCGAGCGGCGGTAGGGCGAGATCGGTCTGGCTCACGGGCGGATCCAATGGGAGCGGGCTTCCCATCCTATCAGGGGTGGATGCGGGATGCGTGTCGGCTCATGGAAAAGCGGGCGAATACCGAGCGGCCGCGCTGAACCTGTCGCCCGGTTCATCCCACGGCCGCGGTTGCCCAAGGCTGCGGTTGCCCAAGGCTGCGGTTGCCCGTGGCCGTGATTGCCGCATGGCTGCGGTTGCCTCCTGGCCGCGGCCGCCGCGTAGCTGGCGATGGTCGGCCACGCCGTCGGAAGCCGCCGGGATCAGCTCGCGGAGACCTCGTAGCCGAACGCGTCAAGGAACGGCTTGAACGACAGGGCAAACGCCGCCTGGTCCTCGGCGCTCAGTTCGCGTTTCCAGCGACCGATCGAGGCGGCGGGATTCTTGCTGGTGCCATGTGTGGAAAACATCTTGTCCTCGCTCTCCGGCCGCAGCTCGATGGCGTGATCCAGCCCGAGATAAGTGGCAATGCGCCCCAGCGTCTCGGCGGGTTGGAGGATCAGGTCCTCGTAGCGGACGATCAGCAGCTCCGGCCGGTCGCGCTCGAGGATCGGCAGCACGGTGGCCTGCACCGTCCGCAGGTTCTGCAACGAGGTTTCCGCCGTATCCGACCAGAATGCCTGCCGCGAGCAATGCACGTCGCGCGGATCGCGCACCAGCATGATCTCGCGCACGCCGTCGAACGCCAGCCGCGCGAAGTTCCGCGCCGCGGTGAACACGTCGGATTTCTCGGCAAAGAACCGAGCCCGCGGCTTGGCCGTGTGCACCTGCATGTCGCGGTAGAAATCGTCGATGATGGCGCGGATCGCCGGTGCCAGCCGCATCGCCGCACGCCGCCCGAACGCGTGATAGAGGTGCTCTGGCAGCGGGTAGACTCGTTCCATCTGCGGATGGTGGAACGGATTGAGCCCGAGCTGGTGCGGAGCCCTGGTCAGGTCGTCGAGCAAGATCGGCTGCTTCACGCTGCTCGCCGTGGTGAGCACTTCCAGCGCGTGGCTGTAGTAGGTGAGCAATTTCATCTCGAACGGATAGTCGTCGGCGATCACCACCTCCCGCGCGTTGCCCAGCCGGTGCATCAGCACCGTGGTGCCGGACCGGCCCGTCGCGGTGACCAGCAGCGGCCGCAGCGCGAGATCAAGTGGCCGGACGGGATCGATTCGGAAGCGGCCATTGGGCACGTCGGCCGGAGTATCCAGGAAGCGCACGACAATATCGTAGGCGCGCAGCGGTGACAGCGGCGGGTCGAAGGCATAGGCGAATTCGTGCGCGCCGTCGCCGTAGATGCCGCGCTGGCGCAGCCCCTGCCGCGGCCGGTTGGCGATGATGCGCCCTTGCTCCTGGCCGTTCACCCGGATGCTGAGTTCCAGACGATTGTCCGGCCGGTCGGTATCGGCAGCCCAGCCGATGATGGCGTGGTGGTCGGCGCTATCGATGTGGCCGGTGAGCATGAACGTCGCGTTGATGTCTCTTAGTACGGGACTGTACCGCAACCGTGTTCCTCATGGCATCATGAAAATCAACCGTCCCCGCATTTCGAACACAGATATGGCGCGGGCAGGTTTTCTTTCATGACCGATCAGGCGGCGCGCGTGGCGATCCGCAGCCGGTGCAGTCCGAGCCCGACCGAACGGGTGTCCGAAGATCCGGGAATGAAGTCGCAATTGCGACGCACTGAGTGGGGATGCAGGGTGATTGTGACGACCGGCCGCCCGGTGTTGCGCGAATCGATCAATGTTGCAGGAATGATCAGCCGGCGCACGCCTCTGTTTTGCTGTAGAGTAAAACGCCAGGTGGCCAGGGTTTCGCCCAGCACAACAACATCGATGGTTTGGTCGGGACGCGACTGCACCAGGCCGGCGGCAACGTCGAGGTCCAACACGAGATCTGCCGCCGGGTCATCCGGCACCGGCAGGAGCAAGGTATGGCTTTCGCCGACGCCCCAGACGCCCCATGCCTCGGGACCGCTCCACCCGGCATCGAGCAGACCGGCTAATTTGCCGTGACCCGCCTCCGACCAATCCGGGCCCAGCAGGGTACGACGTTTCCGCACCAACCAGTTGCCGGCGGATCCGGCCGGACGCGCCTTGCGGATTGTCACGCTGCCGGAGCTGTCGGGCAGCGGGACCACGGCCTCGGTCTTGTCGGCAAAGAACTCGTCCACCGCCTTCTCTGCCCCCGACCAGTGCAGGCTGGAGTAGTCGTGGACGATCAGGAAGCCGCCGGGCACCAGCTTCGGATAGAAGTATTCGAGCGCGCTCGCCATCGGGGCGTAGAGATCGCAATCGAGGTGAACCAGGCAGTAGGAACCGTCCGGCGGGAGCTGCGAGGCGGTCGCCGGAAAGTGCCCCTGTACGAAGCGCACGCTGTCCTCGCCCACCAAGGCGCGCACGGCAGCGAGTGAGGTGTCCTGGAATGATTCCAACCGGGCGGTCTCGTCGATGCCGACGAGATCCCGCCGGTCGAACCCCTCGTAGGTGTCGAGCAAATATGCGATCGAACCAAGCCGCCGGGCGAAGTTCGCCAGCAATGAGGCGGTACTGCCTTTGTAGACGCCGAGTTCGGCGATGTCGCCGGTGACGCCTTCCTTCACAAGCTGGTCGAATGCCAGGCAGAAGAAATAGAATCGGGCCATATCGGCCTTGTTCTTGCTTTCCGCGACAAACCCGGCGACGTCTTCCGGCCGCACCAGGCCGCCCTGCGCCAGGTATTTCTGATAGTTGACGAAGTACCGCTGCGGGCAGTCCGCCCACTGCGGCCAGGACGCCTGGGGGCGAACCTCTGACGGCGACTGCGTGGTCATGACCATCCGCGCTGTTTGCTGCCCATCACGATCGGGCCACTTACCAGAGGCGGAGGC
>DATJNA010000106.1:0-35788 GCA_035508435.1 Acetobacteraceae bacterium | reverse complement strand
CGTCCGGATAGAAATCGTCGAGCTCGAGAAACTCTTGCTCGACGTCCTGCTGCATCCACTGTCATTTTAGCGCCGGGGATTTATCAGGGCTGCGGGGCCGGAGGATTGCACGTCGAAGTTTCAGGCGCAGTCGGCAGGTATCTCAAGCGCGCGCCACGGGATTCGGGCGACACGGACTGAGTTGACCGTGCCTGGTGTCAGGTCGCCAAGCCGAACACCTCGCCCATCCTACCTGCCTCGCCTCATGCGGCCAGGGCTTCGCGGCTGAAGCAGGATCGCTGCGCCGCGAGGTGCGGACGCTTTGCCGGCGGCGGGGCGTCCACCACGCTTCGGGCGACCATCATCGCCGCGCCGGCTGCGGCGGCATCAACGTCAACGCCTCGGCGCCTGCGGAGGCCTGTCGCAAAAAATGCACAGCGGCAAATGTGGCCGCAATGCACAAGCTTCTCCATGGTTGCACCCGCCGGGCTGCCCCGCCGGCCTGCCCGGTCGGTCTGGCCAAGCAACGCGCTGCCGGCGTGCAGGGCGGCTTCACACACGCACGCAGCGAGTTACTCTATCGCGGCCTTCAACCGGGACAAATGCCGACAGCAGCGCAATTCACTTTGTCGGCATTGGGTATGCGATGGTGTCGCAGGAAACCGTGACCGTGAGGCGATTCGCGGAGGATCCGCCGCGCGATTTCGCTGGTTCCATGAAACCTCCGAGCCGGACACTGATGGGCTCGTGTCGTCGCGACACCGGGTTCTGATGCCAAACTTTGCAGCATGATCGCTGTTTCGAAGCGCCGACAGCGATTGGAAGTCGATCGATATCCGACGGACCCACGGGGATGCGGGTGTGCCGGCGCATCGGGTCGAGCGATTCGCCGGTGCTCCGGAAATCGCACCGTGTCTCGGCGGCGAGATCTGGTGCCGGGACCGGCACGCCCCGCTTGAACCCGCAGAAATGACGTCCGGATAAGCAGGGAGAAGGCGCTGCATTAACGATTGATTCAGTGAACCCGCGATAACCCGAAGCCGGAAGGCAACCACGGCGGCGCTATCTGCCCACCGGCGCCTGGCGTGCTCGAGAGCGGGACCGATGGCGGGACACGGGGTGACGCGTGGCGATAAACCTGTCGACTGACCTTGCCTATCTCGCGACGCTGGGGATACCTCCGGCCGAGGGGCGCGGCCGTCTGCCGCCCCGCAAACTCAGCCTTGGCATCTGCACACCGAAGTTCCCAATCCGTTCTCGATCCGCCGTGTCTGCAGAAGCAGGCTGCTCATTGTTCCTAGCAACCGGAGAAACCAATGCGCTCATATCGCGGGGGGTCCCTTTTGCTGCTGTTCGCAGTACTCGCTTGCGGATCGGCGGAGGCGGCAAAGACACCGGTCAGCGGTGTGTGCGGCTCGGCGACCGGGACGAACATGTCCCAGGCCCCGAGCACCAATCTTTGTAGCGCCGGCGCCGCATCGGCGGTGGAGGGGACGGGGCCGTGGGTGTGGACATGCGCCGGCTCCAACGGCGGCAAAACCTCCTCATGCCAGGCTTTCGCCGGGACTGCCAGCGTCAGCTCGCAGCCCGTTCTCATCCAGCACGTGACGTCGTCGGCGAATCCGGTCGGCCTTGGCATTTCGGGGAACAACTACAAGATCCCGATGCCCAACCCCGTCCTCGCCAACGATGCGCTTGTCCTTGGGATCACCTACCCGCACGGTGAGACGATCTCGATCAGCGATACCCTGGGCCAGACCTGGCCTGCGGCCGCCATCACGGAAGACGGTGGAGCGGGGAACTATGTGACGCGAATCTACGTGCGCTGCGGCTCCGCCGGAGGCAACGAGACCATCACGGTCGGCATGAACTCAAGCAGCCTGCCGTTCGAGTACACCGTCAGCGAGTTCAACAACGTCGCCACTGCCGGGTGTGTCGATGGGACCGGTGGCGGCGCCAATCTTGCGCCGAATGGCTCGGCCGTGATCAGTCCTGGCAGCTTCACACCGGCGACCAACAACAACGCCAACGGTGGACATATCATATGGAACTATAATGCGATTGCTATGAACGCCAGCGGCAATCCGACGTCCTGGGTTCCGGCAACGAACTTCACGCTGCTTGATGCCGATATCGCCTGGATCAACAATCAGGGATTTCCGCATGCCTCGCAGTGGTACATCCAGACGACGAACGCGTCCGTCACCCCGACTATCACGACAACCGGCGACACGTCAGACCGGTTCAATTCGGCATCGGTATCGTTGCTGGTTGCCAGTGCGGGCGGCACCATGCCGGCGGGCATTCATATCAACAAGATCATCCATGAGACGTGGGTTGCACTTTCATCCGGTGCTACGCTGACTCTGCAATTGCCAACGACCGGGAACCTGCGGGTCCTGACATTTCCCGCTGGTCAGAACAATATTAATATAACCAGCGTCACCGACAGTGATGGCGGCACCTGGAATGTAGAACAGACTGGCGGAGATTCGCCTCAGATATGGTTTGCGGCAAACCGCCCGGCCAACCCCAGACTGACAGTCTCGATTCATACTTCCGGAGCGAGTCCAACGAACTCTACGCGATTCTTCGATGTCCAGGATGCGGCCGCCGCGCCGTTCGACGTGGCCGCCGGTACCAATTCGACGCCTTGCAGTTCCGTGAATGCGATCAACAATCAGCCGTCCATCACGCCAACCGGCACCGGTGAACTCGTGATTGCGACGATGGGGATCGGCCAGGGGCCAGGTCTCGGCCTGGCATCAGGTAGCCCGAGTGGTGGCGTTTGGGACCTTACCACGTACACTGGTGAGCTTGATCTCGACCTGATGGAAAACGCCGATGCCCTGGGACATGTCTATAATACGACTACAGCGACCGAGAATTGGAATTGGGCGATGACGTCGGTCGGCAATGACTCTTGTTCGGCAGAAGCGGTGGCGTTCAAGTAAGGTTAGCTGGTTCTCGGCGCGCCGCCCCGGCTTTGCGCTTGCGGGAGATACCGGGGTCGGCACAGGAGATGTTCGGAGGTGTGGACGACCACGACCCTGGGCGATCCGGGTCTGATCGATGCCCTTGGGTTGCAGGACATGGTGTTCGCGAGCAACTTTCTGTGTCATATGGCCCCGAGAGATGCAGAGAGATGCCTGCGCAATATCGCGACATTAGTGAGACGAGGCGGCTATCTTTTCGTTTCCGGAGTTGACCTGGACGTGCGCACGAAAGTGGCCCGGGAGCTGAATCTGGAACCAATTACTGATTTGCTAGAGGATATTCATAATGGCGATCCTACCTTGACGAGGGCGTGGCCGTTCAAGTACTGGGGATTAGAACCATTCGACAAACGTAGAACCGACTGGGCTTTGAGATATTCGTCGGTCTTTCGCGCAAAGTGATTTCGCATTTGACGGCATGATCGCGCCTCGGCGCGCGCCCTGGACTGATCTATTTTGCTACGGGCGGGCCCCGCCCCGCGCCACGACCTTCATCGGTTCGCGGGTGTCACACTGCCGTTTGGATGCGGCCTCCGATATCTGGGTGAATGTCATTGCTCGGTCGCTCACGCAAGGGTACCCCGAGCCGGGAGGCTCCAGCCAGTGCCGTAAGTCCCTGTCCAGTAGATGGCTCAGCAGGGAAATTCCGTTAGCGAAATGCTCACGCAAGGTATCGGTCACTGCGGGAGGCAGGGAATCGCGGGACGCGGCGACGACGTTCCAGGCGGAAACTCGGCGCCACAGGTCAAGGATGAGCCTGATCCCGAGCTGCTCCTTGAGGCGGATCGCGAGAAAAAGGGCTCGTGTCAGGCGCGGCGAGCGGATCACGCGAGCGCTGTTGTAGACCGGGAATTGCCGGCGGCAATCGTCATTCACGCCGAGGAAGCGCAGAGCGCGCAGGTACTCGCGGCGCGGGTCGGCGACAACGTCGTCGAGCAGGACGATCAGCACCCGGTCGTGTGGAACAGCGGCGAACAGGCGTTGCAGTTGGGTGCCAAGGGCGCAGACGTCTGCGTAGAAGAAAAGCCGCCGCCAACTGCCGCTCAGCGCCGGGACGTGGCGACCGCGGCGTCGATCGCGCTGGAAGTCCCACGCGGCACGAAAGTCACGGACGTTCTCCAGGCCGAGGATCAACATTTCCGCGTGCCATGCGGGCGCCATCTCGACCGGATTGCGGAGCATAACGATGAAACGCGCGTCCGGCTGGTAGCGCAGGATATTGCTCACCGCGATCGCGGACGACAGGTAGAGGGCCGATGCCTCGCCGACGGCCGGCTGCGCGGCGGTCGCGGCAGCGAACAACGTTTCGTACGCGTCGAGAGCGGTGACGCCGTAGATGGGCCCCTGGTTGTCGTCGGTATTGAAGAAGTTCGGCTCCTTCATCGCGGGGATGAAGATGGCAGGATGCTGCCCGAGCCATGCGGCCATCGAGCTGGTGCCACATTTCGGGGCGCCGAGGATGAAGAAGTTTGGCTTGCTGGAAATGGGGCGGTGGCCTGATGGCGGTATCACATGCAACGGTCGATCTGCCTCGCTCGGTCCTGATTATGCTATACCCGATTTGTCACACCCATGTGAACACAAGTTACGAAATGTGATGCAGGCCGGATACCGGCCATCGCTCCGTTCGTAGGCCTGGTTTGCATTGTCGGGCACTGGATCGCGGCGCTGTCGCAGCGTCAGCGCGCTCAACCGTATGATGTTTGATAAAAATGCCGCCGTCCGACGCCCAGCGTGAGGCGCCGACGCACCGTGGCGTCGCTCTGTTGCTACCCAGGATCGAATTGACCGTGCCCGGGTTCGGCTTGTGCATCGCGGCTGACTGCCGGTGCAGGGGCTTCGGCAGGGGCATCCGCCAGCAGTCGGCCCCGGGACCAACGGGCTGACCCACGCCGGACGGTGTGTCACTCCGCCTCGTTGCGACAAAATTCCGTGCATCATGGCGCGCCCTGACATCGGGCACCGGAGACAGGTTGGGGGCGCCATTCAGATCTTTCGGTAGCTCCGGGGGCAAAATCGTCGGCAGCTTGCCCCGATGCGCCTTGACGGCGAGGATATCGCTGGATCATTGCGTCCTGCATGGGGCCGATGGCACGACACGGCGTCACTGCGATGAGGTGGCCTTCGCATCGTCGGCATCGCGGTCGTTGGCGCGGCGCGGTCGCCGTCTGCGCAGGGTCGCCGCCACCCGGCCATGGAGGTTGTGGTGATCCGCGGCGTCGGCAGCAGCGCAGGCAACCCGGTTTGGCACGATGAGCCGAGCGCGCCGCGGCGAGAAGGGATTCGCCCTTCTGATCGTGCTGTGGAGCCTGGCGTTCCTCGGCGCGATCTGCATTGGACTGGCCGCGACCAGCCGTCGCGACATGCAACTGGCGGAGAACCTGCGGCAGGCGGCGAGGGCCGAGGCGGCAGCGGACGGCGCCACCAATCAGGCAATCTTCCGATTGGTGGCGGGCGAATGGTCGCCGAGCCCGGCGGCGCATGTCATTCACATCGGTGGCGCCACAGTCAGCGTGCTGATCGAGGACGCGGCGCATCTGGTCAATCCGAATAACGCGCCGGTGCCGTTGCTGGCGGCGCTGCTGTACCAGGTTGGTGCCGATCCGCAGCGGGCGCAGGCCATCGCGGCGGCCATCGCGGCCTACCGTGATCAGAGCGGAGCCGATTCGACCCCCGACTACATCGCGGCGGGCTTGCCCTATGGTCCGGCCCGTGACGATTTCCGCACCGTGTCTGAACTGCGACTGGTGGTCGGAATGACCCCGGCCCTGTACGAGCGGCTGGCGCCGCACCTGTCGGTCTGGAAGCTGCCGATGGTGGTGCCGGATCCCGCCGATCCGATCGTGGCAGCGGCTTATCACGATGCCGGGCCGAACGGCGGCTTCAGCGCACGCTTTCCCGCTGCGCGGTGGTTGCGAGGGCAAACCAGCCGGCTCGACGCGCGCATCACCGCGATCGCCGCTGTCGGCGGAGCACAGTTCAGTCGGGTGGCTGAGGTGCAATTGCGTCGCATGCAAGGCGGCCCACCGGTATCCCCTTACCAGATCATGGCATGGGGACGCGCCGGGGATTGATCAGGCCTCGTCCTGCCGCGCGATGGCGGAGCAAACCCGAACAAGTTTTTGCAGATGCATGGAAGATTGGCGTGCTGCGACACGCCGATGGCCGCGACGGTGATGCCAGGGGCGCGCGGCAGACGAGGCAAAGAGCGGCTGTGATCGGCGGCGCCACACCTGGGGTGGGAGACAGCGCTTGCTATTGCCATGGCCAGGCTGCAATTGAAACGGAGCTATATACGAATACTGGCATCACCGAAAAGATATACAATCTATGAGGGTGTTTGTATTTCTTATGCACTCTTTGGTGGCGCCCAGCACGAATCGGCCTCGTCAAAATCTGGTTTCATCTCAGTGGTCCAGCGCGACAGTGTCGAAAATAGAGGATTTCGCGCCATTAATCAGTTGCGCCTCGGCGATCGGGTTGATATAGAAACACCCGAAGCCACGACAATGAGTTTCACGCTCACTGCGTGGCCCTGGTACAGTCCAGACCGTTGGTAGCGAAGCAATGGCAGCGACAGGCCGCACCCCGGCAGGGAACGCGATCAGTGCGGCCATGAACAATTGCGCGAACTCTTTCTCCTAGCAAGGAAGGGTGAGTGCGGAAGCTTAGGCTACGAAGACAGCCGGATTTCTGTCGCCGAGGACGGTCGCTGCGTGCATTCAGCGTCAGCGAACCGGGCACCTGGTGGGCGCGCGAAAACTGCTGGGCCCAACTGCACTCCGTGCGAGGGCAAATATTTTTGTATCGGCGGCCGCACGTGAAAGTACGATGAAAGATCTCAAGCGCATTACACTTCGTGGTGGTCTGGCAAGAATCTGCGCGTTATGCACCAGTCTTCTGGTGCGAGCGGTCTCTCTTCTGGTACTATCTCGCATCCTGCGGCCGAGCGACTTCGGGTTGGTAGGCATGGTTATGGCCTTGACCGGGGTCCTGGTTCTGTTTCGCGATTTCGGGCTTTCCGCCGCTGCGATCCAGCGCGCCAATGTCACTGAAGACCAGCTTTCGACACTGTTTTGGGTTAATATAGTGATAGGCGCGCTGCTGGGCCTGGCGGGTGTGGCTGTGGCGCCGGGTATTGCTGACTTCTATGGCCGTCCTGAACTTTTTCACGTGACGTTATTTTTGGCCCTCGCGTTCTTTATCAACTCAGCAGGAGTTCAACATTCGGCAACGCTGCAACGGCAGATGCGATTTACCGCGCTGTCTGTCATCGACGTCAGCTCGTTGGCGCTTGGTAATGCGATTGCGATTGTCGCAGCCGAAGCCGGTTACGGATACTGGGCTCTGGTAGCAATGGCGGTGGCCACGCCGCTTGCCGCGACTACGGGTTACTGGTTCGTCAGCGGGTGGGTCCCGCGGCTGCCCAGCAGGCGCACCGGGGTTCTGCCGATGATGCATTTCGGCAGCATACTTACTCTGAATGGTCTCGTGACCTACGTCGGTTATAATGCCGAGAAGGTCATGCTCGGGCGAGCCTGGGGTGCCGATGCGATCGGAATTTACAGTCGGGCACAGCAATTGCTGTTTTTGCCGATCGACAGTCTGAATACGGCAATCGGGGAAGTGGCATTTTCGGCGCTGTCCAGGCTGCAGGATGACCCGGTTCGTTTGAAGAAGTATTTTCTCAAGGGATTCTCCCTTGTCTTGGGTCTGACCCTGCCCGTCGCGATCATGTGTGCGCTTTTTGCGGATGACGTGGTCTATGTACTGCTGGGCCCACGATGGAAAGATGCCGTCGAGATTGTAAGATTGCTCGCTCCAACCGTCGCGATACGGGCAATAATCCATCCCACGGCGTGGCTGCTCTTCTCGATGGGCATGGTGGGGAGATCCTTGAAGATTGCCCTTGTCTTCACACCAATCATGGTCGCAGGCTGCTTCTTAGGATTGCCTTATGGTGCGATCGGCATCGCCATCGCCTACTCCACAGTCATGACCATATGGTCGGTCCCGTATATCTTCTGGAGTGTGCATGGAACAGCGATCTCGGCCCGCGAGATCTTCCTCACTGTGTTCAGACTGCTGACACCCGGCGTCCTGGCTGGAGGCCTGGCCTATGCGCTACGCCTGTCGTGTGGCGATGGCCTTGCTCCCGTCGTCCGGCTCATCCTTGAAAATTTGACATTGTTTCTCGCTTATTTCGGCATGCTATGGTTCGACGTTGCGCAACGGTCATTGTATATCGACCTCTTTAGGGGATTGCGGCCAGCTTCAGTTGGAACCAGGCCATAGGCCGGCGACCTCGGCGTGAAACGCAGCGACGCGTGACAGGTGTTCGCGGTACGCACCCGCCGCGACACCGCCGTTGCACTGGCAGGGCCCGCTTGCGGCGCCTCGCCGACGCAGTTCGTACCGGCAGGTCCGCACTGGTTCTCCGCCAGGCTCATCCGGTAATCGGCGTCGTATACGGCCAGTTTGTACGATCGCTCGGGCGGGATGTTGCAGCGCCCCGGGAGCCGACTCGGCAGCGGTAATCCGCGCACGCCATGGCGACAGCGCGATCTCGTGTCCCTGCTGCCGCGACGCACTCCTCACGCCCGTCGGGTTGAAAGAATACGCCTGGCTACCAACCGACACGGTCGTCCGATTCGCACCGGCCTGGCAAAGGCATTGCGCGCCTGGCCTGTTGGGAAATCCTCATCTCGCTCCTGTTAGCGAATGCCGCGGCGGCAATCAGGAAAAACTGACCAGGCCGCGGCGGCATTTGCGCCGACTCAACGCCTCAGGCGGCCACGATCCATGCGATCTCCAGCGAGCTTCTCCACATGACCCCTGCACGACGTTACCTGGTTATTTCCCCTTGCCGAGACGAGGCCCAGTATCTCCGCCGCACGCTCGACAGCGTCGCCGCGCAGACGGTGCCGCCCGCGGCCTGGGTGATCGTCGACGATGGATCGACCGACGGAACCTCGACGATTCTCGACGAATACGCTCGCCGACTGTCCTATCTGCGTGTCGTGCGGCGCACCGACCGCGGCCGCCGCGCGGTGGGGCCGGGCGTCGTCGAGGCTTTCTATGACGGGCTGCAAACCGTCCGCATGGAGGATTTTGATTATCTTTGCAAGCTGGACATGGATCTGGATCTGCCGGTTCGCTATTTTGAGTTGCTAATGGAACGAATGGAGAGTGATCCGCGCATCGGGACCACTTCCGGCAAGCCGTGGTTCGTCCATCCCAGGAGCGGCGCGCTGGCACCAGAAATATGCGGCAACGAGATGTCGGTCGGCATGACCAAATTCTACCGCGTCGCCTGCTTCAAGGAGATCGGTGGCTTTGTACGGCAGGTGATGTGGGATGGTATCGACTGCCATCGGGCCCGCATGCTCGGCTGGATCGCTGAGAGCCTCGATCAAGAGCAGCTCCGCTTCGTCCATCTGCGGCCGCAAGGTGCCAGCCAGAAGGGTATCTGGACCGGGCGGCTTCGCGCCGGGTTCGGGCAGTACTTCATGGGCACCTCGCCGTTGTACTACCTGGCCGTCGCATTGCATCATCTGCCCGCACACCCGATGCTGATCGGCAGCGTGGCCATGCTGTGGGGTTACCTGAAAAGCTGGCTCAAGGGTCTGCCGCGCTACGACGACCTCGAATTCAGGCGATTCCTCCGATCCTACCAACATGCGTGTCTGCGCCTGGGAAAGCGGGCCGCCACGGCGCGGGTTGACGCTGAGCGGGCTCCCCTTTGGCACCGCAACCATCCGGATCCGTCGCGTGATGCCGGGGCACTGATGAGTCGCACCGAACAATCCCAAATGCTGGGACTATCGTTCGACCCGGTGACCATGGACGCTGCGGTCGCCCGGTGCCTCGAGTTTTGCAACGGCCCGCGCGCATCCCACACAGTGGTCACCGCCAACGCCTTCCACCTGTGCATGATGCGCCGCGATCCGGAACTGGCGCACTGCTGCCGGACGGCGGACCTCGTCGTGGCCGACGGCATGTCGGTGGTGTGGGCACTGCGCGCATCGGGCCAGCCCGTTCCAGGGCGAGTGGCCGGGGTCGATCTCATGGCGCGCCTTCTGGCAGCGGCCGGAGAGCATCGATTGCGCGTCTATTTCCTCGGCGCCAGGCGCGAGGTAGTCGCCGCTCTCGCGGAATCGGCGCGTGCGCTGTATCCCGGCATCGAGATCGCTGGCTTTCGCGATGGCTATTTCGGACCGGACAGTCACCCGGACATCATCGACGAGATCCGCAGCAGCGGCGCTCACATTCTGTTCGTCGGTATGCCCTCGCCTTTCAAGGAGACCTGGTGCGAACGCCACCGTGAGCGCCTTAACGTGCCCGTCATCATAGGGGTGGGCGGGAGTTTCGACGTACTCGCCGGCTTCATTAAGCGTGCGCCTCGCTGGGCGCAGACAGCGGGGCTGGAGTGGCTGTGGCGGCTGCTGATGGAGCCGCGCAAGCTGTGGAAGCGCTACCTCACCACGAACTCGGAGTTCGTCTGGCTCGCGGGCCGGGAGGTCATGGCACGCCGCCTGGGAGGGCTGCCGGCTACGCCGGGTCGAACCTGAGGGCGTTGGGGGAGGGGACCACCCATCGGGAAATCCCGGTCAAGATGTCCCGACTGGACACTAGACGAAACAGAGGAACATAAGGATGACGACGTATTCATTTGGCAACGGCCTGATCAACTTTATAACGATGGGCAATGGAGCCGGCACGCTGGATATTTCCAACGGCGCCTACAACAACGCACTCAACTTCATAACGATGGGCAACGGATCCGACACGCTGGATATCACCAACGGCGGATTCAACAACACCATCAACGTCATAACGATGGGCAACGGATCCGACACGTTGGACATTGCCAACGGCGGATTCAACAACAGCTTCAACGTTATAACAATGGGCAGCGGAGACATATTTGATATTTCCAACGGCGGCTCGAACAGCAGCTTCAACGTCATCACGACGGGGAGTGGCGGCACCATTGATGTCTCCAACGGCGCCTCCAACAGCAGCTTCAATATCACAGCGATAGGCAATGGCCCCGACACGTTGGACATTTCCAACGGCGGCGGAACGGATACCGTCACGTTCGCCAACGCCGGCACGTTGGATATGGATATTTCCAACAGCGGCGGCTCCAATACCGTAACGGTGGGCAATGGACCCGACAGTCTGAATATTTCCGACAACGGCGCCTTCAACAGCGGCTTCAACACCATAACGATGGGCGATGGAGCCGACACGCTGAATTTCCTCGCCGGCTACGGCAACTCCGTTACGATGGGCAACGGGGCAGATACGGTGAACGTTGTCGACGGGTTCAACGACACCATAACGGTAGGCAACGGCGCCGATACGGTGGATCTTGCCGGCGGCGGCGGCCACATCGTAAAGATGGGCAATGGATCCGACACGGCGACGGTTTTCAGCAGCTTCGATACCATAACGGCGGGCAGCGGCAACGACACGATCACTGTCGGTTCGGGCGCAAATTTCAACACATTCACGCTCGATGCCACCAATGCCAACCTGGTTCTCAATGGCACCGGCAATTTGGTGTTCGTTAACGGCGGCAACGACAACATCACCGATACGGCGGGCGGCGCCGATCAGTTGTTCCTGGACATCGGGGCCAACGGCGGCAATGTGTCGATCGCGAATTTCAGCGTGGCGACCGGAGTAGTGGACCTGGTACCGAGCCTTGGCTTCTCGAGTTCGAGCCAGGTGCTCGCGGCACTCGGGTCCGACAGCCACGGTGGCACACAACTGTCGTTCTCGCACGGGTCGCTCGACTTCGCCGCGATCACCCAGGGACAGTTCACCGCCGCCAACTTCCGTATCGGGTAACCGGCGCCAGAGATGGCGCAAGATCGCCGCCATCTGGCGGGGCAGGATTGAGACACCGGGCGGCCGCTGCGGAAACGGCGGCCGTACCCCGCCAACCCGGAACCACCCGTTGCGACGACGGGGCAATCGAACCATGGCCAGTATGCCGACTTCTCAGGGGAGCTAATCGATGTGTGGCATCGCCGGGATCATCGGACGGCTGGATGATCTCAACCATACCGCGCTGAAGCGAATGAGCGACGCCCTGGTCCACCGCGGCCCGGACGCCAGCGGGGTGTGGGTGTCCGCGCCAGACTCGCGCGGCTGGGGCGCATTGCTCGCCCATCGCCGACTCTCCATCCTCGACCTGTCGCCGGCCGGCGCGCAGCCCATGATCGATGCGACGACCGGGCACGTGATCGTCTCCAATAACGAAATCTACAACTATGTCGAGCTGCGGCGGCGTCTCGCGGCGGACGGACCCGAGCTGCACTCCACCGGCGACACAGCCGTGATGCTCCGCGCGCTCGCCCAGCATGGACCGGACGCGGTGAGTTGGTTCCGCGGCATGTTTGCCTTCGCCTGCTGGGACCCCAGCGAGCGCCGGCTCCTGCTGGCCAGGGATGCGTTGGGAATCAAGCCGCTCTATGTCGCGCGAGCGTCGGATCCGGACGCGGGCTGGTCGATCGCCTTCGCCTCGGAGCTTCGCGCCCTGCTGGCTTCGGGGCTGCTGGGCACGCCTCGTCTCGACCCAGAGTCAGTGGCCGCCTGCGTGTGGAACGGCTTCGTGGTAGGGCCCGGCACCGCCGTCAAAGGCGTGGAATTGCTCCCGCCAGGTCGCTTGCTCGAAATCGATGGTGCCGGCAAGCAGCTTCGCCAGCAGGACTTCTGGCAGATCCCCGACCACTCGCCTGATCCGACCATGGACGAGGACACCCTCGCCGGCATTCTGGAGGAGGGGCTGCGGCTGCATCTCGCCAGCGACGTGCCACTGGCAGTCTTGCTCTCCGGCGGCGTGGACTCCTCGGCCGTGGCCAACCTGGCGCAGCGCGCCGCCCAGGGCGCAGTCCACACCTTCACCCTCGCCTTCGAAGATCAGGAACTCAACGAAGGTCCGATCGCGCGGCAGGTTGCGGCGGCGATCGGGACAGAGCACCACGAGGTGGTGCTGACAGAAGGCGGCTTCGTTGGGAACCTGGAGGCGGCGCTCGACAGCTTGGACCAGCCGACGTTTGACGGACTGAACGCCTACTACGTGTCGCGAGCCATTCGAGCCGCCGGGTTCACCGTGGCATTGTCGGGCACCGGCGGCGACGAACTCTTCGGAGGCTACACCTCCTATCGCGATCTACCGGTCCTGCACGGCTGGTCTCGGCGCGCCGCCTGTGTGCCGCGAAGCCTCCAGACGGCCGCAGCGACGCTGGCGACCTGGCCGCTGCGACGCTCCGGCGGGGCGATGCCGCCACAGACACGTTGGGCCAAACTTCCCGAGATGGTCCGCCACGGCGACGATCTGCTGACGCTGTACCAGTTGGCCTACGCGCTGTTTCTTCCTGAATTCCAAACCGAACTGCTGGCGCCGGACTTTGCCGAGCCCCTGGCCGACGGCCTGCCCGAAGCAATGCGACGCCGGATCGTCGCGGAGAGCAAGTGTCGCACACCGCTCTCCGCCATCAGCGTCATGGAACAACGACTTTTCCTCGGCGAGCGGCTACTGCGCGACAACGACGTAGCGAGCATGGCGTCCTCGCTCGAGCAACGGGTGCCACTGGTGGATCAGGTACTGTTCCAGAGTGTGGACCGTCTGCCGGATCAGGCGCGCTACGAACCGCTGGGCCGGAAGGCTATGTTGCGGCGCATCGGTCTGCGCGGCCTTGATCCCGCGCTGTTCGAACGGCCCAAGAGCGGATTTGTACTGCCGTTCGATCGCTGGATCCGGCGCGGGCTGAAGCAAGCAATGGACCAGACCTTGCGCGATCCTCAGGCCGTCATTCCGGTCGGGCTCAACCCGGCAGCGGTGGAGCGACTCTGGCGCGCGTTCCTCGACGGCGCACCCGGCACGTATTGGTCGAGGGTCTGGTCGATCTACGTCCTGATCCGTTGGTGCCACCGCAACGGCGTACTCCGCTGAGGCCGCCGTTCCGGGACATGCGTCAAGCGATGTGCCCGGGCCGACCCACGGCCGCCGCCTGGTAGCTCGGCGGAAAAGTGCGGGGACAAGTTCCGCCGCCCCGCAGGGACAAGTCCCGCCGCCCCGATGGGGTTCCAGGTGACGGAGTTCGGGCTGGTCGGCCAGGTCTTTTGACGTGACTGCCTCAAGGCACGCACGAACAAGCAGGATTCAAGCCTGCACCCCATAGATTGTTCCCCCTAATCGTCGATCAATCGGAATCCCAATCATGATGCGCATCCTGTCGGTGTTTGGCACGCGGCCCGAGGCGATTAAAATGGCGCCGATCGTCCGTCGGCTGGCCGCGACTCCCGGAATTACCTCGCTGGTGTGTGTAACGGCGCAGCATCGGCAGATGCTGGACCAGGTACTAAGACTTTTTTCGATTACGCCGGACCGCGACCTGGACGTGATGCGGGACGGCCAGGGGTTGACCTGGATCACCACCTCCGTCGTCGAACGAATGGCCGATATTTATGCAGACCTGCAGCCGGACCGGGTGCTGGTGCAGGGCGACACCACCACGACATTCGCTGCTTCGCTCGCTGGTTTCTATGCCAAGGTTCCCGTTGGGCATGTCGAGGCCGGGCTGCGGACCGGCAACATCCATTCCCCTTGGCCGGAGGAGATGAATCGTCGACTGACCACACACATCGCCGATTTGCATTTTCCCCCGACCGAGCAATCGCGCCAGAATTTGCTGCGCGAAGGCATTGATCCATCGCGGATCGTGGTGACCGGGAATACGGTCATCGATGCATTGCTCGATGCGCTGGCAATCCTCGATGCCGAACCCACGTGGGCGGCAGACATCAGGAGAATGTTGCCGCGCTTCGATCCGGCGAAGCGAATCATTCTCGTCACCGGCCACCGGCGGGAGAATTTCGACGGCGGTCTCGAGCGGGTAGCGCGCGGACTGCTGCGTCTCGCGATGCGGGGCGATGTTGAGATCGTGTATCCCGTGCACCTGAACCCGAACGTGCGGCGAGTCGCGGAAGCGATGCTGAATTCGCACGATTCGATCCATCTTATCCCGCCGCTCGATTATCTGCCGTTCGTCTATCTGATGCGCCAGTCCGACCTGATCATCACCGACTCCGGCGGGGTCCAGGAAGAGGCGCCATCGCTTGGGAAGCCGGTTCTGGTTACCCGTGACACCACCGAGCGGCCGGAGGCGGTCGAAGCCGGCACGGTGGAACTGGTTGGCACGGATACGGACCTGCTGGTCACACGGGCCTCGCGTCTGCTGGATGATCGCGCCGCGTACGAGCGCATGAGCTTTGCCCACAATCCTTATGGTGACGGCAAGGCCGCCGCCCGAATCGTGGATGCCTTGCTGACCAGATGAGTTCACGCCGGAATGCCGCAGTGTTCGCGGCAGACAGGCCACAGTTCCCGCCGGCCTCCTGGGCAGGCAGGCTTGTTATCCATTAACCGTGTTGTCGACCACGTCCCGGCTGAGAATTACCAGCCGCGATGATTTTTTCTATTTTTGGCACGCGCCACAATTCGATATAGCCCCCAAGGGCTTCCCCTGTTGCCGCCATTTTATTTTTCGGTCGGATCTCCGATCACAGACTGTTCCGAAACGCTTAGCCGCTTCGGATGACAGTCGCCGCGGCAACGATCTCTCCCCTCACCAGAAACATCGACCCGGTCTTGCTGTCGTCGGCGCCGAGGCGGCGGTACGACAGCGAATCGGCACCGCCTGCGGCGGCTTCGCCTGGCCAGGCGCGACACGATCGACCGCGCCAGCGGCGGGACCCACTTGCTCATCGGCCAACGTTGAGGCCGAATCCCGGCCGGCCGGGGCCGCAACCCCGCCAGAGCCACAAGGAAACGTCGTGTCCGCCACATCAGCCGCCGCCCTCTCTCCCAGCGGGCGGTGGATCGCCTTCACCGTCCTGCTGGCGGGCGGCTTCATGCCGCCGGTCGACTTCTTCATCGTCAACGTCAGCCTGCCATCGATCCAGACCACGCTCGGCGCCAGCCCAGCCGAGCTGCAGCTCGTCATCTCCTGCTATGGCGGCGCCTACGCGGTGTTCCTCATCACCGGCGGCCGGCTGGGCGACCTCTACGGCCGCCGCATCTTGTTCTTGCTCGGCATGGCGTTGTTCACCGCCGCCAACCTGGTGTGCGGCCTCGCCGGCTCCGCGCTGGCCCTGATCATCGGCCGCACCCTCCAGGGCGTCGCAGCCGCGCTGCTGGTGCCGCAGGTCCTCGGCCCGGTCCGCACCCTGTTCCCGGACGACCGCGATCTGGCCCGCGCCATGAGCGCGTACGGGATCATGATGGGCCTCGCCGCGATGAGCGGCCAGTTCCTGGGCGGCGCCCTGACACAGTGGAGTCCCTTCGGCCTCGGCTGGCGCGCCGTCTTCCTGCTGAAAGTGCCGATCACACTGGCCGTATTGCTCGCCGCCTGGATCATGGTGCCAGAGACCAGCACCTCCCAGCGCGTCCGCATCGACACCGTCGGCGCCGTATTGCTCTCCCTCGCGCTGGCCTGTCTGATTTTTCCGCTGTCCGAGGGCCGCCAGCAGGGGTGGCCCGCCTGGACCGTCGCAATGCTCGCGGCAACCTTGCCCTTCGCCGTGGTCTTCCTGCGCTTCGAGGCACGGCTCGCCAGGCGCAACCTGATGCCGCTGCTGGACCTGCGCCTGATGGCGATCCGCAGCTTTCGCCGCGGCGTCGTCGTGGGCACTCTGTTCTTCTTCACCACCGCCTTCTACGTGACGTTCAGCCTGTATCAGCAACAGGGCCTCGGTACCGACCCGCTGCATACCGGCCTGGCCATTTTGCCCTACGGCGCCGGATTGTTCTTGGGACCGCTGTCGAGTGGCCCCTTCGTCAAGCGCCTCGGCAATGCGCTGCTGCCGATCGGCATCGCAATCCAGGTCGTCGGCTATGCCGCGACCGGCATAACGATTTGGTATGGCTGGGATGGCTGGCCGGTGTACCTCGCGGTGCTGGTCGCCGGCTACGGCCAGGGCATCGCCCTACCACGCCTTTACAACGCGGCGCTTCGCGACGTGCCGCCGGCGCAGGCGGGCGTGGCGGCCGCGGTGATCAACTCCGCCCTCCAGATCGGCGGCGCCGTCAGCGTCGCCGGCGTCGGCAGCGTGTTCTTTGCGGTCCTGGGCGATACCACCGACCACAGCGCCTACGCCCGTGCCTTCGGCGTCGCCCAGGCGGCCACCACTTTCGCATTGTTCCTGTCCATGCTGCTCTCCATCTCCCGGCGGACGCGCGCCGCGCCGCGGACGGAGACAGCCCGACCATGATCCCACCCTTCGACCCGGAAGCCATTCGCGCCTTCGAGCATGCGCGCTGGGAGCAGGCGGCGCCGGTGTTCGACGCATCTGTCGCCACCGCCACCGGCCAGTTCGTGGAGGCATTGCTCGATGCCGGCGGCGTGCGCGAAGGGATGCGGGTGCTGGACGTGGCATGCGGCTCCGGCGTGGCCGCGGCCGAGGCAGCCGAACGTGGCGCCATTCCCAGCGGTGTCGATTTTTCCCCCGCCATGCTGGCGGTGGCTCGTGCCACGCATCCGGGCCTCGAGTTCCATCCCGGCGACGCCGAGGCGCTGCCCTGTACCGACGCCACTTTCGACGCGGTGGTAGCGAATTTCGGCATCCACCACGTCCCTCGCCCCGAGGTGGCGCTGGCCGAGTCCTTCCACGCTCTGGCGCAAGGCGGCCGGATCGCCGTCAGCTTCTGGGCGACGCCGGAGCATAATATCGCGTGGAAGTTGTTGCTGGATGCGGTGAAACGGCACGGCGACGCGGCAACAACGGGCGCGCCACCGCCGGGCGGCGGGTTCGGGTCGGTGCAGCAGATCCTGGAGGCGCTGCGCGGCGCGGGGTTCGAATCGCTGCGGGCACAGTTCGAGCGCCGCGTATGGCGTCACGCCAATGGGGCCAGCCTGGTCGCCGCCTTGCGCGCCGGCACCGCACGCATGGCAGCGCAGATCGAGGCACAGTCGCCCGCCGCGCTACGCGCCGTCATCGCCGATATCGACACCAATGCCGCGGCATGGCGCGACGGCGAGGGGTTGGCATTGCCGATCGTGGCGGTGATCGCCTCGGGCAGCAAACCATGATGCGAAAGCCTGGTGTCCATCGGCGCTGACGCCTGCTCCCACCTGACCCGCGGCCCGAGCGGTCATGCGTTCCGCCCTTATCTCACCGTGACCTCGGTGTTGCCTGGTCACCCCATCGTCTCAGGGGTCAACCGGCCTCAGGGGTCGAACGTCACCTGCGCTTCACCCAATCCTTCGAACCGGACGCCGCAGGTATCGCCTGCGTTCAGGAACCGCAGCCCGGTCCAGGAGCCGCAGGTGACGAACTGCCCGGCACGTACGCCTGTTGTGTCTCGCAGCATGTTCACCAACGCCACCGCGGCCCCCAGCGGATCGCCCGTTGGATGCCCGCCCTCCTGCTCCACAACCGTCGCGCCGTTCACTGTCAGCCGCACCTTCAGCCGCCCCAACGCAAGCCCTCGCCAGTCTGCAACCGGTGCCCCGTACACAAACCCGCCATTGCTGATGGAATCCGCGAGCACTTCCAAAGTGGACGTCGCGTTGCGGTCAAGCGCCCGGGAGCCGAAGCGGCTGTGCACGACCTCGATCGCCGCCAACGGCGCGACCACCGCGGAGACCTCGTCGCGCGTGTAGGACCGGACGCGTGGCGGCAGGTCGCGACGGAAAACGAAGGCGACCTCGCCTTCCACACCGCAGGCCGGCACCGTGGCGGCCGGCATGCGGGCGGGCGATGCCAGCACCGTATCCTGGTAGATCACGCCGCGATTTGGCTCACCGTCTTTCGGGATGTTGGCCTTGTACGCACCTACCGTCTTGCCGAGCGCCGCGGTCGTCGCATCCTGGATCGCATGGGCTTCCGCCACCGTGGCGGGGCGGCATGATTCCGGCAGATTCGCCAGCGGCTGCATGGTCCGCCGCGCCTGCACCAACAATGACGCCGCTTGGTCGATGCCCTGCCTGTCCATGGTGCCAGCCTCGTTGGTAGGAATTCCGCGGCAGCGTCGCACGCGATGCCGGACGGGGCAAAGGGTTGCCGGAAATGCCGTCGGGTCAGCGCATCCGGTCCCGGTGGGACTGCCGCTGCGGCCAGCCGCTTGCCGTCACGCCGCGCCGGCGATCTGATCCGCCAGTTCACCAAGCACTCGGCTCATTGCCGACGACACGGCTTCGCCACGTGTCGACCCGGCCGACGCCCGTAGCGTCACCCGATGCACGCCCAGAACCCGCTGCGCGTTCCCGGCGGCATGCACCAGCGTCCAATCGGCCGTCAGCACCACATCGCCAGAGCTCCCAGCGGCGAATTGTTGCACATCCAGCGCGACGATCAGGGCCCGGCCCCCTGGCACTGGAACGCCCGCGTCGCGCACGCGCGATGCGCCAAGCCGGTCACGCAGGTCCGTTGTCAGTGCCGACCGCAACAGGTCCTTGAGCGGCGCCGCCCACCGGGCCCGATCAGACACCGAAACGGCCGTGCCGGGCCCCAGCGTCACCATCTCGGAACGATCCAGCATCTCCGGCAAGGTGATTTTGCCAAGCTGCAGTGGTACGCGCGCGGCTGCGGGATCGGCATGCGCGGGCGGGACCGGCACCAGGGTATAGAAATCAGCTTTGGGGCTGCTGCCGCATCCTGCCAGAGCCAGCGCCGCAGCCAGAATCAGCAGCTTCATCCCGCACTTCCCCTGCCACGCAAAAGAGCCTCCGGATGACGGTCGAGATAGTCCGCCAGTTGCCGCAAGCTGCTCGCTGCCCGGCTCAGTTCGTATAGCGTGCCGCCGACATCGGCGGTTCCCGGCGCGGTGCCCGTCATCGCGTTTGCATTGACCAGCGAGCGCACGCCCCCAACCGCCGACTGTGCCTGACGTGCGACGCCGCGCAGCTCTGCCAGTATTGGTCCGACCTGGGTTCGCGCCTGCCGCGTCACCTGCGTCACATTGGCCATCGCCTCATCCAGGTTCCGCAGCGTGCCCCTCAATTGGGGCGAGGCGCTCAGGACGGCGAGGCGCTGCGTCGCCTGATGCACGTCGTCGGCAATTTGGTCGATCGGCATGGCATTCAGCTTCGCCGCCACCGCATCGACCGACGCGATGATGCCGGAGACGCTGGATGGCGGCCCGGTCGGGATCTCCGGTACCGCGCCGCCGCCAAGGCTGGCCGGGGTCGATGCCGGCACAAACGCCAGCTCCACTGTCTTGGCGCCGACTACCGGGATGTTGCTGCCGAGGCGAGCACGCAGGCCCTCCGCTATCAGCCGCGACAACAGCGCATTCATCTGCGGTCTCGCATCCGGCGGCCATTGTGCGCCGGCCAGGGCGATGTCCGCGGGTTCGATGCCGAGCGTCGCGACCGTGGCGAGCCGACCGCTCGCCGGATCGTATTGCAGCGTGCTGGCGGTGACGGTGCCGACGCGCTTGTCGGCCAGCGTCACGGCGGCGCCATCATCCAGCCCTGCTGCCTCGCCGGCCTGGAACGTCACGCGATAGGTCACCGCGCGAGCGTCCGGCGCATGCTCTGCCGCACCGCGGTTTTCATACAGGCGGAACACCTTGTCCGCCTTCGCCGGCGCGCCCGGCTGGTCCGGTGTGGTGAAATCGATGGCGCCAGCGAACAATGCCGGCACCGACTGGAATTGCAGTCGCGGACCGTCGGACGTTGTCGACAACTGCACGGCGCTCGCGTTCCAGAACCGCGTGCCGTCACGCACCAGGCGGTCGAAGGGTGCATTGATGAACAGCGCAATGCGGAAATTCCGATTATCGGGCTCCAGCGTCGTTTGCTGCACTTCGCCCACGCGCAGGTCGCGATAGAACACCGGCGAATCTGCGGCGATCGTGCCGAGGCGGTCGCCACGCAGCACGAACTCCGTACCGCGGACGTCGCCCGCGGTCGGCGGCTTCGATGCCAGCCCGACATAGTGCTTCTGCTCATGGCCAGGCCGCGGCTGCACGCCGATCGACGGCCCCGCGATCATTGCCTTCAACGACGCCAGGTCGCCGAGATTGGGTTTCTGGCCCTCGAGCCAGAACGTGGTGCCCTTGCCAAGATGGCCCGCCATGTCGCCGCGCAGCCGCAGCACGACGTCGACGCGGTGCATGTCGGACTCGAAATGGACCGATGCCACCGAACCGACGGTGATGCCTTCGAGCTTGACCTTGGTGTTGCCGGCCTCGAGCCCGCCACCGGTGGGGAAAGTGACGGTAACCTCCGGCCCACGTTGGGCGAACTGCTGCACGGCCAGGTAGCCGACGATGACCGCGGCGGCGATCGGCACCGACCAGATCCAACCCGGCCAGCGCGTTGAGCGCTCCGTCGCTTCCGGCGGCTGATCGCTCATGACCGCACCGTGTCCCACAGCAAGCGCGCATCGAACAAGCGTGCCGCCAGCATTGTCAGCACGATCACCGCGAGGAACGCGGATGCTCCGGTTGCCGCCCGCACGCTGACCAGACCCTGGAACTGCATCAGCGGCAAAAAGATCGCGATGGTGAATACATCGACATTGGACCAGCGGCCGATCTCACGGATCACGCGATACAGCCTGGTCTGGAACACCAGATGCTGCGAGCGGCGATGGCGCACGGACCAGATCAGCCACGTCAACCCGACGAGCTTCAGCAGCGGGATCGCAATGCTGGTGGTGAAGATCAACGCTGCGAGCGGCCACAGTCCCGCGCCCAGAAGCTGTACTACGCTACCGGCGATCGTGTGGCCCTGCGCGGTCCCAAGCCGCAGGTCCACGCTCATCGGGAAGTAATTCGCGACCGGGTAAAGCAGATAGCCGGCGGTGACCAGGGCGGTGGCGCGCATGATCGAGAACGGAACCCGTCGATAGAGTTTGTCGCGGCAGCGCGGACAGCGGCCGCCGGTATGATCTGCTGGAACGATCAGATCGCAGGTGCGGCAGGCGATGGTCGGGCCGGGCGGTGGATCCGCGGGCGTGCCGATGTGCCGCCAGATGGCGCGGCGATCGAGCGTCGCTCGCGTCAGCATCGCCAGCGCGGCGGCACAGATCAGGCACCAGCCGCCAGCTCCGATACTCAGCGGCAAACGGGCGGCGACGCGGCTGTAGCCGATCGCGGCGCCGATCAGGAACACGTCGGGCATTGCCCAAACGTCCAGCCGCTCGGCCCACCGGAAGGCCGCGCCGGCCCATGGTCCCGCCATGTTGCAGCGCACCGTGCCCAACGCCGCCGCGAGCAAGCCGAAGCGAAAGAACGGCAGCACCACCCCTTGCAATCCGGCGACAATGGCGAGCGGAGCGAAGCCCTGGTGCCACAGGCCGATCACACCGGATCCGAGGCGCGACGACCGCTCGATGCCCAGGATCGACACGCGGAACAACGTCATGAGGTTGGCCGGGAACAACAGCATGAATGTCGCGAGGGACAGGGCCAGAGCGTAATCGAGCGCGCGGCCGGCGCTGCGCTCCAGCACGCACTCGCAGCGGCAGCACATCAGGCGACCGGGCCGGCGCAGCGGGTGGATCCGCTGGACAGTGCCGCAATCGGAACAAGCGATGAGCATGGGAACCGACGCAGGAACCCCGTGCTGCCCCTTCGGTTGCCGGGGGCCTGTTCACGAGCGAGCAGGCTGCCGCGGCAGTGTCGTTGCCGACACCAGGGTTGCTGCCGTGGCGGAGGCCGGCCAGCCGACCTACTTCGCCGCCGCAATCTCCCCGACAAAGCCACCCGACTGGCGGTGCCACAGCCGCGCATACGTGCCGCCTGCCGCCAGCAGCTCGCGATGCGACCCCATTTCCACGATGCGGCCGCGATCCAGCACCACCAGCCGGTCCATGCGCGCGATCGTGGACAGCCGGTGCGCGATCGCAATCACCGTGCGGCCTTCCATCAGCGTATCCAATTGCTCCTGGATCGCCGCTTCGACTTCGGAGTCGAGCGCGCTCGTGGCCTCGTCAAGCACCAGGATCGGCGCGTCCTTCAGGATCACCCGCGCCAGCGCCACGCGTTGCCGCTGCCCCCCCGACAACTTCACGCCGCGCTCACCGACATGCGCGTCGTAGCCGTGGCGGCCGTGCCAGTCCTCCAGCCCCTGAATGAACTCCTCGGCCTCGGCCCGGCGCGCGGCATCGACAATCATCGCCTCGGTCGCCTCGGGCCGGCCATAGCGGATGTTGTCGCGGATCGAGCGATGCAGCAGCGACGTATCCTGCGTCACCATGGCAATCTGGCCCCGCAGGCTTTCCTGTGTCACCCTCGCGATATCCTGGCCGTCGATCAGGATGCGTCCTTGCTCCGGGTCGTAGAAATGCAGCAGCAGGTTCACCAGCGTGGACTTGCCCGCGCCCGACGGCCCGACCAGTCCGACGCGCTCGCCCGGTGCGATCGTCAGGTCGATCCCATGCAGCACCGCGAGCCGCCGCGTGTCGCGGTCGGGTGCGCGCAGGCGGCCATAGTCGAAATGCACGCCTTGGAAGCGGATTTCTCCCCCGGTCACATGCAGCGGCACCGCGTCCGCCGGATCCGGCATCTGCCGCCGCACGGCAATCGAGCGCATGCCGTCCTGCACCGTGCCGACGTTCTCGAAGATCGCGGTGACGTTGCGTGCCACCCACCCCGCCATGTTGGTCAACTGCCAGGCCAGCGGCAGCGCGGTGGCCACCGCGCCGACCGCGATGACGCCGCGGCTCCACTGCCAGATCGCCACCGTCGCCATGGTCACGATCAGCGCGGCGTTCATCAGCGCCAGCACGATGATGTAGGCTGTGATCATCCGCGTCTGGTCGCGAAACGCGTCGGTGTGGTCGTCCACCGCATCGCGCACCCACGCGTCCTCGTCCTGCGCGCGGGCAAACAATTTGACGGTGAGGATGTTGGTGTAGCTGTCGACCACACGGCCGGTAAGCTGTGACCGCATCTCCGACACCCGGCGCGAGCGTTCGCGCAGCCGGGGCACGATATAGACCAGCATGACGGCGAAGGTGGCGAACCACACCAGGATCGGCGGCGTCAGGCGCCAGTCGATCGACAACAGCAGGACCAGCGCGCTGGTGCCGTAGACCACGATGTACCAGGCGGAATCGAAGGTCATCACGACGCTTTCGCGCAGCGCCGGCCCGGTCTGGATGACGCGATTGGCGATGCGGCCGGCGAAGTCGTTCTGGAAGAAGGTCCAGCTCTGGCGCACCACATGCCAGTGGTTCTGCCAGCGGATCATGTTCGACAGGCCGGGGTTCACGATCTGGTTGATCAGGATAACGTAGCTGACGTACGCCAGCGGCCGCGCCAGCAGCAGCACGCCGGCCATGACCGCGAATTGCGGCCATGCGTCGCGTAGCAGCGTCTGCGCCGTGTGGCTGGACACCAGCGCGACGGTGCGGCCGATGAAGGCCGGAACCGTCGCGTCCAGGATCGCGATCAAACCGCCACCAATGAACATGGCGACGACCAGCCAACGCTCCTGGCGGATGAAGTGCCAGTAGAAGCGCAGCAGACCGGTGCTGCCCGCCGCGTCCCGGACGACGCCAGGCGGAGATGCACCGGTGGCTCCGTCCCGGACCATGCCAGGCGGCGATGCGCCGGTGGCTCCGTCCCGGACCATGCCAGCCGGCGATGCGCCGTGGGCTCCGTCCGGGACCATGCCAGGCGGCGAAGCGCCGGGGACAGAATCCGGGGTCGGTGGTTCTTCCGGCGGGCGCGCCGTCGGATCGAGCAAGGATTCGGCAAAGCGCAGCATGGACGAGCGGTGGACCTATGGAAGCCGCCCGTCAATCATATCGTGGTGGAATCTGGGTGACGCCCGGGGTCGGGCCGGTCAGATCCGGCAGCGGGAATCACACCCAATGGCCGGCGACCCAATAGCCATTCTCCCAGTGCGCCGGCACCCAGGCGCGATGTGGCGGCGGGTAGTAGGCTGCGGGCGGCGGAGCGTAATAGACGGGCGGCGGGACGTAGACCGGGGCCGGGGCAATCACAACCGGCGGCACCCAGACGCCGATGCCTATGGCGGGGCCGCGCCACCAGGCATTCGCCTGGCTCGGCAGGGCGGTAACGCCGAGGGCAGCGAGGCCGGCCACCGCTCCGATGGCGGCGATGCGCTTGGCTGTGATCATGGAGAACCTCCACCTCGAAACCGTTCACTGCCGCCGAAGTAGCGTCGAGATGTTTCCGGGGTGTATCCGGATTGTAAAAGTGCTGGCAGCGGCGCTTGCCGTAAGGAAGGCGGTCCATCCTGGCGCCGTCCCGTCCGCATGGCGCGCTGTGTCTGCCATCGAGCGGCGCGAAGCGCGGCGCTGCGAATGGCCCAGCCTGGAAGCGACGCTGCCCGCTGCGGTCTCGGCCGAGGCGGCATCACGACAGGATCGGGCGAGGGGATATGCTGCGCATCCGGGAAACGTCGAGGCAACGATGAGCGATGCGGCCAAATATGACTACATTATCGTGGGGGCGGGTTCGGCCGGTTGCGTGCTGGCCAATCGATTGACGGAGGACGGCAGCGCACGTGTCCTGCTGTTGGAAGCGGGCGGCTCCGATCGGCATCCTTACGTTCAAATTCCCCTCGGGCTGGGCAAGTTGCAGCAGCACAAGATGTTCGACTGGGGATATGTCAGCGAGCCGGAGCCGCATTTGCACGGGCGCCGGCTGGAGGTGGTGCGCGGCAAAGTGCTCGGCGGGTCGTCGTCGGTGAACGTCATGGTCTACACGCGTGGCCACCGCGGCGATTTCGACCGCTGGGCACGGATGGGCGCGACAGGCTGGTCGTACGCCGACATGCTGCCCTACTTCAAACGCTCCGAGGCATGGGAAGACGGCGAGACCTCCTGGCGCGGCGGGGCCGGGCCTCTGGGCACGCAATGGGCCCGGATGCGCGATCCCGCGGTGGCCGCCTGGTTCGAGTCCGCGAGGCTTGCCGGCTGGCCCATGACAGCGGACCTGAACCAACCCGACGCGCAGGGCTTCGGCCGCGCGCAATTCACCATTCGGGACGGCAGGCGCGCTTCGTCAGCGAATGCCTATCTGCGCCCGGCGATGGGTCGGCCGAACCTGACCGTCCGCACTGGCACAACCGCCGTCGGAATCGCCATGCACGGCACGCGTGCGGCGGGCGTGCGCATCCTCAGCGACGGGAATACCGAGGAGATCCAGGCCGCCCGCGAGACCATCCTGTGCGCCGGGGTGTTTGGCACGCCGCAACTTCTGATGCTGTCCGGGATCGGGCCACAGGCCGAGCTTCGCGCGCTGGGAATCACACCGCTGATCGACCTGCCGGTCGGGCGCAACCTGCGCGACCATTTGGCGGTCGTGTTGCTCTGGGCCCGCCGCGAGCCAGGGCCATTCCAGCGCCTGTTGCGGCTGGATCGCATGGCGCTTGCCATGGCGCGCGCCGTGGTCATGCGCGATGGGCCGGCGACGACACTGCCGCTCGAGTGCGTCGGCTTCGTCAGGACCGGGGCCAATCAGGAGGCGCCCAATATCGAGTTTCTGGTCGGCGGGGCACGGCCACAGGACGCGCGCCCGTGGTTACCGGGCCGGCGTCCGCCGCAGGAGTTCCTGGGGATACGCCCGGTCCTGCTGCATCCCCGCAGCCACGGGACGGTTACGCTCCGGTCCGCCGACCCGCTGGCGCCGGTGCGGATCGCATTCAAGTTTCTATCGGCAGCGGGCGATCTTTCTGATCTGCGCGACGCCTGCCGGCTGGCGTCCGACATCGCAGTGCAAGCGCCGCTGAATCGGTTCCGCGCCGACGGGCTCGCGCCGAAATCGGGCGCGGACAGCGACGCCGACATCGAGGACTGGATTCGCGCCACCGCGATCACGGTGAACCATCCGTCCGGCACTTGTGCCATGGGCCGGGGTGAGGATTCGGTCTTGAACCCCGACCTCACCGTGCGCCGCACCGAGGGGCTACGTGTGGTCGATGCGTCAGCATTTCCCGACATGCTGTCGGCGCACATCAACGCCGCGGTCATGGCGGTCGCGGAACGGGCGTCCGATCTGATTCTTGGGCGTCAGCCGCTGGCGCCAACAACGCCGGAGATGGCAATTGGCGGCCTGACAGCTCAAGCCACGTCGGGCGGGCATGCCGGGGACCCTGGTGGGCACCTGTTATTGCGACGCGGCGGAGACCCGGACTAAAAATCCGCGACCGAGCAACCGCCACCCTTGGCGCGCACGTGCTCGCAGAACGTCGTTGCGTCAGGCAGACCATCGAACCCACTGGCACGCACACGCCAGAATACGTGGCCATCGCGCTCGAAGCGGCTGAAGGCTGGACGGTGACCGCGCAACAGATCGGGCCAGCGCTGCATCAACCTGACCCACTCCTCATGTGCGGCTTGCTCTGATGACAAAGCGGCGAGCTGCACCTCGACATCCTTGGCCGGCCCCGCCGGGTGGGCACCCGTCGCGGCTGGTGCCGGCGCGTGCACAGCGGCCACCCCGACTGGCGCGGAATTTGCCGCAGAAGCTGGCCGGACCGCTGGTGCGGGCGATGACTCAGCCTCGCGCGTGACCGGCGCGACCGGGTGAGGGTTGGCTGGAGGCACCGCGCTGGCGGGCGCAGCGGGAAGCGCTGCCGTCGTGGCAGCCTGCGGCGCGGCAGGGGTCGGGGCGGGCTTCGGTGCCTCCATCGCGCGCAACGCCTGCGGATCGGGCGTCTGCGGCGGCGGCGCAAGCTTCGCATCCGCCGTGTCGCCGCCATCCGAGAAGATGTCATTGCTCGCGCCGGCCACCTGCAGCCCGCCGGGATTGGTCGGCTTGACGCGGATCGGGCCGCTCTCGGCCTGGATCACCGGCACGCCTTCCCGATACTGAGACAGCACGTGCCAGCCACCACCCGCCACGATCAGAAAGCCGCCGATGCCGGCGGCGATCAGCGCCAGCTTTCGCGTGCCCGGGTCCATGCCGTGCGCGTGACGCGGGACGCGATAGGTCGGGCTGGGAATGCTGAGATCGTCGGACACGGCGCCTTACCTCCGGCGCCGCACGGCGCCTAACGCATTTCCTCGACGGGCATGACGCCCATCACCGCGAGGCCGGAGCGGATCGTCACCGCCGTCGCCGCCACCAGAGCCAGCCGCGCCAGCGTCTCCGCGGGCCGGTCGGCTTGCAGGAAGCGCAGCGTGGCCGCGTCCTTGCCTCGGTTCCATAGCATATGAAAATCGCCCGCCAAGTCATAGAGAAAAAACGCGATCCGATGCGGTTCCCTTGCCTGCGCCGCGGCTTCCACGGTGCGTGGCCAAGCCGCCAGCCGGCGGATCAGCGACAGTTCCTCCGGCGCTTCCAAAGTATCCAGCGGCACCCCCGCCAGTGCGTCGTCCGTCACTTGCACTGGCGCGAACATATCGGCCGCGGCGCGCAGGACGGACCGGCAGCGGGCATGTGCATATTGCACGTAGAATACCGGATTGTCCCGGGTCTGCGCCAGCACCTGGTCGAGGTCGAACTCCATCTGCGCGTCGGCCTTGCGCGTGAGCATGGTGAAGCGGACGGCGTCCTTGCCCACTTCGTCCAGCAGGTCGCGCAGGGTGACGTAGCTGCCGGCGCGCTTCGACATGCGCACCGGCTGGCCGCCGCGCACCACGCGGACCATTTGGCACAGCACCGCCTCGAAGCGTGCGGGGCGGTTGGCGGATAGTGCCTTTACCGCGGCGTCCATGCGCCTGACGTAGCCGCCATGGTCCGCGCCCAGCACGTCAATCAGCACGTCGAAGCCGCGGTCCAGCTTGCCGGCGTGATAGCCGATGTCGTTGGCGAAATAGGTGTTGCTGCCGTCGGATTTGCGCAGCGGGCGATCAACGTCGTCGCCGAACCGGGTGGCGCGGAACAGGGTCTGGGGGCGCGGCTCCCAATCATCGGGGGTCTTGCCTTTGGGGGGATCGAGCACGCCCTCGTAGATCAGGCCCTGCTGCGCCAGGCGATCGACCACCGCATCGGCGGCGCCGCTGGCGACGAGAGCGCGTTCGGAACTGAATACGTCCTGCGCCACGCCGAGCGCCGCGAGGTCGTCACGGATTTCCGCCAGCATCGCGTCGATGGTGAAGTCGCGCACGGTGTCGAGCCACAGCTCGGGTGCCGCGATGCCCCTATCCGGTTGTGCCAGCGAAGCGCCGTGAAGCTTCGCCAATTGCTCGCCGACCGGGATCAGGTACTCGCCGCGATATTGCAGGCCGCCGGGGACTTCGTTGGAGAAATCCTCCTCCGACAGCGGCGTGCCGATCGCCTGCAGGTAGCGCCAGTACGCCGCCCAGGCGAGCGCCGTGACCTGCGCGCCGGCGTCGTTGATGTAGTACTCCTTGGTGACGTCGCAGCCGGCCTTGATCAGCAGGTTGGCGAGCGCGTCGCCCACCACGGCGCCGCGGCAATGGCCGATATGCATCGGGCCGGTCGGATTGGCGGAGACGTATTCCACGTTGATGCGGGTTCCGGCGCCCAGCCTGCTGTCGCCGTAGGCTTCGCCGGTCCGCAGAATATCCGGCAGCAAGGCACGGAACACCGCCGGATCGAGGCGGAGGTTGACGAAGCCCGGGCCGGCAACGGTGGCGTCGCTGATCTCCAGCCGGCGGTTCAAATGCTCGGCCAGGGAGCTCGCGAGTTTCGCGGGCGGCTGGCGCGCGGATTTGGCGGCGACCATCGCTGCGTTGGTCGCCATGTCGCCATGTGCCGGGTCGCGGGCGGGGGAGACTTCCACGCGCGCGGCGATATCGCTGGGCAGATCGGGCACGATGGCCAGTACCGCGTCGAGTACGATGTCCCGCATGGCGGCATAGATGTCGTAAGTCATGCTTGCTCCGTCAGTGACGGGGATCACGCGGGTGCAACGCCGTGATGCGCGCGCCTCGTCGATCGCGCCAATCCGGTGGTGCAGGCCGTTGCGAGGCTGTGCCTCGACCAGAATGTCCTCGACCAGAATGTCTATGTCCTGACCGAATGCAGACAGCAACATCAGCCCTGAAACGGCTCACCCGCTCACTCCGATGTCGGTCAGCCGCCGGTGCTCGTCCATGGCATAGCGGTCGGTCATTCCCGCCACGTAGTCCCCGACGATGATCGCGGCGCGGTGCGTGCCTCCCTCCCCCGCGCGGGCCCGCCAGTCGTCCGGCAGCAGCGAGGGATCGGCGTGCAGCAGGCGGAACAGTTCCTCGGTCAGTCGCCGCGCCTTGGTGGTCATGCGGTTGACCCGCCAGTGGCGGTACATGCGCGAGAACAGGAAGTCCTTGATCGCCGTATGGGCGTCGGCCATCGGCGCGTCGAATGCCACCACGCGCTGTTTCGCGCGGCGGACTGCATCTGAATCCTTCGGGTCCAGCTTGGCGAGACGCCGGCGGGTCTCCTCGATCAGGTCGGAGACCATGGCGTTGATCACCCGGCGGATCATTTCGTGGCGCAGGCGCGGCGGCGGCACGTCGAGGCTGGACATGCGCGCCTCGGCCAGCGCCTCGCGCAGCACCGGCAGGTGCGCCAGGTCGTCGATCGCGAACAAGCGCGCCCGCAGGCCATCATCGATGTCGTGGCTATGGTATGCGACGTCGTCGGCGATCGCCGCCACCTGTGCCTCGGCGGAGGCATGCATGCTCAGGTCCAGCCTGTGGCGCTCGTTGTACTCGGCGATGTAGGCGGGCGGGTTGCGCAACGGGCCGTTGTGCTTCGCCAGGCCCTCCAGCGTTTCCCAGGTCAGGTTCAGGCCATCCCAGCCGGCGTAGCGGCTTTCCAGCAGCGTCACCACGCGCAGCGATTGTGCGTTGTGGTCGAAGCCGCCGAACGGCTTCATGGCCAGGTTCAGCGCTTCCTCGCCCGCGTGGCCGAACGGCGGATGGCCGAGGTCGTGCGCCAGGGCCAGAGCCTCGGTCAGATCCTCATCCAGGCCCAGTTCGCGTGCGACCGAACGCGCGATCTGCGCCACCTCGATCGAGTGCGTCAGGCGGGTGCGATAGAAATCGCCCTCGTGATTGACGAAGACCTGGGTCTTGTACTGCAATTTGCGGAACGCCGAGCTGTGGATCAGGCGGTCACGGTCGCGCTGGAACGGCGAGCGCGTCGGCGCCTCCGGCTCGGGATGGAGCCGGCCGCGGCTGGTGGCCTTCTGCACGGCGTACGGCGCGAGGCTCATGTCGGCGCGGGCTTACACCGCGCGGTGACGGGCTTCAATTCCGCCCTCGCCGCGCCTATCTTGCCGGCATGGAACAGTTCGCCGTGTCCGAGCGGGCCGCCGCCCGCATCGCCGAAATCGTCGCCGCCGAGGTTGCGTCCCGCGGCCAGCGTGACCTGGCGCTGCGCGTGGCCGTGCTGGCCGGCGGTTGCTCCGGCTTCCAGTACCGGTTCGAACTGGATGCCGACCGCCAAGGCGACGACCTGGTGATCGAGCGAGGCGGCGCGCGGGTGCTGGTGGATCCGGTCAGCCTGGACCTGCTGAACGGCGCCGAGCTGGACTTTACCGACGAACTGATGGGCAGCCACTTCGCCGTGCGCAACCCGAACGCCAAATCCGCGTGCGGTTGCGGGACCAGCTTTTCCGTGGATTGAGCGGGAGTGTCGTGCTGGGCCGTGCCCCGGCGTTGGCCGAGTGTCGCAGCCAAACACTTCCTGTGATTGCAGCACCCATGCGGGACCGCACGACGGCCTGATCGTGCTCGCAGCGCCGATCGACCGCATCGAGCCGGCCCGGAGGTGCGATTTGCCCTGATTACTGGCAGCAATGACTTCCGGCACGGCACTATTCTCGCCATCGCTTCGGGTGGCGTCGCTCGCTATCGGTTGCGGGCGCGATTGTTCGATGTCCCGGGCATGGGACATGCCGCCGCAGGTGCCGAGAACCTCGGCGCGCCGCTGGATTACCGCGACTCCGACCGCTGATCAGCACCCGCGCGGCGCACGAGGCATGCTGGCCCGCCGTTTGCACGCATCCGGGCGTTGACCAATGTGCCCGACCCGCCGTCCGCCAACACCGCCGTCCGCCAATATTCACACCCCGCCGAAGGAGCCTCCGGTGAGCCAGAGCATAGCCAGTACACCCGCCCTGTCTCGCTCCACCACGCGCTGGGTCCAACTTTTGCTCGGCCTGATCTGCATGATGGCGATCTCCAGCCCGCAGTATGTCTGGACCTTGTTCGCCCGCCCGCTCGGCACGGCGCTTGGCGCCGCACCGGCGGCCGTTCAGGTCACGTTCTCCCTGCTGATCGTGTTGCAGACGTTCTTCTCGCCGTTCCAGGGCTGGCTGGTGGACCGCTTCGGACCCCGCACACTGATCGCCGCGGGCGGCCTGCTGACCGGGCTGTCCTGGATGCTGGCCGCGCATGCCACGTCACTCGCCATGCTCTACCTGACCTACGGCGTGCTGGGCGGGTTGGGCACCGGCATCGTCTACGTCGGCGTGGTTGGCCAGATGGTCGGCTGGTTCCCGGACAAGCGCGGCCTCGCCACCGGGGTGGTCGCTGCCGGCTATGGCATGGGCGCGATCCTCACCACCTTCCCGATCGCCGGCTCCATCGCCAGCGCCGGCTACCAGGCGACGCTGCTGCAATACGGCGCGATCTTCGCGGCGGTCGGCTTTGTCGCCGCCTTGGGCCTGAGGCCGCCGCCGGCCACGGCGCACGATGACACCGGCGCGGGCCACGACACCGTCGCGATGCTGAAGACACCGGTCTTCTGGCTGATGTTCGTGATGATGACGATGATGTCCACCTCCGGCCTGATGGTGATCTCGCAGATGGCGAATTTTGCCACCGAATTCGGCGTGGCGAAGCTGATGGTCTGGGGCGCGGCGGCGCTGCCGCTGGCGCTTACCATCGACCGCTTCACCAACGGCCTGACCCGACCGTTCTTCGGCCATGTCTCGGACCGGATCGGCCGCGAGAACACGATGTGCCTGGCCTTTGCATTGGAGGCCGCGGCGATGTCCGCCTGGCTCGCCACGCGAGGCGACCCGGTACTGTTCGTGTTGCTGTCGGGCGTCGTGTTCTTCGGCTGGGGCGAGATCTTTTCCTTGTTTCCCTCGACCCTGACCGACACGTTCGGCCGGCACCATGCCACGCGAAACTATGGCTGCCTCTACATCGCGCAGGGCATCGGCTCGATCTTCGGGGGCCCGCTCGCTTCGCTGCTGCATGGTGCCGCAGGGTCATGGACCATCGTGTTCTACGTCTGCATCGCGGCGGACGCGCTGACTGCGCTGCTGGCCGTCGCCGCGCTACGGCCGATGCGAGCGCGATACCGCATGGCCACCTGATTCGCCGCGGCGCGAACTGCCGGTGCGCATCGCTTGTTCCTCTGCGCGCCGTCGGCGCCTATGGAGCCTGAGCCAAAGGCAGCCGGCACCGGCTGTCCGCTACAGTAGAGGAATGACCGATGCCCCAGATCAAGAAGGGCTACAAACAGCTCCTGGCCGAGGCCAACACGGCAATCCAAACGCTGACGCCGCAGGACGCCGTTGCCCTCCACGGTGCCAACGAAGTGGTGTTCGTCGATCTGCGCGATCCGCGGGAGCTGGACCGCGAAGGCCGGATGCCGGGCGCGTTCCACTGCACCCGCGGCATGCTGGAGTTCTGGATCGACCCCGAAAGCCCCTATCACAAGCCGATCTTCGCCGAGGATAAGCGCTTCGTGTTCTTCTGCGCCGGAGGATGGCGCTCGGCCCTGGCAGCCAAGACGGCGCAGGAGATGGGGCTGGAGAACGTCGCCCACGTCGAGGGTGGGTTTGGTGCCTGGCGCAAGGCTGGCGGCCCGGTCGAGCCGCCGAAGCAGACGTAGCGCACGGAATGCCGGTGCATGGCAGTCTGGTCTCCGCGGTTGCTCTGGTCTCCGCGGTTGCTCATGGCGGGACCAGGAAGGATTGGCGCGGGCTGGCCAGCGAGCCGCAGCCGCGGGGTGACCTCACGCGGCGGGCTGCCGGGCGTCAGTGGTCCTGGTCCGCTGGCTGCTTTGCCAGCCAGGCCTCAGCGGCGCGGTCGGCGCCGGAAGGTAGCGGGTCGTTCGGGCGCACGATCCAGGACAGGACGTCCTCGGTCGGCGTGATCCGTTCGTGGTCGCGCAGCATCAGGTGGTAGCCTGCCGGGTAGTACGCCTTTTCCACATCGGACGGCAGGATGCGCCAGATCGCGGCGTTGGCGGCCTTGGGAATCAGTTCGTCGTGTCCGCCGTACAGGAATAAGACCCGACCGTGGAGATGCGGCGCGGCCGCCACGGCGGCGCCCATCAGGTTCACCAGCCCACGCACGGCGATCCATCGCGTTGCCAGGATCGTCAGCGGATCGTCGGAAAGTTTGCGGATCGCCTCCTTGTTGTCGCTTGCCGCGACATGGACGAAGCCACGTCCGGTCACTGTCATGCCCGGCACGGCATGCGAGAACAGCCACAGGCCGGCGCGCAGGAACCAGTTCATTTCGTTGCGGTCCCATACCGCCGGCGAGATCATCACATAGCCGCTGACCGGCGGTGGATCCGGCTGCGCTGCCAGCACCATCAGTACCGCCGCGCCCATGCTCTCACCCATCAGGATCAGGCGCGTGTGCGGATAGCGGCGGTGCAGGATGTCCGCCATGTGGCGCGCGTCGGAGACCATCTGACGGTCGCCGGCCCACCAGCCTCGATCCGGCGCCGCGCCGAAGCCGCGCTGGTCGGGGGCGAACAAGGCGATGCCGGCGTCAGTGAAGGCGGGGGCGGGATATTCCCAGGCGTCTCGGCTGTCGTTCATGCCGTGCAGCGCCAGAACCACGGCGCGAGGCGGACCGTCCGGCAGCCAGGCGCGATAGGGCAGCAGCGTGCCGTCCGGCATGTCGAAATACCCGGCGGTGACGGGCGGCTTGTCAGGCGAGAAGGTGCCGGGTGCGACGGGTGCCGCGCAGCCGCTCAGCAGCAAGGCCATCGCAAGCAAGGCGACGAGCGGCCGTAGGATGGCGGTTGGCAAGGTTGAAAGCACGGCGCGTATCGCTATCATCTTGCCGCCACTTCACGCTACCGCGAACTGCACGCAGGGACCCCGAAAATGCCCGAGGCGCCCGTCTCACCCATGCCCACCGAGACCATCCAGACGACCGACCGCACCGTCGCCTGCGATGGCGGGAACGGGCCATTGGGGCACCCGCGCGTGTTTCTGTATATCGAGCGGGAGTCGGTGGTATGCCCGTACTGCTCTCGGCTTTACCTGCTGGCGCCGGGGGCAGGGCAGGACACCGGGCATTGAGTGCGACGATATAGGCACGGTCGTCGGTCTCATTGTAGGCCCCGCAAGGGCCATTGTAGGCCCGGCACGGGCCATTGTAGGCCCTGCACGGGCCATTGTTGGCCCGGCAAGGGCCGAAGTACTGCCCGGTCCACCGGTCGCTGCCGGCCCGCGCCTCCCCTCCTCTGGGGTTGCGCGGCGATGCTGCCGAGACTGGTGCCGCGAGACACCTGACCCTCCGGTGCACCCAATCGAACGACAGTTGGCCGCGGCATTGGAACCCCGCCGCCGCACCGCTATCATCCGCCCGGTCTCCACCTGATACGGAAGGAGCCGCGCCCTGCCCGCCGACACCGACATCCTGCCGGAGATCGAAACCCCGGCCGCCCCGGATCACCCGCTGCACCTGATCCTGATCGACGGGTCCGGCTTCATCTTCCGAGCCTTCCATGCGCTGCCGCCGATGACGCGGCCGGACGGCACACCCGTCAACGCCGTGTTCGGCTTCACCAACATGCTCGCCAAGCTGCTGCGCGAACATGTGGGCACCCACATCGCGGTGATCTTCGATGCCGGGCGAGTCACGTTCCGCAACCGGCTCTACGACGACTACAAGGCCCACCGTCCGCCGCCGCCCGAGGAGCTGATCCCGCA
>DATJNA010000105.1:0-11857 GCA_035508435.1 Acetobacteraceae bacterium | reverse complement strand
ATCCCCCGGCCGGCGTCATCCTGTTCTCGCGCAACGTCCAGGATCCGCCTCGGTTGGCCGCGCTGGTGGCCGCCCTACGGCGCGTCCTGCCGCCCAGGGCGGTGCTGATGGTGGACCAGGAAGGCGGCCGCGTCGCCCGCCTGCGTCCGCCCCACTGGCGTGCCCAGCCGCCCGCCGCCACGCTCGGTCGCTTGTTCATTGCCAATCCCCGCGCGGGGCTGCGTGCCGCCTTCCTCACCGGCGCCCTGATCGGCATCGATTGCCGCGCCGCCGGCTTCGATGTCGCGGCGGCGCCGGTGCTGGATCTTGGCCTGCCAGGTGCCAGCAACGTCGTCGGCGACCGCGCCTTCGCACCCGACCCGGTGACCGTGGCTCGCCTCGGCCGCGCCATGGCCGCCGGGCTGCTGGCCGCCGGCATCCAGCCCGTCGGCAAGCACGCCCCCGGCCACGGTCGCGCCCTGGTCGATTCGCACCTCGCTCTGCCGCGCGTGCATGCCGCCGATCTGCGCGCGGATTTGCTGCCCTTTGCCCAAAACACGCACCTGCCCTGGATGATGACGGCCCATATCGTCTATGCCGCCTGGGACCCGCTGCTGCCGGCTACCGTGTCGCCGGCCGTGATCAGGGGTATCATCCGCGGATTGCTCTGCTTCGGAGGCATGGTGACAAGCGACGACCTGGCGATGCAGGCCCTGTCCGGCACGCCCGCCGAACGAGCAATGGCGGCGCTCGCGGCCGGCTGCGACATCGCGCTCTACTGTGCCGGCGAGCCGGACCCGACCGAGGCGCTGCTGGCCGCTGTTCCGCCGCTGACCCCTCAGGCCACGGCGCGGCTGGCTGCCGCCCGGGCGCTGGCCGCGTCACGCCGTCGCGCCCTGGACGTCGGAGCGTTGGCGGCAGAGCAACAGCGGTTGCTCGCGTGAACGATATCCTGACGCAGATCGTGCCGGCGGTGATCGCGGCCGTGCTGGCGATCACCCTGCATGAGGCGGCGCATGGCTACGCCGCCCTCGCGCTGGGCGACGACACCGCTCGGCTGGCCGGCCGGCTGTCGCTCAACCCGTTGCGGCATGTCGATCGCGTGGGCACCGTCCTGCTGCCCGGCTTTCTGCTGATCTTCCAATTGCTCGCGTTCCACCGCGTGTTGTTCATGTTCGGCTGGGCCAAGCCCGTGCCGGTGGCGGCCTGGAAATTCCGCGACCCACGCCGCGGCATGGCGGTGGTGGCGACGGCGGGGCCGCTGATGAACTTCTTTCTCGCCTGGGTGGGCGCGCTGCTGATGCCCGTGCCGTCCGGCCCGCTGCCATCGGGCGTCGACCCGCTCGACGCCGCCGTCGCCCAGCACCCGCTGATCGGCTTCTTCCTGTTCTATTTCATGCTCACCAACCTGGTGCTGGGATTGTTCAACCTGCTGCCCGTGCCGCCGCTCGATGGCGGACGCATCGCGGTCGGCCTGTTGCCACAGGCGCTCGCCATGCGCTGGGCCCGGATGGAGCGCGCCGGCATCTTGCTGGTCGTCCTCGTCGTCTTCCTGCTGCCGCCGCTGTTGCGGGAGTTCGGCATCATCTTCGACCCGTTCCAGGCCGCGCTGGAGACGATCGTCCCCTGGGCCTTCCACGTCTTGTTCCTGCTGTCCGGCCATGGCGCCGGCCTTGGCCAGGCAATGCAGCATGTGTGACCGAGGGCCGCCACGTGTCTGACGGCACCGCGCCCGCGCCCGGCGAGCCAACCGCGACGCCTCCCGCCGCCGCCATGGGAGACGCCGACCTGGTGCTGCACCTGGAAGGCTTCGACGGCCCGATGGACCTGCTGCTGGAACTCGCGCGGTCGCAGAAGGTCGATCTGGCGAGAATTTCGATCCTGGCGCTGGTAGAGCAATACCTGGCGGTGATCGAGGGCGCCCGCCGCGTCCGGCTGGAACTGGCCGCCGACTGGCTGGTGATGGCGGCCTGGCTCACCTGGCTGAAATCCCGCCTGCTGCTGCCCCCGGACACGCTCGGCGCGGAGGAGGGCGAGGAAGCCGCCGAAGTGCTTGCCCTGCGGCTGCGCGACCTGTCCGCCATCCGGGCCGCCGCCGCCTGGCTCGGCGCCCGGCCACAGCTCGGCCAGGACGTGTTCGCGCGTGGCGCGCCGGAAGACCATACCGAGATCGACCGTTCCCGCCTGGCCCTGGACCTGGGCGCCCTGGTGCTTGGCTATCTCGCGGCGGTGCGGCGGGGAACCAAGGCGCGCCGTTATCAGCCACGGCCGCTGACGCTGTGGACGGTACAGGACGCGCTGCATCGGCTGGGGACAATGCTCGGCAGCCTGCCCGACTGGACCAGCCTGGAGCGCTTCCTCCCCAATCACATGGCCAGCCCCACCGAGCGCCGCGCCGCGATGGCGAGCACCCTCATGGCCGGTCTGGAAATGGCACGCGGCGGGGCGGCACGCTTGCGGCAGGACCATCCGTTCGGCCCGATCCTGGTGCGCCGCGGGCAGGCCAGGGTAGAGGAACGGGCATGAGCAATGATGCCTCTGCCCCGCCCGTGGCGGGCGCCGAATTGAGCCGCGATGCCGCGCGACGATGGGGCGACGCTGCGGCGAGCACTCCTGACCCCGAGCGTGAGGCCACCCCCGCTACGCAGCCTGAAGCGAGGCCCACGCAGGGACTGCCATCGGTCGATGCTGCCTCGGCCGCCACCGACTCCGCCCCGACCCCTGACGACTCCGCCCCGACCCCTGACGACTCCGCCCCGCTTCCCGCCGACGCGGCTCCCGCTCCGCCCGACGTTACTCTGGTTCCTGCCGACGGGACGCCGGTTCCTGCCAACGCGACCCGGTCTCCTGCCGACCTTGCCACAGCCCCTGCCGACGTTGCCGCTGCTCCTGCCGACGTTGCCGCTGCTCCTGCCGACGCTGCCGCAGCTCCTGCCGACGTCCTCGCGGCCGCTGCCGACGTTGCCCAATCCCCGGCCGACGCGGCTTCGGTCTCCGCCGCGGCTGAACCGGATGAGGACTGTCTTCGCCTGGCAGAAGCGCTGGTGTTTGCCTCCGCCACGCCCGTCACCCCGCGAGCATTGTCGCAGCTCCTGCCCGAGGCCGCCGACGCCGACGCCGTGATTGCCGCGTTGCGCACCCGCTATGCCGGGCGCGGCGTGGAACTGGCGGAGGCAGGCGGCGGCATCCAGTTCCGCACCGCCCCCGATCTGGCACCGCGCCTGCGCAAGGTGATCCAGGTGCCGCGCCGGCTGCCACGCGTTGCCATGGAGACGCTGGCCATCGTCGCCTACCACCAGCCCTGCACCCGCGCCGAGATCGAGGAGATCCGCGGCACCAGCCTCTCGCAGCAGACATTGGACGCGCTGCTGGAAGCGAACCTGGTCGCCCCCAAGGGCCGCCGCGAGGTGCCCGGCCGCCCCACGCTCTGGGGCACCACTCCGCAATTCCTGGCGCAGTTCGGGCTGAAGGACATCCGCGACCTGCCGCAGCGCGGCGACCTGCTGCTGGAGCCTCCCAGGCCTTCCGGCGTCTCCGCCGCCCCGCCGCTGACGCCGGAACTGCCGGAAGGGCCAGCGGCCTCCCCAGCGGACTCCTCCCCAGCGGACTCCCCGCCAGCGGCCTCCCCAGCGGACTCCCCGCCAGCGGACTCCCCAGCGGACTCCCCAGCCCACGCCGGGGTCAGCGGTGACGCTGCCGCCTCGGATCGTATTGCGGACACCGGGGACTCCGCCGCGACGACGGAAGCGGCCGCCAGGACGGCAACGCATGGCGCTGTCACCTCCGACCCCGCCGCTGCTGATGCCCGTGCCGGTGCCGAGGCTGATGTGCCCGAGCCGGCCGCGCCAGGCGACGGCACGCTTTCGCCGGAGTGACGGATGGAATACATGCCACGCACGTCCCGCTCGCCATGCGTCATGGCCCGGCTCGACCGGGCCTCGTCCGCACCCGGAGATCGATCATGGATGGCCAGGTGAAATGCGGGTCATAACGAGTTAGCCCCATGTTCGATTTCGCCTGGTCCGAGATTGGCCTGATCGCCGCCGTCGCCCTGATCCTGATCGGGCCGAAGGACATGCCGGTCGCGATCCGCACCATCACCGACATGATCAAGAAGGCCCGCCGCATGGCGTCGGAATTCCAGACCCATGTCGACGAGATGATGCGCGAAGCCGACCTGGGTGACGTGCGCGAGCAAATCAACTCGATCCGCAATTTCGACTTCCGCGGCGAGATCGAGCGCCATATCGACCCCGACCATTCGCTGCGCGACACCTTCGCCGGCAACCCGCTGGAGCCTTCCCCGAGTTCCGACGCGATTGCCGCGCCGGCGCCGGTGGAGGAAGCCGCCCTGGCGGAACTGGAACCCATCACGCTGGAGCCGCCAGCGCCGGCTGACGCCGCCATCGCAGCGCAACCCGCCGCCCCGGCCTTCATTCCGCCCGGGTTCGTGCCGCTTGCTCTGCCGTCCGCCGTCGCGGCAGAGGCGCCCGCTTTCATTCCGCCACAGCTCGTGCTGCAACACGACTCGCCGCGCGCGGCCGCATCCGCACCCTGACGCCTGAATCCGCAGACCGACAACCGACAACCGACGACCGACAACCGACAACCGACGACCGACAACCGACGACCGACAACCGACGACCGACAACCGACGACCGACAACCGACAACCGACAACCGACAACCGACGACCGACGACCGACAACCGACGACCGACGACCGACAACCGACAACCGACGACCGACAACCGACGACTGGTCCATGGCCGACATCGAAGCACCCGACGATCCGATCAACGACAAGCCGATGCCGTTGCTCGATCACCTCATGGAGCTGCGCCGGCGGCTGATGTGGTCGATCGGGGCGTTCTTCATCGCCTTCATCGTCAGCTACTATTTCTCCAACCGGATCTACTATTTCCTGGCGCAGCCATTGGCCGACGTGCTGCGCTCGCAGGGCCAGCCGGATCCGCACCTGATCTACACGCAGCTCTACGAGGCGTTCTTCACCCGCATCAAGGTGGCGTTCTTCGGCGGCGCCTTCATCGCCTTCCCGGTGATCGCCGGCCAGATCTACTTGTTCGTCGCCCCCGGCCTGTACCGCAGCGAAAAGCGTGCGCTGCTGCCGTTCCTGATCGCCACGCCGGTACTGTTCTTGCTCGGCGCCGCGCTGGCGTACTATTTCGTCTTTCCCTTCGCCTGGAAATTCTTCGCCAGCTTCCAATCGCAGACCGGAGGCGGCGGCGTGCCGATCGAGCTGCTGCCGCGCGTCTCGGAATACCTCGACCTGGTCATGAAGCTGATCTTCGCCTTCGGCATCACCTTCGAGCTGCCGGTGCTGCTGACCCTGCTGGCCAAGGTCGGCATCGTCACCTCCAAGGGCCTGAAACGTTATCGCCGCTATGCCTGGGTCGGTATGTTCGTGATCGCGGCGATCCTCGCCCCACCCGATGTGATCACGCAGAGCGGGTTGGCACTGCCGCTGATCGCGCTGTACGAGATTTCCATTCTGGCAGCACGCATGGTCGAGCCGAAGCCGGTCGAGGTGTGAGCGTCATTGCCAGGACCGCAAGCGAATCCCGGCCGGACGCAGCAACCCCGCTCGACTGACGCACGCATCAGCCGCGCACGATTGCGACCGGGATCGCCGCGTTGCTTCGCGTTTCGCAATGGCAGTCAAGCGCCGTGTTGCCGCGGTCGGCCCGCCCCGCTGCTCCACCACTGACCGGCCCGGCATTGACGCCCCGCACCGCGTCCATATCGTGCAACGCGACAAATCAGAGGGAACACGACCGTGAAAGCCTATGAAGCCATTGCACAGTCCCTCATCGCCGAGGGCGTCACCGACTTCTTCGGACTGATGGGCGACGGCAACATGTGGCTGTGGGGCGCGCTGTGCCGCAACCCCTCCGTCAAGCCGTACAACGCGCGGCATGAATCGATGGCCGTCTCGATGGCCGACGGCTACAGCCGCACCACCGGCAAGATCGGCGTCGCCATGGTCACCTGCGGCCCTGGCCTGACGCAGTGCGGCACCTCGCTGATCGCCGCCTATCGCGGCAAGACGCCGCTGGTGCTGATCGCCGGTGAGATCGAGCCCGGCGCCAAGAACACTACGCAGTCGATGGACCAGCGCCGCTTCGCCGAAGCCAGCAGTGCGCGGTTCCACACCGTGACAAGCCTCGACAACATGGCCGAGGAGATCGCCGAGGCGTTCTACGCCGCGCGCGTCCATCGCCGCCCGGTCGTGCTCAATCTGCCGATGCACCTGCAGGAAGACGAGATCGACTGGGATTACGAATACCGCGCCTCGACGCAGTTCCTGCCGCCGCGTGTCGAAACGCCGAGCCCCGACCTGCTGGCGCCGGTGATTGAGAAATTGCTCGCCGCCGAGCGTCCGGTGATCGTCGCCGGCCGTGGCGCCCGCGCCGCCAATGCGCGCGACGAAATCGTGCGCCTTGCCGACCGGGTCGGCGCCTTGCTCGCCACCTCGTTACAAGGGAAAGGCTATTTCGCCGGCCATCCGTGGGACATCGGCATCGCCGGCGCCTTCGCCTCCGCCCCGTCGGAGCAATTGCTGGCCGAGGCGGATTTCGTGCTCGGCGTCGGCGCCGAGCTTGGCTACTACACCACCGAAGGCGGCCTGTTGTTCCCCTCCGCCGAGGTCGCGCGCATCGACATCCGCGCCATGCCGGACGAGATCGGCGTCATCCCCGGACTCTACGTGCAGGGCGACGCGCGCAAATCGGTCGCGGCGATCAACGAGGCGCTGGAATCCCGCCAGGTGCGCCGCGAGGGTTTTCGCAGCGCCGCCACCCGCGCCGTACTCGATGCGCCGTCGCACATGTTCCAGCCGCCGCGCGATGGTCTCGACCCGCGTGCACTCGCCCGCACGCTGGGCGAGGGATTGCCGAAGGGCGCCTTGTTCACCGTCGGCGCCGGGCATTTCTTCGCCTGGATCGGCATGTACACGCCGCTGCCCGAGGGGGTGGAAATTCAGTACTCGTACGGCTTCGGCGCCGTTGGCCAGGGCATCGGCGTCGCGATCGGCACCGGCGCCGGCAATCCCGGCCGCCCGCATATCGCGGTCGAGGGCGACGGCAGCCTCATGTTCAACATCCAGGAGTTGGAGACCATCGTCCGGCACAAGATGCAAATGGTGCTGGTGGTGTGGAACGACACCGGCTACGGCGCCGAGGTGCACAAGCTGGTGGCAAAGGGTTTCGATGAGAAACTGGCGCAGTGGCCATCGCCGGATTTCGTCGCACTGGCAAAAGCGTTCGGCGGTGATGGCGCGCTGCTGCGCGATCCGGCGGAACTGCCCGCCGCGATCGCGGCCGGGCTGCGCAAGGGCGGCCTCTATCTGATCGACGCGCGCGTCTCGGCCACAACGCCGACCGATCCCTACGCCAAGGTACATTTCGGCCGCGAAAGCCACGCGCCGCTGCTGCGTCCGGTGGTCTGACGCATGCATTTCGCAGGCGAGTTCCGCGTGCCAGGCACGCCGGACGAGGTGATGCGTCGCTTCGCCGACGTGCCGCGCATGGCGAGCTGCATGCCGGGAGCAATACTGGAGCCTCAGGCGGAGGACGGGTCGTGGCCGGGCGCGATGGTGGTGTCGTTCGGGCCGAAGAAGATCAATTTCAAAGGGCGGGTGACCTGCGAATTTGACCGCCAGGCGCATACCGGCAAGCTGCAAGGCCGCGGCAATGCCGACATGCGCGCCGCCCGGATCGGGGTGAAGCTGTCATTCGCCTTGCATGCCGACGCCGCCGCGGCGGCACCGACCACGGTGGTCCGCATCGTGTCCGACGCGGAACTCGGCGGCGTGCTGGCGGATTTCGCCCGCACCGGCGGTGTGCCCGTCGCCAATGCGATCATGGCGGATTTCGCCCGGCGCGCCGCCGACGAGTTCGCCAAGGACGCCCCTCCCGCGGCCGCGCCGGCGGCGGCCATGGCAGCAACGCGTGCCGCGGCAGAGCAAACACGCCCGCTGCAGCCGGCCGTGCCGTTGCGTGCCGGAAATCTGCTGTGGGCGATCATTGCCGCGCAGTTCGCCCGCCTCGCGCGCTGGCTCGGCCTGCGCCAGGCATGACACCTGGGCCGGTCATTCGCGCACCGGCTGCCGTGTGCTGTTTCTGCCCCTCGCCGTTGCAAATCCGACGATCCTGTCGAGCATGGCGGATTGACGCAATCAGCCAAAGACCGGTTCTGCACCCACCGGCCGCGTGATCCGACAAAAGCCCGGAGATTCAGCAAGACGCCGTGCGTCATGCATGCCATCTGGCGCCAGCATTGTCGGTCGCCGGTTGCTCTGCCGCGACGCCGGTCAACGCGACCGCGACCGAGGCAATTGGTAAGGAGCGGATATGGCACAGACCACGACGAAGGAATCGTATGATCGGGGATATCTTGGAACCCCGACCGATTTGAAGCAGCAGGCAACGCAAGACATCTCGGCGGCGCTGCGCGGCCTGCTGGCCGACACGTTCGCGCTTTACCTCAAAACCAAGAATTTTCATTGGCACATGAGCGGCCCGCATTTCCGCGACTACCACCTGCTGCTCGATGAGCAGGCGTCGCAGATGTTTGCGATGACCGATCCGATCGCCGAGCGTGCCCGCAAGATCGGCGGCACCACATTGCGCTCGATCGGCCATATCGCGCGCCAGCAGCGCATCCGCGACAACGACGCCGACTTCGTAACCCCCGACGACATGCTGGCCGAACTGCGGGACGACAATCAGCGGCTGGTGTCGATCATGCGCGAGGTGCACGACACGTGCGACAAATATGGCGACGTCGCGACGACATCGCTGCTGGAGGTGTGGATCGACGAGACCGAGCGGCGAACCTGGTTCCTGTTCGAATCCGGCCGCCACGCACCCGGCGCCAACGCCTGACAACAACGAACCACCCCGGTCGGCCGGGATGCGGTGCGCCGTGCAACGTCATTCCAATTCCGAGGTGACCAGGTCGGACGGTGAGATGGTCCCGCCGGTGCCGCTCCGAGAGCGCGCGGTGCGCCGCTGGATCGCCAGCAAAGCGATGATGCTGAGCAATGCGCTTGCCATCAGATAGAAGCTTGGCGACAGCGGATCCCCGGTGCGCGCGATCAGCCAGGTGGCAATGAATGGCGCAAACCCGCCGAAAATCGTCACCGCTATGCTGTAGCTGAACGCAATGCCGACGGCACGCGAGTCGACCGGGAATTGTTCCGCCAGCAGCGAGGGCAGCACGCCGCTGTATCCGCCCTTGATCACATTGAGCAAGCCGACCGCGAACATGGCGGTGGCGAGCGAAGGATAGGCCACCATCAGCCAGAACGTCGGATAGGCGGCAATCGCGAACAACCATGCCATGGCCAGCATGACGCGCGTCCGCGGCGTCCTGTCGGACCAGTGCCCGGCAACGACGGAAACGACGGCAAGCGCGATGCCGCCGAGCAATGTCGCGGCGAAGCCGGTATAGGCCGGCAAATGCAGCGTCTTCACCGCGTAGGTCGGAATATACAGCAGCAGATAATATGAGCTGTTGGAAATGATCGAGGCACCAAGCGCCAGCAGCACCGGAAGCGGATGCCGGTGCAGCAATGCGCGGATCGGCAGGGTCGGCGGCTTGACGGTGTCGAGGAATTCCGGCGTCTCCGCCATGCGCGAGCGGATATAGAGGCCGATCGGCCCTACCAGCAATCCGAACATGTAGGGAATGCGCCATCCCCACGCGAGCAACTGCTGATGCGTCAGCAGTGTCGTTACCGCGAGGCCGAACAATGCGACGATCACCGAGACGACGCCGGTGCTGGACCACTGCCAGCTCGCGCTGTAGCCCTTGCGATCGCCGGCATGTTCCACCAGGAAAGCGACGGCACTGCCGAACTCGCCGCCCACCGAGAAGCCTTGCAGCAGCCGTGCGATGGTGATGATGACCGGCGCCGCAATGCCGATCGTGGCATAGCCGGGCGTTACCACCATCAGCGCCGTGCCGAGCATCATCAGCGCGATGGACAGCGTCAGCCCGGCTTTGCGTCCGGCGCGGTCGGTATAGGTGCCAATGACCGCGGCACCCAGCGGACGCACGAGATAGGACAGGCCGAACGCGCCAAAGGTGAGCAATAGCGACACGGTCGGATTACGCAACGGGAAGAAGACCTCGGCCAACGTCGCGGCGAAGAAGCCGTAGACCAGGAAGTCGAACCATTCGAGTACGTTGCCGAGCGTCGCCGCAACGATCACACCATTGAGACGCGCCGCCGCCGCGCCGCCCGAAGCCGTATGATCCGCCATTTGTACTGCTCTTCTTTTGCTGCCCCAGCGTCCACTCGGTGACAATGGCAGAGTACGGTTCGGAGGCAATGGGAGAGTACGGTCAATATGCCGCCGATCCGGTGCCGTTGGCCGCCGCATTTCGGCAGTTCTCTGCCAGACGCTGCATCCCGCGCCGTGGCCCGGCAGAAACGCGTGCTCGGTTGCATAACTCGGCAATTGACGCCGCTCCCGGCGGCGGGCCAGTTTGACCCCATGCATGACATTCGCTTGATCCGGGCGGATCCCGCCGCATTCGATGCCGCAATGGCACGGCGCGGCCTGCCGCCCGTCTCGCCGGAACTCCTCGCGCTTGACACCGAGCGGCGTGCCGCGCTGACCGCGCTGCAAGAAAAGCAGGCGCGGCGCAACGCACTGTCGCGGGAAGTCGGCCAGCAGAAGCGCGCCGGCGCGGATACCGCGACGCTGGAGGCCGAAGCCGCCGCCCTGCGCGGCGACATGGAGGGACTGGAAGCGCGCGCCGCTGAACTCGATGGCGCCACGAAGCGGATCCTGGAAACGCTGCCCAACGTCCTCGACCCCGACGTGCCGATCGGCGCCGACGAGTCCGCCAACGTCGTGCTGAAGCAGGTCGGCGAGCCGCGCGACCTCGGCTTCCAGCCCAAACAGCATTTCGAACTGGGCGAGGCGCTGGGGCTGATGGATTTCGCCGCGGCAGCGAAAATCGCCGGCGCCCGCTTCGTGGTGCTGCGTGGCACGCTGGCGCGGCTGGAACGCGCACTCGGCCAATTCATGCTGGATCTGCATACGCGCGAGCATGGCTATACCGAAATGGTCGTGCCGTCGCTGGTCAACGACGCCACCGCGTATGGCACCGACAAGCTGCCGAAATTCGGCGACACGATGTTCCAGACCACCGACGGTCGCTGGCTGATCCCCACCGCCGAGGTGCCGCTGACGGCGATGGCGATGGACGAGATCATTCCCGAGGCGACGCTGCCGCACCGGCTGACCGCGCTGACCGATTGCTACCGCAGCGAGGCAGGCGCGGCCGGACGCGACACGCGCGGCATGCTGCGCCAGCACCAGTTCCGCAAGGTGGAGATGGTCTCCGTCACGCACCCGGACCAAAGCGTCGCAGAGCATGAGCGGATGACGGGCTGCGCCGAGGAGGTGCTGCGCCGCCTGGAAGTGCCGTTCCGCCGCGTGGTGCTGTCCAGCGGCGACACCGGGTTCGGCGCCGCCAAGACGTTCGACCTGGAAGCCTGGCTCCCCGGCCAGCAGGCCTGGCGCGAGATCAGTTCTTGCTCGAATTGCCGCGACTTCCAGGCGCGGCGGATGAACGCCCGGTTCCGCGCCGCCGACGGCAAGGGCATCGGCTATGTCCACACGCTGAACGGCTCGGGTATCGCCGTCGGGCGCGCCCTGATCGCCGTGATGGAGAACCACCAGCAGGCCGACGGCGCGATCCTGATCCCCGAGGTGCTATGGCCCTACATGGCGGGGGTGGAGAAGATCGCGCCAGCGTGAATGCGCGCGGCGCGGCTTCGGTCGGCGCGTATTGGTCAGTGCCAGGCGGGCACTCGTCGTTGCGAGTCGCCACCGGCCTCAC
>DATJNA010000104.1:0-13586 GCA_035508435.1 Acetobacteraceae bacterium | reverse complement strand
CTGGGGAGGCCGTTCTTAAGCTTGAGGAAGCTGCGCAGGAACGGCTCTTTCGCCGCCGCAAACTCTTCCATGTCCGTGGCGCCCTGACCACCGCAGAGCACCGTGCACAGCGCGACCACCAGCAGTTCATGGAAGTCGTGCAGGCCGGCATTGCCGCTCCGCGGATCCTCCAGCCCCTCAAAGCAGGCAATGAACTCGTCCATGGTAGCCTCCCCGGCGGCTGCGGTGTGCCGAGGGGTAGAATCGACCGTGCCCGAATCGGGCAAGCAGCGATTCACGTGTCAAGGGAAATCCAAGTGCGATTCCCCTGCCCTGGGCGTGGCATTTCCTTGACAGCCGCCCTCGCGCGGGTTCACCGTGCGGGCACGGTAATTTCGGTCCGCGAAACGCAACGCTCGGCACCAGGGAGAGGAGGCTCGTCATGGCGACCAGGGCTCCGTACTTGAAGACGCGTTATGGTGGCTACCATCATCGGCAGGTGCCGCGGGAGGATACCGAACTGACGCATGTCGGCCCGGACACACCCTGCGGCGAGTACATGCGCCGCTTCTGGCAGCCGATCTGCTACACCGACGAGCTGAAAGATCTGCCGATCGCAGTGAAGATCCTCGGCGAGGAGCTGGTCGTGTTCCGCGACGGCAGCGGCGCGATCGGCCTGCTGGAGCGCCACTGCCCGCATCGTGGCACGTCGCTCGAATTCGGCCTGGTCGGCACGAAAGGCATCCGCTGCTGTTATCACGGCTGGTTGTTCGATGTTGACGGCACCATCCTTGAAACGCCCGGCGAACCCGCGACCAGCACGCTGAAGGACCGGCTCTGCCACGGTGCCTATCCGGTGCACGAGGCGCACGGACTCGTGTTCGGCTACATGGGGCCGCCCGACCGGATGCCCGCCTTCCCCACCTACGACAGCTTCACCCGCCCTGGCTATCGGCTGATGCCAGGGAAGAAGTATTGCTACCCGTGCAACTGGCTGCAGATTCTCGAAAACACGATGGACGCGGTGCACACCGCGTTCCTCCACACGATCGTCAGCGGGTCCGTGTTCACCGATGAATTCGGTGTCGTGCCGGAGTTGGAGTTTGCCGAAACGCCCGTTGGGATCATCTACATCGCGACGCGGCGCGTCGGCGACAACATCTGGGCGCGCATGGTGGAGAACGTCCTGCCCAACCTGCAGCAGGTCGCGCCGATCTGGGAAACCGGCCAGCAGCCGCATCCGTTCAGCGGTCCGATGATGAGCCGCTGGATTGTGCCGCTCGACGATACCAATACGATGCTGATCGAGCTGCGCCACGTGAGCGAGACCCAAGGCGTCGTCACACCCGACTGGTGGGCCGATCGCAGCATCATGCTGCCCGGCCAGATTGCCGCCGACACCTATGAGGAAAGTCAGCGCCGCCCGCAGGATTACGAAGCTCAGGTGTCGCAGCGGCCGATCGCCGTGCATGGACTCGAACATCTCGCCACGACCGATCGCGGGATCACAATGTTCCGCAACCAGATCCGCGCCGGCATTCGCGCGGTCAAGGCCAACACCGATCCCGTCGGTCTGTTCCGCGACGGCGGCGGAGCGATTCCGACCTACTGCAACGACACGGTGGTGCGGGTGCCGCCGGCCAAAACGCCAGAGCAAGACAAAAAGCTGCTGCGAGAGACCGGGCTGCGCCTGGCGCGAGGCTATATCGACGCGCCACCGCTGGTGGCTGCCGCGGAGTAGGTCCCGAGCCGGCGCGCGGGGGCAGGGTCGCCAGCCACTGTCCGCCGTTCCCTGTCAGTGCCAGGCCCAAGGGGCCGCGGCAATCCCGCGCGTGCCGGCGTTCGCAAGGTTCGTGCGCCGGGTCGCCGCAAAATGCTTCGGCGCTGCCCCGCCTCGCAATGGCGGTTGCGCGGTAGGGGCCGCGCCAGGTTTCGTTTGACGCGCGGCTCGTATTGACCCGTCACGCCGAGGCACGCTGAACTGCGCGAAGCGACCCGATGACCTCATAACCCGCGAGAGACGCCGGCATGCCCCGCCACGATCTGATCATCCGTGACGCCACCATCTTCGACGGCACCGGCGCGCCGCGCTACACCGCCGATATCGCCATCAGCAATGACCGCATCGCCGCCATTGGCGAGCTCGGCGCCGCCATCGCGGACCGCGAGGTCCTCGCCACCGGCAAAGCGCTTGCCCCTGGCTTCATCGACGCGCACACCCACGACGACCGCGCCGTGCTGTGCGGCCCCGCGTGCATGCTGTGCAAGATGTCGCAGGGGGTCACCACCGTGGTGGTCGGCAATTGCGGCATCTCGCTCTCCCCTGTCCGCATGAGCAACCGCCCCGTGCCGCCGCTCGATTTGCTCGGCGACGAATCGTGGTGGACCTTCGACAGTTTCGCCGACTACGCGGCCCGCCTCGCGCGCGATCCGTCGCCGGTGAACACCTATGCGCTGATCGGCCACATGTCGCTGCGCGTGGAAGCGATGAACGGCGACACCCAGCGCGCCGCCACCGACAAGGAAGCGGCGCACATGCAGCGGCGCCTCGCCGATGCGCTGGCACAGGGCGCATCGGGCTTCTCCACCGGCCTCTATTATCCGCCCAACATGATGGCGCCGACCGACGAGGTGATCGCGGTCGCCGCAGCGCTACGCGACGCCGGCGGCCTCTACGTCACCCACATGCGCGACGAGGGTAAGGATGTCTTGCTGTCGATCGAAGAGACGCTGCGGATTGGCCGCGCGGCGAACGTTCCGGTGGTGATCAGCCACCACAAATGCGCCATGCCGGAGAATTACGGCCGTTCGGTCGAGACGCTGCCGCGCATCGAGGCCGGCGCCAGCCAGCAGCCCGTGGCGTTCGACGTCTATCCCTACCACGCCGGCTCCACAGTGCTGATGCCGCAGCGGCTGCGCCCCGACGTGGCGGTGCAGGTAACGTGGTCGATCCCGCATCCGGACCAGGCCGGCCGCATGCTGGACGACATCGCGCGTGCCTGGAACACCACCCCGCGTGAGGCCGCCGAACGCTTGCTCCCCGCCGGCGCGATCTTCTTCCAGATGGACGAGCAAGACGTGCAGCGAATTATGAAGCACGGGCTGGCGATGATCGGCAGCGACGGGCTGCCGCACGATGCACATCCGCATCCGCGACTATGGGGCACGTTTCCGCGCGTCCTCGGCCACTATGCCCGCGACCTCGGCCTGTTCTCGATGGAAGATGCGGTGCGCAAGATGACCGGCCACACCGCCGAAGTCTTCGGCCTGGCCGATCGCGGCGTGATCCGCGCCGGCGCCTATGCCGACCTGGTATTGTTCGATCCGGCCACCGTTCGCGACGCCGCCACGTTCGATGCACCGACGCTGCCGGCGATCGGCATTATCGAAACGTGGGTGAATGGCCGCAGCGCCTACGTTTTTGGTGCCGGCGCCACCGACTCACGTGCGGGCCGGTTGCTCACGCGCAATCGCGCGTAATCACAGGCGCGGTCCGCCCCCGCCGTGTGTCATGGCGAGGCGCGAGTCTGTCATGGCGAGGCGCGGAGCGACGAAGCAATCTCGGTCGGATCCCGCCGCGCCGCTGGTAGTGTTCCAAGCCGGCAGCTATATCCGGGAGCGTCGGAGCGACAACCGCGCCTGGTCCCGCGCGGGGTTGCTCGCTCGCCACCTTGCATCCCGCCATGTCGCGGCGCTCTTCTGCTCACGTCAACCTGCCAAACAACCGTGGAACCCGACAACCACCGCACAACAGACCAGCCGCTGCCGGAGACCGAAAGGCTCACACTGCGGCGGCCCGTCACCGCGGACATCGGCGCAATCGTGGCGATTGCAGGCGATTGGGAAATCGCCCGCCGGCTGGGACGGGTTCCGCATCGCTATGGCGAGAAGGACGCACGCTTTTTCCTCGAATGCGTCGTGCCGAATGAGTTGGCATGGGCAATCACCTTGCGGCGAGGCGGTGAACTGGTTGGCATGGTCGGGCTGAATCAGGAGCCAAATCAGGACGCGCCGGAATTGGGCTATTACGTGGATCGCGGCCACTGGGGCCTCGGCATTGCCACAGAGGCCGCCCGGGCCGTGGTTGAGCATGGCATTTACCGGCTCGGCCTGCGGCGGATCACGGCGGGGTATTTTGCCGACAATCCCGCGTCGGGCCGCGTCCTGCGCAAGCTGGGCTTCGTTCAAACGGGGCAGGGCGAGCGCCCGTGTCTGGCGACAGGCCTCCGCACCCCGTCGGTCGAGATGTTGCTCAAGGCCTGATGCGGCAAGATACGTCGGGCGCCAGTGTCGCCTCGTAGCGGCGGCACCTGCGCCGCGGCCACGTCACCCAACCCCGCCGAGGATCCCCCGCACTGCCGCCAAGCCCGCAAGACCCTCGCGTTCGGCTCCCGCAGACCCTTTCGGACGGCACGGCAGGACCAGGCCCGGACGGCCGCCCGCTCTCGCCGCGGGACGGTCTGTGTTCTCGCCGTTTGGCTTGCGCCGCCGGCCGGATTGCTTCATGGTCCCCCCGCTCCGGTGACGCGATCGGGGGGAAAGAGCGGCCTTTGCGTTGCTCCCCTGTCATCCTCGCGGCAAGCCTGCCTCCAAGTGCAGGCGGTCCGTGGGAGGCCGCGCCGGCAGGCGCCGTAATCTCTCGGCCGGCCGGGCAGGTGTTCCGGCGTTCGCCGAGCAAGGGAACGGGATGCCCGCGGGCCTGGTCCGCGGGCCCGCAGCCGCGTCACCGCCCGTCGCGCGCCCGCTTTCAGGCGCGCCGGGGCTGATCTGAGGCCCATACCGGGATCGTCCGGGCCAAGGCTCAGCCGGCAATTCGATTCACACGGGGCGGCGTTCCCCCCGGAACGCGCCGCGCCGACGCCGGAGACCGTTCATCGTGCCAGTGCTTCCCGCAACGGAGGTCCCGCGCTTTGCCATTGGCGGCGCGGCTGGCACGCGTGCCACCGCACACTATCTCCGCAAGGCCGGGCCCTATCCCGCAAGCCTATCCCGCCGTCCCCCGTCGCGCTCCCCATCGCGGGCCGCGGACTTCATCCGGGCGGCGCACCGGAGTTCAGTACTGAATGACCAAGCGCATGCTGATCGACGCCACCCACGCGGAAGAAACCCGCGTGGTGGTGCTGGACGGTAACCGTCTCGAAGATTTCGACGTAGAGACATCCACCAAGCGGCAACTCAAGGGCAACATCTACCTCGCCAAGGTGGTCCGGGTAGAGCCAAGCCTGCAGGCGTGCTTCGTCGAGTATGGCGGCAACCGCCACGGCTTCCTCGCCTTCAGCGAGATCCATCCCGACTACTACCAGATCCCGGTGGCCGACCGGCAGCGGCTGATCGAGATGGAGGAAGAAGAGGCCCGCCGCGAGGAGGAAGAAGCCGACCGCGAGCTGGAGGTGGAGGCTGGCTCAGGGTCATGGGAGCCGCCGGCGTCCTCCGCGCGGATGGCACCGGCCGAGACCGGCGACGAGTCTGGGGCGACGCCAGAGACGTGGCAGGAGGTCCCCGAGGTGCCCGAGCTTCCGGCGGCAGCCCCGGCGCCGGACGTGGTCGCGAAGTCTGCCGACGAATCCGGCACCCTCGCCGTGACCGGAGAATCGGCATCGGCCGCAAGCGTGCCGACTCAGGATTCGGTGGAGGCGGCGCCTTGGGCCGAGGTGGCACCTGCCGAGACCGCGGCCGGCGAGGCTGGCGGCCAATTCGGCGTGGTCGCCACTCCGCTCCCCGCGGCCACGGAAGCAGCCGCGCCGCCGCCGGCGGCGGCGTTCAGGCCTGCCGCCGAGGCGCTCTCGGCCGAAGCCGCCCCCGGCGAGACCGTTGACGAGTCGGGTGTGATTGCCAGCATGCCACCCGTGACCACGCCCGAGGCCGACCCACCCGCCGCTTCGCCCGACCCCGAACCTGCGTCACGATCCGCCTCGCCCCAGCCCGAGCGAGAGTCGCGATCCGCTGGCTCGTCCGAAGCCGAGCAAACGTCGGCATTGGTCGCCTCGCCCGCACCCACGCAAACATGGGCATCGGCTGCCTCGCCAGAATCCGAGCATGCGTGGGCCTTCGCCGCCGCGACGGAGCCGCAAGTGATGCAGCCACCGGCCATTGCTGCCGAGGCCGTGGCGCCGGCCGGGCACGAAGCGCCGTCCGCGGCCGCACCGGCCCAATCCGCACCGGCCCAATCCGTACCGGCCGAATCCGCCCCCGAGTCGCCCGACAACGGCAACGAGCCTGCGGCCGACGACGACAAACCGTCCTCCCGCCGTGCCCAGCCGCTGATCATTGAGTCCGACACGCTCAGCGGCCCGATCGAGGCCGAATCGGATGAGGAGGGCGCCGGGTCGGATGAGGACGACACCGAGGACTCCGCGCCCCTCGCCAGCGAGGCCGACACCGAGACCGACCAGGACTTCTCGCCCGATCACGACATCATCCCGGAAGCCCCGCCGCCTGAGACGATCGGCGGCGAATCGGAGAACGGCGAGGAGCAACGCGAACGCCGCATCCCGCCGCGCTTCCTCCGCAACTACAAGATCCAGGAGGTGATCCGCCGTCGCCAGATCCTGCTGGTGCAGGTGGTGAAGGAGGAGCGCGGCACCAAGGGCGCGGCCCTGACCACGTACCTGTCGCTCGCCGGGCGATTCTCAGTGCTGATGCCGAATTCGCCGCGTGGCGGCGGCATCTCGCGCAAGATCACCTCCGCCACCGACCGTCGCCGCCTGAAGGAGATCATCGCGGAACTCGACATGCCGAAGGGCATGGGCCTGATCGTCCGCACCGCCGGCGCCAACCGCCCGAAGCCCGAGATCAAGCGCGACTGCGAATACTTGCTCCGCCTGTGGGACGACATCAGAGAGCATACGCTGAAATCGGTCGCCCCCGCGCTGATCTACGAAGAGGCGAGCCTGATCAAGCGCGCCATCCGCGACGTCTATTCGCGCGACATCGACGAGATCCAGGTCGATGGCGAGGAAGGCTGGCGCGCGGCGCACGAGTTCATGCGCATGCTGATGCCGAGCCACGCCAAGAAGGTGCAGCTCTGGCGCGAGCCGGCACAGCCTCTGTTTGCGCGCTACCAGGTCGAGGCACAGCTCGACGCGATGCTGCAGCCCACCGTGCAGTTGCGCTCCGGCGGCTATCTGGTGATCAACCAGGCCGAGGCGCTGGTGGCGATCGACGTCAACTCCGGCCGCGCCACGCGCGAGCGCAACGTCGAGGAGATGGCACTCCGCACCAACCTGGAGGCCGCCGACGAAGTCGCGCGCCAGTTGCGGCTGCGCGACCTGGCGGGGCTGATCGTCATCGACTTCATCGACATGGAGTCGAAAAAGCACAACGCCATGGTTGAGCGGCGCATCAAGGAGGCGCTGAAAAACGACCGGGCGCGCATCCAGGTCGGCCATATCAGCCATTTCGGGCTGCTGGAAATGAGCCGCCAGCGGCTGCGTCCGTCGCTCGCCGAGACCAGCTTCATCCTGTGCCCGCATTGTGGCGGCACCGGCCACGTGCGCAGCACCGAAAGCGCCGCGATCCATGTGCTGCGCGGCATCGAGGAGGAAGGCTCGAAGCGCCGCGCCGCCGACATCGTGGTGCACGTGGCGACACCGACCGCGTTGTACATCCTCAACCACAAGCGTGACCGGCTGCGCGAAATCGAGCTGCGTTACGTCATGCGCGTTACGGTTCTGGGCGACGACACGCAGCTTGGGTCGCAATTCCACATCGACCGCGTGCGCCAGCAGATGGCGCGCGAAGGCGTGCCGGCGGCGATCACGCCCGACACCCCGCCGGTTGTCGTGCCGCAACTCGAGGCCGAGGTGGAGGAAGCCGAGGAGGTCAGCGCGGAAGACGAGATCGAGACCGAGGACGTCGGAGAGGAGGACGAGGCCGGTGCCGCCCGCCTCGAGTCCGGCGAGGAAAAGGACGATCCGGCCGACCGTCACCGTCGCCGTCGTCGCCGTCGCCGGGGCCGCCGGGAGGAGGGCGCCGCGTCCGCCGCCGAAGCGCCGGTGGTCGCCGAAATGCCGGTGGTTGCCGAGATGCCTGAGGAAGGATTGCCGTGGGGGCCGGGCGGCGAAGATGTCGAGCCCGGCGAGCCGGCCGAGGCGCCGCTGGCCGAGGCGCCGCTGGCCGCCGCCCACATCGAGGGCGTGCCAGAGCATGCCGAGCCGGGTGGCGAGGATGAGGGGCGCCGCCGCCGTGGTCGTCGTGGCGGGCGCCGCCGGCGGCGCGAGGACGGCGAAGCCTCGCCCTTCGCTGCGCCGGGGGCGGAGCAACCCGAGCTGGCGCCGGTCTATATCGGACCGACCCCTGCCAACCCGTTCGGAGGGCAAGCCTTCGACATCTTCGACGTGTTGGAGCAAGCCGAGGCAAGTGCCGCGGCGGCGCGCCAGGGTCCAGCCGAGCCAGTGGTGCAGCAGTTCGAGCCTGCCCCGGTAGCGCCGGCCGGCGTGTTTGGCACTGGCGAGGAGGCCAGCGAGCCGTCAATCCCGTCGACCGAGGCGCCTGTCGAAGCGGGGGTGCGGGCCGAGGCGGAGACAGCGTTCGGAGACGGCGGACCGTTCGGGGAGAGAACGCCGGCTCAGGCGTCGGTCGAGGGCGACAGCGCCGAGACCGTCGTGCCGGAGATCGTCAACACCGGCGCTCCCGAGCCGGTGCTGGGCGAACCCGTCGCCGATGCTCCGCCGGAAACGGAGACACCGCAGGAGACTCGCGCCGAGCCTGGTGGCGAGCTGCCACCGGCACCCGAGGTGGCGAACGACGTCGCTCCGGAACCCGCGATCCGTCCAATCCTGGTTGGCAGTGAGCAAGACGCGTCGGCGGAGAAAAAGCGCGGGTGGTGGCGGCGGTAACGGTTGGTGACGTCGGCGGGGCACACCGGGACTTCCCCTCTCCTTGTGGGGCCGGGCCGTGAAGCGGACCAAGGTTGGAGCAAGGGGGAAACCCTTTGTGATGCACACGGTAGCGTCGGCCACGGCTGATGCCCCTGCTCAGCCGCCCGCTGCATCGAGCCTCTGCCGCATCCGCGTCGTCCAGTCTCACTCCGCCGCGCCTGCGTGAGTGCCACCAGTGCACGCAGCTTCAGGTGATTTCGGCCATGCCGCCCGCGACCCGGGCCGTCTGCCTGCGGTGCGATGCCGTGCTGCGCCACAGCCACCACGATCCGCTGAACCTGCCGCTGGCGATCAACGTTACCGCGCTGGTGCTGTTCGTCATCGCCGTCAGCAGCACCCTGATGGTGGTCAGCCGCATGGGGCAGCAGCACATCGCCACACTGTTTTCGGGACCGGTCGGGCTTGAGTCCAGCGGCATGTGGGAGCTCGCCGCCGTCGTCATATTCACCACCATCGCCGCGCCGCTGGCCAAATTGCTCGCCACCACCATCGTGTTGCTTGGCGCGCATCAGGAGCAACCGCCGCAGTGGCTGTGCGGATTGTTCGCCTGGGCGGAGCGCCTCCGTCCCTGGTCGATGATCGAGGTCTATTTGCTCGGCGTGTTTGTTGCCTTCGAGCGGTTGGGCACCGAGGTGCACATTGATCTCGGTCCCGCTCTCTATGCTCTCGCGGCGCTGATGGTGGCGATGGTGGCAGCCGACTACTCGCTCGACGCCGAGGCGGTGTGGGACGCGATCGGCCGCCGGCGCCTCCTGGCGCTGGAGGAGCGTCTCGGCGCTGACCGCCCCGAGGCGCGGCGCATGGGCTGCGGCATCTGCCGCTTCGTTACCCGCACACTGCCAGGCATACGCTGCCCGCGCTGCGGCTTTCCCTTGCAGCGCCGCAAGCCCAACGCGATTGCGCGAACCTGGGCGCTGGGGATCGCGGCACTGATCCTCTACATCCCGGCCAACACCTACCCGGTGCTGACCCTGACGACGCTGGGTGCCAGCCGTCCCAGCACCATCATGGGCGGCGTCAGTGAGCTGCTGGAGGCGGGCATGTGGCCGCTCGCCGTACTGGTGTTCTTCGCCAGCATCGTGGTGCCGGCGATGAAGGTGATCGGTCTGGCGATCCTGCTGATCACCACCCGTACCGGCTCGAGGCGCCGGCTACGCGACCGCACGCGGCTATACCGCATCATCGACGGCATCGGCCGCTGGTCGATGATCGACATCTTCATGGGCTCGCTGCTGGTGGCGCTGCTGCGGTTCGGCGCGGTGGTATCGGTGCTGCCGGGGCCGGGCGCTCTCGCCTTCGCCGCGGTGGTGATCCTGACGATGCTGGCCGCACAGGCCTTCGACCCGCGCCTGATGTGGGACGCGGCGGCTATGCCGTCCGGGGCACCGGATCGATGAGCGACCAGCCCGCCCAGCAGCGACATCCGCGGGCGGTGATCCGCTCGCAACTGGATCAGCGGCACCGGCTGTCGCTGATCTGGGCCATCCCGGTCGTCAGCGCGCTGATTGGTGCCTGGCTCGCCTGGCATACGCTGATGCAGCGCGGGCCGCTGATCACCATCAGTTTCGAGAGCGCCTCCGGCCTGGTCGCGGGCCAGACCCACGTCGAGCATAAGGACGTGGACATGGGTCTGGTAGAGCATATCGCGCTGAGCGAGGACCTGCAGCATGTCATCGTGACGGTGCGCATGAACCGTGAGGCGGAGCCGCTGCTGACCGACACGGCGCAGTTCTGGGTGGTGAAACCGCGCTTCTTCGCCGGTGCGGTGAGCGGGTTGGAGACGCTGGTCTCCGGCAGCTACATCGAGCTGCAGCCGTCAGGCAAAGGGGGTGAGCCGCAACGCCATTTCGTCGGACTGGAGACGCCACCGGTACTGACGTCCGACGTGCCGGGCCATACCTTCCTGTTGCAGGCGGGCCGCATTGGTAACCTCCAGCTTGGCTCGCCGGTGTATTACCGCGACCTCGAGGTGGGCGAGGTGCTGGGCTGGGACCTGGGCCACATGGCCGACAATGTCACCGTCCACGCGTTTGTGCGTGCGCCCTACGATCAGTATGTGCATGACACCTCGCGCTTCTGGAACGCGTCTGGCGCGTCGGTGAAGCTCGGGCCCAACGGGCTGGAACTGCAGGTGGAGTCACTGCGCGCGGTCTTGCTCGGCGGCATCGCGTTCGAGACGCCGAGCGAGGGGCGCAACTCGCCGGTGAGCGCGCAGGACCATGTGTTTCCGTTGTATGCGAGCCAGGATGCCGCCGACGCGGCGGCGTTCCCGCGCCGCATCGCATTCGTGGCCCATTTCGACGGGTCGGTGGCGGGGCTGGCGCCCGGCGCCCTGGTGACGTTGCGCGGCATCCAGATCGGCGAGGTCAGCAGCGTCGGTCTGGAATACGACAAGAGCGCGGACAAGGTGGTGGTGCCGGTGCATTTCGATGTGGAGCCTGAGCGCATCAGCCAACTGAATCTGCCGATGGGGGGCGACCTCGACACGACAATGCGCGAGCTGGTGCGCCGTGGGTTGCGGGTGAAGCTGGAAAGCGCCAGCCTGATCACGGGCCAGAAGCAGCTCTCGATGGACATCTATCCCGACGCGCCGGCGGCAGCGCTGACCAAACGGGGCGATGCTTATGTGATTCCGGTGTTGCCCGGCAGCGGCGAGGACATCGCGACCGCGGCCGGCGCGCTGATGGCGAAGCTCGATGCCATTCCGTTCCGGCAGATCGGCGACGATCTGAGCCACACGCTGGCGAGCGTGAACGGTGCGGTGAGCGGGCCGGAGCTGCACCAGTCGATCGCGTCGCTGCATACCACGCTGACGGATGCCGATACGTTGGTACGCAACCTGAACGCGGCAGCGGGCCCCTTGCAGCAGAAGCTGCCGGCGACCATTGCCGAGCTGGATTCGACGGCGCGGCGGTTGAATGCGTTGGTGGGATCGATGCAGGCTGGCTACGGCGGAAACTCGCGATTCAACGGGGATGTCAGCAGGTTGTTGGTGCAGTTGACGGACACGGCGCGATCGTTCCGCGTGCTGGCGGACCTGCTGACGCGCCATCCGGAGGCGCTGATCCGCGGGCGGACCGACATGGGCTCGCCGCCGTGAGCGGGAAGCGCGAGGGCAGGACTGTGCGCGGAGGCGGGACAGCGCGCGAGGACGCTGCGAACCGCGAATGGCATCCCCGCGGAGGCGGCAGCGCATGCCGCCGAGGCCCCAGCCTTCGCAAGGCCGAGGATCACGGCCTGGGTCGCCGTCGCCTGTTGGCACTGTTGGCAGTGACGCCGGCCGCGTGCGCCTCGCCCAACCCGAATCTGTACACGCTGGCGGTGGTGCCTGGCCCCACCCGTACTGGCGCTTCGCCGCGCATCGAGCTGCGGCTGATCGCGTTGGCCCACTACCTGGACCGCACGCAGATTGTGCGTTCCAGCGAGGATTTTCGCCTCGACGTGCTGGGCAACGATTGGTGGGGCGAGCCGCTGGATTCGATGCTGAACCGCGTACTGGTGCAGGAGCTGTCGCAGCGTCTGCCGGCCAGTGCGGTGTACGGCGAGAACGGTGCAATCACCGCCTCCCCCGATGCGTCGGTCGAGCTCAACGTGCAGCGCATGGACGTGGATCGGAGCGGCGCGCTGCTGCTGCTGGCGCAGGTGGCGGTAACCCGGGGCGAACAAGTGATGCAGGCGCGGAATTTTCGCTTTGCCGTGCCGGTGGGTGGAGCGGGAACGGCATCGTTGGTGGCGGCGATGAGCGCCGCTGTCGGCGAGTTGGCCGACGAGGTCGCCGCGCTTCTGACGATGCCCGCGAAGCGGGTGCGATCGGCTGGATAACGAAATCGGCTGGATAACGAAGTTGAGGCCGGAGCGATCTGCTGGTCGATGCAGTAGATCAACGGGCGTGTCGATCGCCGGGACCGTGGCGTCGGAGGGGTGCGGGCTTTCAGGCAGCTTTGTCGGGCGGGCGGCATGCCGGCGCCCCAGTTATCGCGAGCTGGCGTTCCTGCGCCTCACGCGCGATTGATGCGGGTCGCGGGGGACGATGGGTTCGGTTGGCGGAATTGGGCGGCCAAGGTGCGGGTTCAGGAAGCGGGCATCCCGGCGAAAAAAATCTGACATGGGCCGCTTGACCGCCTTTTCCGACTGGCCTACATCCAGCCCCGCCGCGACGGACGGGCACTTGCAGCGGTCCTGCGGTTCTGCTACCTTCTTCGGTCTGCGCCGAAGGTAGGGCGCAATTCAGAGCAAGTCGGCCGGTCGGCCCGCGAACAGCGGGGGCTTGGGTGTCTTTGCTCCGCTCTTTGACTGGTGAATAGGCTAGGAAGGGATACGTTGGCGGCGCCCGCACCGGGAGACTGGTGCACAGGGGTGCGCGCGCGAGCGGGCGCCTGGTTGGCTGGTCGGATCGGCTGGTTCTGGTTTCTGCATGGAACCTGGACCTGTTGGTTGTCAGCCCGAAGGGTGAGCTGCAACGTATTCTAGAATGCGTTACAGAACGCTTAACGGGTCTCATTCCGCCTCATGGTGGGCGGGGTGGGCCAATGAGTTCGGGTCTGTTCGTCAGCGCCGAGGTTGCTCGATCCTGTATCGAGGGGCCGGGGCGAAGATGAACCTGAGAGTTTGATCCTGGCTCAGAGCGAACGCTGGCGGCATGCTTAACACATGCAAGTCGCACGGGCAGGGCAACCTGTCAGTGGCGGACGGGTGAGTAACGCGTAGGAATCTATCTCCGGGTGGGGG
>DATJNA010000103.1:0-2300 GCA_035508435.1 Acetobacteraceae bacterium | reverse complement strand
GCCGACGATCTTGACGTCAAAGCCGCGACTCGCCTCGAACGAGATGGTATATGTTGCTATTTGCTATTGCTCCTGTCCGCGGCCAACCTCTGCGGATTCCGATGAAAGCAGCCGGCGATTCCGATTGAAACCAGCCACCTGTTCCGACGGAAGCCAGCCGGTGATTCCGACGAAGCCAGCCGGGGTGGTGGAGCGGACCGCAGGCGAGGTGAATGGGGTCAGTTTGCGGTGGCCTCGTCAAGTTTGCCGTTCTTTGCGGCCCGCAGCTTTCGGAGTGACTCGCCCCTCAGTTCCAATCGGTGAGCGCTGTGGACCAGACGATCGAGCACGGCATCGGCGATGGTGGGATCACCAATGTGCGCATGCCAATTGTCGACCGGCAGCTGACTGGTGACGATGGTGGACGTGCGGCCATGACGGTCGTCGATGATCTCCAGCAGATCGCGTCGCTGCTCTGCGGTGAGTGGTGTCAGTCCCCAGTCATCGAGGATCAGCACCTGGACCCTGGCGAGGCTCTTGAGCATGCGGGCATAGCGGCCGTCACCGCGTGCCAGGCCGAGGCCTTCCAGCATGCGCGGAACACGCTGGTAGAGCACCGAGCGGTTGTCGCGACAGGCTCTCTGCCCGAGAGCACAGGCGAGCCAGGTCTTGCCCACGCCGGTCGGACCGGTGATGAGCAAATTCTGCTGGCGTTCAATCCATTCGCCCTGTGCCAGCCGCTGGAACATGGCGCGGTCGAGACCGCGATGCGCGCGGTAATCGACATCCTCGGGAGCAGCGACCTGGCGCAGGCCGGCGAAGCGCAGCCGGGCCTTCAGCCGCTTGTTGTCACGCTCCAGCACCTCGCGATCGACCAGCATGGCGAGGCGATCGTCGAAGCCGAGATCGTTGCTGTCAGGCTGTCGTCGTTGTTCCTCCAGTGCATGGACCATGCCGATGAGGCCGAGTTCACGCAGTCGATCGACGGTTGGATGGCTCAGCATGCGGTGTCCTCCTCAATGGTAATAGCGGCCGCCACGGATGTTGCCGTGCTGGACGGACGGCGCGTCGGGCACGGGTTGTGGGCGATAGGCGCGATCGAGGTTGTTGCGCAGGATCGAGACGATCGAGCCGTAGGTGCGTGCACCGATGTCGATACCGCGCTGGCAGGCGGCCTCGACGCGATCGACGCCATAGCTGCGCACCAGGCGGAGGATGCCGAGGCAGGCGCGGAAGCCCTGCTCGGGATGAGGTTTGGCGTGAAGGATCAGTTCCACCAATGCGGCGGTTGCCGGACCGATCTGAGCGGCCTCGCGCCGCAACCGGCCCGGCGTCCACTCAGCGTAGCGCCGGTGTGCGCTCGGCATGTGATCAGGGATGGTGGTGTGCCGATGCGATAGTGGGCTGCGGACATGCACGGCGACACGGATGCCGTGATGGAAGATCTCGACTGTTCGGTCGGTGATGCGTGCCTCCACCACCTCACGGATCAGGCGATACGGCACGGAATACCAGTGGCCGTGCACCTCGATGTGGTAGTCGAGGCCCGGACGACAGCGCTTCCATTCGGCGTATTCGAAAGGTTCGGGAGGGAGCGACAGCAATGCAGCGCGTTCGAGTGCTTCGAACAGGGCGCGCCGGCTGCAGCCGATCCGGCGCATGGTGCGGGTGTTCAGCTCATCAGTCAGCCCGCGGATCGCGGCGTTGAGTTCGCCCAATGAGAAGAACCGGCGATGGCGCAGCCGGGCCAGCACCCATCGCTCCACCACCTGCACGGCAACCTCGACCTTGGCCTTGTCGCGCGGCTTGCGCACGCGCGTCGGCACGATGGCGGTGCCATAGTGCGCTGCCATCTCCTGGTAGGTGCGATTGATCCCCGGCTCGTAGCGGCACGCGGCGGTGACGCCGGCCTTGAGATTGTCGCAGACGATCTGACGCGTCACGCCGCCAATGAACGTCAGTGCGTTGACGTGGCAGCCGATCCAGTCCGCCAGGCCCTGCGACCATCGCGCCTCTACATACGAATAGTTCGATGCGCCGAGTGCGGCGACAAAGATCTGTGCCTGTCGCACCGTGTCGGCGAGCGGATCGGTGATCGGCACGGTTTGCCCGGCGAAATCGACGAACAGCCGCTCGCCGGCGACGTGGGTCTGGCGCATCGTCGGCGAGATGCCAGCGCGCCAATCCCGATAGAGATCGCAGAACCGGCTGTAGCCATACCCCTCCGGTCGCCCGGCTCGATATTCTTCCCACAGCAGCAGCAAGGTGACGCCGGGACGGCGCAGCTCAGCATGGAGCCGTGGCCAGTCAGGTTGCGGCCG
>DATJNA010000102.1:0-3861 GCA_035508435.1 Acetobacteraceae bacterium | reverse complement strand
TTCACCGACCGCAGATCGTGGCGCGGGACAAGATCGGCGGCGTGATCGGCCGCGTCGACGAAGCGACCATGCTGGCGGTGAACCGCCTGCTGGCGTTGGTGCTTGGCCTCGCCGACTGAAGCTCGCGCGGATCGCCTCGGTTCTTTGGGCGATGCCCTTCACGTTTCGGCTGTCGCGCGCCCGACCTTCGGCATCACGGGCGTACATTTAGGCAATTTGGTAACTTGGCCTAATTGCCTCTTTGCTTGCCGCGCCGTCTGTCTTGCACGAGATCGGTCTTATCCACGCGATAACCCGCCTTCGCCAGCGCTTCCATGATCAGGAAGGTTTTCGTGACCCGGCGCTCGGCCGCCTTAATGGTCAACTCGTCATCGAGGTACTGCGGGATATAGCCGCGGATACTGGTCACCGGCGCAAGCGGCGGTGCCATCTCGGCGCGGGGCAACTGCGTCGATGCTCCCCACTTTTCGCCGATAGCACGCGAATTGGCTTCTACCGCCGCATCCGTCATCGGCTCGCGCGGGCGCAGCCCCTTGAGATCAACCCGTTGTCGGGGGGTGGCCATCAAGTCGCTGTCGATGGAGGGCAGTGGGGGCTTGCTCACGCAGCCTCCGCCAACTGCCTGAGCCGATCGAGTACCTCGGTCGCTACGGCAGTTATGTTGGCCGCCGGTCCTCCCGAGGGATCCGCCTGGCGCGGCACTTGTCCAGTGATATGCATCTCGCGGAACGCCGCCCGCTCCATCAGCACGGACTTGAGGATGGGCAGGCCCTGCCCTTCAAGGCTTTCGCGCACGTGCCGCGCTGACTTGCTCTCGAACCCCGGCTGGAAGCGTGTCCACATCACCGCGCGTGCGATTGGCGCGCGCGCCAGCTCCTGAGCGTCGTCAATCTGGGCAACGGTCTTCGTGGCATCACGTGCGTCAAGAAGCGAAGCCTGCGCCGGTACCAGCACGAAATGCGACCGCTGCAGTGCCTTTAGCGCGAGCGTCGAGGAGCCGCCAGGCAGGTCGATGAGTACCACATCCTGAGCGGCCTCAGCCTTCTTAAGCTCCGAGAGCACGTTCGTCTCGGTGACGTCGCCGATGACGGTAAGGCCCGGCAGCTTCGCCTTCACCCCGAAGGCAGAGGCATGCTGGTTAAGGTCGCAGTCGAGCAGGGCGACCTTGTAGCCATCGAGTGCGAGCTCTGCCCCAAGCAGGATGGCGACGGTCGTCTTGCCGCAGCCTCCCTTGGCGCTGGCGATGGAGATAATTGCCAAATTGCCTCCTGACGCTATTGCCTAGGTCAGATAAGGCAAAATGGGCACAAGTGCAACAGGCAACATGGCATAGAGCAACTAGGCAAAGATGCTCTGACGTGATATATCCTGGAATGCAAGTGGCGGGCCTTGAGCTGCTGGGTTCCCAGAAGGCCAGCGCAGATCGTCTGATTCAAGGCCCCCGAGTCGGTCACCTAATGGGCCTAAGAGAGCAACGTGTTATCCACATCCCTCCGACTTATCCCCCGGACTCTACTGACGCCAGATTCGGACTCTACCGACGCGACTCGTGGTTATCCCCCGGACTCTACTGACGACTCTAATAGCTTGATCCAAATACCCTTCCGATTAGCTCTGTCAGTAAAGTCCGAATTGCAATCAGCCAACGAACCTGCCCTCATCCCGGCCCATGGGTGAGGTGCATCAACTGATTCTCCGGGAAGGCCTGGAAGGCGCCCGCAGCAAGGCAGAAAGCAGGGCTGACAGGCAGGCCGTGGAGGCAGCTGCGGCGGTCATGGCCGAGGAAGTCTCGCGGTTTGGCATCACCCATGCCGGCTTTGCCATGACCAGCCTACCGCACAAGCGCATCGAGGAGCCGCTATGGCGGCGCCAGGGACACCGGACAACGCTGCTGGTGGAGTCAGGGCGAACAGGGAAGGGGGACTGGATCGGCGTGCCCTACGGCTCCATGGCGCGGCTGATCCTGCTCTACCTTCAGACCGAAGCCATCCGAACCAGCACTCCAGAAGTCGAGCTCGGTCGGTCGATGCACGCGTGGCTGTCTAGGATGGATATCCCCACCGGCGGCAAGAACTACAAATTGGTGAGTGAACAGGCCCGCCGGATTTCCGCCTGCCGCCTAACCTTTCTGACTGAGATTCCGGGCGCTGAGCTGCGCCAGAACGGCGCCTTCGTGCAGAACGCAATCACCCTCACCAGCGCGACTGACGATCGCCAGCGAGCGCTCTGGCAGGACCGCGTTCGGCTGGATGACGGGTTCTGGCGATCGCTCCGAGAGCACCCGGTCCCGGTCCGCGAGGAAGCCGTCCGGGCGATCGGCACGCGATCGCTGGCGCTGGATATCTACATCTGGTTGGCCTACCGGCTGTACGTGCTGACGCGGTCCACACCGGTCACCTGGGCCGCTCTGCACGGCCAGTTCGGCGCCGGATTCAAAGCGGTGCGACAGCTCAAGCCCACTTTTCGGGACGCGCTGGCACTTGCCCTGGCCGTCTATCCGGAAGCTCGTGTCGACCTCGACCAGGCCGGAGCGGTCCTGCACCCGTCGCCGCCAGCCGTGCCGCGGTCCGAGGCCAAGCGGATCGGGCTCGGGTAGTCGATTCGGACTCTACTGACACCTGGACACTCCGGCCGGCAGGTATGGCTTGCGACCAGACACGGGCGATAAGATCGGTTATCGCGCGTCGAGGAATTGTTCCGCCACGCTTTGTCCGGCCCGGCGTTTCTGGCGCCCAGGGTTGCTGGACGGGCGAGGGATGCATATTATTCGAATAATCGGAGTTATTCGCAAAGAGGCAACCGTGCGTGTGACGACCGCCGAGTTCATCAAGAACTACGGCTCTTTGGCCGACAAGGCGCTCGTGGAGCCGGTCACCATCACCAAGAACGGCCGGGATCGTTTGGTGGTGGTGTCCGCCGAGGAATACAGCCGGCTTGCCCGTCGCGATCGGCGTGTCATCCGCCCCGAGGATCTGACGGAAGAGCAAGCTGCGCTGATCGCCAAGGCGGAGGTGCCGCCCGAATACGCCCACCTTGATGCCGAGGTGGCTGACTGGCAGCCGTGACCTGGCCAGCGCCGCGGCCCGGCTTGGTGGTGCGGTTTTCTTACCTCTGGAAACGCGAGGCCGATGCCGGGCGCGAGGAGGGTGTGAAGGATCGGCCTTGCGCCGTCGTGATCGCGATCGAGGGCAAGGCGGGGCAGCCGCGCGTCATCGTGCTGCCGATCACCCATTCGCCACCGCAGCCGCCCGACGAGGGGATCGAGCTGCCGCACCAGACCAAGACCCGCCTTGGTCTGGATGACGAGCGCTCCTGGGTCATTGTGAGCGAGGCCAACGATTTTGTCTGGCCCGGTCCTGATCTTCGGTTCCTGCCGGGATGCGGGCCGGAGAGTGCCGCCTACGGATTTCTGCCGCCGGTTGTGTTCCGTGCCGTCCGGGATCGGTTTCTGGCACGCTACCGGCACCGCCAGGTTGGCATGGTTACCCGCACGGAGTGAAGGAGTGGCGGCCGGTGCGGCTGGATTGGCACAAGCCCCTGTCACGCCGCTCCGAAACCGCGTCCCATTTCGCGGCTCATTCCGCGTCCCTTTCCGCCGCTCTTTTTCGGCGGCCTGACCCGGCCGATATTGGGGTGGGCGAAGGGGTCATCTGCAACAGACCAAGGCACCCAAGGGTGTGGCGAACCGCTTCCTGCCGGTGTGGATCCCCGCCGAGTCCCCCAGGCGCTGGACCGTGACGCGTTGCTGCAAGCAGCATCAGCACCAGGGGTGCATTGGCCCATATGGATGGACCTGATGGCGCCGGGATGGAGCAGTCATTGCGTTGCCACGGCGACACGGTGGAGCCGCCAGGGGCGGCA
>DATJNA010000101.1:0-8576 GCA_035508435.1 Acetobacteraceae bacterium | reverse complement strand
TTTTCGTGGCACTGTCCAGCATCTTCAAGGCGCAAAACGCCAAGGGTATTTTTGTCGACGGACCGCTCGGCGGCAACAACGCACCGGGCAACGTGACCGTCAGTTGCGGCAACGTACCGAAGCGGGTATCGATCATTCATGAACTGGGCCCGGCGAATGCCGCCGATGGCAACCACATCACGGGCGCCAAGTCGGTCACGGTCACCGCGGCGGCAATTGGTGGCAACTGCTACTGGCTGCCATGGGGATCGTGGCGCGCCTATTGGGGCCAGCTCGGCGCCGCGTGCAGCTACTTCGTCACGGCGAATCTGACCGGTTGCGCGATATACGTTTCTGGCACGGCGACCCAACCTCACATTGTGCATGCGAATTGCGCTGCCGGCGAGGTTGTCGAGTACGGCAATGATGCCCGCGCGTACAACGATGACCTGGTTGCCGCCCGCATGCAGTTCTACGGCCAGCTCGCCGAGGCAATGGTGGACAACAACACGATCCCCAGCGCCGGCCTGCAGATGCTGCGTCCCGATGACTATGGCGCGAGAACATCCGAAGGCTACGCCGTGCCGGTCTGTGTGTTCGGCGTGAAGACCGGCGGCAACTGGACGATCTACTACTGCGTCGGCGGCCGCGGCGGCCGGGGCCTGACACGCACGCTGTTTCCCGCCTTCCAGAAATTATAGCGCCCATCGGCGAAGCGGCCGCCGCGGCGCCGGCCAGGCGCGCGCTTCCGGGTCCCGCCTGGCGGTGTCGTTGGGTGGTCGTGCCCGCTGCCAGAGCGCCGCTGCCGGACTTGCTGGGCGATGCGGACGAAACCGGCGGCAAGCACGCCCCCTGCCCGCCGGTGCGGCCTGCGCCGGTGCGGCCTGCCCGTGCGGCATGCGGTGGCGCCCGGTGCCGCGGTGGCGTATTCTGCCGCATCCAAGGAGGCACCCATGAACGCACAGGAAGTTGCCGCCATGCGCCGGCCGCAGGGCATGCCGTTCCGGCTGAACAAGATCGGCCACCTGGCGCTGTACGTCGCCGATCTGGAACGGTCCGCCAGGTTCTATACCGAGGTGCTCGGCTTCCAGATCAGCGACGTGTATCCGACAGATGCCGGCCTGCTGCCGGGTGGCGCCGTGTTCGTGCGCCTCAACGCCGACCACCACGGCATCGCCTTGTTCCAGGCCACCAAGGAGAACCGGCACGGCGCCGGCCTGCACCACATTGCGTTCGAGGTCTCGACGCTGGACGAGGTGCTGCGGGTCCGCGACCACCTGCGCAAGCACGACGTGCGTATCCATTTCGAAGGCCGCCGCCGCGCCGGCGTGCAGCTCGCGGTGGAGTTCCAGGATCCGGATGGCCACAATCTGGAGATCTACTGGGGCATCGACCAGGTCGGCTCCGACGGCACCGTGCGCCCCGCCGAGCAATGGAAGGGCGCAAGCAGCCTGGAGGCGGCGATTGCGGACCCGGTTGTCGGGCAGGACACCACCGTGCAGGACCGGTCGCTGCTGGGCGGATGACAGACTTGTCTGCTGACACCACCCGCACCGTGCCCCCTGCCGCCGGCGCAGGACAGGGGATGTACCGTTCATCCCCACCCAAACCCTCTCCCGCCGGCGCGAGCGAGGGATCGTAGCGCATGGGCTACTGGGGCAAGATCATCGGCGGCTTTGCCGGATTCGCCATGGGCGGGCCGTTCGGTGCGGTGGTGGGCGCGGCGCTCGGCCATGCCGCGGACAGCGGGCAGATGTCCAACATGGGGTTCTCGTTCGGCAACAGCTCGATGCTCAACCCGGCGCGGCTCGCCGCCATGCTGGGGCGCCGGGACCAGGTGTTCTCGATCTGCGTGGTGGTGCTGGCGGCCAAGCTGGCGAAGTGCGACGGCCCGGTGAACCGCGCGGAAATCGATGCCTTCAAGCGGCAGTTGCGCATCCCGCCCGAGGCCGTGCGCGATGTCGGCCGCTTGTTCGACCATGCACGCGACGACCCGAGCGGGTTCGAATCCTACGCCACCCAGCTCGGCGAGGCGTTCGAGGACAACCACGGCGTCCTGGAGGACGTGCTCAACGCCTTGTTCGTGATCGCCCGCGCCGACGGCCCGATCAACGGCCGGGAAGAGGATTTTCTGGTCCGCGTCCACCGCCGCTTCCGCCTGTCGCAGGCGGCGTGGCAGCGGGTGCGCGGCGGCGTGCCGCGGCCGTCGTCGGACGGGCCGGACCCCTATGCCGTGATCGGCGTTCCCAGCTCGGCCAGCAACGAGGTGATCCGCGCCACCTGGAAGCAGCTCATGCGCGAGAACCACCCCGACAGTCTCGCCGCGCGCGGCGTCCCCGCCGAGTTCATCGCCCGGGCCAACGACAAGGTGGCGCAGATCAACGCCGCCTGGGACCGCATCAAGCGGGAGCGGGGGTTGTGAGCCGGGGTCGGTGGGAGCCGGCGATCGTGCTTCCCGACAGGCCCACCTCCCTTCTCTCGGTCCGCGACCTGCCCAGCCCGAACCAGGACGATCGGCCGGACGGCGTGCCGATCGACACGCTGATCCTGCACTACACCGGTATGCAGACGGCGCGGGCGGCGATCGAGCGGCTGCGCGACCCGGAGGCGCACGTCTCGTCGCACTACCTGGTGGATGAGGACGGCGCGGTGTTGCGCCTGGTGCCGGAGGCGCGCCGCGCCTTTCATGCCGGGGTTTCGTACTGGCGCGGCAACACGGCGCTGAACGGGCGCTCGATCGGCATCGAGATCGTCAATCCCGGCCACGAATGGGGCTATCGCGACTTTCCGGCGCTGCAGATGGCGGCGGTGTGCGACCTGTGCCTGAAGATCCTGTCGCGCCACCCGGTCCCGCCGCGCAACGTCGTCGCCCACAGCGACGTGGCGCCGGACCGCAAGGAAGACCCGGGGGAAAAATTCGACTGGGAAGGGCTGGCCGCCAACGGCGTTGGGCTGTGGCCGGAGGGGGTGGAGGATTTCGGCACCGGCGATGCGGCGCACGATGCCGCGGGACTCTATGAAGTCCGGCGAGCGCTGCACGAGATCGGCTACGACGTGGCATTGGAGGGGCCGATGAATCCAGCGCTGGCGACGGTGTTGCGTGCCTTCCAGCGTCACTGGCGCCCCGAGGCGATCACCGGACAGGCGGATGCCGGTACGCGGGCGCGATTGCTTGCCGTGCGGGCGCTGGCGTGCGGTTGATGTGATCGCAAGCGCGCTGTCCCGACCAGGGGGGCGTCGGTCATCGCAAGCGCGCTGTCCCGACCAGGCGGGCGTCACCGCTCGCCGGCATTTCACGCCGCCACTCGTTGTCGGACATCGTCATAGCGGCAGCGCAGCGATCGACCCAACATCGCGCGGATCGGGGGCCGGGCAAAGCAGTGGCACCGTTCCCGGTCGCGCGGCGCCTACAGCAGTCCGCTGGTGCGATAGGCGTCACGCAGCGGCGCCGTGAAGCCGATGCTGTCGAGGCGCAGCGCACCATCGGCGCCCACCATCTCCGGATGACGCGTCCACGCGCCGTTGGCCCCCCGTCGCAGCACTTCCGCCGCGACCGCGGTCGCATGCAGCACCACGATCTCCGCCACGCCCGGGATGGTGCGATAGGCACGCAGGTTGGAGGGTGTCTTCGAGACGTTGGTCGGCGACAGGATTTCGATCAGCAGCAGCGGGTCGTGCATCAGGCGGGCGCCGGTCGGCGGGACACAGGTGACGCCGATATCCGGCACCAGGCAGTTGTCCTCGGAGCGGTGCGCGGGAATGACGCCAGGCGCGATCACCACGCGACAGCCTCCGGCGCGCGCATCCAGATGACCGATCAGCAGGTGCACCAGGCGCGCCTGGATCGAGCCATGCGGATCCGAGGCGGGCGCCATCATCTCGGGCTCACCGTCGCGCAACTGCCAAAGGGCTCCGCTGCGGTCGCCGGAGTCCCAATCGAGGAATTCCTCGACCGTCATCCTGCGATACGGGGCCTTCACGGCGCTGGACATGAGGCGGACCATACCGCGAATGACTGATGTTGGCGACGCGCGCGTTGCTGCTTCGATGGTGGCCGCCCCGTCCCGCCGGGACGCTGGCAGCATGACGCGCTTACGCCACCGCCAGCGCAGGCACCGTGACGCGCTTAGACCGGCCGCGCTGCGGGCAGCATCACGCGCCTAAAGCGCCGTGGCCGCAGGCACCGTGACGCGCTTATACCGGCGCCGCTGCGGACAGCATGACGCGCTTACGCCACCGCCAGCGCAGGAAGCACGACGCGCTTAGACCGGCGGCGCCGCCAGCGTCTCCAAGCCCCAGCGCGGCCGGGGGGCAAAATCCAGACCGTCCACCAGACCGAGCCGCAGCCGCTCGATGCCCGCCCAGGCCACCATCACCGCGTTGTCGGTGCACAGCCGCACCGGCGGCGCCAGCAACGCGAACCCGGCTTGCTCGGCCGCCGCTCGCAGCGCGGCACGCACCGCGCCGTTGGCGGCCACGCCGCCGGCCACCACCAACAGCCGCGCCTCCGGCGCCCGCGCGCGCGTCATCGTCATGGCATGGGCCGCGCGATCCGCCAGCACTTCCGCCACCGCGCGCTGGAAGCTGGCCGCGATGTCCGCCGCCAGCCCCGCCGGCAACGCGCCAGCCCCGTGCCGCGCCACTTCCTGCGCCACCGCCGTCTTGAGGCCGGAGAAGCTGAAATCGCATCCCTCGCGCCCCAGCATCGGCCGCGGGAAGGCATGGCGTGCCGGATCGCCGCGGATCGCCAGTGCTTCCAATGCGGGGCCGCCGGGCCAGCCAAGGCCCAGCAATTTCGCCACCTTGTCGAATGCCTCGCCGGCGGCGTCGTCCATCGTGCTGCCCAGGCGGAGGTGGCGGCCCACGCCCGTGACCGCCACGCACTGGCAGTGCCCGCCGGACACCAGCAGCAGCAGGTAGGGAAACGGTGCGCCGCCCTCCACCAGGCCGGGGAGGCGAGCGGTCAGCGCGTGCGCCTCCAGGTGGTTCACCGCCACGTAGGGCAGCCGATGCGCCAGAGCGATGCCCTTCGCCACCTGGCTGCCGACGATCAACCCGCCGATCAGCCCTGGGCCGGCGCTCGCCGCCACGCCGCCCAGCGCGGCAAACCCCAGCCCGGCGCGCGCCATCACCCCGCGCACCAGGTCGGGGAGCAGGGCCAGGTGCGCCCGCGCGGCGATCTCCGGCACCACGCCGCCATAGGGCGCGTGCGCCGCCTCCTGGCTGGCAATGCTCTCCGCCAGGATGCGGCCCTCGGCGTCCAGCACCGCCGCCGCTGTCTCGTCGCAGGAGGACTCGATGCCAAGCACCGGCCGCATCGGTATATTTCCCATCTATCGGCACACGGCCCGCAGTAATAGGACGCGCCCATGAACGCCGCCACGCCCCGGGACCACCGCACGCCTGCCACGGCCCGCCAGCATGCCGGCGTCAAGCCGCACGAACGCACCCTCCCGCTGCGCGTCGGCACCCGCGGGTCACCGCTGGCGCGCCTGCAGACCCGCCTCTTCCTGCAACAGCTCACCACGCAGTGTCCCGCACTGGGCAAGGGCGAGACGATCGAAGAGCATGTGATCCGTACCACCGGCGACGCCGTGCAGGATCGCCGGCTCGCCGAAATCGGCGGCAAGGGATTGTTTGCAAAAGAAATCCACGAGGCCTTGCTCGACCATCGCATCGATTGCGCGGTGCACAGCCTGAAGGACCTGGAAACCGAGCTGCCGGCCGGGGTGATGCTGGCCTGCACGCTGACCCGCGAGGACGCGCGCGATGCGCTGATCCTGGGCGCCGACTGCGCCGACATCGATCCCGCCGCTGCGTTTGCCTGCCTGCCGGCGGGTGCCCTGGTGGGGACGGCTTCGGTGCGGCGCCAGGCCCAGCTTCTGCATGCGCGGCAGGACCTGCGCGTGGCCCCGATCCGCGGCAACGTGCAGACGCGGCTGGGCAAGCTGGCGGCCGGCGACTATGCGGCGTCATTGCTCGCACTGGCGGGGTTGCGGCGCCTGGGCCTGGAGGATCGTGCGTCGGTCGTGCTCGACCCCGATGCCATGCTGCCGGCGGCGGGCCAGGGCATCATCGGCATCACCACCCGCGCCGATGACGCCGACCTGCCCGAACTGCTGACCGCCATCGAGGATGCCGAAGCCAGGGCCGTCTCCACCGCCGAGCGGGCCATGCTGGCGGCGCTGGACGGCTCCTGCCGCACGCCGATCGCGGGCCATGCGCGTCTGCTGGCCAACGGCCAACTGCACCTGACCGGGATGGTGGCGCGCGCCGATGGATCGTTCCTGCTGAAGCGCAGCCTGCATGGCGCGGCGGAGGATGCGGGGCGGATCGGTGCGGAACTCGGCGCCAGCCTGCGTGCCGACAGTCCGCGCGACATTTTCGGCTGAGCGGTCAAGGGCATTGATAACCTGCAGCACGAATTCTCGTCGTCAGGTTGGTCTGCGGGGAGCCCACGTCCGCAGGGAAACTGGTTGGTGGCATCAGGCCGCCGTCAATCGGTCGGCCTCCTTGGCTCACCGCGTCGGCCTCCTTGGCTCACCGAGTCGGCCTCCTTGGCTCACTCGGTCGAAAGCGGCTCTGGCAATTCCGCGATCACATCAACCTCGACCAGCCATTCCGGCCGCGCCAGCGCCACGACAACCAGGCCGGTGAACACTGGAAAGACGCCCTTCAGCCACTGGCCGAGCACCTGGTAAACCGCGGGCCGGTAACGGATGTCCGTGAGGTAGACCGTCACCTTGCAGATATGCGGTAGCGAGGCGCCGCATTCGCGCAGCAGCGTATCGACGTTGCGCATCACTTGCTCGGCCTGGCCGGCCGGGTCGCCGATCGCCACGCTGGCACTGGTAGCGAGATCCTGCGCGACCTGGCCGCGCAGATAGATCGTGCGCCCGGCGATCACCGCCTGGCACAAATCATTGTCCAGCGATTGCTCTGGGTAGGTGTCGCGCGTGTTGAATTTGCGAATCCGCGTGTGGGCCATCGCGGTCAGGGCCCGGGCCGCTTCGCTGTGGCTGGCCGCACCTGATCCGACAGCCCCGCGGCCTTCTGCACCACGCGCAGTGGCTCCTCCCAGTCGAAATTGCGATACACCGCCGCGAGGTTGGCGTAGGGCGGCGACTGGGCGAACAACTGGAAGGTCAGCCGGTGCCCGGCATAGTCCGAATTCAGCAAATCGCGGGCAAACGCCAGCAGCCTGCGGCGGTCCTCCGCCTGCCAGTTGTCGTTGACTGAATAGTATTTCTCGAGGAATGGCGCGGTTTCCGGATCGCGGAACGCCGCCGCGTCGGGTGTCACGCAGATCTGCCCGCCGCACAGCTCGCGCGCGATGTGCATCATGTGGTGAAGCTGCGACGAGGCCAGCACGCGCCCCGTCATCAGCAGCGATTGCTCTGGCATCAGCAGCCCCGCGGGGCTTGGTTTGGCGCCGGCGATCGCGGCGGTTAGGTGCGCGTTGATGCCCTCGCGATAGCAGGCGAGCTGCGCCAGCTTCTCCTGCACCGCCTGCTGGTGGTCCAGTCCGGTCTGCCGCGCATTGAACAATGCGGCACCGATCATGAAGTCGGCGAGGCGGATGTTGCGCTGTACGAAGGCGAAGGCGCTGTAGCGGTGCAGCGTGGCGCGGATGAACGTGGCCGCCTTGGTATGGCGATAGAACAACACGTCCTCCCACGGGATCAGCACATTGTCGAACACCACCAGGGTGTCGACCTCGTCGAAGCGGTTGGACAGCGGGTAATCCTCGGCCGGCGCGCGGCCGGCAAAGCCGGTGCGGCAGATGAATTTCAGGTTGGGCGCGCCAAGATTGGCGATGAAGCCCACGGCATAATCGGACAGCAGCGAATCGCCCCAGTTGGCGATGGTGGGCTTGGTGAAGGCCTGGTTGGCATAGGCCGCGGCCGTTTCGTATTTCGCGCCGCGCACGATAATCCCCGCATCGGTCTCCTTCACCGCATGCAGCAGCATGTCCGGGTCTTGCTCTTGCGGGCGTTTGGAGCGGTCACCCTTCGGATCGGTGTTGGCCGAGACGTGGAACGGGTCCTGCTGTGCCACCTGGGCCACGTGCCGGCGGATGTTGGCGGAAAATTGCGGGTCGATCTCGTTCAGCACGTCCTGGCCGTCGTAGAGCGACCACATCTCGCCCACCGTCTCATCACCGACGCGGGTGACGATGCCGCCGATCTGGTCCAGCACCGCATCCACCGCGGCGCGCTTGGCGTGCCAGTCCTGCTGCGTCAGCGGCAGCCGCGGGCCGATGGCGCAGGTGTCGCCATGCTCGCCGCGGTAGGTCATGACCGGGGCGTGCGCCGCCTCGTGCGCCATGTCGTAGATGCGGGCGCGGATATCGACCAGCGGCCGGAACATTGGATGCGTGGTGACGTCGCGCACACGCTCGCCGTTGATCCAGACCTGGCGGCCGTCGCGGATCGAGTCCCGGTATTGCTGACCGTTGCGGATCATCGCTGTTTTCCCACGATCGCGAGAGCGGCGGATTGCGGGCCAGTTTGGAGACGCGGAGCGCGGGCGTCCAGACGGCGCGGGCGGCGACCGGCGGCGGTCATGCGTCATTGCGTGGACCAGGTGTCAGTGCG
>DATJNA010000100.1:0-40109 GCA_035508435.1 Acetobacteraceae bacterium | reverse complement strand
CGACTCGGTCTTCAGCAGGTTCCGATGGGGACCAAGCGCCTTGCGGATCGCGACCGCATGAACCTGCAGCGTGTTTTCCGTGACGATAGCGCCTGGCCAGATGCGATCCATCAGCTCATCTTTGGTGACGATCTCGCCGGCCGAACGGGCGAGTATTTCGATGACCTCAAAAGCCCGGCCGCCAACCGGCACAGGCGCGCCAAGGACCCGGAGTTCGCGGCGGGCAAGGTCGATCTCGCACTCACCTGAGGCGTGAACCAGCCGGATGTGCTCGTCAGGCATAGACACGGCCCCTGATCTGGGTTCGTCCACATTGTCTGGAGGTCCGCTTATAGCATTGTGGTGGCGGCTTACGGATGTAATCACCGAAAGCAAGCGGCTTCGGTCCCGACGGATTCGCAGCTTCGATGTGGACCGGTGCTGCCGGGTCGGCAGTTACCATAGTGACCGGGAAGGGCTGACGGAGGTCGTCCACGAGCGCCTTCTTGGCCAGGAGATTGGCCAATTTGATATTCCGTGCCGAACGCTCTTCGTGCTGAATTTCATCAATCGCGCGACCCGCAACGTGGCCATCGACCGCTTCGCGACGTCCGGCGGAAACGCCAGGGTGGTAAGACACCCGCATCCATGTGACGGCGTCCTTCCCCTGGTTGATCGATCACCCCGCGATGCCACTGTGGTTGTAATACCAGTCAGTGGAAAGAGTGACCCCATGTGTCATGGCCGGCCTTCGCCGGCGATGACACGGGTGAGTCTGCAGCAACGCTGGCTGGTTTAAGGTATCACCAACGGTTCGGGCGGGCATGTCACGTTGGTCACGTCAAAGTCGACGCACGAACATAGTCGTCAATCTCTATGAGAGATCGTCTGCTTTCATAGCCGGGCCGCCGAAAGCCGCCATTCCGCTCCCGTGAAGAGTTTCGGACGCCGCTTGGCGTCCGAAAGTCCGCGAGGAACGAACCCGCGGGTGTGTGGTCCAAGGCTTATGGGGATTTAGGGAGTTGGGTGTGCCGAGGGTTACCGGCGTGGCGGTCACCCGGCTGCCCAGGACCGCGGTTGAGGCAGTTTTGCGGGCCAAACAGGGCGCTGTTGCGTACATCCGACAGCACTGAAATTGGTCCTTGCCCGCGCCACAGGTTCGTCGCGCCCCGGACGCACAGCGCGAAACCGCGACGCTCCGGATCGTTCCGCGGCGACACCAGCGCCGGCTGGACCGTATGATGATGCGGCCGGCAAGCCACCCTGCCCGATTTGCATTGTTCGCGGCCGTTCGCGTGCCGTGCGTTTGCACCCCGCCTACGCCACCTCCAGCACCATGCCGTCGTAGCCTGCCTCCACGCCCGGCGGGAGATTCGCGGCCATCCAGGCCCAGTCCATGTCGGTGCCCATATGGGTCAGCACCACACGTCGGGGGGCGACGCGCTCGATCCAGCGCAGCACCGTCGGCAGGTCGGCATGGGTCGTGTGCGGGCCTTTGCGCAGGAAGCAGCCGACCACCCAGGTATCGACCCCGGCCAGGGCCGCGAAGGCGGCGTCGTCCAGGTCCACCAGGTCGGTGGAATAGCCGAATGCGCCGACGCGCAGGCCGAGCGACTGCACCCGGCCATGGTCCTGCAAGAACAGGCGGATCGCGAGGCCGGCGGTTTCGATGGTGGCGCCGGGGCTGGCCTCGCGGGGCACCAGCACCGGGCGGTAAAAGCCGGGCGGCTCCCACGGGCGGAAGACGTAGGCGAAGCGGCGGGTGAGTTCGTCCAGCGTGGGACGGGTGGCAAACGCGTCCAGCGGCCGGTTGACGATGCGGTTCAGGATGCGGACCTCGTCGATGCCGGTTATGTGGTCGGCATGCGCATGGGTGTAGAGGACGGCATCCACGCGCGGGATGCGGCAGGCCAGGAGCTGCGCGCGCAGGTCCGGGCCGGTGTCAACCAGCAGCCGAGTCCCCTGCCCGCTTTCCACCACGATGCTGGTGCGCGTGCGGGCGTTGCGCGGTTCGCTCGGATCGCAGGCGCCCCAGTCGCCGGCGCCGTCCGCGCCGCCAAGCAATGGCACGCCCGCCGAGCCTCCGGTGCCGAGCAAGGTAATGCGCATGAGGGTCAGGCGGCTTTGGAGAACAAACGACGAAAATTGGCGGTGGTGAGATCGGCGAGCGCGTCCGGGGTCATGCCGCGGAGCTCGGCGAGGACGCGGGCGGTGTGCGCGACATAGGCTGGCTCGTTGCGCTTGCCGCGGAGCGGGACGGGGGCGAGGTAGGGTGCGTCGGTCTCTACGAGCAAGCGATCTGATGGAATATCGCGTGCTATCTCCCGGAGTTCATTGGATTTCGGGAAAGTGAGGATGCCGGAGAAGCTGACCAGCCCGCCCAGCGCCAGCCCGGCCTGCGCGAGCCGGCGGGACGAGCTGAAACAATGCAGCACGAACCCGAAGTTGCCCCCGTTATCATGCTCATCTTGCAGGATGTTAGCGATGTCATCGTCCGCATCTCGTGCATGAATCACCAGCGGCACACCGGCCAGCCGGGCGGCAAGGATATGCGCGCGGAAATTCGCCTGCTGCAGGTCGCGCGGCGAGCGGTCGTAGAAATAGTCGAGGCCGGACTCGCCGATGCCGATTGCCTTCGGCGGCTCGGCCATCGCTGCCAGGGTTTCCGGGGTGGGGATTGGGGCCTCGGCTGCGTGGTGGGGATGCACGCCCACCGTGTACCACAGGTTCGGGTGGGCGCCCGCGATGCCGGGCAGCCGGGCGGATTGCTCCAGGGTGACGCCGATGCTGGTCATTTCCCCGACGCCGGCCGCGGCGGCGCGCGCCAGTACGGCGGGAAGTTCCGTGGGGCTGAAATAATCGAGATGGCAGTGGGAATCGATCAGCATCAATCTCTCCGCTCGGCGGCAGAGAGGGCACGTCCACCCGCCCTCATCGATCCGCCACGGCGGCGCGATCCCGCAGCCCGGATATAGCCAACCAAACGCACCAAACCAATTCCGCCGTGTCGCCGGGCGGACCGTGTCCGATCCGGCTTGTGTCGGCGCACCCAGCCCGAGCCAGCGGACGACCGAAAGGGGCTCGGCACCTGGGTCAATCGGACAGGACACGGCTCGGAACACCCGGCTGTCGTGGCGACGACAGGTGCTACGCGGCGGGCTCCACGTAGCGTGGAAACACGCCTTGCGGGGCGGGCAGCGACACGCCGTCAGGCAGCGGCGCAGCCAGATCGGCGAGCATGCGCGCCCCCACCGGCACCCCGAGCTGGTCAAGCATTTTCCCCATGCTCTCGGGCATGAACGGCTGCAGCACGGTGGCGATCACCCGCAGAGCGTCGGCCAGCACGCGCAGCACCGTGCCCATGCGTGCCTGGTCGGTCCGCGCCAGAGCCCAGGGAGCCTGGCGGTCGATATAGCCGTTGGCGGCGCGGATCACCCTCCAAACCTCCTCCAGCGCCTCATGGAAGGTCTGTTGCTCCATGCAGGCGCGCAGCTTCTCGGGCAGCGCCGAGGCGCCGTCCAGCAGGTCGGTGTCGTCCTCGGTGAGCGCCCCCCTCCCCGGCCGCGCCCCGCCGCAGTTCCGCGCAATCAGCGTCAGCGAGCGTTGCGCCAGGTTGCCCAGGTCGTTGGCCAGCTCGACGTTGATGCGCGAGATGATCGCCTGGTGGCTGAGCGAGCCGTCGGCGCCGAACGGTTTCTCGCGCATCAGGAAATAGCGGATCTGGTCGAGCCCGAAGATCTTCACCAGTTCGCGCGGCTCGACGACGTTGCCGAGCGACTTGCTCATCTTCTCGCCGTCCACCAGCCACCAGCCGTTCGAGGACACCCGCTTCGGTGGCGGCAGGCCAGCGGACATCAGGAAGGCCGGCCAGTAGACAGCGTGGAAGCGGATGATGTCCTTGCCGACCATGTGCACGTCGGCCGGCCAGTACCGCCACATCGGATCGGAGTCGTCGGGAAAGCCGCAGGCGGTGACGTAATTGTTCAGCGCGTCCAGCCAGACATACATGACGTGGTCCGGCGCGTCCGGCACCGGGATGCCCCAGGTGAACGTGGTGCGGCTGATCGACAGGTCGCGCAGGCCGCCGCGCACGAAGCTGACCACCTCGTTGCGGCGTGACTGCGGTGCGATGAACTCCGGGTGGTCGTCGTAGAACTTCAGCAGCCGGTCCTGCCAGGCGGCGAGGCGGAAGAAATACGACGGCTCGCGCACCCATTCGACCGGCGCGCCGGACGGCGCCACCTTGCTGCCGTCGGGCCGGGTGGTGAGTTCCTCCTCCTCGTAAAATGCTTCATCGCGAACCGCGTACCAGCCTTCGTAATGACCGAGGTAGATGTCGCCGGCGGCCGCCATGCGGCGCCACAGCTCGGCGCAGGAGCGATAGTGGCGTTGCTCCGTGGTACGGAACCACTGGTCGTTGGACACGCCCATCTTCGCGGTCATGTCCTGGAAATCGGCGGAGATGCCGTCGACCCAGGTCTGCGGGTCGACGCCGGCGGCGCGCGCCGCTTGCTCCACCTTCTGGCCATGCTCGTCGGTGCCGGTGAGGAAGAACACGTCGAACCCGTCCAGCCGCTTCCAGCGTGCCAGCACGTCGGTCGCGACCGAGGTGTAGGCGTGGCCGATATGCGGCGCGCCGTTCACGTAATAGATCGGGGTGGTGATGTAGAACTTGGATTTCATGCCATTTTTCCTGCCGACAGCAGCCCCAGGCCCTGGATCAGCGCCTGCCGCTTGTCGAGGGCGAAGCGCTCGGTTTCGTCCTGCAGGCGGGTGAGGCCCTGCCATACCTCGCCCCAGTCATCAAGCGGACGCAAGTTGACCACACGCAATTGCTCCGGGTCGGCGCGGCCGCGCACCGCTTCCCGCACCGCCGCGCCGAGGTCGGCGCGCAGCAGCTCCATGAAGGTGGAGAAGCCGGTCTCGCTGCGGCCGATCGCGTCGGCCACATCCAACGCGCGCGTCGGCGGCAGGTTGGGGAGGTCGGCCAGCACCTTGCTCACCAGGGCAGCGATCCTGAGCCCCTCCTCCTCGGCAAGCAGCAGCGCCCGGCCGGGAGAGCCTTCGGCGAGGGCGGCAAGGCGGACCCGTTCGTCAGCGCCGAGCTGCGGCAGGTAGTCGGCCAACAGGGACACCATCGCGTCGTCCGGCAGCGGCGACAGGCGCAGGCGGCGACAACGGCTGCGGATCGTGGCCGGCAGACGGCCGGGGGCGGCGCAGCTCAACAGCAACATGGCACGCTGCGGCGGCTCCTCCAGGACCTTCAGCAAGGCGTTGGCAGAATTGGCATTCATGTCCTCGGCGCCATCGACGATCACGACGCGCCAGCCACCCTCGGCCGGGGTCAGCGCCATGAAGGCATTGATCTTGCGCACATCCTCCACGGCGATCTGAGTACGCATGCGACGGCGCTGCGGGTCGTAGGCGCGCTCAATGGTCAGCAGGTCGGCATGGCTGGCGGCGGCGACACGGCGGAAGGTCGGGTGACCGGGGTCGAGATACAGGCTGTCGCACGGCGGCCGGCCGGACAGCAGGAAGCGGGCGAACCGATAGGCCAGCGTCGCCTTGCCGACGCCGTCCGGGCCGGTGATCAGCCAGGCGTGGTGCAGGCGGCCGGCACGCATCGCCTCCAGCAGGGTGGCCTCGGCGGAGTGATGGCCGAGCAAGAGTGGGTTGGCGCGCGGGTCAGGGGCGGGCATGCGGGGAGTTATAGCGTGGGCGCCGGCAGGGACGATGGCGGCATTGACAGACTCAGGCTTCGACCCGCCGTCCGCGCCCGGCCTCCAGCTTCATCGGCTTGCTCCTGACCTCGGCTTCGGCGAGCCGCATCCGACCGTGGAAGATCGTCAAGCGCCGTCCCTCTGACAGCCACGCCTGCGGCGCATCAGGAACTTCCCGGTTCCCATCTGCTGCGCTGCGCGTCCGCGCATCAGCCAGGACCGCGTGTTCCTGCTCAACATGACCGGCAGGATCGTAACACTGCGGCAGCCGAGGTGAGGCACTGAACGCAGCCCGCTGCCCTATCCGTCGGTACGGCCGCGCGGTATTTCCTTGCCTGCCGGGCAGGCCCAACGGATCGCAGCCGATGACTTACAAAGACAGCGTGATAGAGCAAAGCACGGTGCAGAAGCTGCTGTGGAATCTGCTGCCGCTGCTGTGCTTGCTCGCCATGGCCAACGTGCTGGATCGCCTCGACCTCAGCTACGCCGCACCGGCCATGGGTTCGAGCCTGCATCTGACCTCGGACCAGCTCCGCACCGCCAATAATTGTTTCTATGTCGGCTATCTGGTCGCCGGCCTGCCCGCCGCCGGCGGAATGCTGGTCTTCGGCGCACGGCGTTGGATTTGCGGCATCGTCATCGCCTGGGGCGTGATCGCCATGGCCCACGCCGTGGTGTGGAGCGAGGGTTCGCTCTACGCGCTACGCATCCTGCTGGGCATGGCCGAGGCCAACCTTATGCCGGCCATGGTGTTCTACCTCACCGAGTGGATGCCGCCGCGGCACCGCTCTTTGCCGATCGCGGCCATCGTGGCCGCAGCCTCGCTGGTGCCATTGCTCGGCGAGCAAGCATCCAACCTCATTCTGCTTCTACCCCAATGGTTTGGCATCACCGACTGGCGCTGGTTGTTCCTGGTGGAGGGCGTGCCGGCGGTGTGGCTGGGGCTGCACGTGCTGGACGCGTTGCCGCAGAACCCGCCCGAGGCAAGCTGGCTGCCTCACCCGGAGCGGCACTGGCTGATCACGCAGCTCCGTCAGGACGAGCGGCACCGCTCTCCGGGTGGCTTCTTCGATGGGCTGCGGAGCATGGCAAACTGGAGACTCGCCGGCGCCCGGCTGGCGATCGGAGCGGTCATCGGCAGCCTGGGCATGTGGGTGCCGCTGGCGATGCAGCAGACCGGCTATCTGGCACCGGGAGTTGGCGCTGTCATCATGGGCGCGGCCGCAATGCTCGGCGCGGTCGGTGCCGTGGTGACGGGATTGCGCTGGAACAATGGCCGATGGTTGCGCCGGTCGCTGGCCATCGGCCTGGCGCTGATCGGCTTGGCATTGGCGATCGCAGCGATGCTGTCGAACGCGACGGCAGGGGTGCTGCTGCTGGCCGCGGTCGCGGCACTGGTTCCGGCAATCGCCGCGCTGACCTGGATTCTGGCGCCTTACCTCCTGGCGGGCGCCGCGGCAGCGGCAGGATTTGCGGTGCTGTCCATGGCAGGGACACTCGGGGATTTCTGCGCCTCGGAACTGGATGTGGTGCGCCACGACGTCTCGACGCGCTGCCTCATCCTGGCTTTGGTCTGTTTCGCCGCGGCATTGCTGGCGCTCGGGATGGACGGGCGACGGATGGCCGGGACCGCCGCATCGGCCACTGCGGGGGAATGACCGAGCCACGCGCTAACGCGTTGTGATCCCCCGCGATGGAGGCTCGGGGCAAGGCTGGTTGTTTGCGGGAATGTCAATATCCTTCGACAGTCTCATGTTTGCACGGCAACTCAAGGGCGGGGGGGTTTCTGAGGAAATTGATCGCTCACTGACGGTTATTGCTCGCCGACGGATTCAGCGACCATGCGCTATCGCACGCCAGCGCTGTATTGCAGCCAGTGTTCCTTCACCGCCTGGCCGGCGCGTGCATGGTCGTATGCCCCATCGGCATCGATGCGGCCGGCGTGGTCCTGACCATGCTGCCCTCTGCCATGAACGTGGGCAGGACGTGCGGCACGGCCAGCACCACGACGTCATGATGAAGCTGATCGGCGTACGGCATTTGGCGAGGCACAGATCCTTCGATGGCGTGAGCTGATAGAGCCCCGCCGCAATGAGAAGGCCCTGCAGAAGTCGCAGTATAGCGCGGTGATTGGTCGTGTGAAACCCGCCGACCCGCGCCGGTTGCAATACGGTTTTCAGCGGCAGGGCAGGAAACGCCGCTTGCGTAAGCTGTAGCTCTCGACACGGCCCGGTCCCCCTGCTCCCCTATCCGGATGATCCCATTACATCATCGGTCCAGGATTCCGCAGCACTCTGCCGTCCACGCAACCGGGGCAGGCCGGCCAGGCCATAGCGGACAACGACTGCGGAGGGCAGACACGCCGGAAAGGTCGGCTATCTAAATGTTCGATAGTTCCGCCCGATGCTCTTCGCGGGCCACTGTCCAGACCTCACGCGCGGCGTTGGAATTGAGCGCGGCGATGCCAAGTCCGACGATCAAATCAGGCCACGCTGACCGCCAGGCAAGAGCCGTGGCAAGACCGGCAACGATGATAGCGATGTTTGCCATAGTATCATTTCGTGCAGACAGGAACGCGGCCCGCGTAAGGCTGCCACCATGGTGGCGGTAGCGGGCCAGCAAAATGGCACAGCTCACATTCACTCCGAGTGCGCCTAGTCCCGCGAGTGACAGCGGGAGCGGCTCGGGGGCCAACGGAATATTGAACTTTCGCCACGCGGTCCAGAGGGTGGCTATGCCTGGCACCAGGAGGATACCGGCCAGCACCATGCCGAGTCGCGCCCGCTTCTGCGCAGTCCAGCCCAGCGCCGCGGCAATCAGGAGATTGATCGACGCATCTTCAAGGAAATCAACGCTATCGGCAAAGAGCGACACCGAGCCAATGGCTAAAGCAACGCTGAACTCGACTCCAAAGTAGGCAACGTTCAGCAGCGCCACGAGGCGCACCACCCAGCGCAGTCTTGGATCACTCGGTTGCAGAGCCATAGCGCCACCTTACCATGGAAGGCTCAGCGTGGCTCGTTTATGCGCAAGTCAAAAATTCTGCGGCGCGGTTTGACCGTTGAATGTGCTCACGAGTCCTGATGCGTCGGTTCGCGGCAAAATCACGGTTACGATCCGAATCCGGCCGGGCGGCACTGCCATGCAGCGCGACTACAATGTGTCGTACAACACAATGAGCCGATCGCGGCGGATGTTTCGCGGCACAGGCTGCAATCACCCAATGCCACGTCGGAGTGGCGGAACACGCCCGCCACTGCCAACCGCTCGCGGGACGAAACAGCCGCCGGTCCGGCGGACATCAGACAAGACGGGCTAATCCTTGTAGGAATTCCCATCAGACCCCGTGACCAGACGGAGATGTCCCGCGTCCGCCAACGCGCCGGGTACAAAGCCGCCACTGATCATGTCAAGTTCGCGCGCAGACAGATCGTGCATCTCGCCACGTCCTGCCACAGCGTCCATATCGACGGCTGATTCTGAGTTCATTGGCCTCGTCATGACTTCCTCCTCTGTGCCGCTGCCACCATGGTAGCGAGCGATGCGAACATGACGAGGAAAAGCGGGCCTGTTTGTGCCATGCAACACATCAGGTGAAATAATTTGGTCGCGCCAACCCAAAAGTCGCGACCGCATGAGGCCGGAACTCTTGGCTTGTAGTTCGCAAATCCCTCCTGCGCCGCACGGCTGCCGCCGGGCGATGCGGCAGCCTCTGCGGAACTCGCAACGACAAGCGGGCGGCGGCGACGGCTACGCGGCGATGATCGCGTTGCGGATCTGCAGCGGGTGGCCGATGTGGCGCAGCGGCTCGATGCCAGAGCCGGTGCCGCGAATCTCCACCGTGCCATAGCCGAGCAAGCGCCCCAGGATGCCTTGCATCACGTCCACGGTCTCGATCTTGCTCATGTGCATCTCGACCGTGTAGCGCGACAGGATGCCGCGCTTGTAGATCACCCGCTTGTCAGTCACCACGATCTCGGTGGCGTGACGGCGAATGGACTCGCCCAGGAATACCAGCAGCCCGAGCACCACGAGCCCTGCTGCGGCGAGCCAGGCGATGTGCTGCCACTGCTGGTCCGGCACCCAGAAGGCGCCGATGGCCACCGCGGCGGCGAGCAGCAGAATCAGGAACGACCGCAGGTAGATCGACCAATGCAGCCGGCCGATCGCCAGCACATGCTCTTCCGGCTGCAAGACCTTGGTGTAATACGCCATCGCCTGGTTCCCCCATGCCACCCGAACTATGACAGAATCACCTGCCAAACGCGGCGGGAGGACGGCACGGGCAAGCAGAATTGCGTGAGGTCGCGGCGCAGGCGGCCACCCCCTGCCCTGCCAGGACGGCCGCTACCGGCGCGCGATCATGTCGATCTCGACGATGCCGCCGCGCGCCAGCGCGGTGACGCCAACCGTGGTGCGCGCCGGCAGCCGGTCGGGCCGGAAGTAACCGGCGTAGACCCTGTTGAATGCGGCATAGTCGCGTTCGAAATGCACCAGGAAGGCCCGGACGCACACGACGTTCTGCAATCCCCCGCCGGCTCCCGCCAGGGCGCGTCGCAGATTGTCCATCACCTTGTGCGTCTGCGCCTCGATGCCGTCGGGCAGCGGCAGACCGTCGTCCGCCGGGTCCGTCGCGAGCTGCCCCGTCACGAACCACCACCCATCCTGCTCCACCACATGGCTGTAGGGTGCGACCGGCTTCGGGGCGTCGGCGATCAAGTGGAAGATGGGAGAGGTCATGGGGGCACCCTGCTTACAGAATGTGAGAACGAAAGGTTCAGTCTGCTGCGACGGAGGTCGATCGCCGAGGTTCACATAGGCTACGGATCGGATGCTAAAGTCGGACCCCGATAACGTCGAGTAGGACAGAGCCGACGAGCTGGATGCCTCTGGCGCGGATGCCGCGGCCGAGGCGCATTGCGGCCGTACCGGCAAGCTGTCATGGCATGGTAGCGGCAGCAGCAGGGAATCACCATCTCGATCATTTGTGGCAAAGCAGCGGAAATCGCCGTGGTTGAGGATCCACCTTGTTAGCCGCATGCCACTGGCCATCGGGCTTCAATGCCGGCGATCGATCATATCACCAGTCAGCCGCTCATGGGACGGCAGTGGCTAATGGGAGGCGACCACGGCCTGATAGGTTGTACAGATCAATTCATCCACGATCTTTGGCGGCGGTTCGCGGCGCAGCAGATGCCGGCGAACTGCCGCCACCGGCACTTCCGACAGGACGAACTGGGCGCGGCGGACCTCATTCGTGCCCGCGCGGCCGAACGTTGCGCGCGCGAATTTTCTCAGCCGCGCCTGGCCTCGTTGTTCCTGTTCCGCCAAGCGCTCACGAAACGCCTCCGGCCAATTGCCCTCCACGAAATCATCGCGGTGGTACAGCAGCAGCAACCTCCCCTCGTCCGGGTGCGCCCTGACCCAGGCGGGAGTATGCAGCGCGGCACGTAACCCGTCACCGGCATCGAGCGCCTCGCCAATCCCTACCTGGAACGATTCGACGGTGTTCAGCCAGAGTTCGGCGAGCAATGCCGTGCGGGACGCGAAGCGGTGGTAAAACGATCCCGTCGGCGCCCGCAAGATACCAGCAATCGCCCCGACAGTGACCGATGATGGACCACGCTCCGCGGCGAGAGCGAGTGCCGCGTTGAGGAAGTCCGTATTGCTGAAGATCGGATGACCCATCGTTCTAGAATGATGGTTCTTGACCTCGGCGTCAACATCGCGTCATGATGGCCCGGACTTCCGGAGGCCCGGCATGTCGACCTTGCCAGCAACGCCCTGCGTCACGGACGAGGATATCGTCCGCTTCCTCGTCGCGGCGCGGGATACGATCGCGGATGTTCCGTTCGCCTGGTTGGCCACGCGCTCCCTCGATGGCGGCACCAACGCGCGCGCAGTGCGGGTGCATCCGGGCAAGCCTGAGCAAGACGAATGGACGCGCCGCTTCCTGGTGCGCCGTGGCTCGCGGAAGGTCGTGGAAATGACAGCCTCGCCTCGCGTGACGCTCGCTTTCCAGCACGCTTCCGGCGACGCCTACATCGCCCTGGGCGGATTCTCGCATCTGCTGGAGGACAGAGCCGAAATGCGCGTCCTATGCTCTCCCGACGCAGACCGGCTGTTTCCCGCAGGATTTGCCGAACAACATATGATCGCCGTCCGTTTGGACGTCGATCGCATCGAGGTCCACCTGCGCGGTGTCACGCGCGAGCCTTTCGGCCATGGTCGCACGTTGCTCGATCGGACTGATGGGCGATGGCGGTTCATCCCGGACTATTAATCCCCGCTGCTCCGACCGGCGCCTTTGGCACCCTGCAGCAGATTGCCACAGCACTTTGCCGGCTGATGCAGAACGGGTAGCGCGAAGCGCCATAGGTTGACGGGGGCAGCCGAACGGCGCGCGGCACACGGGACGCTCTCTCAACGTGATCCGCGCCGCTTGCTCTCCCAGGCGAACTCCACGCGCACCTCCGCAGATGCTGCCATCTTCCGCGACTTTGATGCACGTCACGATGACGGTCATGGCGTTAGGTTTCCGAGGCGAGACCCGCCCTGCCGAACGGACCACTTGGCGGGAATGCGGGGTCCTCCGAACCAGCGCACCGGTCGCATTCACCATCCCTGGTGATAACCCCGTGACACCAGCCCCGTTGCGCGGCAGTATCAGCGCGTGAACATCCTCGCCCCACCAAAAGCCCGGCTCGGCGTCGAGATCGTCTACGACCTCGTCTGCCCCTGGTGTTTCCTGGGCACTCGTCGCCTGATGCGCACGGTCCGCCGCCGCCCGGACCTGTTGTTCGAACTCACCTGGCGTCCCTTCTTGCTCAACCCCGACATGCCCCGCCTCGGCATGTCGCGGCCCGACTACGTCGTGCGCAAGTTCGGCGGCGAGGACCGCGCCCGCCGCCTCTACACCTCCATTGCCGAGATCGGCCGCGCGGAGGGAGTCCCGTTCCGCTTCGAGAAGATCCGCCGTACCCCCTCTTCGGTCGACGCCCACCGCCTCGTCCGCTACGCCGCCCGCTTCGGCCGCGCCGACGAAATGGTGGAGGCCCTGTTCTCGGCTCACTTTACCGATGGCCGCGACATCGGCGACCACGCGGTGCTGCTGACCATCGCCCAGGCTTGCGGCCTGGAGCCCGTCCCGACCAAGCGCTTCCTGAGCAGTGACGCCGAGGCCGACGCGGTGCACGCCGACAACCTCCGCGCCCACCGCCTTGGCATCAACGGCGTCCCCTGCTTCGTCATTGCCGGCCGCCACGCCATCGCCGGCGCCCAGGAGCCGGAGGTGATCGAGCGCTTGCTCGACGTCGCCGCCATAGAGGCGACCGAGCCGTAGCCTGGCCGCCTCTCCTGCCGCAGAGGCGACCGAGCCGTAGCCCGACCGCCTCGCCTGCCGCATCTCAGTACTGGGTCGGCGGCGGCGGATAGCCCGGCCCGTAACCCGGTGGCGGACCGTACCCCGGCGGCGGATAGTACGAGCGTTGCGGTGTCGTCGCCGCACCGCCCACGGCGCCGACGGCGCCGCCGATCAGCGCTCCGGCTGCGGCGCCCCTGCCGCCCCCCGCCAGCCCGCCAATCGCAGCCCCGGCGCCAGCGCCGAGCAAACCGCCGCCCACCGCCCGCTGCCCCGGGTCATACGGATCGGTGCAGCCCGCCAACCCCAGCCCAGCCACCAGCACGGCGGCACAGGGCATCAAAATGGCACGTCGCATCACAGGTCCCCCTTGCCAGGTTCAGCGGATCGTTACGCCGATGCCGATCCCCGGCGGCGCATAGTACGCCGGCGGCGCGTACACCACCGGCGGCGGCGGCGCGTAATAGACCGGTGGCGGGGCGTAGTAGTAAGGCCGCGGCGCCACCACCACAGCCGGCGGACCCCAGCAGCATCCGTGATACCAGTGCCCGTGCCAGTAGTGGTGGTGCCAGTCCGCGTTGGCCGGCGTGGCCAGGACGCCTGCCCCCAACGTGCCCATCACGGCCAGCCCAACTGCGATTCGTCGCATCGCGTGCATGGTCGATCTCCTTGCAATGCCTCGCTGATCATTGGCGAGCGATAATGGCGTCTCCACGGCAGCGTGATCACGACTGCGCGATGACCGCTCGCACCGGGCCTCATCGCATTTCCATATCATTGCCTCGCGTTTTGAGGCATACTGCAGTGCGATGAGGTTCCTTACTGACTTCGCCGACCAGGCGGTGATGCTGCCGGTTGTGTTCGCCATCGCTGTCGTGCTCGCGCTCCAGGGGTGGCGGCGTGGCGCCCTGGCGTGGCTTGGCGTCGTCGGCGTCACCTTCACCATCATGCTGGCGCTGAAGATCGTTTTCCTGAGCTGTCCCCCGGTTTTCGGCCCCACCGATATCCGCAGCCCGAGCGGCCATGTCGCGGCCGCGACCGTCGTCGCCGGCGGCCTGGCGTCGTTATTGCTCCGCCGGCGCGCCAGCATTCTGCCCATTGCGGTGCTGGCAGGCGTCGTGATCGGCCTTTCCCGCCTGGTGCTGGGGCTGCATTCCCTGCCCGAGGTCGCGCTCGGCGCGCTGGTCGGCCTGGGTGGCGCCGTTGCGCTGATGCGGTTGGCCGGCCCTCCCCCCGTCCTGCGCATCAGCCGCTTGCTCGCGGTGGTTGTAATCGTCGCGGCGCTGTTCCACGGCCTGCACCTGCCGGCCGAGGCTGCGATCCGCCACACGGCCTTGAGCGCGGCACGGCTGCTGGCGGTATGCCAACCGTCCACTTTGCCGGCGCCGCGACCCGGCCTGCCGGGCGGCGGCCTCCCGCGAGGCGGCTTGTTCGCGCTGCGCTGACCCGCCCGGACCGCCTTATTCGCCCGCCAGCCGGGCCGGCATCAGCGGGGCAGCCTGACGCATCAGGCTGGCAACGTCGGCGGTGGCGTCGATCGCCAGCACCGCATCGGCCAGCCGTGCCGCACGCTCGGCGCCCAGCACACTATCGGCCAGGCCGGCGAACTTGGCGCGCAGCTCCGCCTCGGTGAGGAAGTTCGCGGGCTCGCCCTTCGGCACCACCACCTTCTGGCTCAGCCGCTTGCCGCCCGCCTGGATGGTCAGCTTGCCGGACATGTTGGCAGGGAACTCCGCCTCGATCTCCGGATCGAACTCGCAGGTGATCTTGGGGAGCAAACCGCGCACCACCGGATCGTTCAGGTGGTTGTAGCTGTCCCAGCCCATCCCTCCGGTCGCCAGCGCCGAGGCGATCACGAACGGCCCGCTGAACTGCCCGTCCACCACGTTCTCCGGATTGGCCTTCTTCTCCGCCGGCTGGCCGATCAACATCATCCCCGCCCGCGGCAGGCCGAGCGTAACTTGCTCGATCGCCGCCGCCTTCAGGTCGTTGGCCGCGCGCAGCGCCAGGGCGGCATCGATGCCGGCATGGCCGTAGCGGCAGGACGGATAGGGCTTCACCGCCGTCGCCATCAGCTCGAACACGCGCCCTAGCTCCTGCACGGCGCGGTCGGGATTCGGCTTGGGCGCGTAGGCGCGCAGGAATCCGTGGCGTCCTTCCAGCGCCTCGGCGGCGCCCTTGAAACCCTCGCGCACCAGGGTGGCGGCCATCAGTCCGTTGCATGCCGCCCAGCCAACCTGGAAGCGCTTCGTCCACGCGCCGTTGACCAGGAACTGCAGGCTGCCGGCGCACTGGGAGAGCACGGTGCCGAACGCCCCGGCCACGCCATCGGCATCCAGGCCGAAAACGCGTGCCGCCGCCGCCGCCGCGCCGAACGCGCCGCAGGTCGCCGTCGGGTGGAAGCCGCGATCGTAATGTTCGCCCGCCGGCAAGGCGAGCGCGACGCGACAGGTGACCTCGTAACCGGCGATGATGCCGGCCAGCACGTCGGCGCCCGAGGCGCCCGCCATCTCGCCGGCCGCCAGCGCCGCCGGGATCACCGGCGCGCCGGGATGCAGCGAGCCGGCAGCGTGCGTGTCGTCGAAATCCAGCGAGTGCGCCAAGGCGCCATTCAGGAAGGCCGCCCCGGCCGGCGTGTAGCGCGCCGCATCGCCGAACACGCCCGAGTTCCCCGCCGCCATACCCATGGCACGAACCGCCGCCAGAAACGAGGCGGTGCTCTCCGCGTCGTGCCGGGCGCGCACGATGTTGCCCACCAGGTCCAGCACCAGGAAGCGGGCCCGGTCCACCACGTCCGGGGGCAGTCTGTCCAGGCGAATACCGGCAGTGAACTCGGATAGCTGTGCGGTGATGCCCATGGCGAATATCCTCCGATGGGCGGCACTGTTGCGCAAAGCCGGCACACGGCCAAGACCGGCGGAGCCCCCGGTTGGGCTGCGCCAGCCCGGTCGAGCTGCGTCCGCTTTGCGCGAACCGCGCTTCGGGGACACAATCGGTCCGGAAGCGTCCAGGGAAACCATCGTCCGCCTGATGTCCGCCACCTCGAACCAACGCGTCCATAACCGCGGCATCATCACGCTGTGCGTGATGATGGGCAACCTGATGCAGTCGCTGGACTCCTCGATCGCCAACGTCTCACTGCCCTATATGCAGGGCACGCTGTCGGCCAGCGCCGACGAGATCACCTGGGTGCTGACCTCCTACGTGATCGCCGCGGCGATCATGACCGCGCCGGTGGGCTGGATGGCGGTGCGGTTCGGCCGCAAGAACCTGCACGTCGTCTGCATGACCGGCTTCGTCATCGCCTCCATGCTGTGCGGCGCCGCGGATTCGCTGACCCAGATGGTCTGCTTCCGCTTCCTGCAAGGTGTCTGCGGCGCCGCTCTGGTGCCGCTGTCGCAGGCCACCATGCTGGACATTTACCCGTTCGAGCGCCGCGCCCAGGCGATGGCCATCTTCGGTATGGGCGTGATGGTGGGACCGATCATCGGCCCCACGCTCGGCGGCTATCTGACCGAGGCCTATAATTGGCGCTACGTATTCTATGTGAACCTGCCGTTCGGCATCGCCGCGGTAACCGGGCTGCTGATCTTCCTGCCGAAGGCCGCCCCGCGCAGCGAGCTGCGCTTCGACTGGACCGGCTTCGCCGTGCTGGCCATGGGCGTCGGCGCCTTGCAGCTCATGCTGGACCGCGGCCAGGACCTCGACTGGTTCTCCTCGCGCGAAATCATCATCGAGGCAGTGCTCTCTGCCCTTGGATTCTATCTGTTTTTTGTCCATATGCTGACGGCGCAGCGGCCATTCCTGCCACCGGGTTTATTCAAGGATCGCAATTTCGTCTGTGGCGTGACCATGGTTCTGTGCACCGCCACCGTCATGCTGGCGAGCACGGCGTTGATGGCCCCCTATCTAGAGACGCTGGCGCAATACCCGGTGGAGACGGCCGGCTGGTCGATGGCGCCGCGTGGTGTGGGCGTGATGGTTGGCATGCTCACCGCCAGCCGCCTGTCCAACCACATCGATCATCGCAAGCTGATGGCGTGCGGCCTGCTGACCATGGGCGGCGCGTTCTATACCGTCAGCTTCTGGACGCCGGACGTGTCCGACCGCGCGATGATGCTGACATTGTTGGTCCAGGGCTTCGGCATCGGCATGTTGTTCAATCCAATGACGGTGGTGGCTTTCACGACGCTGCCAGCGTCGCTGCGCGGCTATGCCACGTCGTTGCAGGCGCTGTGCCGCAACATGGGGCAGGCGCTCGGGGTTTCAGTGACCTCGCTGATGCTGGTACGCAACACGCAAAGCTCGCATGCCGATATCGTCGCCGGGCTGACGCCGTTCAGCCGGGTGCTGCAGGGCCACGACGCGGTGTCGCACTGGCTGTCTCCGGCGACACGGCAGGGCGCCGCGCTGCTGGACCGGATGGTCGACCACCAGGCGCAGATCATTGCCTACAACAATGACTTTCACCTGATGACTTTTGTCGTCGTACCGCCGCTGCTGCTGTTGCTGCTGATGCGGCGGCATCGGGCACGGCCGGCCGCGGTGGCGGCGGGTGCGCCGGCTGCCGCCGCGGGCGATTGAGGACAGCAGTGCCGCGCACTATGGATCGGTTGGTTACCGGTGACACCGACCCACAGTTATCGTGACAACGCCCGACTCCCTACACTGCCAGCTCCGCAGCCTCAGGTTTCTCCGCTGCAGGCAAATCGTTACATCTCTCCCGGTATATCAGATCATCCAGCACGCGCTTATACCGCACCGGCCCGACGTCGATATCGAACAACACCGGCCGCAGCGGGTACGGTGCCCGCTTGATGTTCTCCTGCTGCGCCTTGATGATCACCTGGTCCTGATCCTCGAACGCGATGCGGCGCAGATCGGAAATCTGCTTGTGAATTTCCGAATCCAGCGGCTCGCCCCAGGAGATCGGGTTCATGCGCACCGCGGCGAACAGATAATAGGTCGTGTCGTTGGTCTGCGGCGTGAGGAAATGCGTGCCCCAGAACCCCGTGCCTTGCGAACGCGACGCGCCCGGTGCGGTGATGCCGGTATCGTTCAGCATGCAGCCCGGTGCGTCCCAGCGCATGTCCATCCAGACATCCGCGAGGCTGCCGTCGCGACGGAACATCACATCGTACAGGCCGGGGGCCGGCACGTTGGGAATGCTGCGCGCGACAAGAATCTGGTCGCCTGTCTGCGTTACTTGCAGATCGGCGCGGATGGTATGCTCGCTGCCAAGGATGCCTTCGTGCACCACCGCGGTGTGGCTAAGATCGAGCAGGTTGTCGGTGATCAGGCGATAATTGGCCGCCATGAGTATCCAGTCACGCTTGCTGACGAGGCGTCCGCCGTCGGGGTCAAGCAAGCTGAAATCCGGGATCAGCGCCGGGTCGGCCGGGCGATCGCCCATCCAGATCCACAGCAGCGAGTGCTTCTCATGGATAGGATAGCTGCGGACTTTCATATTGTTGGGGATGCGGCCGTTGCCATGCGGATTGCCAACGCACTGTCCGCGCGCGTCGAATTCCAGGCCGTGATACGGGCAGCGCACGTGATCGCCGTGCACGATCTTGCCCCTCGACAGCGGGCTGAACCGGTGCGCGCAGATGTCGGCTATGGCGGCGGCGCGGCCGTCCGCCTGACGGAACAAGACGATTGGCTCGTTCAGGAATGTGCGCGCGACAAGCTGGCCTTGCGCCAGGTCCTGCGCCCACAGTGCGGCGTACCAGGTGTTGCGAAGGAACTCCATGCTGCCTCCCGCGCGGCTCTGCTCGGCCGATCAGGCGGCGATGATTGCTCCGCCGGGCGTGGCACGGCAAGCAGCCGCGCCGGGCCGCTGGAGGCCTGCGACCTAATCGCCGGACACGCGAAAATCCGTAGCGCAGGCTTGCACCAATCCCTCGACCGACCCGAAGCACCGCGCACCGGCTGCCATCAGGCGTCGCGTCTTGGTCGCCAGCGTCCCGGAGTCCCCGTGCACCAGCGCGCCGGCATGGCCCATCGCCACACCCTCCTTTGCTTCGCGCCCGGCGATCAGCGCATAGACCGGCTTGCGCAGCCCAAGCTGGAGCAAAGCATCAGCGCATTCTTCCTCTTCCGTGCCGCCGACTTCGCCCACCAGGATCACGCCGGCCGTACGTGGATCGGCGAAGAACGCCGGCAGCAGGTCGGCGAAGCGGACACCTTTCACCGGATCGCCACCGACGCCAACCCACATGCTCTGGCCGATGCCATGCCGCGCCAGGCGATAGCCGACTTCGTAGGACAGCGTGCCGCTCTTGGTCATGATCGCCAGCGGGCCGGGGAGCAATGCGACATCAGGCAGGAAGCCCAGCTTGATCTCGCCCGGGATCGCGAGGCCTGGCGTGGAGCCGCCGATCCAGACAGCGCCCGCATCGCGTATTGCGCTGCCGATACGAAGAGCGTCGTGCTGCGGGATGCCCTCGGCGACGGTGACGATCAGCTTGATCCCGGCGGCGATGGCTTCCAGCACCGCATCGAGGGTTTCCTCCGCCGGAGCCATTGCCACTGACGCGACCGCGCCGGTGGCCGCGACCGCGGCGGCGCAGTTGGCAAACACCGGCACGCCGGCGGCCTCGGTTGCGTCCGGCCGCGCCGACGTTCCGCCAACGATATTGGTGCCGTACCCGCGCATCAGCGCCGCATGCGTGCGCCCCATGCGCCCGGTGATGCCCTGCACGATGACGGGGGTGGCGCGCGAGACAGCGGACAGGATGGTGGGGATCGGGCCGGAAGACTCCCCCTCCCCTTGCCGACTTTGGCCGCGCAACGGACCGAGGACGGGGTGAATCGCAGGCTTCGCCCGGTTCGCAGTGCCGACCACCTGCCCCAGCAACGCTTCCAGATCCTCCGTCACCACGATGTCTGGCCGCCGCTGCGACAGGATCCGTTTCGCCTCCACCGCGCCCCGACCCACCAGCCTGGCGACGACCGGCACGCGCAGGCTCGGCGTGCCCTCGACCGCCGCCGCCAGCAGAGTTGCGAACTCGGCAAGGTCCGTGATCCCGGCAAAGATGTTCACCAGCACCACACGCAGCGACGAACGCGACGTGATCCATTCCAGCACGCGCATCAGCCGCGCCGGGCTGCCACGCATCTGCCCCGTGCGGATGTCGCAGAAGTTCAGCGGCTTGCCGCCGCGCGCGGTGAGCTCGTCGATCAGCATCATCGAGAGGCCGGCGCCGGTCGTGACAAGCCCGATCTCACCCTGCGGATCGAGCTCGACGTAATCGAAGTCTTCGCGCAACTTGCGATCGGCATCGCCATAAACAGCGGGACGCTGCGCGACCAACGCAGCGATCCGCGGCTGGCGATCCACCGCATTGAGATCGACCGCAACCTTGGCATCGCCGGCAACGCAACCCGCTGCTGAGACGAACAACGGATTGATCTCCGCCAGCGCCAGCTCGCGTTCCAGCAGCAGTGCCGCCAGCTTGCGTCCGGTCGCCACGAGCGCCTGGGCTTGTTGCCGCGGCTCATCGGCCGTCAGTTCCGCAAACGCCGCGGCCACGGCATCGATATCCGCGGCGCAAGGCCGCCCCGCCGGCGCGTCGGATTGTTCGATGTCGATGCCGCCCTGGTGCCCATAGATCGCACGCAGGCCATAGTCCGCTGCAGCCACCATAACGGCCAAATAACGTTCGTCGCCCGCCACCGCTTGCTCGACCAGGCACGTCTCCACCGCGTGCCCCTTCAACCGGCTGCCGAGCAATTGCCGCAGCGCCGCCTGCACCTGTGCGGGCGACTCGCAGCGCAGCACGCCGCCCGCCTTGCCGCGTCCCCCCACCGGCACCTGCGCCTTGACGATCCACGGCCCCGCACCGGGCAGCCCTGACGCAACCGGTTCTGACAACAGCACGCCGCGCGGCACCTCGATCCCGTATTCGGCAAACAGCGCCTTGCCGTCGGCCTCGGTCAGCAGCACGTCAATAGGTTCCCAATCCGAGAATGCCCTGCGAGAAATCCGTGTCGCCGACGATCTTCTTGCCGATCAGGTCGCGCAGCGTCTCCGACGTGCCACCGCCGATCGTGCCGTAGCGCGCACCACGATAGAAGCGCGACACCGGATATTCGTCGGTGAAGCCGAAGCCGCCGTGCATCTGCACCGCCTCGCTGGTCACGCGCAGGGACATCTCGTTGCAGAACACCTTCGCGGCGGCGGCCATGAACGGATCGGGGAACGGATTGGCGGTGAGGCAGGCGCGATATAGCAGCCCCCTCCCCGCCTCGATGTCCTTGAACATGTCTGCGAGCTTCCAGCGAATGCCTTGATGATCGGCGATCGGCTTGCCGAACACGGTACGCTCACGGACATAGTTCACCGCCTCGTCGAACGCGCCCTCCGCCAGCCCGAGCGAGATCGACGGATTCAAACAGCGCTGCGTGTTGAACGCGGTCAGCAATCTGCGGAAACCGTCCTCGCGGATCACCAGGTTCTCCAGCGGCAATTCGCAATCGTTGAACTGGATCTCGTGCAGGTTCTCCCCGCCCATGGTGTGGAACGTGCCGGTGACCTCGAACCCCTGCGTCCCCTGCTCCAGCAGCGCGCAGCCGATCCCCTCTCGGCCGGGCTTGCCATCCACACGGGTGAACACGATGAACACGCCGGCTTCCGGCGCACGGCTGATCAGCGTCTTGGTGCCTTTCAAGATCACGCGGTCGCCGACGATGCGGGCATTGGTGCGGTAGTTGGCGACATCGGTGCCGGCATGCGGCTCGGTCATGCAGATCGCGAGCATACAGTCGCCGCTGACGACTTTCGGCAGGATTCGTTCGCGAAGCGATGCCGGCGCATAGCGCGCGATGACGCGAGTCTGCACGCCGGCCTCGCCGAGGACGGCCATCGCGGTGACGTAACAGACCTTGGCGATTTCCTCCAGGATCAGCGCTGTATCCAGGATCGGCAGGCCCAGGCCGCCATATTCCTCCGGCACCGACATGCCGAGCACGCCGAGCGCCGCCAGCTTGCGCATGTTCTCCCAGGGAAACGTGCCATCCATCCAGCGGCCGGCCACGGGTTTGAACTCGGATTGCGCCAGCTCGCGCACCGAGGCGACCATCTCGCGTTGCTGCGGAGAAATATGGAAGTCCATGCCCGGAGCGTCCCTCTGCCGTCGAATCGAGCGGCAGTGTAGGCGGCGACCGGGTGGCGCACCACTGCGCGAGCGTGCGACCGCGTCATGCTCCGCCGTGCCGCGCGGCGGACGCATCATGCGGCGCAGGCACCTCTTGTTCCCGCGCACCCAGAATCTCGGGATCGCGCAGCACATCGCCAACATACGCCTCGCGCGCCACCACCATCGCTGCGGCAACGACCGGCGTGCCCAGGATGACGCCGAGTGGGCCGAACAATGTGCCAAGGATCGTCATCGAAAGAATGCTGAGGGCCGGCGGCAGACGCACCGTGCGGTGCTGCACCAGCGGCGAAACCAGATAGCCTTCGACGGCGTGACAGAGCAGGAAAATCCCCAGTACCCACAACGATGTTTGCCAACTGATGGTAATCCCCACCAGCATGGCGGGAAGCGCCGCCGCGATGGCCCCGAAATACGGGACGAAGGTGAACAATCCGGCGAGCACGCCCAGGGACAGCGCCAGCGGCACGCCGAGCAATGCCAGGCCGACCCCCGTCATCACGCCGACCACGGCCATGTCGATCAACTGCCCCAGCGACCACCATTGCAGCGTCCTGCCGACGTCCAGCAGGACTTGGTGCACGCGCGGACGCCACGGCAGAGGAAACAACGCCACTGCGCCACGCAAGTAGAGGTCCGGAGCGATGGCGAAATACAACGCAGTGACGATCAGGATGAGGGCGCTGGCCAGACTGCCGATCGTCGACGTGGCCACTGTGCGTGCATAATTCACCACATGGTTCTGCACTGCCGCAGTGGACGACGATTGCTCGAAGATCTCCTTCCCCCAGGCAGTGCTGCCATAGGTCTGGCGCAGTTGGTCGACCTGATGGTGCACCTGCACCCACAAAGCCTGCGATTCATCCGCGAGCTTGGGGCCGATGTAATAGAGGAAGCCGAGCAAGAGCGCCGCCATCACCACGCATACCGCCGCCAGCATCGCGCCATCGGGCAAATGTGTCCGGCGTGCGGCCCAATGGCTGATGCCGCGCAGGATCAGCGCGATGAGCACCGCCATGAAGATCAACAGCACGATGTCGGAGAGCAACCACACCGCAAGCACCACGCCGGCCAGCACGGCGATCATGCGGATGGCACTCGCAAGGCCGGCGGCGTCGTCGCTCGACTGATCTGCGTCGGATCGAGGCAGCACGCTCAGTCTGGTTTCGTCGCCCGATCTTGTTCTGGTTTCTTCGCCTGACCTTGTGCCGAACGCGTGGGTTCGGTGCGGTCGGACCGCTTCACCGCCTCGGCAGCGGTGCGGTCGGCTTCGGTCTTCGGCGGCGCCTCGGCGTCGCCCGGCACTCGGGCGGGCTGTTGCGTTGCGGTTTGTTGCGGCATCGATCGGTCTCCTGCGACACGGCAGTCCCAATGCTGCCGGCACCAGAAACGCGATGCGCACAGGCGCGGTTCACCGACGGCGCCACGCAGATGCTTGAGGTCATGCACGCGAGAACGCGTGAACGTGGTTGCGGTCGTGCACGCGAGTACTTGTGAACGCCAACGCGGCGTGCGGCGACGCCTAGAGGTCGACGACCACGTATTGTTGTTCCACCGTCACCGGGATCGTCTCGGCGACATACGGGCCTTGCACGACACGCTGGCCTTCCGCCACTTCCACCGGATAGCTGCGCACGCTGATCTTCGACGGATCGCAGAACGACTGGCCGGTGCGCACGTCGAATTCCCAGCCATGCCAGGGGCAGCGCAGGATCTCGCCGGCCCGCGAGTATTTGTAGCGACCGGGATCGTCGGACTCGATCAGCCCGGTCAGCACGCCTTCGCACATCGGGCCGCCCTGGTGCGGACAGCGATTGAACAAGCCAAAGAACTCGCCGCCGAGGTTGAACACGGCGATCGGTCGCCCGCGCACCGTCACCAGCTTGCGCTGTCCGGGCGGAATCTCGGCCACCGTCGCGACCACATGCTTGCTCATTGGCGTAACGTTCCCATCGGCTCAGACACGCGCCAGACGCTAGCGAACGCGCGATGGACCGGCAACCGTTGCCGGGTTGACCCTGGGAAACCGTCCGCCTGCATCCGCCGCCGCGATATGCCATCACCGGATTTCTCCGCCCGAACCAGGGCCACGTCGTGTTCCGTGGCCGTTCACTCGACGGCTTGCGGCCGCAGGCCATCGTCCATGCCGGCATCGCGCGCAGTTTCCAAAACCTACGTTTGTTCCTGGAACTTTCGGCGTTGGACAATGTCATGGTGGCACTGCCGCGCCAATTCGCCGAGGAGCCGCTCGGCGCCATTTTCCGTCCACTGCACGCCGGACGCCGTCAACGCCGGCGCCGCGATGAGGCGTTGGCGGCCCTGCAGCATGTCGGGCTCGGCGACCGCGCCGATGACACGGTGCGCAATCTCTCTTACGGAGAGCAGAAGTTGCTGACAGTGGCACGACTTTTGGCCACCGGAGCGGAATTGCTGCTGCTGGACGAACCGTCAATCGGGCTGGCGCCGAACCTGGTGGAGTGGATGTTCCGCCAGGTACAGGAGGTCTGCCGCTCCCGCGCCATGACCGCGATCCTGGTGGAGCAAAATGTTGCGGCATTGTTACAGATCGCCGACCGTGTGGTGATCATGAACAACGGGCAGACCGTGTTCGATGGCCTGCCGGACGAGGCCAGGGCGTCGAATTTCTGGCACTTTTTCTGCAGCTGGGTGCGACTCGGGCGCCCTGTCTAGGGTCGATCCTGCCGGCTGCGAAGGAGCATGCCATGACCCGAGCAAAGATAATCGAGCGCTATCGGCATCTGCGTGCCGTCAGCAAGCAGCACTACAATGCCGCGATCAAATTTGTCAGTCGCCCGTCAATGATGGAGCATGGGCGCAAGCTTGGGTTGGTGTTCGGCGGCTCGTTCGTCTTGGACGATGTGGAAGACATGGCCTACGTCTACGACCTTGCGCTTCACACATCAAAGGACGGACGGTCGCGCGGTATCGACCGCTACGCGCGTTCGGTGCGACCCGCTCCCGGCAGTGACGAAGCGCTGATGTTGCGGGCTGCTCAGGCAGCGCGTTTCACGGTATGTCTTGTTGAAGGCCGCCACCAAACTGCCGGATTGAATGTCCTGGACATTGCCGGGCAGCGAACCCTTCGGCTCATGGACGAAGGGTTCGAAGCCACGATGCCGGTTGGCGCCCTGTTCGCCAGCCGGCTGAAGACGGTGGATGATTTCGTCATGACAACCGGCGCGGCCGTGCCGCTGGACCGCTTGGTGTTGCGTGACATCCTGTCAACCCTCACCTATTCGAAGATTAACTCTGCCGCGGACGTCATCGAGGACTACCGCTTCGCAATCGCCGTTTTCCGCGCGCATCTTTCCGGCGAGACGGGCATCAGGCTGGAACACCGCGACTCAGGGGAATCGCTGGAAGCAGAAGCGGTCTGACCGGATTCACCGGTCGTCGATCGGCGGATTTGCCAATACCGACGGTCGCTGAATGAACGTGGCGTGCCACGCGGTCAGGCGCGGATGACCGTTGCGCCACTGCAATTCGTCGAAGCGGAAGTCCAGGTAGGCCAGCGCGACGCCGATCGCGATATGGCCGATGGTCAGTGCGCTGTTGGCGAGGTCATCCGCTTCATGCTCCAATGCGTCCACGCAGGCCGTCAGCTTTTCGCGCCACAAATCCATGTGCGGCTGCGATTGGCGCTCCGGCGGGCGGAATCGTTCGCCGAGCCAGGGCAGCGCCGCGTCCAGCATGCCGTCGCCCAGCGCCAGGCGGCGCAGTGCCACGCCACGTGCGGGCCATGACGCGGGGAACAGTTTTTGACCATCGTGCAGCGTGTCGAGGTATTCGCAGATCACCGGGGAATCGTACAACACCGAACCGCCCGGCAGTTCCAATGTCGGGATCTTGCCCAGCGGATTGATGCGCATCAGATCGCGATGCGGCGTGGTGCCACCGACCACGGTGCGCACCGGGCGCAGCATATCCTGCAATCCCATTTCGTGTGCCGCGATCATCACCTTGCGCACATACGGCGAGCGTGGCGACCAGTGCAGCGTCATCGGCGGCGCCATCCGGTATCTCCTTGACCATGTTCGCGCCGAGGATAGGCTCGTGCACGGAAGTTGAGGGAACGTTCGGCATGAACTGGATCGAAGTCAACGGCACCAGCCTGCGTTGCGAGCTGAGCGGCCGCGGTCCCAGCACGCTGGTGCTGGTGCACGAGATGGGCGGCACATTGGAATCATGGGATCAGGTTATGCCTACGCTCGCCGCGGCGCGGCGTGTGCTGCGCTTCGATACGCGCGGTGCGGGCCTGTCGGCGAAGCTCGGCACTCCGGTTACCTGGAACGACATGGCGGACGATATCGCGGCGTTGCTCGACACGCATGGAATTGATGGCAAGGTGGCGCTGACTGGCACCGCGGTAGGGGCGGGCATCGCGATGCACTTCGCCGTGCGGCATGCGGCGCGGGCGGGAGCACTGGTGGTCAGCAGTCCGGCGCTCGGTGTCAGTGGCGAGAGGCGGCAGGGCACGCTGGATCGCGCGGCCGCGATCGAAGCGGGCGGCATGTTCGGCGTTGTGGAGAGCAGCCTGGCGAATTCGTATCCGCCGGCCGTGCGGCACAATGCCGAGGAGTTCCGCAAGTTCCGTGCTCGCTGGCTGTGCAACGATCCACACAGCTTCGCCGCGATCAGCCGCATGCTGGCAGCGCAGGACCTGACCGGCGAGGTGACGCGCATCGCGTGCCCTACGCTGCTGATCGGCTGCACGCATGACGGGCTGCGTCCGCCGGATGCGGTGGAGGCATTGGCGAAGACCGTGCCTGGTGCGGAGTATCTGCGAGTCAACACAGGGCATTTCGCCGCGGTACAGACTCCCGGGCTGATGGCGCAGGCGATCCACCAGTTTCTTGGTTCGGTCGGGTATTAGCTCAGGTATCTGCCAGCGCCGCCAGGATCGCGTCGCGCGCGGCGGTATCACCGTCGGCATGCACCGGCTGGATCGCTACATGCGTGGCGCCCGCATCGAAATGTGCTCGCAGGCCTTGCTTCACTTTGTCCACATCGCCCCACAGCATCATCGCATCGATGAACTTATCGGAGCCGCCATTCGCAAGGTCCGCCTCGGTGAAGCCGATGCGCAGCCAGTTGTTGCGGTAGTTGTCCAGCGTCATGTAGCGCGCCAGTTCCTTCCGCCCCATCGCCCGCGCCTTGGCGGCATCCGTCTCAAGAGTCACCTTCTGCTCTATCGCCAGCCACTTGCCCGGACCGAGGATTTTTGCCGCCTCCGCCGTGTGCCGTGGATTGGTGTTGTAGGGCAGCGCCCCGCGCGTCTTCTCCGCCGCCAGCTTCAGCATCAACGGGCCGAGCGCGGCAATCGCGAGCGGCCAGTTCTCCGACCCCGCCTCGCCCTTGCAGATGCCATCGAGGTAGGCGCGCATCGCCGGCACCGGTTTTTCATAACGATGGCCGCGGAGGCCTTCCACCATCGGCAAATGGCTGACGCCCAGGCCAAGGATGAAGCGCTCGCCATACAGCGCGTGCAGCGACAGCATGCCGCGTCGCGCGGTGAAGGCATCGCGCGCGTAGATGCTGGCGATGGAACTGCCGAGCTTCAGCTTCGTCGTCTCGCCGAGGACGAAGCCGGCCACGGACAGCGATTCGAAACCGCGCGATTCCGGATACCACAGCACGTCATAGCCAAGCCGTTCCACAGTCGCGGCAAATGCCTTGATCTGCGCTGGGCCTCCCAGCTTGTCCATCGAGTACCAGGCGCCGAGACGTCCGATTTGCATGGCGAGTCCTTTCTTGCGACTGAACTTTTCCCGCGTGAAGGGCGTTATGTCGCGCCTTCAGATCGCGTCCTGGGGGTGGCAGATTTAGATCGCGCCTTGGGCCTTCAGCCCGGTGATGTCCGCGGTGCTGTATCCCAACTCCCGCAGCACCTCGTCATTGTGCTGCCCGAGCGTCGGGGGCGGCGTATCGATCCGCGGCCCGTCATGCGCGAACTTGAACGCCGCCAGTGGCACGGCGAACGGACCATTCACGCCGGGCGCGCCATCCTCGAACCGATGCAGCACGCCACGCGTCGCGATCTGCGGATCGGCCACCGCCTCGCCCATCGTGCGCACCCGCGCCGCCGGCACGTGGCGCGCCTGCAAATACTCCTCCCACTCCACCGCCGTGCGCGTCGGCATGATTTGCTCCAGCAGCGCCTCCTCTCGTGCACGGTCGGCATCGCGCTCGTCGTTGCTGCGCTTGATCATCTCGGGATGCTCCAGCACCGTCCACAGCCGCCGCTGCTGCCGCAAATTCGAGGCGCCCAGCATCACCAGCCCGTCCTTGGTCTGATAGGCGCTGTTGGTGGCATGCGGCTGCTTGTTGCCATGTGGCCGCGGGTGGCGGCCGTTGCGCAGGTAACCGGTGAGTGGCGAAGCCTGCAGGATCATCGCCACATCCAGCATCGCCATATCGATGCGCTGTCCCTCGCCGGTGCGTTCGCGCTGGAACAATGCGGCCGACAGAGCGAAGGCGCCCATCGTGCCGGTCGCGTAATCCACCACCGGAGGGCCGACCTTCACCGGATTCGTCTCCGGCGTACCGGTCACCGCCATGATGCCGGAGGTGGACTGGATCACGTGGTCATACGCCGTCTGCGTGCGCCGCGGGCCGCCCTGGCCGAACGCGGAAAACGACGCGTAGATCAGCTTTGGATTGATCTTCCGCAGGTCGTCATAGCCGAGGCCCAGGGCCTCGAACGCGCCGGGCCGGTAGTTCTCCACCAGTACATCGGCGGTGCGCACCAGCTTGCGCAGAATGTCGCGCCCGGCCTCGGTCTTCAGGTTCAGCGTGATCGAGCGCTTGTTCGACGCCTGGGTCAGGAATCCGGTGCCCATCCAGGTGTGGTTCAGCGCGTTGTCGGTGCCCGAGCCGCGACTCTGGTCCGGATCATCGGGATGCTCCACCTTGATCACGTCGGCGCCGAGCACGCCCAACTGATACGCGGCGAACGGCCCGGCCAGCACGTGCGTGATGTCGATGATACGGATGCCTTCGAACGGGCGCATGGTCTCCTCCTGAAGCTCTCCCGGGACGCGAACGAGGCCTACTACGGCGCCTTGCCCCTGCCGCGTCAACACGCTTGGATGCAGCCGACGGAGCAGGAGGATGCTGGATGTCGGTCGATCTCAGTATTGAAGGCGCGGTCGCGAAGGTCACGCTGAACCGGCCGGAGAAGCTGAACGCGCTCACCATCGAGATGCGCCAGCAGCTTTCCGAGCATTTCGCCGCGCTGCGCTTCAACAACGATGTGCGCGCGATCATCGTTACCGGGGAAGGCCGCGCCTTCTGCACCGGCGCCGATGTCGGGCGCATGCAGCGCGGCGGGCTGCGCGCCGAGCGCGAGCGGCTGCAAGGCAACAGCCACACCTTCCTGCGCACGCTGCATGCGATCGAGAAGCCGGTGATCGCGGCGGTGCGCGGCCCAACCGTGGGCATCGGCTGGAGTATCGCGCTCGCCTGCGATCTGATCGTGGCATCGGAGACCGCGCGATTCTCGCAGATCTTCCGCCGCATCGGACTGGCGCCTGACGGCGGCGCAATCTGGTTCCTGACGCGCCGCATCGGCCTGGCGCGCGCCAAGGAATTGGTGTTCACCGCCCGCTTCGTTGAAGCCCCCGAGGCGCTGGCGCTTGGGCTGGTGAACCACGTTGTGCCGGATGGGGAGCTGATGGCGAAGACCGAGGAGCTGGCCCAGGATCTTGCTTCCGGCCCCACCTTCGCCTTCGGTATGGCAAAGAAACTGTTCCACATGGCGAGCGGTCCGACTTACGAGGACTTCCTGGATTACGAAGCCTTCGTGCAGCCGCAACTTGACCAGACGGAGGACCACCACGAAGGCGTCGCCGCTTTCCGAGAGAAGCGCAAGCCGAACTTTGTGGGGCGGTGACAGGGGGCGGTGACAGGGGGCGGTGACAGGGTGCGGTGGCGCAGAATCTCCCCTTCCTTGCGGCACGGGGAGCTTATTCACCTGACCTGAGCCGTCCCCTCACCGCCCACGAAACGCCGGTTTGCGCCTCTCGCGATGCGCGCGGATGCCCTCCTGCAAATCCTCACTCCCGCGCACGCGGGCCAGCGTCTGGCTTACGGCCACCATCCGTTCTACCGGCCCCACCGCCAGCGCCTCCGCGGCCAGGCGCTTCAGCGCGCCCATCACCAGCGGAGCGGAGTCCAGCATTTGCTCCGCCATCGCCACCGCTTCTGTCTCATGCGTGCCATTCGGCACCACCTTGTTGACGAACCCGACGTCATATGCCCGCTGCGCAGAGACCTTGCTGCACAACAGCATCATCTCCATCGCCAGCTTGTGGGGCATCCGCGTCACCAGCGAGCTGATCATGCCGCCGGTCACGCCCAGCCTGGCTTCGGGATAATAGAATACCGTGCTGTCGGCCGAGACCATCAGGTCGCACATCATCACCAGCACGATCCCGCCGCCAACGCACCAGCCGGAGGTCGCGGCGATGATCGGCTTGTCCGTCTGGAACCCCACACCCGGCACTGCGCGCCACAGCTCCGGCAAATCACTGACATCCGCGCCCGCGGTAAACGCCCGCTCTCCCGCAGCCGACAGCACGGCAACGCGTTGCTCCGGCGCTGCATCGAACGCCTGGAATGCGCGTTGCAGCTCCACCGCCACCGCCGCGCTGATGGCATTCAGCTTCTCGGGCCGGTTGATACGAATAATTGAGACGGCTCCGCGTGCTTCCACCGTGACGACGCTCATCGAACTTCCTCCTGCGTCGCATCGCACAGCGCCTTTGCCATTTGCACGATGCCGCTGACATAGACGTCGTCCCAGTCCTCTTCCTGGTAACCGGCCTTGGCATAGAATCCGACCGCATCGAGCGTCGCGTACAGCACCGCGTGGGTGCAGCCTCGCTCGCGCGCGAACGCCTCGGCGAGGCTCAGCAGCGCGCGCCCGCAGCCTTGCTTCTGCAAATCGGGATCCACGGCCACCAGGCGCAGCCCCGCGCGTCCAGCGTCATCGATATCGATACGGATCGATCCTACCGGCTTCAGGTCTCGCCAGAGCAGCATCGGATGGTGCCCCGGCGCATGTTCGTCGGGATGCTCCATGGCGTATTTCTGAGCTTCCAGCAGCACTTCTCGTCGAATCCGGTGATAGGTCTCCCACTCCGCCGGCGTTTCCGGCGGGCGCAAATGGAACGGGCCGTGGCACAGGTCGGGCATGGCGGCGAGTGTGCGCGGACGGACCGCCCGTCACAAGCCCGCCGCGTCAGCCTGAAGAACGTTGTCGCAGGAAGGCGGCGCGATCGTTGGCATGCTCGATTTCGGCCGCCAGCGCCTCCCACAATGCCGCCGCCGACGACGCTTTCGGCACCGCGCGCTTCACCAGGACCTTGGCGATCGGCCCGAGATATTCGGCCAGCGCGCGTTCGGCCCGCTGTGCCTCGGCCGGCGAAATCGCGCGGGTCGCAGTGCGCACCACCACCGTAGCATCCTCGGCTGCCGGGTGCTCTACGGATGGTCGCAGGGCCTCGGCCATCGCCTGTGCCGAGGCGTAGCGATCGGCCGGTCGCTTCGCCAGGGCGCGCCGCACGACCGCGGCGAGGCGCGGCGCAATGCCAGGCACGGCCGCGCCGGGATCTGGGGCGTCGTCGTGCACCAGCCGATGGGTGATTTCGGTCGAAGTACGGCCCGCAAACGGTCGGGCGGCCGTCAGCATCTCGTACAACACGGCACCGGCCGAGAACAGATCGCTGCGCGCATCAACCGGTTCGCCCATGCATTGTTCCGGCGACATGTAGCTCGGCGTGCCGATCATGACGCCTTCCTGCGTCAGGTCCGACATGTCGAAGCGCGCAATGCCGAAATCGGTGATCTTCACGCGGTTGCCCGCCATCAGCAGGATGTTGGCCGGCTTCACGTCGCGATGCACCACGCCGATACGATGGGCGCTGTCCAGCGCATCCAGCACCTGCAGCATGATCGCGACCGCATCCTCCGGCGTGAAACGGCCGCTCTGCCGCAGCGCCACGGCCAGACTGACGCCATCCACCAGCTCCATCGCCAGGAACGGATTGCCGTCATGCGTGGCGAAATCGTAGATCGCGACGATGTTCGGATGCGCGCAACGTGCCGCCGCCTGCGCCTCGCGGCGAAAGCGCTCGATGTAGGCGTCCTTCTCCTCCCCCTCCAACAGATCGGCGCGGACCAGCTTGATCGCCACACGGCGATCGATCACCGGGTCATGCGCCTGGAAGATCACGCCCATCGCACCGCGCCCCAGCATCCGCTCCACGCGGTAGCGCCCGATTTGCTCCGGCAGGGGGGGTGCGGTGGGAATCGTCAGGTCTCCAGCAATTTGATGGCGCTCGCCAGGCTGCGCCGCATGCGGTTGAACGAGGCCGCCAGCGAGGCGATCTCATCGTGCCCCTTCACCACGAATTCCGGCGCGTCCGTATGACCCGTGCTGATATCCGCCGCGAGGGCAGATATGCTGCGGATCGGCCGGATCACGACGAAGTGCAGCAGCAGGTTCAACAGCAGCAGCGTGATCGCGAGGATCACGGCGAGGCCGCCGACATCGACCAGGAATGTCTCGCGCGCCCGCTCCAGCGCCACGCGCATCGGCACGGAAACGATCTGCGCACCCTGCACCGATCCCATCGGCCAGCCGAACCCATTCGCCGAACCATACAGATCCACCATCGATTGCGGCGCGGCCTGCGGGGTGGAATGGCATTCCAGGCAGCTCTTGTCGCTGACCCGGATGGGGTGTGCGATCGACAGAAACGGCCCCTCGGGCGTATCGCGCGTCGTGGTCAGCGTCATCAATGTCGGTGACTGGCGGAATTGCTCAATGATCGCCGCTTCCCAATCTGCCGCCTTGTCCGCCGGATTGGTCGGATTGAGTGCCGCTTCCTTGTAGGTGTAGGCCGGAAACTTCTTCGCCAGCTCATGCATGTTGGTCTCGGCGGCGAAGAACGGAATGGTCTGCGGCAGAAAGTGCGCCTGGCTTTGCGATGCCAGGACCGGGGCAATTTCCGCATCGGTATAGTCGCGGATGGCGGTCGCCGCAGCCATCATAATCGAGGCCTGCTGCAACACCTCCTCGTTTGCCGCCCGGTTGGCAATCCGCCAGGAATAGGCCGCGGAGAGCGTCAAACCAATCACAAACGCCGCCAGGATCACCAAATTGAATTTCGCTTTCAGTCCCATATGCTCTCACTGGGCTACGAGGCGGCTGGCCTCCGCCGCGGTCAGTTGGCCGGTCATCGGGGCGTGCAATTCGAATTGGTAGCGGCGGATCGCGGCGCGAGTGTCCGGGCCGAATGCGCCGTCGATCCGGCCATCATAATAGCCGAGCCGCGCCAGCGCGATTTGCACGCCTCTGCGGTCGGCTTCGGTCATCTGGTCCTCGCCGGGCATGGTCGTTGGCGGCGACGCGGCGCGGGCAGTGGCGTTGGCAGCCGGTGGTGGAGAGGCGGCCGGAGGCGTCGTCGCTGGCGGTGGGGTCGGCGTCGTCGCCGGTGCCTTGGCGGGCGCAGGCGGCGAGGCGGCCGCGGCGGCTACGGCCGCGGGTTGCGCCGCCAGATCGCCGGGCATGGCGGGGGCCTGTGCCGCGACGATATGTGCGCCATTCGCGCTGCGTACCGCCTGGATCACGCCATCCACCGTCACCGGCAGCGCGCCACCCACTGCGCCGATCAGGGCGTTTGCCACCGGCGTGGGCAGCAGCCCGCTTGCTTGCTCCGTAGCTGCAACGAAACCAAGCTGCGGCGGCAGCCCAGATTGCGCCAGGCCGCCGAGCCCCAGGTCGGCGGGTGCGTCAGGCAACGGCGCCACGTCAATCACGCTGAGGGACGGGCCGGCATTCGCCTGTGCGCCGGCGATCACCACCGACCGCGCCAGCACCGCCTGCGTCAGCAGGTCCGCGGGGCGGCTTACAACGGCGGAGACAGGCAACAGGAAGGGCCGACCGTTGAATGCGTCAGCATAACCACAGATATAGATCACCGTCGGCGGATGGTCCGCTTGCCGCACCTGCTGCGCAAACTGTGCCAGCGCGCCATCCATGTAGCCTCCTGTCGCATCCTCTTGCTCCACCACGCTGAAATGCAGGCGGCGCAGCGCGGCAGAGACCGCATGGCCGGAGGTGAGGCAGGCTGACAGCGCCGGCTGTCCTGGATAGGTGGCGTTGGCAATCACCAAAGCCATGCCCGTCGGCGCCGCAAGGGCAGCGGTCGCGGCGACCATCCACACCGGCTGGCACAGAAGCAGGGTCCGGCCCAGTCGGCCTGGACCAAGGTGAACGCGGCGCATAACTCTATCTCGTAGTCCTCTCGGCTGCGGCACACCATACCCGCATGCGTGCCCGCTGTGGGTTCGGCCTTGCGCGCGGGCTGCGATAGACTGGCGTCATCGAGCAAAGCAGGAGGGGAGAGATCATGGCAACACCACCCACCTATGAAGTGCTGGCGCTGCGCTACGGCATCTTCGACGGGCGCATGCAATATCAGAATTTCATCATCCCCGACGATCACGCCGCGCCCGATCCGCTGGATTTCTTCGTCTTCGCGATTCGCGGCCAGGGTCGCACCATTGTCATGGACACCGGCTTCAACCCGGTCAGTGCGGAACGGCGCGGACGCGTGATGCTGTGCACGCCAGACGTCGAACTGCGCACCGCCGGCATCGAACCGGCTGACGTGAAACAGGTGGTGCTGACCCACATGCACTGGGACCACGCCGGCGGCATGGCGTATTTCCCTGCGGCAACGTTTCACCTCCAGGCGGAGGAGATGGCATATTGCACCGGCCCCTGCATGTGCCAGCCCTTCCTGCGCCGGCCGTTCGACGTCGATGACGTGCAGAGCGCGGTGCGCGCGCTGTATTCCGATCGGATGCGGGTCCACGAAGGCACCGTGGAGATCGCGCCTGGCGTCACGCTGCATCTGATCGGCGGCCATTCGGGCGGGATTCAATCGATCCGGGTGCCAACCGAACGTGGCTGGGTCGTGCTGGCCGGCGACGCCACGCATCTCTGGCGCAACATCCGGGCCAGAAATCCCTTCCCGGTGGTGGTGGATGTTGCCCGCATGCTGCGCGGGTTCGACATCCTGAACGAGCTGGCTGACGGGCCCGACCATGTCATTCCCGGGCACGATCCGCTGATCCTGAAGCGTTTTCCGCCCTTCGGCGGCAATCCGGAGATCGTCCGGCTGGACTTGCCGCCGATCGCCTAGCAACGCGGCGCATCGCCCGGCGTTCCGGGCCAGGATATGAGGGGAGCAATGCATGGCACGTCCACCGGGTCAGCCTCCGGGTCCAGCTCCGGACCCCAATCCGGCGCCGCCACCGCCGATCGAACTGCCGCCGCGGCCCGATCCGGTGCCCGGTCCGCCAATGCCGACGCCGCTCTGACCGCGCCGGCTGCGATCATCGCAACCCGATCAACACGGAACAATGAAACACAAATGAAACACAGTGGGGAGGGGAACCGTGCAGGATGACCTTACCGAACTGTCGCAGGCGGCGCTGCGCTATGACGCACGCCACCAGTTCATCGACAGCATCGCATGGCCGAATGGTGCCCGCATCGCGGTGAACCTCACCGTCGATTTCGACGCGATGCTGCTGCGCCGCTTGCTCAACGAGCCGCCGATGCAGCTCGCCAAAGGCGAATTCGGCGGCCGCGTCGGTATCTGGCGTCTGCTGCAGCTGTTCCAGACCCATGGTGTGAAGGCAACGATCTTCACCCCCGGCCGTATCTGCGAACTCTACCCGCAGGCCATGCATGCCGTCGCGCGCGGCGGGCACGAGATCGCCGACCACATGTGGGAGCACCGCGTCCCCAAAGAGCCGGAGTTGGAGCAAGACCACCTGCTGAAGACGGCGGCGGCGCTGGAGAAGATCGCAGGGCGGCGCCCGGTCGGCACGCGCAGCAACCACACGCGGGGCCTGCTGAAGCGGGAGGGCTTTCTCTACACGTCGGAGGATTCCGCCGCGCAGCTTCCGTATTACGTCACCGATGACGACACCGCCGCCACCACGCTGCTGAACCTGCCGTTCCACTATGCCATCGACGACGCCATGTTCTACAGCTTTGCCTGGCTGGGCAGCGGCAACGCGGCGCAGCGCATCAGCGACCCCGAACGAGTGCTCGACATGTGGTGGGCGGCGTTCCGCCAGCAATACAACGCGGGTGGCTATCTGAATATCGTGATGCACCCCTTCGTCTCCGGCCACGCACTGCGGATCGCCATGATGGATCGGCTGATTGCCCGCATGAAGACGCTACCGGGCGTATGGTTCGCAACCTGCGAGCAAGTGGCACGGCATTGCCTCGCCGCACATCCGCCTCGGTTGGCGTAGGGGAGGCACCGCGATGCCCTGGAAGCACGGCTACACCATATCCGACGAGGTCGGGCTAAAGGATGCGGACCTGCATTGGCCGGACGGCAACCGCTGCTGCGTGCTGATCACGGTGGATCTGAGCATCGCCGCGGGACCGGCCGGCATTACCGCGAGTGACATGGCAAGTCCGGCGGCAGTGTTGGCGCGCCGTGATGGGCTGGCGCAGCTTTTGGCCGTGCTGCGCCGGCACGCGCTGAACGCGACCTTCGCCGTGCCGGCGGCGATGGTACCCGTGTTCGGGAGTGCGCTGCCCGCCCTGATGGACGAAGGGCACGAAATTGCCGCGGAAGGCCTGCGCCATGAAGACGTCAGTACGCTCTCCCGCGAGGAGGAACGCGAGCGACTGGCCTTGACCACGCGCATCCTGACTGACGCCTTGGGGCGGCGTCCCGCCGGCTGGTTCTCGCTGCCGCGGCAAGAGGACCCGTTTGCCGGCGGCACGATCAGCCCGCATACCGTCGATCTGCTGATCGAGGCGGGCTACGCGTATTTCGGCAACGGATTGGCCGATGATATCCCACATTACTGGGTCAGCGATTTCGCCACGCGGCGCACGCTGCTGACACTGCCCTACTACTACCATTTCGACGACCAGTTCTTCCTGCTGTTTCCGCGCAAGGGCACCGGACTGGAAAACATCGACATGCTGCTGCGCAATTGGAAGGGCGAATTCGACGCGCAATATCAGCGCGGCCGGTTGTTCCACATGACGCTGCATCCGCAGGGCATCGGCTGGTGCGACCGGCTGCAGGGGCTGGACGACTTCCTCGGTTATGTGCGGAGCATGCCGGGTTTGTGGAATCCGACCGGGGCGGCGTGCGCGGCCTATTGGCGAGAGACCTACCCGGAAGCGACGCACCTGCGGCTGGAGCCGAGCATCTGGCAGGATTATCCGGGGAGCCTGAGCTGATCCGCGCTATGATCCGAATGTGAGTCGCGCGATCAGTCTCAATGTGAGTCGGGCGAACCGCAGGCGGGCGACGCACGACAACGGCGCGGCCAGAATTACCCGGCCGCGCCGCGTCGAGCCATCGAAGCCTCCGTGGCCGGAGGCGTTTCCGCCGCCGCGAACACTTCGATGGTCGGGAACCAGCTCCTTGGCCTTCGTCTCGGTCCCACCGACACTTGGCCACCACCAAAGGTGCGCCGGACTGTGCCAGCCCCTGCCCGGCTCAGTCGATCGCGGCGTGCACCAGGTTCGCCACGCGGTCCAGGCGCATCGAGTGCCACGGATCGGAATACACGTAGTTCGTCAGATAGCTGAACGACACGCCACTGCTCGGATCGACCCAGGAATAAGACGACCCGACGCCGCCATGCCCAAAGGTGACCGGCGCGCCGATCGTGCCCAAGCCGCGGATGCGATCACTCTCGCCGCGCACATGCGGTCCAAGCCCGCGATGCATCGGAATCCCGCTCATTTGCTCATCCGGGCGTTCTCCGGTGTGGCTGCGCGAGACGTAAGCAATCAGTCGTGGCGAGAACAGCCGCACATTGCCCAGCCGACCGCCATGCCCGAGCATCTGATAGAAAGCGGCCATGCCGCGCGCGGTCGCGAAGCCGCCGCCGCTCGGCAAACCCGCCGCACGGAACTCAGGCGAATTGTCCCGCGGCTCCGGCCCATAGGTGTCGCCACAGCGATGCTGCTGCGACGCCGGCACGCCCACGAAAATATCGTCGCCGAGGCCGAGCGGCTCGATCACCCGCTGGCGGATAACGTCGCGATAGTCCTGACCGGTGACCGCCTCGATCACCATCGACTGCACCAGATGCGCCGCCTGGCCGTGGTATTGCAGCTTCGAGCCAGGCGTCCAGTCGAGCGAGAAATCGCACACTTCCGCCCGCATCCGTGCATGATCGGTCCACGTCGCCTTGCTGACATTGTTGTTGGGGAACCCGCCCTGGTGCGTCATCACTTGCTCCAGCGTGATGTCGCCTTTGCCGCGCGCGGCGAATTCCGGCAGGTGATCCGACACCTTGTCCATGAAGGAGAGCTTGCCTTCCTCCACCAGCGTCCATACCGCGGAACTGGTCAGCACCTTGGTCTGCGAGAACAGCAGAAACAGTGTGTCATTGGCGGCGGGAATCTTCGCGGGTTCGGTCTTCGCGTTGCCATAGGTGCGGAACAAGGCAAGCTGCCCATGCCGCGCCAGAGCAATCTGCGCACCCGGATAGCGGCCTTCCTCGATATGCTGCTGGATCAGCCGATCGAGACGTTCGATCGGCCTGGCGGCGAAGCCGAGACTGGCGAGATCGCTGGAGGGCAACGGGTACTCGTTGGGCATGACGTTTCTCCTGTGGACGCAAGGCGCGCCGGTTGCGGATTGGAGCAGGGAACGACGGCGCGTGAGGTTAACCAGGATGGCGGCAGCCCGTCACCCTTGTCTCGCGTCCGTTCATCCCGCAAGGAGACGGGGAGCCATAGGTCTTCCCCATGACCCGCCTCTTCGACCTCGCCATTATCGGCGGCGGCATCAATGGCATCGGCATTGCCCGCGATGCGGCCGGCCGAGGCCTCTCCGTGCTGCTGCTGGAGCAGGAGGATTTGGCCGGCGCCACGTCATCGGCCTCCACCAAGCTGATCCACGGCGGCTTGCGCTACCTGGAGTATTACGCCTTCCGCCTGGTGCGCGAATCACTGGCCGAGCGTGAGATACTGTGGCGCGCCGCACCCCACATCAGCGGCCCGATGCGCTTCGTGCTGCCGCACCATCCGGGCCTGCGCCCCCGCTGGATGATCCGCGCCGGTCTGTTCCTCTACGACCACCTGGGCGGGCGGAAACTGCTGCCACCGACTCGCATGCTGGATCTGCGCCATGATCCGGCCGGCGCCCCGCTGCGGCCAGGCTTCACCACCGGCTTCGAGTATTCCGACTGCTGGGTGGATGACGCCCGCCTGGTCGTGCTGAACGCGCGCGACGCCGCGGCGCGCGGCGCCGACGTTCGCACCCGCACACGCTGCGCCGCCGCTCGCAGCGTCGATGGCGTCTGGCAACTTGCGTTGGGCGGCGGCGCGACAGCGACGGCACGTGTGTTGGTGAATGCCAGCGGCCCGTTCGTCTCGCACGTCCTGTCGTCGGTGGTCGGCCATCGGTCGGTGACCGCGATCCGGCTGGTGAAGGGCAGCCACATCGTGGTGCCGCGCCTCTACGAACATGACCGATGCTATATCTTCCAGAATGCCGACGGCCGGGTGTGCTTCGCTATCCCCTACCACGACGACTTCACCCTGATCGGCACCACCGACGAAGACTATGCCGGCGATCCTGCCGCGGTGGCGCCGTCGGATGCGGAGGAACGCTACCTGTGCGCCGCCGTCGGCGAATATCTGCGCCAGCCGGTGGATCCCGCCGCGATCGTCTGGCGCTATGCCGGCGTGCGCCCGCTGCGCGACGACGGGGCGACCAAGGCGCAGGAGGCGACGCGCGACTACGTGCTGGAACTACAGGCGCCACCGGGCGAGGCGCCCGTGCTCTCGGTGTTCGG
>DATJNA010000099.1:0-2926 GCA_035508435.1 Acetobacteraceae bacterium | reverse complement strand
ATTCGTCGGGCATGTAGACCATCTGCGGTCGGTCCTCGGCCGGCGGCTCGTAGATAGCGCCGAGCACGGCCACGTTGCTGATCAGCAGCCGCGGCTTGCCCGGCCCTTGGGGCTCGACCGGGAGAGTCATCGTCTCGAAGGTAACGGACTCGCCGCTATGCGTCTCGGTCTCGCGGTTGATCATCACGCCGCCGCAGGGCCGGGCCGCCATCTCATTCAAGCGCCAGCGACGCACCGGCCATTGCGCCGGCGGCGTGAGATCGGCGAAATTCCTGCCCGTCGCTTCAAAATTGACGTGGTCGCGCAACTGGCTCCCCGCCACCTTGATGCGGACCTCGTCCTCGCTGACAAGCTCGAAGAGGATGACGCGCCCAAGCAGTTCTTTGATGTCCTGAAGTTCGATCGCTGGGCGCTTGGGCATGAGCCGTCCCGGGCGACGCCAGCCCAGCCAAGCTGCGACGAAATGGCGGTTCGTCTGATCGCGTGGGGCGGCGAGCAGCGCCTGATCGTGGGAGCTCGTTGACTGGGGTAGGTTCATAGCAGCCGCGAGGTTACCAGAATTGGTTAAACATTTGCCCTACAGGTGGGGCGGGCCCGTAAGGCGGACGGTGACCGATAGCGGCGCCTATCGGCATGCACCGCAGCCGGAGTGCTGCTGCAAGGACTGTCGTGAGTGGCACGCCAAGTTCGGTTACCCGGTGCTGCCTCGCGACTAGCCGCGGTAGCTGACAGACCCCTTCCTTATCAGCGAAGCGCTGCGACTACTGCACTGGCAGCTTTGCGCCCGGAACGCGTCAGGCTACAGTCGTTTTCTTGTCCACTTCCGATCTCGACATCCACCGCGCTGCACAGATCGCGCAGCACAGCTATCAGCCACCGCTACGGCGCGCGAGATAGTTGAGGCGACGCGGCGCAAGGGCGATAGCGAAGGAGCTGATACTTGGCTGCGGTTCATCGGGACGCAGGGACCGCGGACGACTGACCTGCGACACTGAGGCAACAAGTCTTTCGCCTGAACCAATGGTAGCCTTTGGGAGTTATCCCCTCACCCCAGAGGCATCAATGCCCACGGCGGGAATCTTTCTCTTGACGGCTTTGGCATTCGCCCCGGCGGCAGTCCGTGCGGCAGACCCGGCGCCGATAAAACCTCACGCGAGCTCCAACATCGTCGAGGCCGCGGTGAACTGCGCACACGACGCGCATTATGTGCGCGGCTATCGCGACAAGCAGGGGCACTACGTCAAGGGCCACTGCGTCCGCAACATGCATCATTGAGCGCGGCACCGCATCGGTGGACCTTAGCGGCGACCACCAGCCTTCGGCTTAACGACGGCGCGACCTTCAGCGGGGTGGGCAGCTGCGAGTTCATCGTGCTAATGCACGAATAGGCCGAGCGCGTAGTTGACGGTGGCTGTCTCGATCTCGTCCGTGGCAGCTTTTCTTCTTTGAGGCAGAGGCTGCGCGACCAGCACCAGCCGAACGGCCTTCGAGTCGCTCGCGACCAAATGGAGATTGATCGTCTCAGTCAGTGAGCCCCGCCCTGGGATCGGGAAAGACAGGACGGGGCTCGGCGCTGTTGTCCGGTCGGAGGGACTGGATACGCGAATTCTATGGCCGGCAGTTTAACTGAAAGTTGCCAAATTCGATCTGAACGCAAGAAACGACCGCGCGCGTTACGTTTCTGCGACAGTACAGCCGCTGTTAGATAAACTAACGGGATGCCCGCGTCAGAGATATCGCGCCTAGCCAAGCGGTGGCTCAAGTCTCACGGCGACGACGCCGTGACTATGGCTCGCGACATGGTCTCCGAACTCGATGAGTCCGGCATCACGGACGGCGCCACCGTGTGGCGTCGGGTCATCACTGAAATCGAGAAACTACGCCTGCCCAAGGCCAAATAGCTCGGCGCTACCGACTGGTCATGATGTAGAATCCGTCCGGGCCTTCGCTACCCATTTTCTGAGCCTCGCGGGCGGTCACGGGACGACGCAATCGCCTCGTCAGAAACGCCGCCACCTCTTCCCAGGTGCTCGCAGAACCGGCGGCTACTCCATTGATATAGATGGTCTTCGTCTTCCGCCGCATGCGCCTCGCGCCAAAGGTAGCCACGGGTCGGGCATCCCTTCGGCCTCAACCATCACGGCAAAAAGTGAACGAACAAATGGTGAAATAGTTGCGAGGCTGTTACGGTGTCGCCAAGCTGCGCCAGGCTAAATCCCGCCGGACCCTCCAGACGAGCGTCGTCCAGGCGTGGGACCTGCTTGCACTCGGGGTCGGACCGTTGAAATCCGGGGATCGATCAGAAGACCCACGACACGTCCCCTTCCTTCGGCCAGTCCGCGTAGGTGGCGAGATGCTCGAGCGTGGTGGCATCAAGCGGCCACCGGAGACGTGGCGTGACGGCTCGGAGGACATCCCAGACCTGCGAGCCCTCGGACTCCGCTAGTGCTAGAATGAGCCGGTAAGGCACCGCTCCTCCCACCGAAAGCCTTCGCATGGATCGCAACCGCCCCGAACTTGACCGCTGCTGGGCCTGAACAAAGGCAGAGCAAGGAGGCCCCTTTGGTCCGGCGATCGACGCCCAATCGCGTCGTGGCGGAGCGCCATTTTCGCATGCGGTAGCGGGTCGCCGTCCCGCCGGGTGGCTTCGGTCGGCAGCTACCGTGATGCAAGCCTGGCTCGACCAGCACGTCGGCCCGGACAGCTACTGGATGAAGTCCGGCGGCTGCCTGTGCGCGGTGGAGCTCACCAGAGCCGAGGGCCTTCGCACCCGCCGCGAGCCAACTGTCATCGCCGGAGTAATCCTCCTCAATTGTGCCGTTTGAATTTTCCCCAGGTGTGATGCCCGAGCTCCCGGGGCGCGCCCCGGGAGCTCGGGCGGCGCGCCGATCCCCGATGATCCCTCCCGATTGGCGGGAGGGGCGCG
>DATJNA010000098.1:0-2786 GCA_035508435.1 Acetobacteraceae bacterium | reverse complement strand
GCACCATCGCCCGGCAGTTGCACGTGCACCACAGCGTGGTGCAGCGGGTGATCGCGCAGGCGGGGCTACCGCGGATCGGTGTCACCCCGCGGCCATCACGGATCGACCCCTACCTGCCGCTGATCCGCCAGACGCTGGAGATGTTCCCCACCCTGACCGCCAGCCGCCTGTTCGGCATGGTGTATGAGCGTGGCTATCGCGGCAGTCCTGACCACTTCCGGCATTTGATTGCGCTGCACCGGCCGCGCCGCCCGGCCGAGGCGTATCTGCGGCTGCGCAGCCTGCCGGGCGAGCAAGCGCAAGTGGACTGGGGGCACTTCGGCCACCTCCGGATCGGCCGCGCACGTCGTCCGCTGATGGCCTTCGTCATGGTGCTGAGCCACTCGCGGCAGATCTTCCTGCGCTTCTTTCTCGACGCGCGGATGGAGAACTTCCTGCGCGGCCATGTCGGGGCATTCACCGCCTGGGGTGGCGTGCCGCGTGTGCTGCTCTACGACAATCTCAAGAGTGCGGTGCTGGAACGGCGCGGCGATGCGATCCGCTTCCACCCGGGCTTGCTCGCCTTTGCTGGGCAATATCGCTTCGAGCCGCGTCCCGTTGCGGTCGCGCGCGGCAACGAGAAGGGCCGGGTCGAGCGTGCCATCGGCTACGTGCGCAGCTCGTTCTTCGCCGCGCGCAAGTTCAACGATCTGGACGATCTCAACGCCCAGGCTGACGACTGGTGCCGCGGTCTGGCCGCCGACCGCCGCTGTCCGGGCGAACCGGAGCGCACGGTGCGCGACGTATTCGCCGACGAGGCACCGCGCCTGCTGCCGCTGCCCGACACCCCCGCGCCATTGCTCGAACGCGTCGCCGTCAAGCTCGGCAAGCAACCCTATGTCCGCTTCGACCTGAACGATTATTCCGTGCCGCACGTCCATGTGCGGCGGGTGTTGACGGTGCTGGCCGATACGCACGAGGTCCGCATCGTCGATGGTGCCCAGGTGCTGGCCTGTCATCCCCGCAGCTACGACAAGGGGGCGCAGGTCGAGCAGGCTGACCATATCGAGACCTTGGTCGCGCACAAACGCGCCGCCCGCCAGCATCGCGCCACCGATCGCCTCGCCCAGGTGGCCCCGGCCAGCCAGGACCTGCTGCTGCGCGCCGCCGAACGCGGCGCCAACCTCGGCGCCATCACCACCGGGCTGATGCGATTGCTGCATCGTTATGGCGCCGCCGAGTTGCAGATCGCCATCGGCGAGGCCCTCGACCGCGGTGTGCCACATCCGAACGCGGTCCGCCTCGCGCTGGAACGCCGCCGCGAGCAACGCGGCGAGCCGCCGCCGGTCGCTGTCGTACTGCCTGCCGCGGTGCAGGCACGCGATGCACCGGTACGGCCGCATGCGCTCGATAGCTACGACCGGCTCAAGGATGCGGCCGATGACTAACCCCGATCCTCTGCGCGTCCGCGCCGCCGCGCTGCATCTGCATGGCCTGCTGGCGCATTGGCCGGAGGTCATCGCCGCCGACTGGGTGGCGTCATTGCTGAGCTGGGAGGAGCAGGAGCGCCACCGCCGCAGTTTGGAACGGCGACTGAAGGAGGCGCGGATCGGCCGCTTCAAGCCGCTCTGCGACTTCGACTGGACCTGGCCCAAACGCTGCGACCGTGCCGCGGTCGAGGCGCTGATGGCGCTCGACTTCCTCAACGAGGCCGCCAACGTCGTCCTGGTCGGCCCCAACGGCGTCGGCAAGTCCACTTTGGCGCAGAACATCGCCCACCAGGCGCTGATCGAAGGCCACACCGTGTTGTTCACCTCCGCCGGGCAATTGCTCGGCGACCTGTGCGCACTGGACGGCGATTCCGCGCTGCGCCGCCGCCTGCGCCATTACGCCAGACCGGAACTGCTGGTGATCGACGAGGTCGGCTATCTCTCCTACTCCAATCGCCACGCCGACCTGATGTTCGAGCTGGTCTCCCGCCGCTACCAGACCCGCAGCACGCTGATCACCACCAACCGTCCGTTCGCCGAGTGGCACGAAGTCTTCCCCAATGCCGCCTGCGTGGTCTCGCTGATCGATCGGCTGGTGCACAACGCCGAGATCATCGCCATCGAGGGCGACTCCTACCGCCTCAAGGAGGCGCGGGAGCGCACCGAACAACGCGCCCGCCAGCGCCGCGGCGGCAAATCATGAACCCGCGCACGCTGCCGGCGGTGTCGGTTCGCATCCCAGCCTCATGGACGCCAGAGCAGGCGCTCGCCGTGCTGGAATTGCTCAACGACCTGCGGGATGCGCTGTGCGCCGTCCATGGCGACCGGATCCAGGATATGCTGCAACAGGAACAGGGCTTCCTCGCCAGGGACTTGCAGCCCGGCGAACCGGACAGCGACGACCCGGCGTTCTGATCGGCGTCGCCGACACCCACACACACTCGACGGCCGCTCCCAGGCCTCGTGCAAACCGCGAGACCGCAAGTTCCGAAATCGCCGACATCGTCATGCAAAGCCGGGCTGTCGCACCCCCAGCCACGCCGCCGGACGACGCCCGCCGCCGGTTACGCGCGCTTCTTCATCGCCGCTGACAGGCGATGATGTCGAAAGCCATGCGTGGCGCCGCCCGCTCGTTGCTGGCGTCCAGCAACACCGGCCGGATGCAGGGCCACGGAATTGGCACAAGGCCGGTCACTGCGCCGCGGCCGTCTGACTGGATCACGGATAGCGCGTTGCCGTAGCGAAGCAACTCGCTCGTCTGCATTTCCAGCCAATCAACCCAGCTCTGCCGATCGTTTGGGCCGCCGGCAATCAGGC
>DATJNA010000097.1:0-30959 GCA_035508435.1 Acetobacteraceae bacterium | reverse complement strand
GGCGACGCTCCTGCTGCTGTCGCTGCCCGCCCTGGCGCAGGCGCAATCCGTCAGCATCGATCTCGGCGCCGCGGGGCAGGCGGGAGCTACCAGCCGGATCATCCAGCTCACCGCCCTGGTCACCGTGCTGTCGCTGGCGCCAAGCCTGCTGGTGATGGTGACCGCCTTCACCCGCATCATCATCGTGCTGTCGCTGCTGCGCAGCGCGCTCGCCACCCAGACCACGCCGCCCAACATGGTCCTGGTCGGCCTCGCCTTGTTCTTGACCTTCTTTGTCATGCAGCCGGTGCTGGATGCCGCCTGGACCAATGGGCTGGCGCCGATGGTTGCCGGGCAGGTGAGCGAGATGGAGGGCATGCGGCGCGCGGTCGCCCCATTCCATCATTTCATGGTGGCCAACCTGCGTCCGGCGGACCTGCGGTTCTTCCTCGATCTTGCCCACCTGCCGGCGGCGGCCAGTCCCGATGCGGCGCCATGGCGTGCCGTGGTGCCAGCCTTTCTGGTCGGCGAGTTGCGCCGTGCCTTCGAAATGGGCTTCCTGCTCTTCCTGCCCTTCCTGGTGATCGACCTGGTGGTGGCCAGCGTGCTGATGAGCCTCGGCATGATGATGCTGCCGCCCAGTGTGGTGTCGTTGCCGTTCAAGCTGATCTTTTTCGTGCTGGTGGACGGCTGGCGATTGGTGGCGGGCAGCCTGGTGCGAAGCTTCATCGGCCAATGACGCCGCCGCGCCGCTTGGGCTTCGCCCGCTGGCCTGGCCTTCGGGCGCTGGCCCGCACATCGCCCGCTGGCCTGCACATCGCCCGCTGGCCCGCACCTCGCCGGCTGGCCTGCAGATCGCCCGCTGGCCTGCAGATCGCCCGCTGAGTTGCGCATCGCCCGCTGACCTGGCGATCGCCCGCTCACGCGGCAGCTCAGTATCGCTTATATGGCAGGAACTTGCCGGACATGGTCAGCTTCACCCGGTCACCCTTCTGGTCGGGCTGGCGCTCGAGCGCCATGTCGAAGTCGATCGCGCTCATGATGCCGTCGCCGAACTCCTCCTGGATCAACTCCTTCCAGGCGGTGCCGTAGACCATGACGAGCTCGTAGAAGCGGTAGATCAGCGGGTCGGTGGGAATCGCGCCAGGGAGGGAGCCGCGATAGGGGATGGCCTGCAACAGCGCGGTCTCGGCGGCATCGAGGCCGAGCAAATCGGCCGCCTTGGCGGCGGTCTCCGGCGTCATGGACATCTGGCCCAGGCAGGCGGCGCAGGTCCAGGTGGGCGAAAAGCCCAGGCGGGCGGCGATGTCGGCCCAGGACAGCCCCTTCTGTTGCTTGATGGCCAGGATCTTCTGGCCGAGTGCGGTCTTTGGCTCATTCATGTCTTGCCCTCCCCGCTGATGACCGCTCGGCGGCAAGCAAGCGCCGCGCCAGGCGGTGGCGGCGGGACGTGGCACCGCACCGCCCGAGCGGCGGGCAAACGCGGCGCTGAGCGGTGGGTGCCGCGGTACCGTGGCACCGTACCGCCCGGCGGCGGGCAGACGCCGCGCTGAGCGGTGGGCCGAGCGGGCGGTGGCGCCACGCCCGGCGGCGGACGGCCTGCGGCCCCGGCGCCGCCGGAACATGACGAAACGTTGTTGTTACTGTCGTTCCGCCAGTGTGCAGTTTCCCAGAATTCAGTCCTCCAGCAGTGGAGATTCGCTTTCATGAACCCCCTTCTGTCGCACTTTCGCGGCTTGCGCCGCTGCCGTCGCGGTTCGGTCGCGATCTACGTGGCGCTGATGACCCCTGTGCTGGCCGGCGCCGTGGCGCTCGGCATCGAAGTGAGCAGTTGGTCGGGCGTGCAGACGCAAATGCAGCGCGCGGCGGACGCCTCCGCGGCAGCGGCCGGCGCCTACTGCACCTATGACAGCAGCAACAGCAAGTACGACGTCAACAACTGCGGCAGCGGCGGCGGCTCGCAATCGACCGCCAAGACGCTGGCGCAGAACCTGGCGCAGGTGAACGGCGCCACCAGCGCCACCGCGACCGTCAACCAGGGACAGGGCGTCCACAGCACCAGTGATACGACGATCCTGGTCAGCGTGCAGAAGACCGTGCCGCTGACGATCTCGCGAATCTTCGACCACAATGGCTCGGTGACGATCAGCGCGACATCGACCGGCGAGATCGAGTCCTCGACCACGACGACCACCACCACCGTTCCCGGCACCGGCGGCCAGCCCTGCATGCTTGCCTTGAACAAGTGGAACAACAGCTCCTCGACCACGGGCAACACCGGTTTCATCGCCAACGGGTCGATTACGGTGAACTCTTCCGGCTGCACGCTGGTATCGAACAGCAATTTCTATGACACGGGCGGCAGCAGCTTCACCGTGGCCGGCATCTATGCCGTCGGCGCAATGCCGGGCACCGCGAGTCCGGTTCCCACGACATCCGGGCCGCTATTGCTGCTGCCGTGCTGGGCATCCGTGAACGGCAGCAGCCAGAGCACCAATGGTTGCTCGACCTATCCCGCCAACGGCTTGATGCAGTCGAACAGCGCGGTGCATGCGGGCCAGTCCGCACTGCCGGATCCTTATGCAACCGGGACCTCGACTGCCGCGCTGGCGATGCAGGCGGCGGTCGCGGATGCCGGCAGTACCACCGGTCCCAGCCTCGCTTGCTCCAACCAGCACTGTAGCTACACCATGACCTTCACCGGCAGCATCTCCGGCAAGACGCTGACGGTGACGGCGGCTTCCTCGGCCAATCTCGCGGTGGGCGCCACGCTGTCCGGCACCGGCGTCACCAACAGCACAACCATCACCGCGCTGGGCACGGGGACCGGTGGGACCGGCACGTATACGCTCAGCTCGTCGCAGACCGTTGGCAGCGAGACGATCACCGCTTCCAACGCCGTGCCGGGCGCGACCAGCAGCTTGCTCAATGGCACCTATTGCGTCGGCCAGGGGGGCGGCTCGGTCAATTGCTACCTCTATCCCGGCGACTACGGCAGCTTCAATGTCAGTTCCGGCGGCCCCTACACGTATTACTGGGAGCCGGGCGGCTTCGTGTTCAACGGCAACGTCAGCCTGACCAACAATACGACCTCGGACAACGCCGTCAGCGGCTCGGGCGAGACGGTCTTCGTGACCGGCCAGTTCAACGGTGCCAACAGTTTCAACTTCAATCTCACCGCGCCGGGCTCCACGTCGAACCCGGGTTCGGGCGGACCTTGGCAGATCGCGGGCGTCGTACTGGCCGGCTCCGGCAGCGACACCGGCACCTATGGCGGCAACGGTTTCGTGCCGGTCGTCACGCTCTCCGGCAACGTGCAATTCCTGGTCACGGGCGTGGTGTATTTTCCCAATGGGACGTTCAATTCGCAGGGGTCAAATGCACTGGGCTCGTCCAGCACGTCCTGCTTCGAGCTACTGGCAGGCAACATTGTGGTTACCGGAGCCACTTACCTGGACAGCTCCTGCAGTTCGCTGAACGCCCTGGCGTTTGAGAGCACGCCGAGCTCAACCTCGACCAGCACCGCGGCGACCTACAACACGGCGCTGGTGCAGTAGCACGCGGCGGGCGGCGGCGCGTCCGCCGCCCGTGTCAGCCTTGTCGTCGCCGGGCCGCTTTCGCACATGCGAAGGGAGGCATACAATTGCCTTCCTTTTCGGCATGGGAGAGACCGGTCATGGACGACATCGTCATCGTCGCCGCCGCGCGCACGCCAGTCGGCAGCTTCAACGGCGCGCTGGGAGCGGTGCCGGCGCACACGCTGGGCGCCGTCGTACTACAGGGCGTGCTGGAACGGGCTGGCGTGACCGCCGGGGACGTCGATGAAGTGATCCTGGGCCAGGTGCTGGCCGCCGGCGAAGGCCAGAATCCCGCCCGCCAGGCCGCGCGCGCCGCCGGCGTGCCGGACAGCGCGACCGCGTTCGGCATCAATCAGGTCTGCGGCTCCGGCCTGCGCGCCGTGGCGTTGGCGGCGCAGCAGATCCGCACCGGCGAGAGCAATATCGTGGTGGCCGGCGGCATCGAGAGCATGAGCATGTCGCAGCACGCCGCCCATCTGCGCAACGGGCAGAAGATGGGCGGACTGGAATTCGTCGATACGATGCTGAAGGACGGGCTGTGGGACGCGTTTCACGGCTATCACATGGGCAATACCGCGGAGAACGTCGCCACCAGGTACCAGATCACGCGCGAGCAGCAGGACGAGTTCGCGCTGGGCTCGCAGCAGAAGGCGAGCGCCGCGCAGAAGTCCGGGCGGTTCAGGGATGAGATCGTGCCGGTAACGGTGAAGGGGCGACGCGGTGATACGGTGGTGAGTGACGACGAATACATCCGGCACGACGCGACCCGGGACGCGATGGCCAAGCTACGCCCCGCCTTCACCAAGGACGGAACGGTGACGGCCGGCAACGCCTCGGGGATCAACGACGGCGCGGCGGCGCTGGTGGTGATGAGCGGCGCCGAGGCGGCGAAGCGTGGGCTGACCCCGCTGGCGCGCATCGCGGCGTTCGCCACCGCCGGCGTCGATCCGGCTGTCATGGGCACCGGCCCGATCCCGGCGACACGCAAGGTGCTGGGCCGTGCCGGGTGGAAGGTCGACGACCTGGACCTGATGGAAGCCAACGAGGCGTTCGCTGCCCAGGCGCTGGCCGTGAACAAGGACCTCGGCTGGGACATCTCCAAGGTCAACGTGAACGGCGGGGCCATCGCGATCGGCCACCCGATCGGCGCCTCCGGTGCGCGGGTGCTGGTGACGCTGCTGCACGAGATGCAGAAGCGCGACGCCAGGAAGGGACTGGCGACGCTCTGCATCGGCGGCGGCATGGGCGTGGCCATGTGCCTGGAGCGGTAGCAGCGGCCCGCCGGGGCGACGTCCGGGGCGGGGCATAGCTCGGGGCATAGCTCCTCGTCCCCGCCCCCGGCTGAACCCAGCCAGCGCCGGCAGGACGCAGTTCGGTGCGCACGGGACGCACGCGGACGCGGGCGGGAAACCGCCCGGCGCGGGCGGCAAGCGGCATGGCTTTTATACGTCCCGCGGCTCATATCGGCGCCAGCATCGCACCGGAGCCAATATGGCCAATCGCGTCGCTGTCTCGCCGGATGCGTCGTCGCAACTGCCCGCCAGCGTGTCTCGCCGCGACGTTGAACGCCGCGACGTAGAACATGGATCGCTGCCGACGCTCAGCCAGTTTGCGATGGCGATCGGCTGCATACTTCTGGCGACCTGGGTGTTCGGACTCCTGGCACGTTTCGCTGCGGCGAGCATTATGTAGACCGACAGCGGGCGTGTACTGTTACTGGGCCATGCTCCGCGAGTCCCGAGTGCGGTTCGGAGTTCCCGGCGCCCGATGTCCCGATTCGCGTTACCCCTGCTGATCTTCGACTGCGACGGCGTGCTGATCGACAGCGAGACGATCGCGTGCCGCGCCGAGGCGGCGTGCCTCGCCGAATGCGGCATCCTCGTTTCCGCCGACGAGATCATCGACCGCTACCTCGGCATCAGCATGGCGACCATGCTGGCGGACCTGTCCACCCGCCTGCGCCACAGCGTACCGGCATTGCCGCCCGACTTTGCCGAAATCCTGCGAGCCCGTGTCGCCGCCGCGTTCGAGGCGGCACTGCAACCGATGCCTGGCATCGCGCGCTTGCTCGAGACCTTGCCGCATCCCCGCTGCGTCGCCTCCAGCAGCGCACCGGAGCGGCTGCGGCAGTCGCTATCGCTCACTGGCCTGCTGTGCCTTTTCCAACCTCATATCTTCAGCGCCACGCAGGTTCCCCGCGGCAAGCCCGCCCCCGACCTGTTCTTGTTCGCCGCGCAGCGGATGGGAATGGCGCCGGCGGGCTGCGTCGTGATCGAGGACAGCGTGCCGGGCGTGCAGGCGGCGACCGCAGCCGGCATGCGCGTGATCGGCTTCACCGGCGGGAGCCATTGCCGTCCCGGCCACGCGGAGCGCCTGCGTGCGGCCGGCGCGTCGGTGACCTGCAATGAGCTGCGGGACCTGCCGGACCTGTTGTGACCGCGCTTCCCCCGGCTGCGTCGCGTGCCCCCAAAAGCCTGCCTGACGGGATGGCTTCCGCATGCCGTTGCCGTCAGGGGAACCCCGCGATGCCCTGTGCACTCGGGCGGGACGTGGTAGCATCCACGCGCGGCCACAACCAAAAGGGAGGTCACGGCCATGGCACGCGTCGCACTGGTGACAGGCGGAACGAGGGGAATCGGTGCCGAAATCAGCCGTGCGCTCAGGGCGCAGGGGCGCACGGTGGTCGCCATCTATGCCGGCAACGACGAAGCGGCCCGGCAATTCCAGCAGGAAACCGGCATCCGCACCTGGAAATGCGATGTCAGCGACTTCGACGCCTGCACGCGGATGGTGGAGCAAGTCGCCGCCGAAATCGGGCCGATCGAGATCCTGGTGAACAATGCCGGCATCACCCGCGACGCCACGCTGCAACGGATGTCGCGCGACATGTGGGATGCGGTGATCGACACCAATCTCGGGTCCTGCTTCAACCTGTGCAAGCTGATCTTCCCCGGCATGCGCGAGCGGAAATTCGGGCGGATCGTCAATGTCGGCAGCATCAACGGCCAGGCCGGACAATACGGCCAGGTGAACTACGCGGCGGCGAAATCCGGCATCCACGGTTTCACCAAGGCGCTGGCCCAGGAGGGCGCGCGTTACGGCGTCACGGTGAACGCCATCGCGCCAGGCTATGTCGATACCGACATGGTGCGGGCAGTGCCCGGCGAGGTGCTGCAGAAGATCGTGGCGCGGATTCCCGTGGGACGGCTGGGCCGGGCGGAGGATATCGCGCGCGGCGTCGCGTTCTTCACCGCCGACGATGCGGACTTCGTCACCGGATCGACGCTGTCGATCAACGGTGGCCAGCACATGTACTAGACGCCGCCTCCGGCGTTCGCTGCCCGCACCCGTCGCCGTTGCCGGTGGTCACTGTCGTTGCGAGCGAAGCGAAGCGATCTTCAGTGTCATTGCGGGCGAAGCGAAGCGATCTTCAGTGTCGTTGCGAGCGAAGCAAAGCGATCCGGATCGAGTGACCAACTGTCGACCGAGCGGTATTGCTTCGCTTGCAATAACACGTGGCCCTGGGATCGAAGCGTCAGGATCAGACCACGAGCAAGCAACCACCCAGTCATGGCCGGCTCAAAGCCTGACCATGACGCGCGGGCCGGCGCCGCGACACTGCATTGATGCGGGGCGATGCGTTGGCGTTTCAGTGGCGCGGCCCGATCCGCGCGACGCTCTCGTCCGCTTGCTCCCCGCTTTACCCCACCCCGACACCGGCGCATCATTCCGGCCGTATCGGAGGATCGCCGCATGAACGCACCGACTAACGCTCGCTATCGCTCCATTTCGACCCACCGCATCGGCGGCGCGCTCGGCGCCGAGGTTTCCGGCGTCGATCTCTCCCGCGACATTCCCGACGACCTCCTGGCGGAAATCCGCGCCGCATTGCTGGAGCATCAGGTGATCGTGTTCCGTGACCAGACGCTGACCCCGGAGCAACAGCTCGCCTTCGCGCGGCGCTGGGGCGAGATTCACCTGCATCCGTTCATGCAGGGGATGGCCGACTATCCGGAGATTCTGGAAGTCATCAAGACACCGGAGGACAAGAAGAATTTCGGCGGCTCCTGGCATACCGACCAAATGTTCTCGCCGCAGCCCGCGATGGGCACCATGCTCTATGCCCTGGCAGTCCCCTCCGCCGGCGGCGATACGCTGTTCACCAACCAGTATCTCGCCTACGAGACCCTGTCCGACGGCATGAAGGCATTGATCGCCGATCTGCGCACGGTCTGCGTCGGCGATAATTTCAAGCAGCATGGCGGCATCTCACGCGCGCAGCGCTACGACCGCGAGATGACGCATATGAAGGTGAAGGATCCGGGCAACGTGCAGACCACCTCGGTGCATCCGCTGGTGCGCACCCATCCCGAGACCGGCCGCAAGGCGCTCTACATCGGTGGTCACGTCCAGCGGTTCGACGGCATGACCGATGCGGAAAGCGAGCCGCTGATCGCGTTTCTGAAGCAGCATTCCACCAGGCCGGAGTTCACCCTGCGGGTGCGCTGGGAAAGCGGCACGCTGACCTTCTGGGACAATCGCTGCACGCAGCATTTCGCGATCAACGACTATCCCGCCGAGACGCGCCACATGCGCCGCATCACCATCTGCGGCGACACGCCGTTCTGAATTTGTGGCGGCACGCTGTTCTGACCGACGGTCAGAGCAGCAGCCGCGACGCCAGGCGGACGACGCCGACCGCAATCGCCGAGAGCATGGCGCCGCAGAGGAAGCCGTCCACGGCGCCGCGCCAGAAGTTGCCCAAAGCACCGCGGCGAAAGTCGGTGCGCCGGTCACGGCCGGCCTGGATCACCACATAATACGGGCTCCACGGCAGATAGATCCGCCGCCGCATGTCCACCGCATGCCGGCCATCGAACCGGTCGCCGAACGCTCGCGCCAGCGCTTCCAATTGCTCGTCGGTGAACGTGAACCCGATGTTCATCGGCATGCGCTGTCGCAAGCGCAGCAGGAAGTCCGCAGGGCCACACTGAAGGCGCGACGCCGTCATGCCTTGATATCTCCACGTCGAAGGCGAAAAGCGGCGGCACCTTTGCCGCAGTTTGGTTGCAATATGGTTTTGTTTTGCCTGCGGTCGTTTATCGCGCGTTAATTTGCCTGGCAAAACGTTATTCTTGCGCGACGGAGGCGCTTGCCGGCCGGCCGGGGGCGTGCCGGGGGTGGCACGCCCGGTCGCATCGTGCTGGCGGCATGAACCCGGATCGTCTATACCGTTTCGCAAGGGAGAGCACGAACGTTGGGAAACCAGTCGGGACCGCTGTTGGCGATCCGTGACCTGCACACCGAGTTCCGTACCGGTGCGGGCACCGTGCGCGCGGTCGACGGCGTTTCCTGGGATGTCCTGCCCGGCGAGATCGTGGCCATCGTTGGCGAAAGCGGGTCCGGCAAATCCGTGACCGCGCTCTCCGTCCTGCGGCTGATCGCCGAGCCGGCCGGCCGCATCACAGCAGGCGAAGTGTGGTTCGACGGACATGACCTGCTGCAATTGCCGCCGGAGGCGATGCGGGAAGTCCGTGGCGGCGCCATCGGCATGGTGTTCCAGGAGCCGATGACCTCGCTGAATCCGGTGTTGACCATCGGCCGCCAGATCACCGAGACGCTGGAGCAACATCGCGGCATGGACCGCGCCGCAGCCTATCAGCGCGCGGTGGAACTGCTGGTAATGGTCGGCATCGCGGACGCCGCCCGGCGGTTGAAGCAGTATCCCCACCAGTTGTCCGGCGGCATGCGGCAGCGCGTGATGATCGCGATCGCGCTGGCCTGTGAGCCGAAGCTGATCATCGCCGACGAACCCACTACCGCGCTGGACGTCACCATCCAGGCGCAGATCCTGGAGCTGATGAAAGCGCTGACCCGGCGGCTGGGTGTGGCGCTGGTGATCATCACGCATAATCTCGGCGTCGTGGCGCGCTACGCCAACCGGGTGAATGTGATGTATGCCGGCCGTATCGTGGAGAGCGGCTTATCGGCGGACCTCTACCACCGCCCGCAGCATCCGTACACGATGGCGCTGCTGCGCTCCGTGCCGCGGCTGGACCGGCCGCGACAGGCGCGGCTGGATCCGGTTGCCGGCCAGCCACCCGATCTGACGCGGCTCGACGCCGGCTGTGCGTTCCGCCCACGCTGCCGGTTCGCGATCGAAACCTGCGCGGCGGCACGCCCAGGTTTGGCGGCTGTCGCGGAGCCAGGGCATCTGGCCGCGTGCTTCCGTGCCGAGGATCTGGTGATCGAGGGTGCCGCGGCATGACATCCAATTCGGTATCGCCCGACCGTAACGAGGGCGGCGGTAAAGCATGAGCATTGCCACCCACACCGCCCCGCCATTGCTCGACGTGCGCGGCCTGCGCATGCATTTCCCTGTCACCGAGGGCATCGTCTCGCGCCGCAAGGTCGGCGAAGTGAAGGCCGTGGACGGCATCGACTTCGCCATGCAGCGCGGCGAAACGCTCGGCCTGGTGGGCGAAAGCGGCTGCGGCAAGACCACCACCGGCCGCTGCATCCTGCGCCTGGAGCGCCCGACCGAGGGCGCGATCATCTATGACGGCACCGACATCGCGGCGCTGGACCAGACAGAGCTGCGGCCGCTGCGCCGGCGCATCCAGGTGGTATTCCAGGACCCGTACAGTTCGCTGAACCCCCGCATGAAAGTGGGCGAGATCATCGGCGAGCCGATCAAGGTGCACGGCATCGAACCCGATGCCGCAAGACGCGTCGCGCGGGTGCGCGAGCTATTGCATGTCTGTGGGCTGAACCCGCGCTTCGCCGATCGCTATCCGCACGAAATGTCCGGCGGTCAGCGCCAGCGTGTCGGCATCGCCCGGGCGCTGGCGCTCGAGCCGGAATTCATCGTCTGCGACGAAGCCGTCTCCGCGCTCGACGTGTCGATCCAGGCGCAGGTCATCAACCTCCTCGAGGACCTGCGGGGCCAATTCAACCTCACCTATTTGTTCATTGCCCACGATCTGTCGGTGGTGCGCCACATCTGCCACCGGGTCGCGGTGATGTATCTGGGCCGCATCGTCGAACTCGCCGACTCCGACGAATTGTTCGGCAATCCGCTGCACCCCTACACGCAGGCATTGCTTGCCGCGGTGCCGGTGCCGGATCCCACCGTCGAGACGGCACGCAATTTCCGGCCGGTGCAGGGCGAGGTGCCGAGCCCGATCCATCCGCCGTCCGGCTGCGTGTTCCATCCGCGCTGTCCCATCGCCGTGGCCGGCTGCCGCCAGTCGCGGCCGGAAATGCGCGAGCTGCGGCCGGGACATTTCGTGGCATGCACTGAAGCGTCATTGCGAGGAGCATAGCGACGAAGCAAGCCCGGTCGGGCGCCGCACGAACCATCCGGGCACTTTTCCCAACAGGATTGCTGCTCCCAACGAGATTGCTGCGTCCCGCCAACGCCGCGCTGGCGGTCCTGGCAATGACAGGTTGGGATATCCGCTGACAGGTTGCGATGAATCACACGAAACGCAGGGGAGGCAAATATGATCCGACCGTTGCTACTGGCCGCCGCGGCCTTGCTCGCCGCCGGCCTCGCCTTGGCTCGTCCGGCAACGGCGGACGAGAAGCCGCAATACGGCGGCACGCTGACCTACATGATCCCGGCCGACGCGCCGCCGAGTCTGGATTTGCACCGGGAAGCGACCTACGCGCTGGTACACACCGTCGCGCCATTCTACAGCGTGCTGATGCGCGTCAATCCGGACAATCCGGCCGACACCACGAATTTCGTCTGCGACCTGTGCGTATCGATTCCGACGCCGACCGACGGCGGCACGACCTACACCTTCAAGATCATCACCGGCGTGAAATTTCACGACGGCTCGCCACTGACCGCGGCTGATGTCGCGGCAAGCTGGCATGAGATCATCTTTCCGCGTCCCGGCGTGCTGAGCGCGCGCGCGAATTGGTACGAGGCGGTGCAGTCGGTGGCGGCGCTGGATGCCACCACCGTCGTGTTCAAGCTGAAATATCCAAGCAGCACGTTTTTGCCGTCACTGGCGGATCCTTATGCGGCGATCTATCCGAAGGCGATCCTCGACAAGGATCCGCACTGGTTCGAGCAACACGTCATGGGTTCCGGGCCGTTCAAATTCGTCAGCTATGACATCGGCCAGGAAATCAAGGGCGTGAAGAACTCGGACTATTACCACAAGGGATTGCCGTACCTGGATGGCTTCGTCGGCATCTACGCGGAGAAGCAGGCGGTGCGGGTGGATGCGATCCGCGCCGGGCGCGCGGCGATGGAGTTCCGCGGGCTGCCGCCGTCGGCGATCAACGATCTGAAGAGCTCGCTCGGCGACAAGCTCAACGTGCAGTACAGCGACTGGAACTGCGGCAACCTGATCACGCCGAACTCCCGGCGCAAGCCGTTCGACGATGTGAGGGTGCGCAAGGCGCTGCTGCTGGCGGTGGATCAGTGGCATGGTGCGCCGGCACTGTCGAAGATCGCCAACGTCAAGACCGTCGGCGGCATCGTGTTCCCCGGCTCTCCACTCGCCGCGACCAAGGCGGAACTGGAGCAGATGGCCGGATTCTGGCCGGATATCGAGAAGTCACGGGCGGAGGCTCGGCGCCTGCTGCAGGAGGCGGGGCAAGAGCATCTGCATTTCGAATTGCTCAATCGTAACGTCGATCAGCCATACAAATACGTGGGAACATGGCTGATCGACCAGTGGAGCAAGATCGGCGTCACCGCGACGCAGAAGGTGGTGCCGACCGGCCCCTGGTTCCAACTGATGCGTACCGGCGATTTCGACGTGGTGGTGGAGGCCAATTGCAACAGCATCGTGAACCCGGTGCTGGACACGCAGAAATACCTGCCGCACGACGTGTTCGTGGAGAACTACGGCGGCTACTCCGACCAGGTCGAGGTCGATATCTACAACAAGATGTTGCGGGCGAGCGATCCGACCGTCGTGCGGCAGTTGATGCGCCAGTACGAGACCCGGATCGTCAACGACCAGGCGCATGAGTTCCCGATGCTGTGGTGGTACCGGGCGATCCCGGAACGCAGCTATGTTCATGGCTGGAAGATTGGCCCGGCCCACTACATCAACCAGGATCTGTCCAATATCTGGCTGGACAAGACGGCGACGGAGTAAACCATCGCGGGCGTCAGTGTCATTGCGAGGAGCGGAGCGACGAAGCAATCTCGGTCTGTCGGAGGGTTGAATGGTTCTTGTTCCTGTCCGTGAATGGTTCTTGTGCCTGTCCGAACGAGATTGCTTTGTCCCGCCACGCTTCGCTCGCGGTCCTCGCAATGACGGGGAAGCGCTTCGCGCAATGACTGGCAAGCGTTTCTGGCAATGACTGGCCAGCGCTTCGCGCGACGACTGGCCGGCGCGTAGTGCAACGACTGGCCGGCGCGTCGTGCAACGACTGGCCAGCGTTTCTGGCAATGACAGGGAACTGGGAAAGATTTTGCACCATGTACCGCTATATCGCCAAGCGAATATTCCTCGTGATCCCCACCTTGCTTGGCGCGGCCGTGCTGGTGTTCGCGCTGATGCGCCTGATCCCGGGGGATATCTGCGTCGTGCGCCTGGGCTCCGGTGGGGCGACCTTCAATCCACAGGCGATCGCGCTGTGCCACCATGAAATCGGCCTGGACAAGCCACTCTATGTGCAGTTCTGGGACTTCGTCTGGGGCTTCAGCCATTTCGATTTCGGCATTTCCATGTGGTCCGGCAAGCCGGTCGCGGTGGAGATCGTGGCCCGCCTGCCGATCTCGCTGGAGATCGCCTTGCTCGCCACTGTCGTCGCGATCACCATCGCCATTCCACTCGGCACCATCTCGGCGCTGAAGCAGAACACCTGGATCGACGTCGTGGTGCGCACCTTCGCCATTGGCGGCATCGCGACGCCGTCGTTTTGGATCGGCATCATCTCCATTCTGGTCGTGCTCGACACCACGGGCGCATTGTTCGGCCGTCCCTGGATGCCGCCGATCGATTACGTGCCACTGTGGAAGGATCCCATCCGCAACCTCTCGATGGCGATCCTGCCCGCCATCACCGTCGGCTATCGCTATTCAGCGGTCAGCATGCGCATGACGCGCTCGGCGATGCTGGAGGTGATGCGGGAGGACTATATCCGCACCGCCCGCGCCAAGGGCCTGATCGAGAAGCTTATTATCAACCGCCACGCCCTGAAGAATGCGCTGCTGCCGGTCGTGACGTTGCTGGGCATCGAGTTTGCCTTCCTGATCGGCGGCCTGGTGGTGACCGAGCAAGTGTTCAACCTCAACGGCATCGGGCGGTTGTTCGTGCAGGCGGTGCAGAACCAGGACTATACGCTGACCCAGGCATTGGTCATGCTCACGGTGACAGTTTTCGTGCTGTGCAATCTCGCCGTCGATCTGTTGTACGCCTGGCTCGATCCCCGCATCCGCTTTGCCTGAGCAGGAGACCGCCTCATGTCCATCACGCTGCCGCGCGACGCGACGATCCCTGTCCCGGCTGACGAACCGGAAACCGCGGTCGGGCGCTCATGGCTGCGCCTGACGCTGGCCTTCTGCCGCCGCCAGCCGTTCGGCGCGTTCGGCATGCTGCTGGTGCTGATCATGGCGGTCACCGGCCTCGGCGCCGACTGGATCGCACCGTACAATCCCACCGCCAATGATTTCGACGCCATGACGCAGGCGCCAGGCTGGGCACATTGGCTCGGCACCGATCAGTTCGGTCGCGACATGCTCTCGCGCATCATCTTCGGCGCGCGCACCGCCCTGACAGTCGGCCTGACATCATCGCTGGTCGGCGGCATTTCCGGCCTCGTGCTCGGCGTCGCCAGCGCCTATTTCGGCGGCCGCATCGACAATCTGTTCCAGCGCGTCTGCGACGTGATGATGGCGTTTCCGCTGATCATCATGGCACTGGCCGTGGTGTCGATCTTCGGCACCGGCGTTCACAACGTGATCGTCGCCATCACCATCCCGCTGATCCCGCGCTGCGCCCGCGTGGTGCGTTCCTCGGCGCTGGCCATCCGCGAAGTGGCCTATGTCGATGCCGCGCGCGCCTGCGGCTATGGCCACACGCGCATCATCCTGCGTCACATGGTGCCGAATGTGATGGCGCCATTCCTGATCATGCTGACCGCGTTCGTCGGCCAGGCGATTTTGGCGGAGGCGTCGCTGTCCTATCTCGGCCTGGGCGTGCAGGAGCCGGTGCCCGCCTGGGGCCTGATGCTGCAAGGCGGCGCCGAGGAATACGCCACCACCGCACCGTGGATCGCGGTATACCCTGGCCTCGCCATCATGATCACCGTGTTCGGCTTCAGCATCTTCGGCGACGCATTGCGCGACGCGCTGGATCCAAAACTGCGGGACCGATAGGCGAGGTCAGGCGATCGGCGTGCCGTCGCCATCCAGGCCAAGCATGCCGCGGGCGACAGCAAGTGCCTCATTGAACAAATTGAAACCCAGCTCGCAGGTGAAGCTGGGCCAGCTCATGCGAACCGGCTGATTGGGAATGTCCGCCGGATCGGACGCCATCCAACAGTCGGTCAGCTTCTGTAGCAGCGCGATCTGATCCGGCCTGATGCAGACCAGCCCGAGGTCGCGCAAGGTCGTCCAGTCATTGCCCTGGAAGCTGCGTGGCGCCTGCCACTGGCCGGCATCGAGATGCGGCCGGACCATCGGATTGAAGCGGACGAAATCCAGGGTGCCTTGTGGCTGCACCATGCCGCCGACGCGCGGCGGCGGTGGGCGCCCGAGCAAGAGATACGCGTGCAACGATGCAGCGTCAGGGGGATCGTCGACAATGGCGCTGGCGATCTTCGCGATATCACGCACGATGGTATAAACCGGCGTGGGTCGGGTCAGCGCGGGATCGGCATGCGGGAACTCGCTGGCGATCGGCTGCATGACGGTTGCCGAGCCGATCGTGATCACCTGGATCGAATTGCGTGCTATGCCATACGACAATGCCTCGGCGACCCCGAGCAATACCGGATTGTTGTAGCCGCCGACACCGCCGTCCCAGAATCGCACCATGCCGGTGCCCGCGCCGGTTACCGCGGGCGCATCGAAGTACAGCAACGGCGCCGTCGATGAGGCGTCCACCGCTTCCGCCAAGGTCAGTGGCGCGTCGGTGCTGTCATTGGCAGCCGGACTGGTCGGATCGGAGCGAAAATGCACCTCACGCAGGCGGTCATAACCGAATGCGGTGAAAATGAATTTCGGCGCCTTCTGGTGGGCGGCGAACAGCGACGGCAGTTCGGGAATCATGATATCGGCCGCAGCGCCAAGCACGTCTCGCAGCGCCGCGAGCTTGGCCGCCGTTCGGTATTCGTAGAAGTCCAGGCCCAGCCCCCTGGCGGCCGACGCCACCGGATCCTGCGCCGGCTCGGTCTTTTGGAAAATCTCATGCAGTCGCGCCTGGCTGGCGAAGCAGTCGGTCTCGATCGACCGCGGAGACATGTTGGCGAGCAAGCCGGCAATCACGACGGCACCGCCTGAATTGCTGACGACAAGATCGAAATGGGACAACAGATCGCGGCCCGGCATGTCCGGCGTGAAGATCTTTCCCAATGTCCGCGCCTGGATCAGCGACCACGGACCGCCACCGTCGAGCGAGAGGATCCGGAAAGGAGCGGCCATGGCGTCCTCCTGATGCGACCCGTTTGCCGCGATGGCTTAACAACAACGGCGACGAAAGGACAGCGAAATCTCGCCCGGCATCGGTGCCATGTCATCGCCCATGTCATTGCGAGACCCGCAGGGTCGAAGCAACCTCGGTCGGATGGCGCACCAACCGCTCCGCCACCACCAGGCCCGGATTGCTTCGGCCCTGCGGACCTCGCAATGGCACCGGTCGCGGCGACACGTGTTGCCGCGCCGCCCGCAATGACACGAGCCAAAGTTGCCGGCCTCGCGATGACCCGCCGGCACGCTCGACCCTGACGGCAGCGGCCGCTAACATCGCCACAACCAGTACAGGAATGGAGCGTCGCACCGTGCACCTCGGCATCGTGACTATCCCTCGCCAGATCCCCCCCGGCGTCGCGTCGATGATCGACCATGTGACCGGCATCGCCCGCCGCGTCGAGGATCTTGGCTTTCATGGCCTCTGGGTCACCGATGCCTTCGCGCGCGGCTGGCCCACGCTGGATCCGATGGTATTGCTCGGCGCGCTCTGCGCCACCACGCACCGCATCGAGCTCGGCACCTGCGTCGTGCAGATACCGATCCGCCATCCGGTAGAGCATGCGCATCGCGTGCAGTCGGTGAACCTGCTGTCCAACGGCCGGCTGAGGTTCGGTGTCGGCACCGGCTCGACCCGCAATGATTTCGAGGCGGTGCAGGCAGATTACGAAACCCGCTTCAAGGTACTGCCTGACATGCTGGAGACCATGCGCCGCACCTGGCGAGGCGAGCCGGTCTATGGCCCGGCGCTCTCCGTCTGGCCCGGCACCGACGGCGGCCCGCCGGTCATGCTCGGCGCCTGGCGCAGCCCGCGCTGGATCAATCTCGCCGCTCAGCATTGCCAGGGCTGGATCGCCTCCGGCATCCATGGCTCATGGCAGGATGCGGAACTCGGCCTGCGCATGTATCGCGAAGCCGGCGGTCAGCGCGCGATCATCGCCAACATCTTCACCGACCTGCGCCCCGACCCGCAAATCCCGGCCGCCAGCCGACCCTTGGGCGTCTCCCTGATCTGCCCTCCGGCGGAGGCGCGCGACCGGCTGCGGCGCATCGAGGACCTGGGGTTTGACGACGCGCTGCTGGTGTGCCCCGCCGACGATCCGACGCAACTCGAGACGATCCGTACGCTGATGTAATATAATACGCCAGCCTTGCCGCGACGATCGACCGGATCCGTCGGCGCCCGTGGCATAGCGACGTCGGGCGCGGTCTCGATCTCATCGCAGCAACGGTGGCGACGCTCGAGGCCGGAGCCGCGACAGGCTCGCCGGCGGACTCAGCCACGGCGTCATACGCCGTCTCGGCGTGCAGCCGAATTCGCGGATCGAACCGGTGCAACCCCTGACTTTTGATAAAAGGCTCGTTCCGTCAAAAATCGGCGGGCGGCAGATCCTCCGCCGCGCCAAATCGGGGTGACGACGTAGAACGGGCGGGATAGCATGGCTCGAGGCACCGACCGGGATCGCCGGGTCGCCTGGCCCGGTTCGAGGTCAGTCTGCCTGCTGTGGCAACAGCCTGAGTAATATCAACCTCTTGCAACATACTCGGCATTGATAGTTCAACTCCGACAATCACACGTCATCCGCTGGTAGCGGCTTTTGCTGCGTTGTGAACCTTGCGGCTGTCGCTGAACGCAAGCGGGTGAGGGGGACGATCGATGGCTCTGCTTCCGAATCTCGGCGCGACAGGTGCAACTCCTGCCATGATGCTGATGCGCGGTTTGTTCCTTGGCGCGATGGTGGCTATCGAGCTCGTGGAAATCGCCACGGCCGCGCTGTCGCATCTCGACAGCAAGTCGGCAATGACCTTTCTGGCGCTCAATCTGAGCGCCGGCGGCGCTGCGGGGTTCAGCGGCGGATTGCTCGGCTTCATCTTCGGCGTGCCAAAGTCGTTGGCAGATGGCGGTCAAACCGCCGGCGGCGGGCCCGCCAACGCATCGCAGACCAACACCAATCTGGAGCAAATCTCCGATTGGTTGACCAAGATCCTGGTCGGTGCCGGGCTCACCAGCGTGACGTCGCTGCCGGGATTCGCCGCCAGGCTGGCGGATTACCTCGACGGGCACGGCTACCAGGGATTGCCCGGCGAGGGAACCCTCGCTGTGTTCGTCATGATCTACTTCGCCACGGTGGGATTCATCTGGGGCTATATCGAAACCCGGACGACCCTGACCAGGCTGTTCAACGAGGACGCCACCGAGGGCACCGCAAGTGTGAAGATGGATCTGGCCCAGGTGGCACGCCTCGCGCCGTCACTGCCTGGCAGCCAACCGGCACCCGGTGATGACGCAATCCTGCGGCTGCCGCCGGCGCGCCTGACGACGGTCGAGCTGCTGGAGGCGCGGGGCTCGGCCGAGATGCGTGCCGACCACATGAGCGAGGCGGTCGATTTCCTGCGACGCGCCATGGGCATGGCGCCCGGCAATCTGCAAATACAAAGCAAACTGGCGTACGCGCTGTCCGCCGCACATCGTACCGACGAAGCCGACAAGCTGATCGCCGACGCCAAACGGCTCGCCGCACAAGCCGGCAGCACGGCAGAACAAAATCGCCTGGCGCTCAACGAGCTGTTCAACGCGCTCTACGTGCCGAACGGCTATGACAAAGCGATCGAGCTCGGCACGGCGCTGTTGCAGACGGATCAGGCCACTAACGGAGAGCTTCGCTTCTGGCTGGCGCGCGCCTATGGCCAGCGCGCCGCGGCGCTGCGACAGCACGGCGCCGACACTGCCGCAGAGAAGGCCGCGGCGCTGGAGCACCTGGGCAGGATGAAGCAGGCGCGGCCAGACCTGCTGTCCTCGGCGCGGTCGGTCTGGCAGCCCGACAAGTACCAGGGCAACAAAGACGAGAACGACCTCGAGGTGTTTCGCGACGACCCCGATTTCGCTGCCATGCTCGGTTGATGCGGCGCGCCCGGCGATCGCCGCCAGCGTGACTGAGGCGAGATGACCGGCGATCGCAATATCAGGCGCGCGTTGCCGGTGCTTTCAGTGCAGCGCCCGGCCACGGGTTTCCGCCATCTTCAGGAAGGTGACGCAGCCGATCGCGGCGATCACCATGATGTAGGCGGCCATCAGTCCGGACCGATGCTGGCTCAGCAGCCACGCGGCGATCAATGGCGCGGTGCCGCCGAAGATTGCGGAGCAAATGGCATACGGCAGCCCGATGCCTGATGTGCGTACCTGGGTCGGGAACAATTCGCACAACGTGGCGGACAGCACGCCGTCCGCCATCGCCAGCAACAGGCAGCCGACGACATCGACCAGCAGGAAGGCCAGGAAATCCCCGCTCTGCAGCAGGTGCAGCAGTGGCCACGCCAGCAGCAGGAAGCCGATCGCGTAGGCCAGCAATACCGGACGCCGGCCGATGCGGTCCGACAGCGCTCCCGCGGCGGGCGTGGCAACGCAGAACACGGCCAGCGAGATCACGCCGCCGATGAAGCCCTGGCTGAGCGGCAGGCCGCCGGCGAGATGCGCATAGGTCGGCAGGAACACCGTCCAGGTATAGAACTGCACCGTGCCCATTTGCATCGCGAACACGACGAACGATTCCCACGGATGGTCTTGCAGCGCGCGCAGGATCGGGCGGGCGTGCAGCGTCTGCCGCTCCTCCGCGGCGACGAAATGCGGCGTCTCGGGCAGTCCGCTACGGATATAGAGCCCGTACAGCGACAATGCGGCGCCGAGCAAGAACGGCAGGCGCCAGCCCCATGCGGTCAGCGCGGTCGGGGTGATGTAATTGGTGGTCAGCGCGGCGATCCCCGTGGCGATCAGCACGGCGAGGCCAATGCTGGCGATATGCAGCGAGCCGATCGCGCCGCGCTGGTTGGCCGGTGCATGCTCTACCAGGAAGGCGGCGGCGCCCTGGAATTCGCCGCCGGCGGAGAAGCCCTGGAGCAATCGCGCCAGCAGCAGCAGAAGCGGCGCGCCCACCCCGATCGAAGCGTAGGATGGCGTGACCGCCACGATCAGGCTGCCGAGGCCCATCAGCAGGATGGTCAGTGCCAGCATGCGCCGCCGGCCATATTTGTCGGCCAGCGGCGACAGCACGAGGGATCCGACCGGCCGCATGACGAAGCCAAGCGCGAAGGTGGCGAGCGTTGCCAGCAAAGCGGTCATGGCATTGCCGGAGGGGAAGAACTGGCTGGCAAACACGCTGGAGAGCAAGCCGTAGATGGTCCAGTCGTACCATTCCACCATATTGCCGATCAGGCCGCCGGTGACGGTGGCGAAGGTTGCGGTCTCGGCGGGCTGGGCTCCGTAGGCAGCGGTGCTATCGCTCATGGTGCATCTCCGCGGGCGGCGCTTTGCCGGGGAACGGCGTTATTCGGCCACGGCTCGTGGCGCCTGATAACGTTGCCGGCCTGCGGCTGCGGCGGCAAGCCTGGGTGGCAAAGGACTGCGGGTCGTTCCGTTACGGCAGCGGGGCTGGCGACGGATGCGTTCAACCGCTCGCCTTGGTTGCTCGTCCCCCCCCGCCTTGATCCGCTTGGCGGCTCAAGCCCGCAAAGGGAGGGGGAGTCTTCAGGCCTACGCATCCCAACGCGATGCCGCTACGCCTCTGCCGCCACCTCGCGGCTTGCGCGCACCTTTGCCACGCGCCGGCCGTCCATCTCGAGCACTTCGAAGCGCCAGCCGGCGAACACGATGCGGTCGCCGGCGCGCGGCACCCGGCGCAGCAGGGCCAGCAACAGGCCGGCCAGGGTGTGATAGGTGCCCTCCGCCGGCAGGTCCGGCAGTTCCATGCGCGCCTTGGCCTCGTCGACCGGCATCAGGCCGTCCAGCACCAGCTCGCTTTCACCCGCCGCACTGCCGTCGGCGGACTGCGTCGCCACGTCGGTGGGTTCGCCCACGATTGCCTCCAGCATGTCGGCTGCGGTCACCACGCCTTCCAGGCTGCCGTACTCGTCCAGCACCAGCGCCATGCCCAGCGGGTCGGCCTTCAGCCGCTGCAGCGCATCGAGCGCGGTGACCGTGTCGGGCACCACGATCGGTTGGCGCAGTGCCATCGCCACGGACAGCTCGCCGCCGTCCAGCAGCCGGTCGAGCAAGTCCTTCGCATGCACGACCCCCACCACGTCATCCACCGATCCGTCGCACACCACGAACCGCGAATAGGGCGCCGCCTTCAGCGTGGCGATGACCTCATCGGTGGTGTCGCCACGGTCGATCCACACCAGTTCGGTGCGCGGCGTCATGATCGCTCGCACCGGCTTGTCGGCCAGGCGCAGCACGCGCTCGATCATGTCGCGTTCCTCGGTTTCCAGCACGCCGGCCTGCGCACCCTCCGCCACCAGCGCCTTCAGCTCCTCTTCTGTGACCACCTGCGGGGCCGGTCGCTGCATGCCGAACAAGCGCATCACCGCGGCGGAGGAGACACCGAGCAACCACACCACTGGCCCGACGATCCGCGCGAGCCGGGCGATCGGTCCGGCCATGCGGGCGGAGATTTGCTCGGGCCGGCGCAATGCGAGCTGCTTGGGCACCAGTTCGCCCAGGACCAGGGTGAGATAGGTGGTCACCACCACCACCGTGACCAGCGCCAGAGTGCTCGAGGCCGGCGCCAGGGCGGGGATGCGGTCCAGCCAGCGCTCCAGTTGCGAGGCGATGCGGTCGCCGCCGAACACCCCGGTGAAAACGCCCACCAACGTGACGCCCACCTGCACGGTGGGCAGGAAATGCTGTGGGTCGTCGGCGAGGCGGCGGGCCTTGGCGGCGCCGGCCACGCCCTTGCGCTCCAGCACCGCGAGCCGGGCGCGACGCGCCGAGACCAGGGCCAGCTCACTCATGGCGAATACGCCATTGAGCAAGATCAGCAGCAGGATGATGAGAACTTCCAGAGCGATGCCCATGGCGGGTGCGCGATCCCCCGGGTGTGGCAGGTTTCTTGGCTCATAGCATGCCGGCGCGTTGCCAGCGCCTTGCTGCGTCCCCATGCTGTCAGGCCCGTGGCTCCCCGAGCGATGGGTGATCGTCGCAGGTCAGGAACCCATATGCCGGTCTCCGCCATCTTGCTCGCGATTCTCGGCCTGGCCCCGTTCATCGGTTGCGGGCTCGCGGCGCTGAGCCCGCATGCCGATACCGCCGCGCGCATGCTGGCCGCCCTGATTGCATGGAGCGCGCTGGTGCTGGGGTTCGTCGGTGGCCTGCACTGGGGCCTGGTGCTGCGCGCAACGGAGCCTGCCCCCCCGAGCTCCGGCGCCACACTGTCCGCGCGTCACCACCATGTGCGCATCGGCCTGGCGGTGGTGCCGCTGATCGTCGCCTGGGTGGCACTGCTGCTGCCACTGGTGGCGGCGTCATGGCTGGCGCTGCTGTTGCTGATCGCGGCATATATCGTGGCGCTGGCAGCCGAGCATCGGCTTGCCCGGTCGTTCGCGCTGCCGTCGCGCTATCTTTGGCTGCGCTGGGGGTTCACAATCGTCGCCGTGGCGATGCTGACCACGGTGATGACGTTGCGCTTGCTCGGACAGACGATCGTATTTTGAAACAATTCTCTGGAAATCGACGGCGATTCATGTTTTGTTAACTGCCAGAGCGCGCCGCAAGGAGGCTTGTTCCATGTCCGCCGAGATCATTGCATTCCCCGCCCGGCCAATCAGCGCCGCGGACCAGGCCGGCCAGGAACGGCTGCGGCGGGCGCTCGCGTCGCTGGAGGCCGCGGTGGCGAGCCAGCGTGCGGCAGTGGCCGATTGGCGGCGCTCGCTGGCGCAATTGGCGGAGACGATGAGCGGACTGGGCGTCAGCCTGCACCGCTATCGCAGCAGCCTGACCCGGTTGGAAGGCCAGGTCGGCGCGCTGAACAAGGAGGCGGTGGCGCTGGAAGCCTGGGCCGACAAGACGCTGTCCGCCGCCGACGGCTGAGCGCCGGGCCACGCCGCGCATGACCCGTCATGACTGACGGGCCGGTATTTCATCTCGAGCCGCAGGGGCAGCCTGGCAACCGCATGGCCGGTCGGGTCGTGGTCGCTCGGCACGCCCGTGGGTCAGTGCGCAGAAGGCCGCCACGGGACCGGCCATGACGGGCACGCTAATCGAACCGCGAGAAATCAGGCTTCCGCTTCTCCATGAACGCGGCGAACGCCTCCTGGGCTTCCGGCGAGGCCAGGCGCTCAGTGAACCAGCCGATCTCTTCGGCGATGCGGTCCGCCACATCGGGCGCGCCGTGCTTCAGCAATCGCTTGGTCAGCCGCACCGCCTGCGGCGGCAGCGCAGCCAGCCGCCGTGCCGTGTCATGCGCCTCCGGCATCAGCGCGGTATCGTCCACCACGCGGTTCACCAGGCCCCATGTGCAAGCCGTCGCGGCGTCCAGCGGCTCGCCGAGCAATAGCAATGCGCTGGCCCGCTGATGGCCGAGCAAGCGCGGCACCAGCAGCGTGCTGGCCGCTTCCGGGATAAGCCCCAGGCTGGTGAACGGCATGACAAAGCGGGCCGACCGCGCGGCGAGGATCAGGTCGCAGTGCAGCAGCATGGTGGTTCCGACCCCGATCGCCGCGCCATTCACCGCGGCGATCAGCGGCTTGTGGAACGAGGCGATCACCGGCAGGAAGCGGCTGCCGCCCCGCGGTCCTCGGCCGGCCCCGCGATCCTGGAAATCCGTCACGTCATTGCCCGAGGTGAAGGCATCGCCGGTGCCGGTCAGCAACGCGACGCGGATCGTCGGTTCTGCGTCGGCGCGTTCCAGCGCGGCGCTGACAGCCTCGTACATGGCGCGCGTCAGGGCGTTCTTCTTGTCCGGGCGGTTGAAGCGGATCTCCATGACGCCGCCCGCTTCGGTGACCACGACGGTGTCGTCCATCGTCCCCTCCCGTTCGTGTCGCTTGCTGACCAATCCGCCGCAGCCTGCCTGCGGCGCGGCGGATTGCCAATGGTCGTTGACGGGTGCGGGCAGTGCCGTGGCTTTCGTGCGCGCTACGAGAGGGAGGCGATGGCGACCGGACTGCTGCCCTGCCTGCGCTTAACCGGATAGGGACATGGGAGAAATCTGCCGGCCCTGCGAGCCGCGCCAGCCCCGCCGCACGACGGTTCTCCCCGCGCGGACCGCGATCGTCGCGTGCCGCGCCGTCGAAGCCTCGCCGCCATCGGCCTGGCAGGCCTGACCGCGCAGTTCACCACGCGTTGCTTCACCGGTCCTTCAGGTCTTCCGCTGCCGCGAGCGGCCCGGTGTGGTGCCGAACGTGGCGCGGAAAGCCGCACCGAAGGCCGGCCCGCTGGTGTAGCCGACGGATGCCGCCGCGCGCGCCGGCGTCGCTCCTTGCGCCAGCGACGCCATCGCCTCGGTCAGCCGCAACTGCCGGCGCCAGGCCTGGAAGCTCATGCCGGTCTCGCGCCGGAACAGCCGTGCCAGCGTGCGTGCGGACGCGCCGGCCATCGCGGCGAACGCCTCCAGCCCACGCGGATCGGCGGGATCGGCAAGCAGGGCCTCGGCGACGCGTTGCAGGCGCGGGTCGCGACAGGCCGGCACCGACACAGGCCGCGTCGCGGCGTGGCCAATCTCATGCAGCGCCAACGCCACCACATGCCGCACCGGCCCGGCTTCGTCCCACATCACCGGCTCCTCGCACGCCGCCAGGATCAATTCACGCAGCAGCGGCGAGACCGCGACCACCGTCACCGCATCCGGGCCGGCGCGCGCGGCGTCCTGGCGCAGGAACAAGGCGCGCATGCGCAGGCCGGCAGGCATGCGGGTGATGTGGCGGGTCCGTGCCGGCATCCACAGCCCGGTGCCGGGCGGCACAATGAAGAGCGCGGCCGCGGTCGCCACGCGCATGACGCCGGCAACGGCATAGAGAAGCTGCGCCCGCGGATGCAGATGCCAGCCGGTGTCGTGGCCGGCCGCGTAGTCATGGGCGTAGCCGACCAGCGGGCGTGGCGCTTGCTCGAACGCAAGCAGGCGAGAGCGATCCGCGGGATGTCCGGTTTGCGACATGACTTGGCCGTACGTCGAAGGCAGGACAGCCTACCTTGTTCGGCACACATCGGCCAGCCGTTCGAGGTCCTGTCCATGCAGCAGCAGAACACTCGCCTGATCGCCTTCATCAATGCGGCGCACACCATCACCCACTTCTCACTGCTGATCCTGCCCACCGCGGTGCTGGCCATGGTCGCGCCCGGCGGTCGTTTCGGAAACCATTATGGGCCGATCCTGGCACTCGCCACGGGAATGTTCGTGTTCTACGGGGTGTTCTCGCTGCCGCAGGGCTGGATCGCGCAACGCATTGGCCGGCCGGCGCTGATGACCATGTTCTTCTTTGGCACCGGCGCGGCGATGGCGGCGACCGCCTTCGCCGCCTCTCCCGCGATGCTGGCAGTCGGGCTGTCGGCAATCGGCGTGTTCGCCGCGATCTACCACCCGATCGGCACGGCAATGCTGGTGGATGCGGCGGGCGAAAAACCCGGCCGCGCCATCGGCGTGAACGGTGTGTTCGGCAATCTGGGCGTGGCGCTCGCGCCCGTCGTCACCGCGTTCCTGGCGCACCGGATCGGCTGGCGCGCTGCCTTCCTCGCGCCCGGCGCCGTCTGCATCTTGCTCGGATTGCTGTGGCTGCGGGTAAAGTCGCCCGAGGCGGCGGGGCATCGCACCGCCCGTCCATTCCCGGAGATACCGCCTCACCTCGTGCGCCGCGCGGTGGCCGTGCTGTTGCTGATCGCGATCGTCTCCGGGCTGGTGTTCAATTCCTTCACGCTGCTGCTGCCGAAGCTGATGCAGGAGCGGCTGGGCAGCAGCCCCGGTTTGCTGCCGTTGGTGGGGACGGCGGCGTTCCTGGCGACCCTGTGCGGCGCGCTGACGCAGTTCACGGTCGGCCGCATGATCGACCGCTCCACACTGAAGCGCGTGTTCCTGCCGGTGAGCGTGCTGCTGGTGCCGGGGCTGGTAGCGGTGTCGTACGCACAGGGCTGGCTGGTGCTGCCGAGTTCGGCAATCGTGGCGGCGGCGATCTTCGGCCAGGTCACGGTGAACGAAACGATGACGGCGCGCTACATCTCGCCGGCGCTGCGGGCACGGATGTACTCGGTTCGGTTCTTCGTCGGCTTTCTCGGGGCCGCGGCATCGGCACCGCTGGTGGCGTGGCTGTACGACCGCACCGGCAGCCTGGCCAGCGTCACTCTGGTAATGGCCGGGTTCGGCGTGGTGACGCTGGGCTGCGCACTGGCCTTCCCCGACCGGCGCGAGGAACTGCAGCCGGAGCTGTGGGAACTGGCGTCACGCGGCCGTGTCGCACTCGCAGTCGAGTAGCACCGCGCCGCATGCCGAGGGATTCACATCCCCCTGCTCCGGTGGCATCGCCGCCATGGCGGCGTCCCCGTGCTGCAATGGCATCGCCGCCATGGCGGCGTCCCCGTGCTGCACTGGCATCGCTGCCATGGCGGCGTCCCCGTGTTGCGATGGCATCGCCGCCATGGCGGCGTCCCCCTGCTGCAATGGCATCGCCGCCATAGCCTGCCGATCCTGCGGCGACTTGTCGCGTTCCGCATAGAATCGCGCGATCCAGGTACAGACGACCAATTGCATGGGGTGATACAGCATGATCGGCAGCAGGATCGGGCCGATTGCCGCGCCGGAGACCAGCGCGGTGGCGATTGGTACTCCGCTGACGATGGACTTCTGCGATCCGCAGAACACCAGCGCGGCCGCGTCGGCGGAAGCGAAACCAAGGCTGCGGCTGGCCGAAACGATTGCCAGCAGGGCAGCGGCGAGCAAGACGGCGAGCACCAATGCCAGCACGCCCAGCGTCGCTGGTGGGATCTGCTGCCATATGCCGCGAACGACGGCGGCGCTGAACGCCGTATAGACCACGATCAGGATCGATCCGCGATCGGTCACCGACAGCAGGCGACGATTATGCTCCGCCCAGCGACCGATCCACGGCCGCAGCAAGTGGCCGGCGGCGAACGGCAACAGCAACTGCGATGCCACACTGCCGACCGCCGACAGATCGACGCCCTTGCCATGCAGGTTCGCCAGCGTACCGAACATCAGCGGCGCCAGCACGATGCCAGCGACATTTGAGAACGTGGCAGCGCAGATCGCGACCGCCACATTGCCGCGGGCGATGGAGGTCAGAGCGATGGAGGATTGCACTGTCGACGGCAGCACGCAGACAAACAATACACCGAGCCACAGCGGCCGCGGCAGCAGGTTGGGCGCGGCGCCGAATAACGCGAGGCCGAATGCCGGGAAGACCGCAAAGGTCGTGATGGCGATGGCGGCGTGCAGCCGCCAATGCGTCATGCCGCTGACAACAGATTGCCGCGACAGGCGGGCGCCTTGCAGGAAGAACAAGGCGGTGATGGCTACGGTCCCCAACGCGTGGAAGAACGCGGCACCACCGCCGCGGCAGGGCAGCAGAGTCGCGGCCGCCAGGGTGCCAGCCAGTGCGAGTATGAAACGGTCGATCGGCAGGGAACGGAGCCTCGAGATGCGGAGCGGCAGCGTGGTGGCGGCAATGGCATTGCTCATCGGCGGGCAGCCTTCCTGAATGGCGCCCGGCGTCGCGTGATGACGACCGGCGCGCTGGATGTTCCGGACCTGGGTGGGGACGATTTATTGCGCGACGGCCGAGATACCGCCGCGATTTCACAACCAGCCTGGTGTGTCAGGCCGTCACGGCGAGACGGGGAACGTTGTCGGCTCGCCGATCGCGCCGGCGATCATCGTCAAATCGGCGCTGGTATCCCGCGCCAGCAACCAGTGCAGCTTCCGGTCAACGGCGCTGCCGCTGGACGGGGCAGAAGCAATGGCCGCCAGTGCGGCGAGCACGAGTGCGGCGTAGATCATGCTGTCGCCGGTTCTGCCTGTCACTGCGAGTTCCCCTGCGCGATGATGGCCGCATCGTGGCGGTCAGCGGCGCCTATGTCAGTGATCTGCATCACTGACCGGTGCCGGGCGATCGGCCTTCAGGCCGGGTTCTGGCGAGCGAGGCCCGGGCCTGGTTGGTTTCAAAGGAAACCATGTGCCTGGACTCATCAGTACCATCGATCGCTGTCACGTATCTGCATCAGGCGGCTGTCAATTCAGTCAAGCCGATGTCAGTCAGTGAAGCCGGTGTCAGTTCACTCAATTGAAGTCGATGCAGAATCTACGTCAATTCAGATCTGCGGCTGGAACTGGGAGAGGGACTGTGCGGACCCGCGGGCAGCATGGCCCGCTACCTGGCGGCTACGCCGGCTGAGAGGTTGCCGCCATACGGCGCAGTGGCGGGCGCAAGATGGGTTGGATCGGATCGCGACCTGTGCGGTGTTCAGTGCCACCGGCGGCGAACCGCGGACACCGCTTCCGCCACGGCGCCCGCGGCAATGGCTGCCGCCGTGCCGGCAAGCAGCCACGTCAGCTCCATGTTCCAGAGCATCACCCACCCGCGTAACATTCCGGCCCCGGCTCCACCATACATGGCACTTCTCCGTGAAGGGTATGGTCCAGACGATCGTGGTATCGTTTGAATTGTCGCTCGACTCAGTTTGGGCGCTTCGGTGCCGGACGGCATTGACCTGAGTCAAATTTCGAAGGCTGGCACAGGTAATTTTAACCAGGCAGCAGCCAACGGATTGGCAACACACCAAGAACAGAGCGGCAACCTGGCGATCGTTTCGCTATCGCCGTAACGTGGATCTCACGCGACAATAATGGCGGCGGCGGTCCTCGGCTTCGGGTATCCCCTCGCCGCGCAGTGACGCGCTTACTCGTTCCGCGCTGTCATCGCGGCGCCGGTTTGTTCTTGTATTGCCGAGTGCTCAGACCATCAATTCGATCAAAAAAGGCCCGCTATGCCCGAGTGAGAAGCGGAGCAAATCGGCGAACGCCTCGGTGGTTTCGGCACGCGCGCCCTCGACGCCCATCGATCCGGCAAGCTGCGTCCAATCGATATCCGGATTACCGAGATCGAGCATATCCATTGCGGTGCGCCCGGGATTGGCCCCGACATTGGCCAGCTCGCCGATCAGGATGGCATATTTGCGATTCGAAAGAAGCACTGTCGTGACGTCCAGTTTTTCCCGGGCTTGCGTCCACAGCGCCTGCACCGTGTACATCGCCGAGCCGTCCGCCTGCAGGTTGATCACCCGCCGCCCCGGTGCGCCGATCGCGGCGCCGGTCGCCAGCGGCGGACCGCCGCCGATCGCGCCACCGGTCACATTCAGCCAGTCATGCGGTGGTGCCGCCTTGGTCAGCGGGAAGAAGCCGCGGCCGAAGGTCACGGATTCGTCGGCGATCACCGCGAATTCGGGCATCAGCGCGCCGACCGTGGAGGCGACGCTCTCGGGGGTCAGCGTGCCGCGCCCGACCTCCGGACGGGGGCCGTTGTCGGGCCTGGTGGTCTTCGGCGCGCCGACGGCCTCGGCCAGCCGGCCGAGGGCGTCGACCACATCTTCCTCTGGCCGCGCCAGCACGTGCAGGTCGGCATCCGGCGGTACCGACGTTTGAACCTTGCCGGGATAGGCGAAGAACGTCACCGGCTTCTTCGCGCCCGCGAGGATCAGGTGCTTCGTGCCCGAGAGGGCCCTCACCGCCATGTCGACCACATAGGGCACGCGATCCACCGGCCTGCGTCCCTGTCCGCGCGCCGTACGCGCGTTGGAGCCACCGGCCATCACCCGGCAGCCGGTATGCGCCGCGATGCGGTGGGCGTATTCCAAGCCTTGCTCCGACAGACCCAGGCCGGAGAGCAACAGCAGCACGCCGGCGCCGCCGCGGCGCAGGATGGCGGCGGCTTCGTCGATCTGGCTTGGCGCGCTGGTGGGCGCGGCGGGCACCGGCAGCGGGTCCGCCACCACGCCGCCCTCGTCCCAGGAGGTGTCGGAGGGCAGGATCAGCGTCGCGATCTGCCCCGGCGAGGTGCGTGCGGCCTGCACCGCGACCGCCGCATCGGCGCCCACCGAGCGGGCCGAGGTGGCAGTGCGCACCCAGCCCGACACGCCGCGTGCCCAGCCTTCGGTATCAGCCGTCAGCGGGGCGTCGAGCGGCCGGTGATAGGTCGCCTGGTCGCCGGCGATATTCACAATCGGCGTATTGGCGCGGCGCGCGTTGTGCAGGTTGGCCAGCCCGTTCGCCAACCCCGGGCCGCAATGCAGCAGCGTCGCCGCGGGCCGCCCGGCCATGCGCGCGTAGCCGTCGGCGGCGCCGGTCACCACGCCCTCGAACAGCCCGAGGACGCAACGCATGCCGGGCACGCGATCGAGCGCCGCGACATAGTGCATTTCCGAGGTGCCGGGATTGGCGAAGCAGGTATCGACCCCGCTTTTCAGCAGCGTATGCACCAGGCTTTCGGCGCCGTTCATGGCAGGGACCTCTCGTTGTTGCGCAACGGCTAACCTGTCCGGGGCGGGAAGGCCAGTGGGGTGGCGGGATGTGCCGGTGTGGTCCGCTCTTGAGCGCGCAACCGCGAGATGCAGACATCCGCTCCCGCATCCTGTCGGCGGCACGTGGCGATTCAAATTGAACCACGGCCAATCGCGACGCTGCTCAGCAAGCACGGGTCGGGCAATTGGCCAGCGCGAATGCCGCCATGGCCCGCGTCGATCATGTGGTGATGCCCAGCTCCCGTGCCAGGATCTGCAACGCGAGCACTTTCGAAAAGATGCGGCACTGGGCGAGCCCGCCGGCGTGGAACCAAAGCCCTCGCTGTCCCGTTGGCCGCCACATGCCGTGCAGCTCGCCTTCATCATCAAAACCCCAGACGCGGCCCATGCGGTCGGCCACCGCGTCACCGAGGATGCGTCGCGCCGCGGCGGCCTGGCCCTCGTA
>DATJNA010000096.1:0-11429 GCA_035508435.1 Acetobacteraceae bacterium | reverse complement strand
TGTCAGCCACTGGGGCCTTGGCCCCTCCGATCTTCGTTGTGAGGGGCGGCCGCTGCAATTCGTGCCGCACGACGGTGGGCGCCCCTCACGACGAAGATCGGATCTGCCGTGGCTTCCCTACCGATTTCCCCGTGGTAGGCTGTCAGGTGCTACGCGCCTATGCCGACGGTTGCCGTGGCTTCCCTACCGATTTCCCCGTGGTAGGCTCCGGAGCCGGAGCCGTCGCTGTAGGCGTGAGCCGTGGCTTCCCTACCGATTTCCCCGTGGTAGGCTCGACGGTGAACGCAGCAGCTTTGCGCGCGCGCCGTGGCTTCCCTACCGATTTCCCCGTGGTAGGCTATGCCCCTTACCTCAAAGGGATCGGAAATCGCCGTGGCTTCCCTACCGATTTCCCCGTGGTAGGCTCCACCACGCCTGCGGCAGGTCGGGCGTCAGGCCGTGGCTTCCCTACCGATTTCCCCGTGGTAGGCTTCAAGACAACTGCGGCCGTCGGCTTGCATAGCCGTGGCTTCCCTACCGATTTCCCCGTGGTAGGCTGCTCGGAATGTGCCCCAGTGGATTTCACGCGCCGTGGCTTCCCTACCGATTTCCCCGTGGTAGGCTCGCGGAAGAACATCACGAATGCTGCATCGTGCCGTGGCTTCCCTACCGATTTCCCCGTGGTAGGCTTGATGTCCATCCAGACCGGCTCAGCATACCGCCGTGGCTTCCCTACCGATTTCCCCGTGGTAGGCTCCGTTCCTGCTAGAGCGATGGGAACGCTGTGATTTCTGGCTTCTTGCCGAGCCAAAATCACAGCAGGACCATCTGGCGAGACCCGACCGACTCGGTTTTCGTTGCCTCCCCGAGCAGCAACCGCATGCGACCGTACTGCCGGTCGGTGACCTGCAATGCTCGAACGCTACCCCTGCCAGGGAGATTGCGGGTCACGCGTGCCACATGTTTCATTGCGCCATCTTCGCCCCGGCAGACCCGCGCGTAAACCGAAAGCTGCAGCATCATGAAGCCGTCGTCCTTTAAAAAATTACGAAAGCGCGTCGCGTCGCGCCTTTCGGCCTTCGTGCCAACCGGCAGGTCAAAGAACACGAACAACCACATGAAGCGCGGCTCCGCTGTGGGCATCAGGCTCTGACCCGCGGCAGCATCAGGAGTGCCACGCTGTTCGCGGTCATGGCGCGCACCAGGCTCGCCGCGGCGTTTTCGGTAGCGACCAGCAAGCTGACGACTTCGTCGCCGAGGCTCACCTCGTCCACCAGCACGGATGCGAGCGCCCGGCGTTCGACAACAGTGGATGCACCTGTCGATGCGCGGCCTTTGTCCGTCAGGCGCCATACAACACGATCGACGAACGGGCGGAACGGCTCGACCAGGTCATCGGCCAAATTGAATGGGTTTGCCCCGCTGGCATGGTTGATGCCGAACGCAGGCAGCAAGCCTGTTGCCACCAGCGCGCGGGCAGTGGCCGAGCGCACCACGGCATAACCATAGTTCAGCAGACCGTTGCGCTTGTCGTTGTTGACATCGTCTCGTACGAAGTCAGGAAACAACCGTGGCCAATAGGCACGCGCGGCACGCGCCTCGGTGTTATCGGGGTCGCCGGACCCCACGCGTTCCGCCATTGCCAGCAGCGCGGCGGGACTTTGACCGCAGGCTCGCAGCACCGCTGCCTGATTGACGATCTTTGCCTGTATGATCGCCTGCCAAAGGCGCTTCTTCAGCGGCGCGGAGAGGGCAATCTGCATTGCCGCAATTTCCGCCTGGCGATGGTGGCGGTGGAACGGCAGGATCAGACCACTGGGTGTGTGGGTGCGGTCGGTGACGATGATGGCGACGCCCGCATCCATGCAGGCCGAGATCAGGGCCGCCGACAGCGTCACCTGCGGCGTGTCGATCACGATCCAGGCCACGTCCTCGATCGGCAGGCGCACGTCGCCGTCGTCACGGGATACCAGAAGCTGGTTGTCGCCAAGCGCTAGGCGCGCCGGCTGCGTTATGTGCACGCCTCGCCATGCCATGTGCGGCCCTCACTCCCCACGACGCTGATGCGGCCGACGCGGTCGACGCTGAGCTTTTGGAATCCCCTGAGCGTCCTTGCGCCGATTCCTCGCCGTAGTTTCGTGGGCGTGTTGGATGCGGCGAGCGAGATAGCGCCGGTACTCCGGTCCAGCCCCTTGAAATAGCCGCGAACCACCTCGCCGTCCGAGGTCGTGACCTCAACCAGACTGTTCTGGTACAAGCAGAATCTGAATTGGTGGCTGGCATCGATCAACGTCCATTCGCTCTCCGGCTTGGATGCCACCACTGCGCGGTCCGGTGGCCTGGGATATCCCCGCCGGTCGGCCACCTGATGCGGATAGATCGGGACCAGGAAATATTCGTTCCTGCCGCGACGGTTCGCTTTCGCGAACACATCGACCCGCGCCATCTCGCCGCGGTCTGCCGTGCCGCCACGGATCGGCACCGCCAGCTTGTCTTTGGTCGCCACTCGCACCTTGCGGATGAGGTCGCCTTTGGGCGAGCGGGGCAGATTATCCTTCGGGCGTCCCGCCTCGATCCATTGCCGCACGCTGGCGACCAGTTCGTCCCGCAACTTCGCCGGGTCGCCAACATTGCCATAGGGCGAGGGCACCGGAATGGTCTCGAGGTCGGCCAGGGTCAACTTCTCCACCGCCTTGCGCTCGAACACCACGGTCGATCCATTGACCTGTCGCACCTGCTTTATCGTGGCGGCATGCGCCTCACCTCTGACACGCCGGCGTTCCGGACGCGAGACGAATACGTCTCCGACGACCGCCCTCGCCGTCTCGCGGAAGCCGGCAGGGCAGGGGATGTGCGCGAAGTCGAAGCCTCGGGGTCCCCCCCGGCGCTCAGCTTCCTGCGCGGCCCGGGTCAGGGCCTGCAGCATTGCTTCTGTGGTGGCGGCCACCACGATAGCGTCCAGCGCGTGGTGCCTGTCGTCATCCAGTCGCTTGCCATCGGGACCCTTCTTCATGTCCTCGACACCCCACGCGCGCCGCAGCTTCGCCGTCAGCGGACCCGGACGTGCCAGCACGTGGCGGCGGCCATCGGCGGGATACTGTCGAGCCAGCAGATCGAGCAGCAGGCGAGTGGCATAGCGAGTGTCGCCAAGATTGCGGTTGCGGAATCGCTCCTCCACTTCTTTGGCGTTGCGGCGCAAATAGAAACCGGTCTTCTTGCGTGCCTTCAACTCCTTACAGCCTTCGACGCGCGCCGCGAATGCTGCCCAATCCGGCTCGGACTTGTCCTCGCTGAACCATTCAAAGGGCGTGCGCCCGCGCTTCGCCTGGTTGGCCCGCGCGGTACAAAGTGTCTTGTTGGCAAAACTATCGTCGCCAAACCGGCTCCAGGGCAGGATGTGATCGACCTGCACCCGGTTGTCGTCGGCAGCAATCCATGTCGGCTCTATTGGATCGTCGCTATAAAGGCACCGTCCACCCTGTTCTTTCCAAAGTTCGTATCGCAGCAAATCTTCCGTAGTCGGCCGGTGATTTGGCAAGATGTCGGCCAGTTCGGCACGGAGGCGATCTCGCACCTTGTTGCGGTCCTCGATGCCTTTGGCAATCTTGTCTCGTTCCTCGACACTTTTGCCAATCTCGCGCGCCAACTCGATATGTATGAACTCCGGGCGGCCATATTCGATCACCAGCGCCCGCACCTGCTTCAGCATTTCGGTCAGCGCCTTGCGCGCTACAGGGTTCCGGATGTCCTCCAGATTCACCTCCGGACGCGCAGCGTGGTCGTACCCTACTTCGGCACATGCCTCCGAGTACATCAGCCCACGCTTCAGCGGCGGCAGCAGGGTACGAGCCGCTTTCGCTGATATGTGTCCGGCTCCGTTGAATGCGGCGAAGGTTCCATTGGCGACGCCATCCATGATTGCGTCCAATATCGGGGTCTCGATTTCCGCCGCCTCGAGCCCCTCGCGGATCGATGTGGGATTTTCCCTGAACGTCAGCACTTCAGCGATGCGGTCTCGCTGCAGCGGGTGGTGCATCAACGCACGCCAGCCAGCGTCACCGACTGCGTCGCGCAGCGCCTTGGTTCCTTCTGCCGCGCCGCCGGAACGGGCCACGATGTCGCGCGTCTCATCCTTTTCCGACACGCCGGCGAAGCGGGTTCGCGGATCCAGGTCCAGCAGCTTGCGCACGCCACGAAATGTTATGTTTTTCTGCCGCCCGAAGTCGCTGGCGATGCGCTCGATCTGATCCGCGCTCAATTTCCATTCCTGGCCGCCCGAAACCAGCCGCAGATTGGCTGCCCGCGACAACAGGCGGAACATTTCGAACGCATAGGATCGTCGCGCCGTGCGGATTTCCCCGGTCTCGAACGGGCATCGCTGCACCATATGCTCACTGTCCGCGAGTGGGCGTTGGGAAAACGCCTTGTCGGCATAGACTTCTTGAAGCGCCTCGGTTGCCAGCGGATTGCCGAACCGGCGCTGTGCCGAGAACAGGGCGCGCACTTCATCTTCGTGATCGCGCCGCAGTATCGAGCGGCTGTAGTCTTGGCCGCGATTGTGCTTTTGCTCCGAATAGGCCGGGTCACAGGCGAACATCTGCCCGACAGTCTGCCACTGGCCAAGGCGCTCCCGTGTCGCTTCGATCGCCTTCTTCATCTTTGAAGTATCGTTGGCGGCGTTGCTGCTGTGATCGCGTTTCGCGTTCGACCTGAAACCACGATGCCGCGCGATGTGACCGAGAGCGACAGCCAGTTCTAACCCGGAGAGAGTTCGTTCCAATCCCTCGGCTCGCAGTCGCCACGGGTCGCGGCCGGGTTGTTTCAGCGCGTCGCGCTCGCCGGTCGCCAGCAATCCGTCCTGGCGGAACAATTGCCGGATTTCCGCCATTCGCTGACGCCGCCTGCGAAGAACGCGCCGCTGTCCGCGATGCAGCCGGCGAATCGCATTGGTCGGCGTGCGCTCCCGGTCGGTTTCCGGCGCATCGAACATGCGAACGCCCGTGCCGACGACCGTCAGTTCCTCTCCTTCGAGATCGAGCACGGCCCAGCCGATGGAGGCGATGCCGCCATCAATGCCGAAAATGCGCATTGGCAAGCCCTCCTGCCGTTGACAGGCAGTGATCGTTTCGGGCAAATAGTAACGGGGAAATCGGTTGGAAAGCCACGGCAAGGTGGTTTTCACCACTCGACGGATTACCTCACCCAGGCTGGCGACAGTCTGGGTGAGGGATTCTGCGGTCTATCTCGACGTTGCGCCGTTATGGCACGGCAGACGAGGGGCCGCCTCTAGCGCCGAGTCGGGTTGAGACGCGGGGTATGAGGCAGCTTCATTCCGCCGCCTGCTGGTCGCGTTCCACCCCCTTCACCTTCGGCAGCTCGTCCGCGCCCAGCGTCTCGTGCGCCAGCAGCGCCTCGGCGCCTTCGTCCAGCGCCGCCCGGTTGTCCTGCAGGATGCCGAACGCCCGCGCCCGTGCCGCCTCGACATGCGAACGCACCGCCATGTCGATCTCATGCGCCGTCTGATCGGAATAGCGCCGCTGCCGCCAGAACACGCCCGGTTGCTCCTGCAGGAACTGCGCTTGCTCGGTGTCCCAGGCCACCGGCCCGAGATGCTCGTCCATGCCGAACCGCATCACGATGCCCCGCGCGATGTCGGTCGCCTTCGCCAGGTCGTCGGCGGCTCCGGTGGACACGTCGTCGCCCAGGATCATCTCCGCCGCGCGCCCGCCCAGCAGCACGGTCATCTTGTCCTCCAGCTCCTGCCGGCTCATCAGGAACCGGTCATCCACCGGACGCTGCATCGTGTAGCCCAGAGCGCCAATCCCCCGGGGAATGATCGAGACCTTCTGCACCGGATCGGCGTTCGGCAGTGACAGCGCCACCAGCGCGTGGCCCATCTCGTGATAGGCGACGATCCGCCGCTCCTTCGGGATCAGCACGCGCGACTTCTTCTCCAGTCCCGCCACGATGCGCTCGATCGCGCGGGTGAAGTCGTCCATCGTGAGCGAGTCGCCGCCGCGGCGGGTCGCCACCACAGCCGCCTCGTTCGCCAGGTTGGCGAGGTCCGCCCCGGTGAAGCCCGGGGTCAGCGCCGCGACGTCCTCCAGCTTCACATCGGGCGCCAGCTTCAGCCGCGCTGTATGGATGCGCAGGATATCGACGCGGCCCTTCTTGTCGGGCCGGTCCACCAGCACCTGGCGGTCGAAGCGCCCCGCCCGCAACAGCGCCGGATCGAGAATCTCCGGCCGGTTGGTGGCGGCCAGCACCACGATGGCCACCGACCGGTCGAACCCATCCATCTCCGCCAGAAGCTGGTTCAGCGTTTGCTCCTTCTCGTCCTGGCCGGTGATCGGCGAGGCACCGCGCGCGCGGCCCAGCGCATCCAGTTCGTCGATGAAAATGATACACGGCGCCGACCCGCGGGCTTGCTCGAACAAATCCCGGACGCGGGAGGCGCCGACGCCGACGAACATCTCCACGAACTCGGCGCCGTTGGTGGAGAAGAACGCAACGCCCGCCTCGCCCGCCACCGCGCGCGCCAGCAGCGTCTTGCCGGTGCCTGGCGGACCCACCAGCAAAATGCCGCGTGGGATATGCGCGCCCAGGCGGCCAAACCGCTCCGGCTGCTTCAGGAAGTCGACGATCTCGTGCAGTTCGGCCTTCGCCTCGTCCACGCCGGCCACGTCGTCGAACGTGGTCTGGATGCCGGTCTCGGCGGTGATCAGCTTGGCGCGGCTGCGGCCAATGGAAAAAAGGCCGCCGCCCAGACCGCCGAAGCCTCCGCCGCCACGGCCGCCGCCCCCCATCATGGCGCGCGACGCCCACACCCAGATGCCGACGAACAGCAGTGGCGGAATGATCCAGGAGAGCAATGTGCTCATCGCAGTGTTGCTGGGGGCGGCGCTGTATTCCACATGATGGCTGGCGAGTTGGCCGGCGAGTTCGGGCGACACCTGCACCGTGCTGAAGTCGGTGTCGCCGTCCGGCATCTTCTCGGTGAGTGTGCCGCGGATCACGTCGCCGGACACGGTGACCTGCTTCACCTTGCCGGCATTCAGGTATTGCTGGAACTGGCTGTAGGGGATCACCGAGCTGCCGCCGGCGGTTCCGCCGCCGCCGGAGAACAAACCGAACAAGCTCAGGGCCAACAGGCCGAGAAAGATCAGCCAGACGAAGGCGGGGAACGGCTGCTGCTTGGGGGCGGGCACGGTGGTTCTCCGGTGGCGGGCCAGCAACAATGTCGATGGCCCGCCGGGAAATGCAACCGGGCCGCGCTACACGTAAGGGCACACTGGGGATTGCACGGCGGTACCGCCGGCCGCAATGACGGTGGCCGGGAGGCGAAGGCTGCCGCATGGAAACCGCTGGATTGCTGGACTTGCAGGTGAACGGCTATGCCGGGGTCGATTTCAACGACCCGGCGCTGGATGCCGCCGCGCTGGATCACGCGCTGGCGGCGATGCTGCGCGCCGGCGTCACCGCCTGCCTGCCGACGCTCATCACCGCGCCGGAGGCGGTACTGGCCGAGCGCCTCGCAGCGCTCGACCGGGCGGTTGCACGCAGCCGGCTCGGGCCGTTCATGGTGCCGGGGTTCCATCTGGAGGGGCCATTTCTGAATCCCACGCCCGGCTTCGTTGGCTGCCATCCGCCGGACGCCATGGTGCCACCGGATCCCGCGTTGCTGCGCCGCCTGATGGCGGGACTGGCGCGGCCGGTGCTGATGCTGACCCTGGCGCCGGAGCAAGCGGGGGGCATCGCGCTGGTGCGGTGGGCGCGAGGGCAGGGAATGCTGGTCGCAATCGGACACAGCGCCGCGGATGCGGCCGTGCTGTCCGAGGCGGCGGAGGCCGGCGCGACGCTGAGTACGCATCTTGGCAACGCGCTGCCGCACATGCTGGCGAAGTTCCGCAACCCGCTGGTCGCGCATCTGGCCGAGGACCGGCTCTGTGCCAGCTTCATCGCCGATGGCATCCACATACCTGAGCCGGCACTCAAGGTATTGCTCCGCGCCAAGGGGCTGGCACGCTCGGTGCTGGTGACCGACGCGACCGCCGCCGCCGCTGCGCCGCCCGGCACCTACTGCTTCGCTGGTATGTCGGTGGAACATACCGAAAACGGCGAGGTGTACGTGCCTGGAACCACGAGGCTCGCCGGCTCGGCGCTGCGCCTGGACCAGGCGGTGCGCAACATCGTCGGCTGGGACCTGGCCACTCCTGCCGATGCGGTCAGGCTGGCCGCGGACAATCCCGCCCGCTTGCTCGCGCCGGCCCTTTCGGCGCATGGCGTCCAACTACGGGAGGCGGGCGTCACCTGGTCGGACGCGCTGGCGCCGGAGCAAGTGCGACTGGAGGGCATCGGCTAGCTCAGGCCGGACGCGGCGACTTGCGTCGCCCTGGCGATCCGCTGGCGCGCCTGGCGCTGACCTGCGTGGGACGGAGGCCGGGGGCGCAACCTGCAATTAGCAGTGCCCGCGCGAACCATTTATTTACCTTTTGGGCGTAGGCAGGCCGGACACGAAGACCGTGCCGACCGCCAGGCTCCGGGGCAAAACGACCACATTCCTGGCTTACCGGGAGATGCCCCGTGTCCGACACCGTCACGCTCGGCAATGGTGGAAATTCCGCCACATTCACGACTGTCGACAGCCTTCTCTCGGGGAGCGGCGCCGATACGATTGCGTTCAGCGGGAGTTTGACCGACGCCGACATCGATCTTGGCGGCGGCGGCGACAAGCTGATCCTGGACGTCGATGGCGACAACGTCAACAACAACGTCACCGTTGCGAACACTCAGACGGTTACCGGCGGAGGCGGCGACGACACGGTCACGCTCGCCACCGCGCTGACGACCAGCATGCAGGTGGATCTCGGGGGTGGCAACAACACGCTGACGCTTGCCGATGTTGCCAACAAGGGAACCGTTAGCGACGTGGATACCCTGATTGGCGGCACCGGCAACGACACCATCACGCTTGGCACCGGCATGGCCAATGGCAGCGTCGACCTCGGTGGCGGCACCGATACGCTGACGCTGGCGGCCGGCGGCAACAGCCTGACCATCGTCAACTTCGAGACGCTCGTCGGCGGCACGGGCGCCGACGCGATTACTCTGGGCGGAGCGGCCGTCGGTGCCAGCGTCGATCTCGGCGCGGGCAATGACACTCTGACACTGGGCAATTTCTCCAGCACTTTGACGGTTGCCAACACTGAGGCCATCACCGGTGGCTCGGGCAACGACAACATCACGCTGAGCAGCGCACTGACAACCAGCAGTTCGATCGATCTCGGGACCGGCGAAAGCACTCTCACGCTGGCCAACGCGACTAACAGCGGCACGGTCAGTGATGTCGACACGCTGATCGGCGGCACCGGCGCCGACACCGTCACGTTGGGCACCGCCGCGAACAATGCGAGCATCGACCTCGGCGGCAGCGCCGACAAGCTGACCCTGGGCAACGCCGATAACACCCTCACTGTTGCCAACACTGCGACGATTGACGGAGGAAGCGGAGACGATAGCGTCACGCTTGCCACCGCGCTGACGACCAGCATGAGCGTCGACCTTGGCGGCGGCAACAACAAGCTGACGCTTGCCGCCGTTGCCAACTCCGGAACCGTCGGTGACGTCGACACACTGATTGGCGGCAGCGCGGTCGACACGATCACCCTGGCCACCGGGATGACGAACGGCAACGTCGACCTCGGCGGCGGCGGTGACACACTCACGTTGGCGGCCGGCGGCAATACGGTAACTGTCGCCAATGTGCAGACAGTCATCGGCGGCAGCGGTGATGATACCGTCACGCTCGGCAATGCCGCCAACAACGTCAGCGTCGATCTGAAGGCAGGCAACAACGTACTGAACCTGGGCGACTACAACAATACGATCACCATCTCCAATACCGAGACCATCACCGGCGGCACCGGCAATGACAACGTTACGCTCGGCACCGCGCTGGGGTCCGATTCGGTGGATCTCGGCAGCGGAGCGGACACCTTGACGCTGGCCAACGTCGCCAACATCGGCTCGGTCAGCGACGTCGACACGCTGCTCGGCGGTTCCGGCAATGACGTCATCACATTGGCCACCGCCGCGAGCAATGCCAGCATCGATCTCGGTGCCGGCAGCGACAAGCTAACGTTTGGTAGTAACTCCGCCAACACGGCGACCGTTGCGAATGTGGAGAGCATTGCCGGCGGTACCGGCCAGGACGATGTGACGTTGGCTACCGCCCTGACCACCGCGATGTCGGTGGATCTCGGCAGTGGCGGCAGCAATACCCTCAGCCTCAACAATGGCAGCAATACCGGTACGGTCAGCGACGTCGCCACATTGCTCGGCGGTACCGGCAATGACGCCATCACCCTCGGCAGCGCCGTCGTCAACGGCAGTGTCAGTCTTGGCACTGGACCTGACACGCTGACCCTGACGACGAGTGACAACACCATCGCTGTTGGCAATGTCCAGACCATCAGCGGCGGCGACGGCAACGACGTCGTCACCCTGGTGACCGCCGCCAACAACAGCAGCGTCGATCTTGGCGGTAGCACCGATTCGCTGATACTGGGCAACTTCGCCAACCGGATCACCATAGCCAACACCGGGAGCATCACTGCCGGATCAGGCATCGACTACGTCACGCTCGGCACTGCGCTCTCCAACAGCATGCAGGTCGATCTTGGCACCAGCACCAGCACGCTCACTTTGGCCAACGTCAACAATACCGGCACCGTCAAGAACGTGGACACGCTGATCGGCGGCACCGGCAATGACAACATCAAGCTCAGTACTGCCGCCAATAACGCCAGCATCAATCTTGGCGGTGGCAGTGACGTACTGACTTTCGGCGATTTCACGAATACCGCCACGGTGGCCAACACCCAGACGATTGCCGGCGGGTCCGGCAACGACACGATTACTTTGAGCGGCGCATTGACCACCAGCATGACGGTGGACCTGGGGGCCGGCAACAACACGCTCTATCTCGCCAATGCCGCCAATGCCGGCGCTGTAAGTGACGTTGGCACATTGGTGGGTGGAACCGGCGCCGATACGATCACGCTGGGCAACGCGATGACCAATGGCAGCGTCGATCTGGGCGGCGGGGCGAACAAGCTGACCCTGGCGGCCGGCGGCGATACCCTGACCGTCGCCAACGTTGAGTCCCTGGTTGGCGGTGCCGGAGATGACACCATCACTCTGGACAACGCACTGACCAACAGCAACTCAGTCGATCTCGGTGGCGGCAACAACACGCTGATCCTGAACAATGGCGCGAATACCGGCACCGTCAGCAATGTCGGCACGCTGATCGGCGGTACCGGCACCGACGCGATCACGCTTGGCACGGCGGTAAACAACGCCAGCATCAGCCTCGGCTCCGCCCAGGACACCCTGTCGCTCGGCAACTTCAGCGACACCGCGACGGTCTCGAACGTCGGTACCATTCT
>DATJNA010000095.1:0-89063 GCA_035508435.1 Acetobacteraceae bacterium | reverse complement strand
CATCGTCCAGCCGAAATCAATGATCCACGTGTCGGAAGGCCGCCGCGTCAGGTCCATTCCGTTCACCCAGGGGCGCAGAACGTCTGAATTCGGCCGGCCGTTCGCATTGGCCGGCATGTCCAGCCATTGTCGTGCCAGGTCCCCCGGAACGTCGAAGGCGCCGCCTTTCGTGTCGCCCATGAACGCGATACCGCGATTCTGGGGCAGCGTCGTGGCCTGTGTCAGATCGACGCCATTACGCCCGGTCAGATCGGAAAAGATTTCGCTGGTCGGATGACCATTCAGCAGGGCCGGCGGCGCTGTCGTTGGCGTGGCGAACGCGACGAGGGATACGCGCACGGCCGCGCCTTCCACTGTCCACGCCTCATCGCTCCACGCATCGTGGATCACCGCTGACTGTCGGATCCGATTCAACACCTCGCGGCTCGCCCCGCCTCGAATACTGTTCGTTGCGACCAGACCAGCATCTTTCGCTTTGCCGGCAGCAAGCTGTGCACGGGCGAGCTCGAACCAATAGGAAACGAGATCGGCTTCGCCTGGAACGCGATCCGCATAGGCCGAGAACATCGCGTCACAATATTCGTCACCCATAATCCGTCGCATCAACTTCCCGCCCAGGAACGGCGGATTTCCCACGATCACATCCGCCGCCGGCCACGCCGCCACCTTGCCGTCCGGCGTCAAAATCGCATCGCGACACTCGATGGTGTCCAGCGGCTGCAGCACCGGGTTGGACGGCGCGGCCCAGCCGTGCCGCCGCATCCACTGAATGTGTCCGATCCACACCGACACCCGCGCCAGTTCCGCGGCGTAGGGATTGATCTCGATCCCCAGCATCGTCTCCGGCCCTACCTGGGGAAATTCACGCGGCAGGCCCAGCGCCTCGGCCTCGATGCTCGCCTGATGTTCCAAATCCTTCAGCGCCTGCAAACCGAGATACAGGAAATTCCCCGACCCGCACGCCGGATCGAGCACGCGGAAATCCCGCAGCCGCGCCAGGAACCCGCGATATAGCGACTGCGGCGTCTCGCCGCCGTTGCGCCCGCGCCGGCCATTCGCCGGCTGCGCCAGCGCCGCCTCGATCCTGGCCCGCACCACCGCCCACTCGGCCTGCAACGGCCGGCGGATCACCGGATCGATCAGCATCTCGATCTTTTCGCGGTTGGTGTAATGCGCGCCCAACTGGCTGCGCTTGTCGGGGTCCAGACCCCGTTCGAACAAGGTGCCGAGGATCGACGGATCGATCTCCGCCCAATGAAGCTGCGCGACGCTGATCAGCAGGTCGATGTCCTCGCGTTCCAGCGGCAGCGACGAGTCATTGTCGAACAAGCCGCCGTTGAACCAGGCAATGTCGACGAAATCCAGTTCGCCGCCATTGCTCGACATCGCGGCAAACAACCGGCTGGTGTAGGTGGCGGAACGGTGCGGCCGGCGCCGGGCGATCGCCAGCATCTGGTCGAACATGCCGGGCGGCAGCAGCCCGACATCGTCGGCAAACATGCAGAACACCAGGCGGTTGACAAAATGCGCCACCACCTGGGGATCGTGTCCGCGCGCGCGCAGCCGGCGTGCCAGCTCGGCGAACTGCGCGGCGGCGTCCTCGGTCAGCGCCTGGCGCGTGCGGCTGGGGCGCAATTGCTCCGGATCGGAGAACACCCATTTCAGCAGCCGCAGCCTGCGCGGGTCGGTCAGCTCCGCCAGCGCGATCTCGTGCGTCTCGGTGACCGCGTTGGTGAAGTTGGTGCGGATCACGATGCGGGCGATGTCGGACACCACCAGCAGCGGCGGATTGCCGAGCGGCCCGGCATACAGCAGAAGCTGGCGATAGGCGGCGTCCAGGTCGCCGCGCGGCTTCTTGTATTCCCAGGCAAAGCAGCCGCGGCGCCAGACATCGGCCCAGCCGCCGGCGCCGGTGAATTTCGTGGCGCCCTTCTCGAACGCGTAGTCCTGACCGGTGGGGTCGGTGTTCGGCGTGGGTTCGTCGAGCAGGCGGCAGAGGTCGATGAAATGCTCCTGGCATGCCGCGCGCTCGTTGCGCGTGCTGGCCTGCCATTTCGCGATGAAGTCCGCCGGGGTCATGCGGGGGAAGCTACACGGCGGCGGGCGGTTCCTGGAATGGGGCGTTGGCCACCAGCGGGTTCGTTTGTTCGCCAACCTGACGACAAGACGTGGTAAGCTGACCGTAGTGGCCGCATGATCCGCCAAGCGCGGCGGACGCTGCGCATGGTGACGACCACCTCTGCCAGGCTCATACATAGATTCAACCGTTGCCGGGATCTGGTACTGAAGGAACCGCTGTCGGTGGCGTACCATGGCCATGAGAGCCTCGTCGGACTGTTGGCCGACGAGCTCCGGCGGCCGCAGACGCCTGACACCCGGCAAGCGCTTTATGCCCGGGGGCTGTCCGAGGTTCTCGTCGAGGCGCTGGATGACGCGAAGCCACCGACCTTCAGCGAGCAATTCAGTCACGAACCGGATGCGCAAACCGGGCGGCAAGCGTTCCCGAGCAGGGGCCCGACCTGGTCATTCGCTATGTCTGTCTCTGGCGGTTCGAGGAAGCGCGCGGGCGAGACTGTGGCACCCAGGATCGGCCCTGCGCGATCGTGGTTGCGACCCGGCGCGGACGTGACAAGCTCATCGTCGTTGTTGCCCCGATCGCACACGCGGCGCCTCGCGATGCCACTATTGCGATCGAGGTTCCTGCGCCGATCAAGGCACATCGAGCGGGACAAAGGACCACGCCCCATGACACAGATCCGCGTCTCCATCCGCATGCCGGTCGGCCGACCGCTCCCTGAACTCGCCACCTTCGCCGCGCGGGTCGAGCAAGCGGGCTTCGACGGAATTGGGATCCACGACCACCCCTCGAGCGGCCGCGATGCCTATCTCGCCCTGGCCCTCGCGGCGCAGGCTACGCGGCGCGTCCGCCTGTTCCCGGCGACCTCAAGCCCGACGGTACGCCATCCGCTGGTGCTGGCCTCACTCGCCCATAGCCTCGATGAGATCGCGCCAGGACGCAGCGTTCTCACCGTTGCCCCCGGTTTCATCTCCACCCGCACCATGGGCAAGCCGCGCGCGCCCATCACGGTTATGCGGGAGGCCGTCCGCGACCTGCGCCGCCTGCTTGCCGGCGAGGAGGTCGCCTTCGGACCCGCAAGCACCCGCCTGCGCAACCGCGGCGCCATACCGACGCCGGTGCACCTGCTCGCCGCCGGCCCGCGGATGATCGAGCTCGCCGGCGAGGTCGCCGACGGTGCCCTGCTCTTCGTCGGCCTGGATCCCGCCTCGATCCGCGCCGCGCTCTCCCACCTTGCGACCGGCGCGCGCCGCGCGGGCCGGTCGCTGGGCGGTTTCCCGGTGGCATTCGTGGTCACCCTCGGCCTGGGCCCGGATGCAGACGCCGGTCCGCGCTGGGTGCGAAGCTGGTTCGCACCCGGCCAGCCATTCCTCGCCTATCCCAGCGCCGCCAATCTGCACTGGCTCAGCCACGCCGGCTTCGACCTGCCACCCGCGCAGGATCCTACCGCCATCCCCGAAGACCGTGCCCGCCAGATCGCCGACGCTTTCGGCTTGTTCGGCTCCCCCGAACGCTGCGCCGAGCGCCTGCTGCGCGCGCAACACGAAGCCGGCGTGAATGATGTGTTTCTGTTCCCGGCACACGACCTGCCGGGCGGCTACACCATGCCGGAACCGGAGGTCGCGGCGTTCGAACGCGTGATCGGTCCACGGCTCGCGCGATAACGCCACATGAATCCGACGACGATCCGAAACTCTGCCGTTATCGTCTGCGTTTTCTGCCTTCCGGATTCGCACCGGATATGACAGGATAGAACCAAATGTGATCCTGGGAAATGTTGGGATGGGAAACGTTCGGATGCGCTTGCTCGTCCTGCTTGCCGCAGGCACGCTTGCCGCGCCGCTTGCCTTCGCCGAGCCCTGCACCCGCCCCGCCGAGCGCGCGGCATTCGACGTAGCCAGCCTGAAAAGTCAACTCATGGTCACCGCGCTCGCTTGCGACCAGCGCGACAAATACAACGACTTTGTCATCCGCTTCCGTCGCGAATTGATGCAGCAGGAGCACGCGCTGCGGGCCTATTTCAGCCGCAGCTTTGGTAGCCGCGGCCAGCAGCAGCACGACGACTACATTACGCTCCTGGCAAACGCGCAATCTGAAGCCGGCGTGCACGACGGGACTCTGTTTTGTCAACGCAACGCTGCGCTGCTGGACGAGGTGCTTGCCCTGCCGGAGGGCGCGAGCCTCCCCGGGTACGCCGCCGCCAAGGCGTTGAGCCAGCCGATCGACCTGAACGACTGCCGCGGTGGACCGCCGACGCAGCTCGCGCATAACCGGTGAATCCGGACTGATTGCAGCGCTCTCCCACCCTATCGATCGGCCCCGGGGTCCGTGCCTTCATCGCCGAGACGAAACGCATCGGTGATGCGGCGCACGCGGCCGCTGGCGTCCACCACCAGCAAGTCGACGCGGACGCCCGCAGTACCCCACTCAGGATGCTCTGCCAGGATGAGCTCCGCGGCAGCGAGCAATCGTGCCCGCTGCCGTGACGAAACCGAGCCTGCCGCGTCGGCCAGGCTGGGCCGCGATTTCACCTCGACGATCGCCAGGATACCGTCGCGTTCGGCGAGCAAATCCACCTCGCCAGCGACAGTGCGCAGGCGATGGTGTCGCACGGTCCACCCGTCACGCTCCAGGGCCGTACTGGCGGCGGCTTCCGCCGATAACCCGCGTGCCTGCGCGCGTCGCCCGCGATGCTGGCGAGTCGTCATCGCCGCACTGTGCGAACGAAAAAGCTAACGGTCAGTGAACGGGCAGCGAATTGCCGCAGTGCGACATTGCCCCGGCATCGTGGCTGGCGCAGCTCGCCGGGTCGCTTATCCCATTAAATGCGCCATCCAGTGGAACAATCCGATATTGGTGAGGTCGTTCCAGGTGGCAAAGATGAACAGGCTGGCGAGCACGGCGAGGCCGGCGCGGAAGCCATACTCCAGCGCACGCGGTGGCAGAGGGCGGCCGCGCAGGGCCTCGGCGAAATAAAACAGAAGGTGACCGCCATCGAGGACAGGGATGGGGAACAAATTGATCAGCCCAAGGTTCACCGACAACACGGCGATGAACGAAACCAGGTTCGCGAGACCAAGCTCGGCCACTTGACCGGACAGTTGGGCGATGCGCAGCGGGCCGCCAAGATCCTCGGTGCCGCGTGTGCCGTCCACCATCTGCACGATGCCTTGCACGGTCTCGGCGGTCACCGTCCAAGTTTGCTCGAGGCCGGCGATCAATGCGGTCACCAGGGGCAGGTGCCGGTATTCGACCGCGCCGCCGCCGATGCCCAGCAGGCCGATGCGCCTGCCGTCCGATTCCTTGACCCCGGTATGCGCCTGCATTGCAAGGGTGACGCCCCCGCGGTCGATGGCGATCGGCAGGGTCTCGTCCGGATGGGCCTCGATGATGCGCTGGATGTCGGTGAAATCGTGGATCGGCTGCCCGGCTATGCTGTCGATACGGTCGTTGACCTCAAGCCCCGCCTTGGCGGCGGCGCTGCCGGGCAGCACGCCGCCCACCACAGGCAGCGTGACCGGCTTGCCCATGCTGACGAACAGTACGCCGAACAACACCATGGCGAGCAGGAAATTCGCGATCGGGCCGGCGGCGACCACGATGGCGCGCTGCCAAACCCGCTTCTCGTGAAAGGTGCGTCCGGCGATCCAGGAGGCGCGCACCTGTGGCGAGACTTCCTCCGGCCGCTCCTGGCCGTGCATCTTCACGTAGCCGCCGAGCGGCAGCCACGCGAGCTTCCATCGTGTGCCGCGCCGGTCGACCCAACTGGTGATGGCCTGGCCGAAGCCGATCGAGAATACCTCGACATGCACGCCGCACCAGCGGGCGGCGAGGTAGTGGCCGAACTCGTGCACGAACACCAGGATGCCGAGCACGACCGCGAACGCGATCCCGCTGCGAAGGATGTCAGGAACGACGTGGATCACTTGGCGGGTTCTTCGTCTCGAGGGGGCGGGCGGCGGGATGTCCGGGCATCAGGCAACGGCGATCACGTCAAGCGGCGCGGGCGGCGGTGAAACTGGTGGCCGCGCGGCGGGCGGATTGGTCGAGGCCGATCACCTCGTCCAGGGTGTCGGCCGGGGGCGATCCTAACATATCCAGCACCGTCGCGACCGTCCTGGCGATATCAAGAAAACCGATCTTTCGCTGCAAAAAGGCCTCAACAGCTATCTCATTTGCCGCGTTCAGTATAGCCGGAGCGCCTCCGCCCGCAAGAAGCGTCTCACGCGCGAGACGAAGTGATGGGAAACGATCCAAATCGGGCTCCGCGAAATCAAGCCTGGCCACTGCGGCCAAGTCCAATCGGGGAGATGGGGTGCCGATGCGTTCCGGCCAAGCGAGCGTGTGGGCGATCGGGATGCGCATGTCGGGTGAGCCAAGTTGCGCGAGGACAGAACCGTCATGGTAGCAGACCATGCCGTGGATGATCGATTGCGGGTGCACCAGCACTTCGATGGCCGCCGCGGGGAGCTTGAACAATCGGGCGGCCTCGATGACTTCCAGGCCCTTGTTCATCATAGTGGCGGAGTCGATCGAGATCTTGGCTCCCATCGACCAGACCGGGTGGCGCAGGGCGGCTTCCGGCGTGGCCTTGGCCATCTCGTCGAGGCTGGCAGTGCGGAACGGCCCGCCGGAGGCAGTCAGCACGATCTTCTCCACCGCGCCGTGGTTGCCGTCGGCCAAGGATTGGAAGATCGCGTTATGTTCGGAATCACACGGCAACAGGGTGGCGCCGGCTTCGCTCACGGCGCGCAGCATCACCTCGCCGGCGCAGACCAATGCCTCCTTGTTGGCGAGCGCGACGAATTTGCCGCGACGGACCGCCGCCAGGGTGGGCGCGAGCCCAGCGGCGCCGGTAATCGCCGCCATGGTCCAGTCGGCTCCCAGGCCGGCAGCGGCAACCACGGCATCGGGACCTGCCTCGGCGCGGGTGGTTGTGCCGGCGAGCGCGGCGCGCAGCGGGGCGAGCCCTGCGGGGTCGGCGACGACGGCATGTTCCGCGCGCAGGTTGCGCGCTTGCTCGGCCAGTCGTTCGACATTGCGGCCGCCGACCAGGGCGCGGACCTTGAACCGGTCGGGGGCCGCGGCCAGCAATTGCACCGTTTGGGTGCCGACGCTGCCGGTGCTGCCAAGGACAGTGACCGTGCGCTGCCCGGGTGCGTTCATTGCCACAGCACTTCTCCCCGTCCACTTATGAGCGCCAATATGGCCGCCGCCAGCGAAACCGCCAGCAGGGCGTCCACTCGGTCGAGCAAGCCGCCATGTCCCGGGATGAGCCGGCCGGAATCCTTCACCCCGAAACGGCGCTTGGCGTAGCTTTCCGCCAGATCGCCGGCTTGTGCAACCATGCCGAGCAACCCGGCAAGGGCTGCCGAGCGCAAAACACCGGGGGATGACGCCAGTGCGGCGATTACCCCTGCCAGCATGGCTGCCGCGAGTCCCCCGACAGCTCCGGAGATGGTTTTGCCGGGGGAGATGCGCGGCGCGAGGCGGGGACCGCCGATCGCACGGCCGGCGGCGTAAGCCCCGACATCGCTGGCCCAGACCAGCAGGAGTAGGAACAAGAGGTTGACACGGCCCACCAAAGGGTCGGCCCGAAGCCAGCCCAGGGCCGCGGCAGACAGAAGGATGTACAGCATGCCGGCGACCAGGGTCGTGGTTGAGCCACGCCCGGCGTGCACCATCTGGCTCCACTCGATGGCGCCGCCGAGGGTCGCGGCGAGCAATAGCGCGTCGAATGGCAGGCCGCCGAGCCAGATGCACAATAGCGAGAGGGGCGCCAGCACGAGTGCCGAGAGCACGCGCAGGCGGAGATCACCCCACCGGCCGGGCCTGGTTTCAGGCGGACGCGTCAAGCGCGACAAACCCGCATGGCGGCGAAGGGCCAGGGGTTGCCAGAGCAAAGCCCCCTATTCCCTTGCGGGAGGGGGTTGGAGGCAAGGGTGCGTTCAATCTCGGTCAGTGGTTGAACGCACCCCTCCCTCCAACCCCCTCCCGCGAGGGGAGGGGGCGCTTTCCGGTTCAAGGGCTCCCTCAGCAACCGCCTCCCATCTTACCCGGGGCGCGCGCCAAACCGTCTCTCCCTGCTGGCATAGGCGCCGAGCGCCGCGGCGAAATGCTCGGCCGCGAAATCCGGCCACAGCACGTCCAGGAACACCAGTTCGGCGTAGGCTCCCTGCCACAGCAGGAAATTTGACAGCCGCTGCTCGCCAGACGTGCGGATGATCAGGTCGGGGTCCGGCATTCCCGCCGTCGCCAGCCAGCCGCCGAACGTCATCTCGTTCAGCGCTGCCGGGTCGAGCCTGCCGTCGCGGACCGCCTCGGCCGCCGCCCGCGCCGCCGCCGCGATCTCCGCCCGCGACCCATAGGACAGCGCCACCGTCAGGTTCAGCCGCGTGTTGGTGGCAGTCGACTCCTCCGCCGCCGCCAGGTCGCGCTGGATGTCTGGATCGAAGCGGGTGCGCTCACCGATGATGCGTACCCGCACCCCGTTGGCGCGGAGCTCGTCGATCTCGGTTTTCAGATAGTGGCGGAGCAATCCGGTGAGATCCAACACCTCCCCTGGCGAGCGGCGCCAGTTCTCGCTGGAGAACGCATAAAGTGTCAGCCAGCCGACACCGGCACGGATCGCCGCTTCTATCGTGCGGCGCACCGCGCGGGCGCCCTCACGATGGCCGGCCACGCGCGGCAGATGGCGGGAGGCAGCCCAACGGCCGTTGCCATCCATGATGATGGCGACGTGAGTGGGCACCGGATCGGCGTCGGACACGGGCTGTATGACGGCAGACATCAACGCGTGCTCAGACCTGGCGGATGTCCTTCTCCTTCTCCGTCAGGGCCTCGTCCACCCTTTTGATATAGCTGTCGGTGAGCTTTTGCACCTCGCCGCTCCAGTCCTTGGCCACATCCTCGCCGATGTCGTGCTTTTTCTCGTAGGTCTTCACTTGCTCCATCCCGTCCCGGCGCACGCCGCGGACGGCGACTCGGGCACCTTCGGCATATTTGTGCGCGGTCTTGGCCAGTTCGGTGCGCCGCTCGGTGGTAAGCTGCGGGATCGGCACGCGCACCAACTGCCCATCCGACGCCGGATTCAGGCCGAGGCCGGAATCGCGGATCGCCTTCTCCACCGCCCCGACCAGGGCGCGGTCCCAGACCTGCACCGTCAGCATCCGCGCCTCGGGCGCGCCGACGCTGCCAACCTGGTTCAGCGGCATCTCGGTGCCATAGGCATGCACCTTTACCGGCTCGAGCAGCCCGGGATGGGCGCGGCCGGTCCGCAGGCCATTGAATTCGCGCTTGAGCGTCTCCAGCGCGCCGTCCATGCGGCGGGTCAGGTCGTGCCTCAGCTTTTCGAGATCGGGCGGTGCCGGCATGTCAAAGCCCCCCAAGCGTTACAGCGCGATACTATGACTGTTCGATGATGCGGGTGAAGCGTCCCTCGCCCCGCATCACCGCGGCGAAAGCACCCGGAGCGTGAATGTTGAACACCAGGATCGGCAGCGCATTCTCCCGCGCCAGACTGATCGCGGCGGCATCCATCACCGCCAGGTCGTTGGCCAGCACCTCCAGGTAGGTAAGTTGTTCGTATCGCCGAGCGTCCGGCACCTTGCGAGGGTCGGCCGAGTAGACGCCATCCACCTGGGTGCCCTTCAGCAACGCATCACAGCCCATCTCGGCGGCACGCAGCGCGGCGGCAGTGTCGGTGGTGAAGAACGGATTGCCGGTGCCGGCGGCGAACACCACGACGCGGCCCTTCTCCATGTGGCGCTCGGCGCGACGGCGGATATAGGGCTCGCAGACCTGCGACATGGGGATCGCCGACTGTACCCGCGTGGCGATGTCGCGTTGCTCCAACGCGGACTGCATGGCGAGCGCGTTCATGACGGTGGCGAGCATGCCGATGAAGTCGGCCTGGGCGCGTTCCATGCCTGAGGCGGCGCCGGAGACGCCACGGAAGATGTTGCCGCCGCCGATCACCACGCAGACCTGCACGCCCATGGCGACCACATCGCCGATGTCGGCGGCGATGGCGCGGACGGTGTCGTTGTCCAGCCCGTAGTCGCGCCGGCCCATCAGGGCCTCCCCGGAGAGCTTCAGCAGGACGCGCTTGTAGTATGGCTGGGATGGCATGCGGCGCGGCCTTTCCGGAGTCCGGGGCGCAACCTAGCCACCGGGGGCGGGGGGAACAAGGCAGCAGGAGAGCCGCTTCCCCGCCAATAATCCTGGGGCGATACCAAGGGTCCTTGCGAGTGAGCGGGACTGTGCCTGTTTCGCCGTGGACGACGCGTCGTGCCCGGTGCCGCAATTCGGACCCATAGCCGTACCGCACGTTCTCGAACTGCACTTCCCCTGCAGGACCAACCGGCGATTGAGCTTCCAGCGCAACGACGGGGGGCCGGGTAAGCGTTTGGTCGGCGCGGTGGCCCGGCGAGACAGTCGCCTCCCGCCGGCGCCGCCGGTGATCGGAGCAAAGCGCCTCCGCGAGTGCCGCGCACGCGATGAGGCGCGGCGCCGGCGATGACGCCGCTAACAGCGGCTGGGCGGGAAACGCCTCAGCGGGCGCGGTTGCAGGAGGCGCGCCGACCTCAATCGAGATCGACCCCGCGATAGACTTCGTCAAGTGTGAGGTCGATGCCGAATTCCGGCAGGCGAATTGGTCCGGCCGCGTCGGGAGGTTCCCGGCGCCATGCCTGATCACCAGGCTCACGCCAGAACACGCCGAATGATCTGCTCTCCGATTCAACGAGAACGTAGCGGAGTATCGAGGGGATCGACTCATACTCGTCGACCTTCTCCTCGTCCCGGCGCCGATTATCTCGCCCGGGTGAGACGACTTCGAATACAACGATCGGAGCCGGGACGGCGACTGCGGTCCGGTGCGGGCGGGAGCATGCGATGAATGCGTCCGGCTCTCGCAGAGCGCCGCCGACTGTTGCAATCACATCCTGCGGCCCGTAGGTGTCGCATGGCGTACCCGTCGGCAACCTGGGGCGTATGGCCTCGCGGATGTTTCGGCCGATCCGATTGTGGCCAACCGAGGCTGGGGCCATCGCGACCGGCCGGAAACCATCGAACTCGTATCGGCAGCCTTCCGGCTGGGTGTCAGCCCAGGCAAGGAATTGGCTCTGGCTCCATGTCTCCAAATCGATCTGCCGCGCGGCAACCGTCATGGCCGTGTCAGCTCATGCGGCGAGACGATTCTGGTACTAAAAGGGACATGCAATGCATGTGCGGTCATTGTTGACCTCCGGCCGGCAACTTAGTGCGGCGACCGTGGGCGGGCAATTGGCCGCTCCGCCACCGCACTCATCAATGCGCGCACGCGGAGTGTAGACCCCGCATGATTGCGCTTGGCCGGAGGCCGCTGCGACAAGCGGCGGTGGCGTGGCGCGATTTGAATCTTGGCTTTGGGTGCATGCCCCCGGATTTGCTCCCGCCGTCAGTCGACGTAAAACTCTTCCAGCGTGACAGTGATGCCAGGAGGGTCGAGAGTGATCGGCCCGGCTGTGAAGACCTCGGTCGCCACGTCCCCACCCGGCAGCCGCGAGTGCCGCACGATGCGCGGAACCTCGGGCCAAACGATGAGATAATGCTGCAGCGACGGCACCCGGAAGTAGTCGCGCAGCTTCACACTGCGGTCGATTCCGCTGGTGCCGGGGGACAGGACCTCGACGATGACCAGCGGATCGGGGACCGCGATACTGACGTCGGGCAGCCGGTCGCCACAGCGGAGGACGGGGTCAGGTTCATAGTCGCTGTCACCGACCTCGATCGTCATGCCATCGGGGAACACCTGGCACGGTAGCGGCCTCTGCCGCACTTCGCGGAGCAAGGCGTCGCGTGCCGCCGCCTTGCGCAGGGCGTGGCCAGCGCCTTCCGGCGCCATGGCGACCACCACGCCGCCGATGCGCTCAAACCGGCCGGACGGCTGTTGGGCGGCCCACGCGCGATAGGCCTCGCGGGTCATGCGCGCGTCCGGCTCATGGACCTGGGCACGTCCCATGCGGGCGCCTCCGCTGCGGTGCTCAGGGGTAGCAGTGCGCGGCGGCAGGTCAAGCGTGTCGGTAAAGGTCCGGCTTGCCGGGCAGCGCCGGCAATGACGGCACCGGCGGGGGCGCGGGCGGCGCCTCAGCGGGTGCGGTTGTAGGCGTAGTCCTCGCGTTCCCCGGTGCCTTGCCGCAGCCCCTCCGGCATCGGCGCGCGCGTGGCATTGACCTTGGCGTGCACGTCCAGCGCCGCCTGGTCCTGCCACAGTTCGAGCAAGGCGAGCTTGTCGGGGTTCAGTACGCTCTGGAACACCTCGAATTGCTGGCAGCCGGGTTCCTGCGCCACCTCGGCGCAGCGCTGGCGGAACGCCTGGGCGAGCGCGCCGCCCTTGCCGGGTGCGGCGGTGATCGAGACGACGAGGCGGACTGGCATGGGTTTCTCCCCGTTGGGTGGTGGTAGGGAGTAACGGGCCGGGGTGGCGGGCCGTCAAGCGTGTGCGACGGCAAACAGGGGCGCGATCTGAGTGACCGCCGCGAGTGAGAAGCGGACTGCGCGGCTGTGCGCTGGAACATGAACCCGGCACATGAAGCGACCATCCCGCCCACTCGCCTTGAACGATAGTTTCCGATGCGATCCGCTGACATCGTGGTGCCGTGTCGTGATCATCTCTCGCTTGACCCAGGTCAAGGCACCTCTTGCCGTCTCGTGCCAGTTCTAGGTGTGTCTGCAATTGTCATGTGAATTGTGCCTGGCTTTGCAGGAGAGTGGCAGAATGAGACGGGCGATGCTGGCGTTCATCGCGCTCGCGCTCTGTGCGTCCGCGGCACTGTATATCGTCGAGACCGGGCAACCGACCGGCAGTCGAGACGATCTCGCTCCGCGCTTGCAGGCAATCGTCTCCGGCGTCATTGCCAAAGACGGCACGGTCAGGAATTGCGTTCTGGCAGTGGCGAAGGGCGACGGTTCATTCCACTGGTCCGGCGCGGCCGGCGTCGCCCAGCAGAACGGCGGCAAGCCGATGACCGCGGACACGCCGATCTACATTGCCAGCGTCACGAAATTGTTTACCGCGACAGTCGTGATGCGGCTGTACGAGCAGCAGGCACTGAAGCTGGACGATCCGATGGCGCGTTACCTTCCAGCCTCGCTTATCCACGGCATCAACACATATGGGGGCGGGGATTACTCCAGTGCGATCACGATTGGCGATTTGCTCGCGCACCGTTCCGGTATTGCGGACTATTACGACGAGAAGGGAAGGGACGGGCGAAGCGTCGCCGACTCGCTGCGGACGGATCCTCGCGCGATTTGGTCGGTCGATCAGGAGATCGCGCGGGCCCGCGACGAGCTGCGACCCCAGAGCGCGCCTGGAACCGCGACCTATTATTCCGACACGAATTACCAATTGCTTGGAAAGATCATCGAGGCGGTGACCGGACAGCACCTCGGTGCCGTATACGAGAACCTATTGTTTCATCCACTCGGGCTGCGTCACACACGGCTGATCGGATACGGACCATCACCTGCCGCATCCACCCTGCCCGCGGAGGTATTTCATGCGGCCCAGAACATCACAGACGCTCGCTCGAGCACTGCTTACTGGGCCGATGGCGGCATTGTCTCCACGGTCGGTGACATGGTCGCGTTCCTGCAGGCCCTCAACCAGGGCCGAATCATTCACCCCGACACGCTGGAATTGATGCACCATTGGCACAAGCTGTGGCTGCCTATCCAATACGGTTACGGCACGATGTACATACGGACGCCAGGCTTCATTGTCAGGGACCTGCTTGGATTTGCGCCTATGTGGGGCCACTCGGGTTCCACCGGTTCATTCCTCTATTATGTCTCGGAGTTCGATTTGTACATGGCCGGGACCATAGACCAGACAGAATCGAACGTTGAACCATTCATCTTGATGTGGCGTGTTATGCACGCCTTCGGATCTTCGATACCGACACCTGCGCATGGGTTGTCGGCATTGGCGATCGGCACCGACCGCGCCATACTGGACTAACTCAGCGTGGCGAAGGCCTCTGGTGTAAAGTCGGCGATCTGGTCGACGCGACCTTGCCGGACCTTCTCAAGCCAGGCAGAGTCATGCAGCAACGCGCGTCCGACTGCTACCAGGTCGAACTCGCCTCGTGCCAGCCGCGCCAGCAGTTCGTCCAGCGGCGTGGCTTGGGCGATCTTGCCCGCAAAGGATTCGTAGACGTCACTGGACAGCCCGACGGAGCCGACGGTTATAGCGGTCGCGCCCGTGAGCTTCTTCGCCCAGCCAGCGAGGTTCAACTCTCGATCGAACTCAGGGAAGGCGGGCTGCCAGAATTGCGACTGCGAGAGATGGAAGGCGTCCGCGCCAGCTTCGACAAGTACGCCGAGCCACTGTTCCAGCGCCTTCGGCGTCTCGGCGAGCCGTGCATTGAAGTCCGTTGGATTCCACTGCGAAAGACGAAGAATCACCGGGAAGCCGGACGTCACCACCGACCGGACCGCCTTCAGGATCTCCACCGCGAAGCGGGAGCGCTCGACGAGCGTCGAGCCGCCGTACCGGTCGTCGCGTAAGTTGAGATGGTCGTAGAAGAACTGATTGATGAGGTAGCCGTGGGCACCCATCAGCTCTATCCCGTCAAACCCGAGCCGCTCGGCATCCGTCGCTGCGCGCGCAAAGGCGTCGATGATATCGGCGACATCAGATTCGCTCATCGGCTGACTGACACGCTCGCCTGTCACTGAAAGGCCCGAGGGGCTTTCATAGGGTGCGGGCGGTGTCCAGTGCGGTGCGGCTTTCGAGAGCTTATGTCCCACATGAACCAACTGCGGCGCGATGCGCCCACCCGCCGCATGAACCTCATCCACCACCTTCTTCCAGCCAGCGAGCGCCGCCTCGCCATGGAAGTGGGGCATATCAGGCTCATTGAGCGCAGCCGGACGGCCGACCCCCGTCCCCTCCGTTATGATGAGACCCACGCCATTTTCCGCGCGGCGGCGATAGTAGCCGGCGACCTCGGGGGTCGGCACACCGCCTGGCGAGCGGGACCGGGTCATCGGAGCCATAACGACGCGGTTCGGCAGATCGAGGGCGTTCAACTGGTAACGCCTGAACAAAACGCCAAGATCGGGTACGGGATGCCTGATGGGATCCGTCCGGTTCAGTATCGATGTTGGGTCCACCCACCCGACCAGTCTGTCCACGTTCATGTCCATGTCCATACCTCGTTCCCCCGGCGATACCGGTTGCCACCCGGAGGCGCCGCGGGCATCGCGAGCCGGCTCGGTTCGCGGCATGTCACCTGGGGTCGCGCCCGCTCAGGCGGAATTGGGCAATTCTCAACAGCGGCTGTGCGTCGGCGCACCACTCGGGGCGACCTGACTTTCGGCGCGAACGCCAAGGATCATTTTTCCAGGTCGGGAACGGAGGGTCGCATCGAGTGTGGCAGAAGGAGAAAGCCCCTGGTGATCGAGTGGCTTACCTGATTGCTCGCGAATCCTGTCGACATCATCAAATCCAATACCAGACGACACGGGGCTTCATGGGGAGCGCGGTGGCAATCTGTTCGCCGCGGCGCAGGAATTGGACGCGATTGTCGGGTTCATCTCAGTAGAATCCTCGTGTGCGCACCATCCCGCAAGTTGACAATACCCTCGACATCCGATCGCCGATCTGATTCAGAGCGTTGCCGTTTCAGTATCGTTGCAAGACAGATTTGTCAGCATGGCGCTCGCAATAACGTAAAAGAGCTGGTCGGCCCGCGACGCGAATGAGGGTTGGCTGGCGAGCCAGCCCAGCGCCGACATCAGGGCGAACAGGTCGTCTTCATCGATATCGGGGCGCGCCGTTCCCTCGGCCTGGGCACGGAGCAATAGTCGCGCGCCCGCTGAGTGCACCGCTGCGCAGGACGCATAAAGCGCGGAGTCCGGGTCCACGTGAGCGGCCGCCATCAGGTCGACAACACCCCTATGGCTTTGGACGAATGCCACCCCTTCGCGAAACCAGGACACCAGCGCTTCGTCAGGTGGACTCGACGTTTCGAAGTCGCCTGCCTTCTGCGTCAGAGCGTCCAGATTCGTACGCAGCAACGCTTCGAACAATGCCTCTCGCGTCGGGAAATGACGAAACAGTGTGGCCAACCCGACATCGGCCCGGCGGGCGATATCTCGCATGGACGCATCGGTACCATGCTCGGTGACGACGTCACGCGCGACCGCAAGCAGGTGGCGGTATTTTTTTGGCGTCGGCTCGCATAGGATGCCTTGACAAATGGATCGCTGATCCGATTATGGTGGGCAGGTTCCCTGTCGCATGGGTCCCGGTTGGCGCTGCACTTCGACAGCATTGCTGCCGCGGGAACGGTTCAAGTATCGCGCGTTGGTGCGGGATTCCAATAGCAACCAGGCACGTCGGCTGATGAGGTACGGGGCGAAAGTGTCGCAGGGAAACCCCGATGATCCCGCCAGCTTGATGCGTGCGATGGAGGATGTGTACGGCGTATTCTCCGTGCGGGTGAGTGTCCGATGTTGGACGGTGCAACGTTGGCATTTATCGACTGAGATGGGTCGAAAGCTCCCGTTCAACCCACCCCACGACCAGCACGCACCGACCTACCTCTCCAACTCCCCCGCCCTCACGCTGGCAATCGCGTTGTTGAGAATCGCCACGATCGCCTCATCCGCCACGCTGCGCGACAGCGTCGCCAGCGCGCCCCCGAGCAATGCCGAGGCAATCGCCACCTCGTCGATCTTCTGCCCCAGCATGTATTCGATCGCCTTGTCCACGACCGCACCCGCGTGGCTCAGAGCCGCCGAGGCCTGTTCGTCTGTTCCTGGCTGCATCGTTCGCACTCCCTTATGCCGTGATCTCGGCTTCTTCCTGCTCCGCCGCCTGCAACGCCCACATGCGCGCATACAGTCCGCCCAGCGCCAGCAGCGCCGCATGCGTGCCATGCTCCGCCACGCGGCCTTCCGCCAGCACGATGATCTCGTCCGCATCCACCACCGTGGACAGCCGGTGCGCGATCACCAGCGTCGTGCGATGCCGCGCCAACCCGCGCAGCGCCGTCTGGATCTCTTGCTCTGTTCGCGTATCGAGCGCGCTGGTGGCCTCGTCCAGAATCAAAATCCGCGGGTCCTTCAAGATCGTCCGCGCGATCGCCACACGCTGCTTCTCGCCGCCGGACAGCTTCAACCCTCGCTCGCCGACGCGCGTGTCGTAGCCCTGCGGCAGGCGAGCGACGAAATCGTGCACCTGCGCCAGCTTCGCCGCCGCCTCGATCTCGTCCTGCGACGCATCGGGCCGGCCATAGGCGATGTTGTAGCGAATGCTGTCGTTGAACAACACCGTGTCCTGCGGCACCACACCGATCGCCGCGCGCAGGCTCTCCTGCGTCACGTCGCGGATGTCCTGCCCGTCGATGCAGACTCGTCCGCCGGTCACGTCATAGAAGCGGAACAATAGCTTGCTGATCGTGGACTTGCCGGCTCCGGTCGGCCCGACAATTGCCAGCTTCCGCCCCGCCGCCACGGTGAAACTCACATCGTGCAGAATGGCGCGATCGGGGCCATAGCCGAACGACACGTTCTCGAACCGCACTTCCCCCGCCGGGCCTTCCGACAACTGCGCCGCCAGTGCCACGGCATCCGACCGGTCCGTCACATCAGTCGGCACCCGCAGCAAGCGGAACATCTGCTCCATGTCCACCAGGCCCTGGCGGATCGTCATATAGACCATGCCGAGGAAATTCAGCGGCTGGTAAAGCTGCATGAGATAGGTGTTGATCAGCACGAACTTGCCGACGGTCATGCTGCCGTCGCGCACCCCCTGCGCCGCCATCAGCATGATGCCGGTCAGCCCCACCGCGACGATCGCCGCCTGGCCCAGGTTCAGCATGTTGAGCGACACCTGCACCCGCACCGCGGCACGTTCATAGCGCGCCAGCGAGGCATCGTAGCGCACCGCCTCATGCGCCTCGTTGCCGAAATACTTGACCGTTTCAAAATTCAGCAGGCTGTCGAGCGCCTTGGTGGACGCATCATTGTCGGTATCGTTCATCGTCCGTCGCAGCCGCACGCGGCGCGCGGCGAACGAGGCGGTGAAGCCGACATAGGCTAACACCGCCAGCAGCGTGACAGCGGCGAAACGCCAGTCGAACACGCGCCAGATGATGACGGTGACGAGCAGCAGCTCGATCACCGTCGGCACGACGTTGAACACCCCGAGCCGCAGCACCGACTGCATGCCTTGCGTGCCGCGGTCGATGATGCGTGCCAGCCCGCCGGTCTGCCGGTCCAGGTGGAAACGCAGCGACAGCCCGTGCAGATGGCGGAACGTGCGCAGTGCCAGTTGGCGCACCGCGCGCTGCTGCACCGGCGCGAACAACGCGTCGCGCAGCTCGCCGAACCCGGAGGAGGCAACGCGCGTCAGCCCGTAGGCCACGACCAGGGCCAGGGGCAACGCCAGCATGGCCTGCCCGCTCTTGGGTGCCAGCGCGTCGACGATGCGGCCGTAGATCACCGGCACCACGACGCTGGCGCCCTTCGCCAGCAGCAAGAACAATACGGCGAGGACGACACGGCCGCGGGCGACGGGATTGCGCGCGGGCCACAGATACGGCAGCAGCGACACAACCGTCTGGATGCCGGAGCGCTCCACCCGCAGTGTTGGCGGCAAGGCCGCGGTCCTGTGTCTCATGACCGGGATGTGGCATGCTGATGGACGATTTGAAAGGCAACCCACTTGGCAGGGCAGGCAGAATCCTCCGGTTTCCTCCGCCACGTTCGCGCCTGCCACAACGCGGCGCTGCCGGGCGGACGGCTGCCGTTCAGTATCGGCGCGACGCCCGTGGGGTGGGTGCGGCCAGCACTGGCCGACGCGCTGGCGGCCTGGCCCCAGGTCGTCCGGCGCGACGACGCGGTGCTCCTGGAGGATGCCGCGGCGCTGCCTGCCATCGCCCGCGCGCTGGCCACGGCCGGCCACTACCGCTGGCGCAGCGAGGCGTTCGATGTGCGGGCAACGCCGGACGGGCCGGTGCTGGCAGTGCTGGACCGCGGTGCCATCCCATCATTCGGCGTCGTCGCCGTGGGAGTCCATGTGAACGGGCTGGTGCGCCGCCCCGGCGGGCTGCATGTCTGGATCGCCCGCCGCGCCGCCAACAAGCTGCTGGATCCCGGCAAGCTCGACCACATCACCGCCGGCGGCGTTCCCTCGGGGCTGACGCCGGAGCAAACGCTGGCAAAGGAGGCGGAAGAAGAGGCGGCTATCCCGCTCGCGCTTTCCAGCCAGGCGCGCCGCGTGGCAACGATCGGCTATGCCATGGAGCGGCCCGAGGGTCTGCGTCGCGACCTGCTGCACTGCTACGACCTGGACCTGCCCCCGGATTTCTGCCCAAGCGCATTGGACGGCGAGGTCGAGGCGTTCGAGTTGTGGCCGGTCGACCGAGTGTTGCAGACGGTGCACGATACCGACGACTTCAAGTTCAACGTCAATCTGGTGCTGATCGACTTATTCCTGCGCCTTGGCCTGACCGCGGGCGCCGAGGCTGCAAGCCTGCGGGCGGCGTTGGACGCGCCTTAGTTGGCCACGTCGATCGGGCGCCACCGGGGCGTTCACCGGATCCATAGGCGCGCCACGGCGCGCTAACCGGATGGTAACGCGAGTGTCTTAATGTCTCGTCACGACCGGACCGAACCCGGCCATTTTCTCACGATTGATCGGGGCGCGCGGCGGCATCGCAGCCCGGTCCACGCCGGAAGATGGCCGGGTCGAGCTCTGGCATGACGCGAGGTTCCGACACTCCCAGACGGCATGTTTCCGCATCTACTCCGCCAGGCTGCGAGCAGCGCCCTGGACCTGCTGCTGCCGTCGCAATGCCTGTGCTGCGAGGGCAGGGTAGAGCGACAAGGGTTGCTGTGCGGCGAGTGCTTTCGCAGTACGGCCTTCGTCACCGAGCCGTACTGCAACCGCTGCGGCGTGCCATTCGCTGCCGCAAGTCAGGCCTTCGCTGGTCAGCTCTGCCCTGCCTGCCACGCCACGCCCCCCGTATTTGCTCAGGCTCGCGCCGCGTTGCGCTACGACGCGCAAGGCCGTCGGCTGGTGCTGCCGCTGAAGCACGCGGACCGGCCGGAGCTGGCTGCGATGCTGGCGCCGCACATGCTGCGTGCCGGCGATGCTTTGCTGCGCCGGGCCGACCTGCTGGTGCCGGTCCCGCTGCACCGCTGGCGGCTGTTCCACCGCCGCTACAACCAGGCGGCGCTCCTGGCGGCGGCGGTTGGTCGCCTCGCCGGCCTGACGGTGCAGCCTGACGAGCTGGTGCGCCGGCGGCCCACGGTCTCACTCGGCGATCTGTCCGCCGCCGAGCGCGCCGCAGTGGTGCACGATGCCTTCGCCGTCCGTCCCGGCCGGCAGGCGCTGCTGCCCGGCCGGAGTGTGGTGCTGATCGACGACGTCATGACCTCGGGCGCCACAGCGAATGCCTGCGCTGCGGTGCTGCTGGCTGGCGGCGCGTGTCGCGTGGACGTGTTGGTTGCGGCCCGCGTGCCGGACCCGCGGCTGGGGTAGCCCTTGGCGCGGCCCTCTCAGGCGGGCTGCAAAGCTGCGAGCTCGCGGATCTTGCGCGCCATCGCGGCGATGCCGTTGCCGCGGTTGGTGGACAGCGCCTCCAGCAGGCCAAGCTCGCGCAGGAACACCGGGTCTGTGGCCACGATCTCTGCCGGCGGGCGCCCGGAATACACCCGCAGCAACAGCGCGATCAGGCCGGATACGATCGCCGCATCGGACACACCCGCGAGGTATAGCTTGCCGCCCAGGCAGGCACCCTCCATCCAGACCTTGCTCTGGCAGCCGGGGACGCGATGGGCGTTATCAGTCCAGGTTTCCGGAAACGGCGGCAGCTTGCGGCCAAGCTCGATGATGTACTGATAGCGGTCCATCCAGTCGTCAAACACACCCAGCTCCTCGCCGATTGCGGCAATGGCGTCAGCGGCGGTGGATTCCTGGGGCGCGAAGAACGGATCGGGCATGGCCGGGATGTGTGGGTGCCCGCGCAAAGCGTCAAGCGCGGGCATCCGCTTGTTTTGTACGACGCGCGTCAACGCTCAGCAGTGCCCAGACGGCGGGCGAGAGGCATCAGCAGCGCGCGACCGCCTGGCATGCCTCGCGCAGCGGTCAGGAGCAATCACGCGTCGAGCAAGGCGCGGATCTTGGCGGCCAGCGCGGCATAGGTGAACGGTTTCGGCAGCACCTGAGTGCCGGGTTCCAGGATGCCGCCATGCACGATGGCGTTGCGCGAATACCCCGTCGTGAACAATACCTTCAAATCCGGCCGTAGACGACGCGCCGCGTCGGCAAGCTGCCGGCCCGTCATGCCGCCCGGCAGCCCGATGTCGGTGAACAGCAGCCGGATCGATGGGTTCCTGGCCAGCACCTCCAGCCCAGCCGCCCCGTTGGGCGCCATCAGCAGGCGATAGCCAAGCTCCCGCAGCGTTTCCACACTGTAGGCCCGCACCGCCTCGTCATCTTCCACCACCAGGATTGCTTCGCCTGCGCCAGCCGGCAGCCTCGGCGCCGCGACCTCTGCCTCGGTCATCTGCACCAACTCGTCGGTCAGGCGTGGCAAATAGAGCTTCACCACCGTGCCCTGACCCGGCTCGCTATAGATGCTGACATGGCCGTTGGACTGCTTGATGAAGCCATAGACCTGGCTCAGGCCCAAGCCGGTGCCGTGGCCGGCTTCCTTCGTGGTGAAGAACGGTTCGAACACATGCAGCATCACCTCTTGCGTCATGCCGCAGCCGGTATCGGCAACGGCGATCAGGACATAAGGCCCCACCGCCACTTCCGGACGCTGTGAGGCGTAGGCTTCGTCCAGGAAGACATTGGCGGTTTCAATCGTGAGCTTGCCGCCGTTCCGCATGGCGTCGCGCGCGTTCACCGCCAGGTTGAGGATGGCATTCTCCAACTGGTTGGCATCCGCCATCGTCCGCCACAGACCGCCGGCCAGCACCGTCTCGATGGCGATCGATTCGCCCAAGGTTCGGTGCAGCAGCTCGGACATGCCGGCCACCAGCCGGTTGGCGTCCAGCGGCCGCGGGTCCAGTGCCTGACGCCGCGCGAATGCCAGCAGGCGCTGGGTCAGGGTTGCCGCCCGACGAGCACCCTCGATCACCATCTGCAATGAACGCCGGATGCGTGGCTCGTTGGCACCGAGCTGGGCCGGCAGCAATCGCTCCAGCGTCTCTGCGCCACCGGAAATGGCGGTGAGCAAATTGTTGAAATCATGCGCAACGCCACCGGTGAGCTGGCCGACAGCCTCCATCTTCTGCAATTGTCGGAATGCTTCCTCGACGCGCTCCCGCTCCCGTACCTCGACCCGCAATTGCTCCAGCGCACGTTGCAAGTCGGCAGTGCGCTCCGCGACGCGCAATTCCAGTTGGTCGTTGGTCTCGCGCAGGGCTTGCGCAACCTCGCGGCGCAGTTGTGCCAGCTTGAGATTTGCCGTGACCCGCGCGAGCAACTCCCGGGCGGCAAATGGCTTGATGAGATAGTCGTCGGCGCCGATTTCGAGTCCTTCGGCCCGCGCTTCTTCGCCCGCGCGAGCAGAGAGCAGGATGACCGGCAGGTCGCGCAGATCAGGATCGGCGCGGATGGCGCGGAGCAATGCAAAGCCGTCGATGCCCGGCATCATGACGTCGCTCAGCACCAGGTCGGGCCGGCTGCGGCGGATCGAATCCAGCGCTGCCTGCCCGTCTGTTGCTGCGACGACATCGCAGGATCGCCGCAGCAGATGGCGAAGGTAATCGCGCATATCCGCGTTGTCTTCGGCAACAACGATGCGCGGCCTTGCGCCACCCGCCAGCATTGGCAACGACAACTCGTCTTGCTCCACGGCATATTGCTCTGGCGCATCGGACATCGGCAGCCAGCGCAATGCCTCTTCCACGAAGGCGGTGCCTTGCTGCGTCATGGCCGCGGCGCGGGCGGGGACCATACGATCGGCTGGCAGATGCGCCGTGCCGAACGGGATGGTTACCGTGAACACGGTGCCTTCGCCGACTTTGCTCTGCGCCGTGATGATGCCCCCGTGCAGCCGCACCAGCTCCTGCACCAGCGCCAGGCCAATGCCACTGCCCTCAAAGCTGCGGCTGCGCTGGCCCTCGATGCGGTGGAAGCGTTCGAATACGCGCGGCAGCTCATGTTCCGGGATGCCGACGCCGGTATCCTGGACGGTCAGCGTGGCGCTGCCGTTCGCGGCCGACAGCGTGACCTGGATTCTGCCTTGAAAGGTGAACTTGAAGGCGTTGGACAGCAGATTGAGGACCACCTTCTCCCACATGTCGGCATCGACATGCACGAGTTCAGGCAGCGGCGAGCAATGGATTACGAGTTCCAGTCCGGCTTGCTCCGCCGCGGAGCTGAAATTGGCGGCGAGATGCGCGGTCAGCATGGCAAGATCAGTCGGCGCGTAGCTGGCCTGCATGCGTCCGGCTTCGATACGCGAAAAATCGAGTAAAGTATTGACCAGCCGGAGCAATCGTAGGCTGTTCCGATGAGCGACTTCCAGGCGCGCGCGATGAACGTCCGGCAGGGCGCAGGACGCGTCGTTCAGCGTGTCTTCCAGCGGCCCGAGCATCAGGGTCAGCGGCGTGCGGAATTCGTGGCTGACATTGGAAAAGAACGCGGTCTTCGCGAGGTCGATTTCCGCCAGTGCCTCGGCGCGCCTGCGTTCTTCCTCATAGGCGCGTGCATTGGCGATGCCGGCGGCGATCTGTGCGGCCAGCAGGGAGATGAAGCCGCGATACTCGACGCCGAACACGCGGTAGGGGTTCAGGCCGGCGACGAGAAAGCCGGCGGCCCGATTTTGCCCTTGTTGTGCCAGCGGCACGACGACGGCGGCCGAGGGCGGGCGGTCCCAGGCCCCAGTGGGCAGATGTGTGGGCAGATGCGCGAAGCGGCTGTGAAGCTCCTCCACCACCACCGGGCCGTTGCCTGCCCGCGCCTGCGCCAGCGGCCATGCGGCATCGATTGCTGCCAGATCGATCCGCGGAACGGCCACGCCTGCGTCGAGGCCGTCGCCCACCTGTGCGACAAGGCGCGCGAAGCGGCCGTCGTCGTCACTGAGATAGAGCAAGGCGAATGGCAGGTCGCGTCGCTCCCTGGCCATGCGGGCCGCGGCCGCAGCGCAGACTTCGGCGGGCAAATGGGTCTCGGCGATCGCCGCCCCGACGTCGCGCAGCAGCTTGAGACGGCGCTCGTCGATCACGCGGAAGGTCTCTTCCGTCACGGCGCAGAAGATGCCACCGATGCCGCCGTCATCGGCGCGGATCGGGCTGTAGGAGAAGGTGAAATAGGTTTCTTCGAGGTAGCCGTGGCGATCCATCGGCAACAGCAGGGCCTGATCGAAGGTGGATTCGCCGCGTTCCAGCACGGCCGCCGTCCGTGGGCCGATCTGGTCCCAGATCTCCGACCATACAACGCGTGCCGACTGCCCGAGTGCCTCGGGGTGCTTCTTGCCGAGGAAGGGGCGATAGGCGTCGTTATAAAGATTGATCAGGGTGCGGCCCCACCAGACGAACATCGCATAGCGCGAGCTCAGCATGATGCCGACGGCGGTGCGCAGGCTTTGCGGCCAGGTCTCGATCGGCCCCAGGCCGGTCTTGCGCCAGTCGAGGCGGCGCATCAGCGTCGCCATTTCGCCGTTGCCGCTCAGAAAACCGGGGCCGGCGCCGTCTTGCAAGACATTGCCGCCGTCGGCTCCGGACGAGGGTGGCAGCGGATCGCTCAAGCGTGTGTTCTCCACACCAATTCGACGACATTGCCAAGAGGGACCCACGACAGGCGCTTGCGGATCCGCGCAATCCGGCTACTTGCCGACATGACGAAAATGTTTCTCGCAGCCAAATTAACATTGGCGGCATGACGCGGCAACGAGGGTGCCGCGTCACCGACACGTGAACAATACAATGACACCGATACGCACGAAGCCCGCCGAGGAGTACCTTCGCTACAGCTTCAGGAGTACTGTCGCTACAGCTTCAACAGCCGCGTCGCGTTTCCGGCGGCCAGTTTCGCGCGGTCCTCGGCGCAGAGCGGCACGCTGTGCAGCCATTCCGTGGCCGGCTTGTTCGGCGCGAACGGGTAATCGACCGAGAACATGATGCGATCCAGCCCCAACTCCTGGATGGTGCAGAGCAATGCCGCGTCGGACCAGAAGCCGCTGGTCGTGACATGAAAATGGGAGCAAAACACGTCCTTGAAGCCGCGGCTTCCCTTCCAGTCACGCTCCAATGCCATGTTGATGCGCCAGGCGTAGAACGGCAGGCCCTCGCCGAGATGGCCCAAAATCACCTGTAGCCGCGGATAGGCGTCGAACACGCCGGAAAGCACCAGACGCACGCCTTGTGTCGCGGTCTCGACGGTGAAGCCCCAGGCGGCGCGCAGGATGCCGGGGATCTCCTTCAGGTAGGTCGCGTAATAGGCGTCGATCACCGGCTCCACCGGCACCGAGGGGTGAAAGTAGATCGGCACATCCAGCGCCTGAGCGCGTTCGAAGATCGGCCAGAACTCCTGCTCGTCGTGGAAGCGGCCGTTGGTCAGGCCGTGGACCATCGCCCCTTTGAAGCCGAGCTTCGTCACCGCGCGTTCCAGCTCGTCTGCCGCCGCCTTCGGGTCCGGCGTAGGCAGCGTGGCGAAGCCGGCGAAGCGGCTGGGATGGGCGCGCACCGCTTCCGCCAGCCGGTCGTTGGCGAGATGCGCCAGACGTACTGCCGCCGCGGGGTCGGTGATCTTCTGCACCGCCGGCGCTGAGTGCGAGAGCACCTGGAAGTCGATGCCGGTCTCATCCATTTCACGGATGCGGCCTTCGCCCAGGTCCTCCATGCGTTGCACCAGTGCCGGTGCGCGGTTGGCGTCGTGTGCGCCGTACATGGCGCCCAGTTCGGGAAACTGGAAATGCTCCTCGAGCGCGATGACGAATGGCTTGGCCGGCATGGATATCCTCCCTGACTGCGGTCGCGATGTTCGCGCTAAGGGGCGGAGGGTTCAACCGGGGGCCGCGCGTGGGTTCTACTGTCATTGCGAGAACCGCGAGCGAAGCGTGGCGGGACGAAGCAACCTCGGTCGTCCCGGCGCACGGGGGGCGGACAATTCCTGAACCAGATTGCTTCGTCGCACGATTCCTCGCAATGACAACGTCTCGTCACTGTGCTCCTCGCGATGACAGTGTTTCGTCGCTATGCTCGTCGCACCGGCGACATTTCGTCACTTCATCGCTCGCAACGACAGGTGGGATCCATGCCACAGCATATCGGCATCGTCGCATGCTCGGCCGAGGGCGCGGCGCTGTGCTATCGCACCATCTGCACCGAGGGACCGCTCCTGCTTGGACCGCATGCGCATCCTGAGGTCTCGATGCACACGCCGTCGCTCGCCGCGACGATGGAATGCATCTATCGCGACGACTGGCAGGCGGTGGGCGAGATCATGCTCGCCTCCGCCAACAAGCTCGCGGCAATCGGCGCGGACTTTCTGATCTGCCCGGACAACACGCTGCATCAGGCGCTGCCCTACGTCGTGCCATGCTCACCGCTGCCGTGGCTGCATATCGCGGAGGTGGTCGCCAGCGAAGCCACAGCGCGCGGCTTCCACTGCCTCGGCCTGATGGGCACGCGCTGGCTGGTCGAGAGCGACGTTTATCCCGCTGTCCTTGCCCCGCGCGGATTGCGCTTCGTGCGGCCGACCGCCGGGCAACGCGAGGAGACGAACCGCATCATCATGGACGAGTTGGTCTGCGGCGTCTTCCGCCCAGAATCCGTGGCGTCGCTGCAATGCGTCATGGCGCGGCTGCGTGACACGGGATGCGACGCCCTGGTGCTGGGCTGCACCGAGCTGCCTTTGGTGCTGAGCGATGCGAACGCGCCACTGCCGACGCTCGATTCCACACGCCTGCTGGCGCGGGCCGCGCTGCAACGGGCGGTCGCAATCGGTTCATAGTTCCAGCGCGACAGCTTATTTGCCGTCGCAAATGGTTCATAGTTTCAGCGCGACAGTGTTCTCGCCGCCGCGCCATTCGTAGATAAGCGCGACAACCCGTCGCGGCCGTGCGGTTGATTCACGAGTGGTCAGAGGCGCACCGCCTGCCCGGTTTGCGCCGACCGGGTGGCGGCGTCCGCGAGGATCAGTGCGCGCAATCCGTCCTCGCCATCCGGCTTTGGTCCGCCGCCGCCCTGCACCGCGGTGATGAACGCGTCCAGCTCCGCGCGATACGCGGCGGCATAGCGCTCGAGGAAGAATGGCAGCGCCGGATCGCCGCGAAACCCGCCGGCATCCGCAAGCTCTACCGTCGTTGCGGCGACATTGCCGGCGCGCAGCATTCCCTGACTGCCGTGCAGTTCGATGCGCTGATCGTAGCCGTAGGTCGCACGACGCGAATTGGAAATCTGACACAGCTTGCCGCCAGCGGTCTTCAGCACTGCGGCCGCGGTATCCACATCCCCCGCCTGCCCGATCGCGGGATCCACCAGCGAGGACGCCGCCGCAAACACCTCCACCGGCTCCTCGCCAAGAAAGTGCCGCGCCAGGTCCAGATCATGAATCATCATGTCGCGGAACAATCCGCCAGAGTTCCCAATGTAGCCCAGCGGCGGCGGCGCGGGATCGCGGCTTATGATGGTCAGCAATTCCAGCGCGCCGATCTCGCCCTGATCCAGTCGCCGCTTCAGCGCGCCGAAATGCGTGTCGAAGCGACGATTGAAGCCGATCATCAGCGGAATGCCGGCGCGTCGCACCGCTTCCAGGCAGGCCCGCACCCGTTCCGCGGATAGATCGATTGGCTTTTCGCAGAAGGTCGGTTTTCCCGCTGTGGCCGCGTGCTCGATGTAGTCGGCGTGCGTGGAGGTGGGAGAGCAAATCATGACCGCGTCAGCGCTGAACGCGTCGTCCAAACGGATGACCGTCGCGCCGGTGGCCTGTGCCAGGCGTTCCGCCGCGCCGCGGTCCGGATCGGCGATGCCGACGAGCGTCGCGTTCGGATGCGTCGCCACATTGCGCGCATGAATCTGGCCGATCCGCCCGGCGCCAATCACCGCAATGTTCAGACTGGCCATTGGCATTCCTTCCGTATCGCTGACCGCCCGGTTTGACTCGGGAATCGGATTCCGATGTTGTGCCGCCCAGGTGCTGACGGCAACAACGGCAGGCACATGACCACGATCCGGCTGACCCTGGCACAGGCGCTGGTGCGCTACCTGGCAGCGCAGCGCACCATTTTCGCCGGTGGCGAGACGACCTTGTTCCGCGGCGTGTGGGCGGTCTTCGGACACGGCAACGTCGCCGCGCTGGGCGAGGCGTTGCACGGCATGCGCGACACGCTGCCAACATTCCGCGCGCATAATGAGCAAGCCATGGCTCATGCCGCGATCGCCTATGCGAAGACGCTGCGGCGGCGGCGCATGATGGCCTGCACCAGCTCGATCGGTCCCGGCGCGACCAATATGGTGACGGCTGCCGCGGTGGCGCATGTCAATCGCCTGCCAGTACTGCTTTTGCCCGGCGACGTGTTTGCCTCGCGCCGCCCCGACCCGGTCCTGCAGCAGGTGGAGGATTTCATCGACGGCACGGTGTCCGCCAATGACTGCTTCCGCCCGGTGTCCCGTTATTTCGATCGCCTGACCCGACCGGAGCAAGTGCTGTCTGCACTCCCGCGCGCGCTGTCGGTGTTGACCGATCCCGCCGCCTGCGGCCCGGTGACGCTGGCATTGTGCCAGGACGCACAGGCCGAGGCCTTCGATTATCCCGAGATGTTCTTTGCGCCGCAGCTATGGCTGCCGCGCCGGCCAAAGCCGGATGTGCGTGAGTTGCAGCAGGCGGTGGCAGCGCTTCGGGCAGCGCGAGCGCCACTGATCATTGCCGGTGGCGGGGTGCTGTACGCCGAGGCAGACACTGCGCTGGCACGCTTCGCCGAGGCACACGGCATTCCAATCGCCGAGACCCAGGCTGGCAAGGGCGCCTTGCCGCATGACCATGCTTTGAATCTCGGCGCCATTGGCGTTACCGGCACGTCGGCCGCCAATACGATGGCGGCCGACGCGGATCTCGTGCTGGCCGTCGGCACGCGGCTACAGGATTTCACCACCGGCTCGCGGGCATTGTTCCGCAATGCGGCGCGCCGATTGATCGCGCTGAACGTGCAGCCGTTTGATGCCGGCAAGCACCACGCGATGCCGTTGGTCGCGGATGCGGGTGAAGGGCTTGCCGGGCTGTCGGCCGCGCTGGAGGGCTATCGCGCACCCGAAGGCTGGACTCGCCGGGTGCCCGAGCTGCTTGCGGCGTGGCGACGCGATGCGGTCGCAGCGACATCCCCAGGCAATGCGAAGCTCCCGAGTGATGCACAGGTGATCGGAGCGGTACAGCGCGCGGCGCCGCGCGAGGCGATCGTGGTGTGCGCCGCCGGCGGGCTGCCGGGCGAATTGCACAAGCTGTGGCAGGCGCGGCCGGGTGGTTACCATCTGGAATACGGCTTCTCCTGCATGGGCTACGAAATCGCCGGCGGCCTCGGGGTGAAGCTTGCGGCGCCACAACGCGACGTGTTTGTGCTGGTTGGCGACGGCAGCTACCTGATGCTGAATTCCGAAATTGCCACCAGCGTCGCGCTAGGTCTGAAGCTGATCATCGTAGTGCTCGATAATGGCGGCTTCGGCTGCATCAGCCGGCTGCAGCGTGCCACCGGTGGCGCGGCATTCAACAACCTCGCATCTGACATCGATCGCATTGCGCCCGTTGCGGTGGATTTTCGCACCCATGCGGCAAGTCTCGGCGCGGTGGCCGAACATGTCGGCAGTGTTGCGGAACTGGAGGCAGCGTTGGCGCGGGCGCTGGTCGCGCCACGCACCAGCGTGGTGGTGATCGAGACCGATCCGGCCGTAGCCACCGCGGCGGGCGGCCACTGGTGGGATGTCGCGGTGCCGGCAGTCTCTTCCCGCGCGGAGGTGCGCGCCGCGCACGCCGCCTACGATGCCGAACGCACCGCGCAGCGTCTGGGAGATTAGCGGACATGGCGATAAGTCTGGGCACCAATCCCATCGCCTGGTCGAACGACGATCTGCGTGAACTAGGCGGTGCGACGCCGTTGGAGACCTGCCTCGCCGAGGCGCGTCAGGCAGGCTTTGCCGGCATCGAGCTGGGTCACAAGTTTCCCCGCACCGTGCCGGAGCTGCGTGCCGTGCTGGCAAAGCATGATCTGGCGCTGGTTTCCGGCTGGTATTCGGCGTCGCTGCTGACTCGGGATGCGGCCGAGGAGATGGCAGCGATGCGGCCGCATCTCGAACTGCTGAAGGCATTCGGCTGCCCGCTGCTGATCCTGGCGGAGACGTCGAACGCGGTGCATGGCGATCGCAGCGTGCCACTGTCGCGCCGCCCGGTGATGGCGGGCTCCGACTGGCGGCGCTTCGGCGAGCGGCTGACGGCACTTGCCGAGATGACGGCCGCGGAGGCCGTCGCCATCGCATATCACCATCACATGGGCACGGTGGTGCAAAGCGGCGACGACATCGACCAACTGATGGCCGTGACCGGGACGGCGTTGAAGCTGCTTTTGGATACCGGTCATGCAACGTTCGCCGGCGCCGATCCCGCGGCGTTGGCGCACCACTTCCGCGAACGCATCGCGCATGTGCATTGCAAGGACGCGCGCCCGGAAGTCATGGGTCACGCCCATGCGGCCGATTGGAGTTTTCTCGATGCGGTGGTCGCCGGCGTGTTCACCGTTCCGGGCGACGGCGCGGTGGATTTCCCTGCGGTGCTGCGCGAATTGCCTGGCTACGATGGCTGGCTGGTGATCGAGGCCGAGCAAGACCCGGAGAAGGCCAATCCGCTGCGTTATGCGACGATGGGGCGGAAGTATTTGGCGCGCGCGGCACAGCGAGCGGGGTTGATGTAACCCGCGACCTGCCGAGGCGAGCTGCCCGGGGCGATGGAGCAACGCAGTTGCTGCCCGTCCCGCAGGCGTTGTTCTGCCGCGGCGGGGCGTTGCCCTGTCGAGACGCGGCCGCTGCGTGCAGGCGCAAATGGTCGGCTGGTTGCCTCTCGCTCCCCGCGATAAGAACCATCCGCGTCAGCGAAGGAGGCCACGGGCAATGCCGAAGGTGATCGTGATCGGGGCCGGGGTGATGGGCGCCTCGGCGGCATTTCGCCTGGCGGAGGCCGGCGCCGATGTGCTGGTGCTGGAAGCCAACCGCGTCGGCGGCGGCACTTCGGGCATCAGCTTCGCGTGGACCAACGCGCACAACAAGCCACCGCGGCCTTATCATGATCTGAACGTCGCCGGCATGAAGGCTCATGCCGCCCTGCGCGACGAGTTCGGCGCCACACCGTGGTGGCACAGCGGCGGCAGCCTGGAATGGGAGCCGGAAGCCAATCGTGCCACGCAGGCGGCCAATGTCGAGCGCCTGCGATCCTGGGGCTATGCCGCCGAGTGGGTCACGCCGTCGCAGCTTCACGAACTGGAGCCGGACATTGACATTGCAACCGTCGGCGACGCGCCGATCGCGTATTTCCCCGACGAGGGCTGGCTCGATCCGGTGCCTTACGCGCATGCGATGCTGAGTGCGGCGCGGCGGCACGGCGCGCGGCTGGTCTGCGGCGCGCGGGTCGCGGAGATCGTGTTGACCGGCGACCACGTCACCGGCGTGCGTCTGGCGGACGGTGCACTGTACGAAGCGGATGTGGTGGTGAACTGCGCCGGGCGCTGGGCCAACGATCCGATGCGTGAGGCTGGGCTGCAATTGCCGCTGGCACCGACGGTGGGTTTCCTGGTGTTCACGCCGCCGGTGGCGTGTGGATTGAGGCGTGTGGTCCGCACGCCGGTGATCGATGCACGCCCCGATGGCGCCGGGCGGTTGATGCTGCACTGGAACCCGACCGATGCGACGCTGTCGATCGATGCCAAGTTGAGTCCAGACATGCCGGAGGCGCACGATATGGTCGCCCGAGCACGGCAGTTGTTGCCGGCGATTGGCACTGTGGCGCCGGAGGCGGTGCGGATCGCGATACGGCCGATTCCCGGCGACCATTTCTCGGCGCTCGGGCCGGTGCCGCGGGTACAAGGGTACTATCTTGCGGTTACCCATAGCGGCGTGACGATGTCGCCGTTCCTTGGGCGCTGTGTCGCGGACGAAGTGGCGAGGGGGCAAACGCGTGCCGAGCTGGCGGATTTCCGGCCGGCACGGTTCTTCAATTGAACTGCCACATGGCATGCAATTTCGCATGTCATTGCGAGGTCCGCGAGCGAAGCGTGGCGGGACGAAGCAACCTCGGTCATGGGACGCACGGACGGTTCAGCCACCGCATGAACGAGATTGATTCGTCGCTCCCAGCAATGACATGTATACTTTGCTCGCAATGACATGTACACGCCGCGGCGCGCAGTCGAGGGCACGCGTGCTGCTGGCGGCATCCCCACAGTTCGGCGCCGATCGAAGCAACTTGGCTGGCAAGACATGCTCCGTGAACGCCATATCGGCATGACCGCAACCGCCGCTATGGAGATTCTTCGATGTCGACTCCAGAAATTCCAGCCGTCCCATTGCTCGATCCACGCGAGCACCACCTGCGTATACCGAGCCACCACCCGGGACTCTCCCTGTTCTTGCGCCACCTGCCGCCGCCATCCGACGTGCAGCTCCGGGGCATCGTCCTTTATGTGCACGGTGCGACGTTCCCATCGGCCCTGTCGATCGCCCACCGTTTCGACGATCGTTCGTGGCGCGACGAGCTGTGTGCCGCGGGATTCCACGTGTGGGGCCTGGATTTTCTCGGCTATGGCCAGTCTGACCGGTATGCCGAGATGGATGAACCGCCCGATGCGCACGCACCGCAGTGCCGCGCCGAGGATGCCAGCCGGCAGATCGAAGCCGCGGTGCGCGCCATCACGGCACATCACAATGCCGCGCGTCTTTCGATCGTCGCGCATTCCTGGGGCACCATCGCAACCGGCCGCTTTGCCGGGCGGTGTCCGGAGCTGGTCGATCGCCTTGTCTTCTTCGGTCCCATCGCACGGCGCGAGCCCACCGGCGATCCGCCCGCCTATCCCGCATGGCGGCCGGTGACGCTGCGCGAGCAATGGGAACGCTTCACCGCCGAAGTGCCGCAAGGCGAGCCGGCCGTGCTGTTGCAGCGGCATTTCGAGGAGTGGGCGGAACGCTATCTCGATAGCGATCCGCAAAGCCGCCGCATGCAGCCGCCCGGCGTGCGCACCCCGAGCGGGCCGTGGTACGACATCGGCCGCGCGCTGCAAGGCGATCTTGCCTATGATCCCGCGCAGGTGCGGGCACCGGTGGCGATCATCCGCGGCGAATGGGACAGCCTGTGCACCGACCCGGATGCCGCCTGGCTGATGCGCGCGCTGCAAGCCTCGCCGCTGCGGCGCGACGTGAAGATCGGCCGCGCCACCCATCTGATGCATCTGGAGACGGGCCGCTACGCATTGTATCGCGAGACTGAAACGTTCCTCGCCGGCGGCGACCTGCCGCAGCAGCAAGCCTGAGGAGGCGCCCATGTTTGCCGTGATTTTCGAAGTGCAGCCGAAAGCCGACCGCTGGCAGGACTACCTGGAGCTCGCCGCGCAGTTGCGACCGGAACTGCTGCGCGTGGAAGGCTTCATCGACAACGAACGGTTCCGCAGCACGCGAAACGAAGGCCGCGTGCTGTCGCTCTCCATCTGGGAGGATGAGAAGGCGCTGATCCGCTGGCGCACCAATGCCGGCCACCACGGCGTGCAGGAGCAAGGCCGGTTCGCCGTTTTCGAGGACTACCATCTGCGCGTCGGCGAAATCACCGCCGACACCGACCTGCCGCCCGGCACTCGCTTGCCGGAGCAACGGTTTGATACGACGGCGGCGGGCAATGCGAAGGTGGTGACGATCTCGGAACTGGCGGGCACCGACCACGAGGCACCGGATGCCGCAGCGCTCCTCGAGCAATTGCGCGTGCCAGTCACTGGCGGGGCAGGCGCGGTGGCGTCCGAGGCGTTCACGAGCATTACCACCCCGGGCAAGACGCTGTTGCTGGTATCGTGGCGCACGGCGGACGCGCTCGCGGCCTGGCAGCCTCCGACGACGCTGGGAGGCAACCGGTTGCGCCACCGGCAGGTGCGCGTCATCCGCGATTACGGCCTGGCCGACCGCCGCGAGGCGCCGCAATACTATGCGCCGGTCACGCGCTGATCCGGGCACCGCCGACCTGTCATTCCTGTCATTACGCCCCCTGTCATCGCGAGGAGCAGAGCGACGCAGCAAATCCGATTCAATCGGGCGCAGTAGCCAGCGAGTGCGGCGACGAAGCAAACGCGGCCAGCCGGGCGTAGCAGCCTGCGAGCGCCCTTTGACCGGGATCGCTTCGTCGCTACGCTCCCCGCAGTGACACGGAACCGATCATGCCGAACGCAACCACGTCGCCGCTCGCGACCTATCTCGAGCACCTGGACAAGGGCGAGCTGGCCTACCAGTTCAGCCCCTCCGCCGACGCCGCGGTGTTCTATCCGCGCGTCGTCGCGCCGCGGACCGGCGAGGCCGACCTGGAATGGCGCGTCAGCCAGGGCCTCGGCACGGTACACGCCACCACGGTGGTGCACCCGCAGCAGGGCGCGCCGTATAACGTGGCGCTGATCGACATGGACGAAGGCTTCCGCCTGATGAGCCGGGTCGAGGACATCGCGCCCGCCGCGGTGAAGATCGGCATGCGGGTGAAGTTCCGCCCGCATCCGAAGCAGGGCGAAGAGCAATCCTATCCCGTCTTCTTCCCGGCGGAGGGCGCCTGACATGCCGCGTCGAGCCAGTGTCGCCATTGTGGGCGCGGCGGAATCCGATCTCGGCGCGGTCGCAGCACTGATGAGCCCAATCGACCTGATGGCGCAGGGCGTGCACCGTGCCTTGCAGGATGCGGGCCTCGCGCTGCGCGACGTCGATGGCGTGTTCTGCGCCACCACGCAGGCACGCACCTCGGCGATGTCGCTGGCTGAGTATCTCGGCCTGCCCGACGCCTATACCGACTCCACCATCGTCGGCGGCTCGTCGTTCGAAATCCACGTGGCGCATGCGCACGCCGCGCTGGAGGCCGGGCTGTGCAACGCCGCAGTGATTGCCTACGGCAGCACGCAGCGCACCGTCGGCCGCCGCGCCGCCAGCGTGCGCGAATACAATCCTTATGAAACCCCGTTCCGCCCGTTCCTTCCTGCCACCGCCTATGCCTTGGCCGCCTCGCGCCACATGTTCGAATTTGGCACCACACGTGAGCAACTCGCCGAGGTTGCCGTCGCCGCGCGCGAATGGGCCTTGCTCAATCCCGCGGCGTGGGAGAAGAAGCCGCTGACCATCGCCGACGTGCTGAACGCGCGCCCGGTCAGCGATCCGTTCACCGTGCGCGACTGCTGCCTGGTGACCGATGGCGGCGGCGCCATCGTGATGACCCGCATCGACCGCGCCCGCGACATGGCGAAATTGCCGGTGCCAGTGCTCGGTTGGGGGCAGTGCATCACGCACGCAACAATCTCATCCATGCCGGACCTGACGCGCACCGGCGCAATCCAGTCCGGCGCGGCGGCCTATGCGATGGCGGGGATGACCCCGGCCGATATCGATATGCTCGCGCTGTACGACGCGTTCACCATCAACACGATTCTGTTTTTGGAGGACCTCGGCTTTTGTCCGAAGGGCGAAGGCGGGAGGTTCGTGGAGAACGGGCGCATCGGCCCGACCGGCGACGTCGCGGTGAACACCAACGGCGGCGGCCTGTCCTATTGCCATCCCGGCATGTACGGCCTGTTCCTGCTGATCGAGGCAGTGCGCCAGTTGCGCATCGAATGCGGCGCACGGCAGGTGGCGGGGGCCGAGGCCGCGTTGGTGCACGGCAATGGCGGCGTGCTGTCAGCCCAGGCGACCGTGATCCTGGGCGGCCCTTCGACAGCGTAATGAGCAATGCGAGCTACGCTCTGAGCGAGCATCCGACGGAGACAGCGGCAGAGATCACACCGCGCGCCCATGCCGTGCCGGTACGCAACGATGCTGGCTCGTCTCAGCGCTGCGTCAGCAACAATCCCCTTGCTTGCTCCGCCGCCGCCTCCGCCGCGCGCCGCAGCCCGTCATCGCCCGTACTGCTGACCGGATGCGGGATCACCGCGAACGCATAGCCCGGGAACCCAAGCACACGCCCCATCAGCTCCGCCGCGCTGATAAAGCGCGTGGTCATCACTGCCATCGCGGGGATGCCCAGACGCTCGGCGGTAATGGCGTCATGCAGACTGCACGACGAGCAACTGCCTCAGTCGCCGATCCCCGTCACCACCGCCTGCCAGCGGCGTAGCTCATCGACAATGTCGGGATCCGCCGGGGCGCTGTAATTCGACTTGGTGCGGCGGATCACCTCGGCCACGCCGAATTCCTCCCGCAGGATTCGCTCCAGGTGGTTGAAGAACCCGAGCGTGCCTTCCTTGCCGTTCGAGACGAACCCCACGATCTTGCCCGCCAGTGACGCCAGGTGCGGCGCGGGTTCGCCGACCGGCGGCGCGGTTTCGTTGGTGGGATCGAGAACGCGTAAGGTCATGCCCGCAGTTTCGCTGCCCGCCCCGCGACACGTCAACGCCCAAGGCACCGCGCGTTCACGGCGCTGAGGTCGTCCGAGAGACCGCCGCCGCTGCATGCCCACGGCATTGCGCGTCCAGTCGGTGCGCGTCCACGGCATTGCCGCCATTTGAGACGCCGCCCGCCGCTGCGCACATCGGTTGCCGCCAACGCCCCGCTGGCTGAGGATGCTCGATGCCAGGGCAGCCACTGCAACAACCGCCCGCCGGGGGACCCGAGGATGCACCGGATCATGATTGGCGTCGCGCTCCTGTTGCTGCTGACCGCCGCAGCCGTCGCGGCCGACACCCCGAAGCGCGGCGGCATCCTGACGTTCATGATTCCCGCGGACTCGCCGCCCAGCTTCGACGGCCATCGCGAGAACACCTTCGCCACGATCCATGCGGTGGCGCCATTTTACAGCGTGCTGGTCCGCGCCGATCCGGAGAATCCGGCGGATACCACGCATTTCGTCTGCGACGTCTGCACCGAAATACCGCCACCAACCGATGCCGGCCGCCGCTATGCCTTTGCCATCCGCACCGACGTCAAATTCCACGACGGCACGCCGCTCACCGCCTATGACGTGGCGGCAAGCTGGAACCACATCGTCGATCCGTCGCCGGATGTCATCAGCGTACGCCGCGGCTATTACTCGATGATCGACAAGGTGGAAGCGACCGATGCCCGCACCGTCGTCTTCCATCTGAAGTTCGCGACTGCGGCGTTCCTGCCGGCACTCGCCGATCCTTATGCGTTCATCTACCAGAAATCGGTGCTGGACCGCGACCCGCATTGGTACGAGACGCACATCCTCGGCTCCGGCCCGTTCCGCTTCAAGGAGTACCAGTCGGGCCAGTCGATCTCCGGCGAGCGCAATCCCGACTACTATCGTCCTGGCCTGCCGTACCTCGACGGCTTCGTGGGCATCTTCGCCGACAAGCAGGCAGTGCGCGTGGCGGCGATCGAAGCCGACCGCGCGTCAATCGAATTTCGAGGCTTCCCGCCAGCGACGCGCGACGCGTTGGTGGCGGCGCTAGGAGACCGGATCACGGTGCAGGAAAGCGACTGGAACTGCGGCGCCATGGTGACGGCCAACCACGCCCGCAAGCCGTTCGACGATGCGCGCGTGCGTCGGGCGCTGACTTTGGCGATCGACCGTTGGCACGACGCGGCGCCGATGTCGCGGATCACGGTACAGAAGACGGTTGGCGGCGTGGTGTTCCCCGGCTCGCCACTCGCCGCCACCAAGGCGGAGCTGGAGCAAATCGCGGGGTATTGGCCGGACATCGAAAAGTCCCGCGCGGAGGCACGCCGGCTGCTAAGGGAGGCCGCCGCCGACGGGCTGACCTTCGAATTGCTGAACCGGAACGTCGACCAGCCCTACAAGTTCAACGGCACCTGGGTGATCGACCAGTGGAGCAAGATCGGCCTGCACGTCACGCAGCGCGTGCTGTCCACCGGCCCCTATGAGCAAGCGCTGCGCCAGGGCGATTTCGCCGTTGCCATCGACGCCGAGTGCCAGAACATCGTCAATCCCCTGCTCGATGGCACCAAGTACTTGCCGCACAAGGTCTCGGACGAGAACTACGGCAATTACGACGACCCGGAGGAGATCGACCTCTATAACCGCATGCTCCGCGAGACGGATTTCGCCCGGCAACGCCTCCTGATGCGGCAGTTCGAGAAGCTGGTGCTGGATACGCAGGCGCACGAGGCCTTCCTGCTGTGGCGCTACCGCATCGTGCCGTACCGGAGTTATGTGAAGGGCTTCAAGATCAGCCCGAGCCACTATGTGAACCAGGACCTGGCGACAATCTGGCTGGATCGGTAACCCCTTGTCATTGCGAGGACCGCGAGCGAAACGTGGTCCTCGCAATGACAGGTGATGGGCCTACTGCCCCGTCGGCCCGCAATCCAAGCACGCGCCGATCGGCAGCGTCACGGCCTTGCTCTTGTCACCCAGCCAGGGCGGGATCACCGCGCCGAACCCTCCGGCCGGACCGCCGGCCGCCACCACCAGCAGTCCGTCGGGCGAATCCAGCGCCGCGTATTCCGTATCGCCGCGACTACGCACCACCGCCGCCTTGCCCACGTCCGCCCACTCACGACGGTGGATGCGAGCGCGCGCGTGGATGAAATTCGCGATGTCGCTCTTGCTCCAGCCCGCTGCCTGCAAGTGATCCCGCAACTGCTTCGGCACCACGATGGCGTAGTTCCCTGCCCAGATCGAATAGTGCCGCATGTTGGCGCGCATCTCGGCGGCGTAGGTTTCCAGAATCTCCTCCGGCTCCGTGGTCCACTCGTTCATGATCTGGCGCGGCGCGCCGGCCGCCATCACCGTCACGGCCGAAACATCCGCCGGCAGGCCGCGCTGCCCGTGCAGAGGCGCCCAGTCGGTGCCCTCCTCGTCCTCGGCGATGCAGTAGCTGAACTTCCCCGGATGACCGAGCGTGGAACGATCGATTCCCCCAGGCCGTACCTCCAGGATGTTGATCAGCGCCAACCGGATCGCGCGGCCGATCACCGCCGTGGCGCGGTCACTGTTGCCCAGCGCGTTGAAGCCGCCTGAGGCGCCGATCTCGCGACGGATCGGGCCATTCAGGACCACCAGCACCGCGCATCCGCCGGTGGAGGCGGTGGCGCCGTGCAGCAGGAACGGCGGCTGCAGCATGGCGGCGAAAGCGGTCAGCACGACTGGCAGATGCATCGGCAGGCAGCCGGCCATCACTGCGTTGATCGCCAGCTTCTCCGCGGTGATCGGCACGCCGCGCACCGGCTCGATGCCGATCAACTGGTCGGGCGGAATCATCGCCCAGTCGAGACACGCCTGCACAGCATCTGCCGTGGGCGGTACGATCGGTAGCCCGTCGGTCCAGCCATTCGCATGATACAGCTCCTGCGCGGCCTGGAGGTCGGGAACGTCGTAGGATTTCGCTGCGAGCAACATGACTGTTCTATGCTCCCGTCTCGACCGGGATTTCCCCGCGTGCCGCTGCGCTTCGCGCGAGTGACCGAGGTTGCTTCGTCGCTCGCGCTCCTCGCAATGGGCAGGAGGGCGGGCGCCTATCCGCCGATTGCGCCCTGCGCCTCAACAAACAGCGCATATACCGACTGGCTCGCCGCCATGAACAAGCAGTTGCGCTTGCGGCCGCCGAAGCAGACATTGGCACAGCGTTCCGGCAGCAGAACGCGCCCGATCAACGTGCCATCCGGGGCGAACACCGCGACCCCGTCATCCTCCGGGCCGCCAGAGAAGCCGCACCACACATTGCCCTCCGTGTCGCATCGGATGCCGTCGGCGTAGCCCGGCGATCCATCGAAGAACAAGCGGCTGTTGGCGAGCCGCGTGCCGTCAGCCACCACATCGTAGACGCGCGTCGTCTTCGGACCGGTGTTCGCCGTGTCCACCACGTACAGCCGACTTTCGTCGGGCGAGAAGGTGAGGCCGTTGGGACGCTGCATGTCGTCCACGACCACGCTCATCCGCCCATCCGCGGGATCGATGCGATACACGCGGAACGGCAGTTCCTGCGGCATCGGGTGGCCGAGATAGTTGCCGCGCGTGCCGGCACCGTTGTCGCTGAACCAGATGGAGCCGTCGGACTTCACTACCACGTCGTTCGGACCGGTCAGGCGCTTGCCATCGAAACTGGACGCCAGCAGCGTGATGCTGCCGTCGTATTCGGTGCGCGTCAGGTGCTGCGTGTCATGCTCGCAGGTGATGAGCCGCCCCCGGCGGTCGCGCGTGTTGCCGTTGGCATAGTGGGACGGCTCGCGAAACACGCTGATACCGCCATCGGTTTCGTCCCAGCGCAGGATGCGGTCGTTGGGGATGTCGGAGAACAGCAGGTAGCGTCCGTCACCGAACCAGACGGGACCTTCGGTGAAGCGGCACCCGGTGGCGATGCGTTCGATCGCGGCATTGCCCAGTACCAAGCGCTGGAACCGTTGATCGAGCACGATGATGTCGGGGTCGGGATAGCGGACCAGCGCCCCTTCATGCCAGCGCGATCCGCCATGTACTGCTCTGGCGTCCGGTCCGGAGACGCCGGGGTCGTTGGGCGTGCTGCGGTGGCTCATCCTGCATTTCCTTCCCTGTCGCCGGCATCATGCGGCAGGGATGACCTTGCGGCGAGTCCACGCCGGGGGGCGTTTCAGAGCGACGTCCAGGCGACGGCGATGATCGCCACCGCTTGGCAACCGGATTGCCCCCTACCGCGCGCCGGACGTCTGCTGCTCAAGCGTATGCTTTGCCACCGCGAGGCCTTTTTCCATGTTCTCGGCGAAGGTATCGGCCAGCGTGTCCGGCAGTACGTCCGTGATCCAGACCAGGCGGCTCTCGTCGTTGCCTTGTGGCAACACCTGAAACGATGCGTTGTGGTGCTTCCTCTCCGGGACGCCAACCGCCGTGTAGGCCATGCGCCGGTTCGCATCATCGATACCGACAATACGCTCGGGAAGGACGCGACCGGTGGCAAACGTCACGATGCGGACGTCGCCCTCCATCCGAACATCGGCAACGAAGCCGGGAGCCAAACGCGTATGCACGACCGCAACATCGCGGATCACGTCCCAGACCCGTTCCGGATCCACCGCGATGTCAATTTCCCGATAAATCGAAGCCATTGCCCACACTCCCGACTTGAAGCGTCGTCATTGACGTTGAGGGAGAGTGGCACTGCAACGGGGGTCCCGTCTGGCGGTTTTCGGCCCTGACTATTTCAATCGGAAACAGCAGGGCCAGAAAGACTGACCGGGCGATTGCGATGTTGTTTCGGGGCATGCCTTGGCGTCGGAACCAACGACCGGCATTTCCTCAAATCCGGCGGGGTCTCCTCGCGCGAGCGGGAGGGGAGCCGCTTTCGGCCTCGCGATGTTCGCGCCTTCGACGCCGATAGCGCAGGTCGTTTCACGATGCACCGTGTCGTCGCCCACCCGCGACGCCAAGTCGCAGAACGCAGCGGAGCGGGTGAAACACCCGCCCCGCCGTCTTGCCGCCGGTTGCCCGACGGACTGTCAGTGCGTTACGCGCCTCCTTCTCCATCGCCGAAGCCGTACGCCGTCTCGCCGTGCACCGCTTCGTCGCCGACTCGCAGCGTCACCTCATCCATGCGCAGCGGCGTGATGAACGAGATTGCCTTCAGGATAATGAATGTGATGACGACATTGTACGCGATGATGAACAGCGCGCCGTAGATCTGCAGCACGAGCTGGTGAGCGTTGCCATAGATCAGGCCGGTCACGTTCACGCCGGGAGCGTCCTTGTCGGTGCCGATGTATTCCAGCATGTCAGGGCAGGCCAGGACGCCGGTCAACAGGCCGCCGGTGATCGCCGCAATGCCGTGCGTGGAGAACACACTTAGCGTGTCGTCCACCTTCATCATGAACTTGGTGCGCTGCAGCCAGTTCATGCTCATCCATGGGATGGTGCCGGCGGCGAGGCCGATGACCATGGCGCCCCAGCCGTTGACGTAACCGGCGGCGGGGGTGATCGCGACCAGAGAGGCGATCATGCCGTTGATCGCGCCGACCACCGACGGCTTGCCGTAGGCCATCTTGTCGCACAGCGTCCAGACCAGCACGCCGACCGCGGTGGCGGTGTTGGTATTCAGCACCGCGGCGCCGGCGTCGGCGTTGGCGAAGTATGGATCACCGCCGTTGAACCCGTTCCAGCCCAGCCACAGGATGCCGGCCCCGACCAGCGCCACCAGCAGGCTGTTGGGCGGGAAATGCTCGCGGTCCTGCTGGGTGCGTGGACCGACCATCGCGGCGGCGACGAAGCCTGACGTCGCGGCGGCGAGATGGATCACGTAGCCGCCGGAGAAGTCCACCACGCCCATGCTGGCCAGCCATCCGCCGCCCCACAGGCTGAACGCGCCCACGGTGTAGGAGAGCGTCATCCACAATGGGCAGAAGAACACCCAGGCCCGGAAGCTCATGCGCCCGAGCACCGAGCCGGCCAGGATGATCACCGTGATGGCGGCAAACACGAACTGGAAGTAGACCAGCGTTGCCATCGGGAACTGGATCGGCGGCATGCCGGATGCGGCGGCGGGGATCGTCGCCTGGCCGATGCTGAAGGCGGCGGACAGCGCCGGCATCGGCACTCCCAGGAAGGGAAACCATTGCGGTCCGAACGCCATGTTATAGTCGAATAACACCCAGACCACGAGGACCGAGGCGAACGCGTAGATCGACATGAAGGCGGAGTTGATCGCCCACTTCTGCTTGACGATGCCGCCGTAGAGCACGACGAGGCCTGGAATGCTTTGCAGGGCGACGAAGGTAGCCGCGGCTAACTGCCACGCATTGTCGCCCGTATCGAGCCATTTTGGTGAAGGTACGAGCATGGGGGACTCCATGGTTGTTGACGTTTCCCAGGGCGTCTTTGCACTGAAACGGCAGCACCCAACTCGCCCGCTGCTCGCCTGAAACCCACTGACGCCAAGGCAAATGAGATTAAGCAAATGACATGCCAGGGCGGCCTGGGGCCGGCTGTGCGGTCCCGGCTCGGCGGGTTTTCGCCCGCGCCCGAAACGCCCTTACAGCCGAGGCCAAGCGGCTGGCGGACGCGATGGCGGCCGCCTGAGGTCAGGGGACGTGCCTGTTGCTTGGGCGCGAACGGCTGTATCGGGAACGATCATGTAAGCGGCGTGCTGCATAACGTTTGTGCAGCAAGTCCCCACCACCAGGCCGCCACCAAGGCGACGCAATCTCCGGCGCGCGCGGGTCGGCGGGTAATTCAAACCATCGGGCACAATGCGGATGGACCGGGCGGACATTATGCGGGCAGATTTCTAGCTCTCGCCCACCGCAACCGACCACGCCGTCACATTGGCTGGCGCTTTGCAAGCGCACCGAAACCCAGTATGGGCCAACCCCCGATAGGCAGGCGCAATGACCCACCCGACACGATGTGCGGCGACCATCGCCGCCCTCATGGCAGGCCTCGCAGCCGCGCCAGCCGGGGCGCAAACCCATCTCCCGCCGGTCTCCGTCACCTGCGTCAATCCCTCCAGCGGGACGACCTGGCAGATCAGCATTGACTACGACCGCGCGACGGTCGATGCCAATCCAGCGCGGGTCAGCGCCGACCAGATCTCGTGGCGCGATGCCAAGGATGGCTGGAACTACACGCTCGACCGCCATTCCGGCGCACTGACCGTGGTGGTCGCGTCCAGCACCGGCGGCTATTTCCTGCACGACCGTTGCCGGCTGCCGCCCTGATGCGGCTCCGCCCCGACCGCCGCTGCGCATCCGCTGACCACGCCATGCCGAGGCCAATCGGATGAGCGAGGACCTCGCCACGCCACGCGTCAGCATCGGCACCCACAGCGCGATTGGCCCGCGTCCGCGCAACGAGGATTTTGTCGGGGCGGTACTGGGCTCCCAGATCGCGGCAGAACGGCGGGACGTGGCCGCGGCGCTCGCCGACGGTATCGGCAGCACCAAGGGCGGCCGGGTGGCGGCCGAAACCGCGGTACGGGGTTTCCTCGACGGCTTCTGGGACGTGCCGGAGACCATGGAGGTGCATCGCGCCGGCGCCCGCATCCTGGACTCGCTCAACGCCTGGATCCACGCCCAGGGACGCCAGGATGCCAATCTCGTCGGCATGGGCTGCACCTTTACCGCGCTGGTGCTGCGCGGCCGCCTGGCCCACGTGCTGCACGTGGGCGACACCCGCGCCTACCGCCTGAGCAATAATCGGCTGCTGCGGCTCACCGCGGACCACGTGCGCGACGATCGCGGCTCGTCGCCCATGCTCACCCGGGCGCTGGGGATCGAGGCGGAGGTGCGCCTCGACTACAGCACCCATCCCGTCGCGCTGCACGACCGCTTCCTGCTGTGCAGCGACGGAGTTCACGGCTCGCTGGTGGATGAGGCGATCGCCGACGTGCTGCGCGTGCGCTCGGCGGCCGAGGACACCGCGCGGGCATTGGTTGACGCGGCGCTGGAGGCCGGCAGCACCGACAACTGCACCGCACTGGTGCTGGACGTGGTGGCGCTGCCCACCGCGCGCTCGGTCGATGTCGGCACCGCGATCCGCCGGCTGCCGCTGATCGCCGTGCCGCAGGTGGGCGACAATGTGGATGGCTTCGTACTGAATGTCCTGGTCTCCGATGGTCGCTACAGCCGTCTGTTCGGCGCGCTGGATGACGCGGACGGCGCGCCGGTGGTGCTGAAGTTTCCCAAGCCGGCGGTGGCGGAGACCGCGATCTTCCATGCCGCCTTCGTGCGCGAGGCCTGGGTGGGCACCCGCGTCACCAGCCCCTGGGTGGCGCATGTCATCGAACTGCCGCCAGGCCGGCAGACCTGCCTCTACACGGTGATGCCGCTCTATGCCGGGGAACTGCTGGAAACGCGCCTGTCGCGGCGCCCGTCGGTGGGGCTGGAGGAGGGACGCAACATCGCGGTGAAGCTGGCGCACGGCGCCGCGGCGCTGCATCGTGCCGGCATCATCCATCGCGACATCAAGCCGGACAACGTCATGCTGGAATCGGGCGGCGCGCTGAAGCTGCTGGACCTGGGGGTGGTACGCCTGCCCGGGCTGGAGGATTTTCCACCGGAGAACATCCCCGGCACCACAGCCTACATGGCGCCCGAAATGTTCCAGGGCGAGGCCGGCAACGTCGCGACCGACATCTATGCCCTCGGGGTGACGATGTTCCGCGCCTTCACGGGGAGCTATCCCTATGGCAACGCCGACGCCACCAGCGCGTCACGGCAGGAGCGGCCGCGCGACTTGGCGACGCTCCGCCCCGACCTGCCCGCCTGGGTGCAGGCCGCGCTGCACCGCGCCGTCGCCCCGGATCCCGCCGAGCGGTTCGCCGACATGACGGAATTCGCACACGAATTCGAGGCGGGGCCGTCTTATGCACCACCGCCGGTGCGCCGCCCGTTGACATTGTACGAGCGCTCGCCGGTGCGGTTCTGGCAGGGGGTCTCGGCCTTGCTCGCCGCGGCATTGGCGGCATCGCTGTGTTGGCGATAGCGCGCCCAAAAGGGACGCAACGTTGCATCACGGACCGAAGCGATGTCGACTCGCACTACGGCGCGATTTGCAGGATCGCCGGTTCGATCGGACCAAGCGTGACCGTCAGTTTTTGCCACCGCCCCAACGCCACGCCGCGGCGCAGATCGGTCACCAGCATCCGCTGGGGCAGCGTGAGTTCCACCGCCTCATTGCCCTCGCCGGGACTACTCCGTTGCAGCGCCACGATCGTGCGCGTCCCCGCAGCAAATGTGTGCATTTCGACATCCATCTGCGGTGCGGTGAAGCGGATCGGCGCGGCGACGCCTGCCTGCGACAGCAGCGCGGATAACGCCGTCCGATCATCCGGCGCCACCAGCCGCGCGATCCCGGGCGGCAGTGCCGGCTGCGGCAGGCGGCGGCTGTGGGCGTCGTACCATCCCGGCTGCCGGTCCGCGATCACCACGCCGCCGCGTGCGGCGAAACCAGCAATGGCCTTCGCGTCCGCCGGCGACAGCGCCAATGTGTCAGGCAGAATCAGCGCCTTGTCGCGCAGCGCCGGCAGCATCGCCGCCGATACGAAATGCGGTTGCAGGCCGAGCTGCGACAGGCTCGTCACGTAGCCACGCAGCGCGGTGCGGAACGCATCGTCCTCCAGTTCCGTCGCCGCGCCGCGCTCGATCCACGCATCTCCCTTAGGCTGCTGATCCAGCATCCATTGCGTGCGAAAGCTGGCAGGCGAGTAGAGGATCGCGACCGGATCTTCATGCGGCGTCGCGGCGATCAGCAGCGGCGCGATGCGGTGCAGCTCGGCAAACAGCGCTGCGTACACCTTGCCACGCTGGCCGAGCGTGCCCTCGGGCTGCACGATGCTGTTGTTGTCGTCCCACAGCACCAGGCCACGCGTGCCGCGCAACAGCTCGCGCCAGATGGCGTGGATGTCGCTGGGCCGCGCGCCGAACGACGTGGTCAGCGCGATCAGACGCGGATTGAACGAGCGTGCGATCGGCAGGCTGTCGCCCATGTCATAGATTTCCATGACATCGACGGCACGCGCGAGGCGGGTGTAGTCGTAGCCGCCCCAGCCGGGCATCTGCGCGCCCTCGATTACCGCCAGGGCGTGCGGATCGGCCGCATGCACCGCATCGGTGCCGCGGCGCAAGGCGGCGGCGAAGGCCACGTCCATCCAGGTCTTGAAATCGGCCCAGGCGGCGAAATTGCCATCGGTGCGATGCATCGCCTGAATTGTTGTCTCGGGCCGCACCGCCCCCCAATCGCGGAAATCCGTGCCCCATTCGGCATTCAAGGCGGCGAGCGACGGATATTGCCGGCGCAGCCAAGCCCGCATGCCGGCCAGCGATTCCCGGGAAAAATCGAAATCCCAGAACGCGGAAAGATCGGCAATGCCGGTTTCGTCACCGAGGCTGTAAAACAGCGGATGGAAGCGTTGTTCCTGATGCACGATAGCGGTGAGGCGGGCGTCGATGTGTGCCTGCCACACCGGATCCGACAGGCTGGGGTCGCGCATCAGCGCGGTCAGGTCGTTCGGATCCGCACGATAGCGCTTTTGCAGCTCGATAAAGCGCCAGTTGCCCGGCTTGCCCGGCGTCCAGCGGTGATAGGCCGAGTAGAAGTCCGTCGCGGCATTCTCGATATACCAGTGAAATCCCGCCTGAATCAGAGGTGCCGTCTGCATCGGCAGCGGCGTGCCGGTGCCGTCGCGGTCGGCGATCACCGCCGCGGCATCGACGCCGATACGCTTCAGGGTGGCGAGCTGGGCAGGGTTGCGCGGCTGCCATTCAATGATCTGGTACTTCGGCCAAGGGTCGGCCGCCGCCACGGACACATTTAGAATGCCGGCGGCAGCGATCAGCCATGCGGTCAAGACCCAGCGCACAAGGACGCGTCGCCGCTCCTCGCAACGACAGGCAGACCGCGCTCGGCAATCGCCCGGCGCGGGTTCCCTGCCATGCCGCCAGAATGACGTCCTACGCATCCTGCTGCAGCACCTCGCCCGCGAGATACAGACTACCGCAGATCAGCACGCGAGCCGGGCGGGAACCGTGTGGTTCCGCCTCGTGCGTCAACGCGCGCAGCGCGTCGGCGACGTGCGGCCCGGGTCGCGCCCGCCCCCCTGACGCTGCCACAATCGATTCCACCGGACGCGCATCGTGCTGATGCTCCTCTGCCACTGCCCACAGCGTTGCCGCGTGCGGCAGCAGAGGGCGCAGGAATTCCTCGGAGTCCTTCGACTGCTTCATCCCGACGACCAGGTGCATCGGCCGGTCGCGCCAGCTTCGCAAATGCTCCGCGAGCACGATTCCGGCACCGGGATTATGCCCGCCGTCGAGCCACAATTCCCAATCGGGTGGCAGCAATGCCGCGAGGCGCCCGCGCAGACGTTGCAGCCGGGCGGGCCACTCCGCCGCCGCAATGCCGGCGGCGAACGCCGACTCTGGCGTCGGCAGCGCGGAGATGCGCATGGCGGCGATGGCGATCCCGGCGTTGTCGAACTGGAAGGCACCCGGCAGCGATGGGCGCGGGAGGTCAAGCGCCCCGGCCGCATCCTCATAGCGGAGCCCGTTCGGTGTGCTGGCGATCCCCCAGTCCCGATCGCGCAGCCGCGCCGGGGCGCCGATGTGCTCTGCCTGCGCGAGCAAGACGTCGAGCACTTCCGCTGGCTGCGCGCCGATCGCCACCGGCACGCCCGGCTTCATGATGCCCGCCTTCTCCGCCGCGATCGCTGCCAGCGTATCGCCAAGCAATTCGCGATGATCGAGCGAGATCGAGGTGATGGCGCACGCCGCCGGACGCGCGATCACGTTGGTGGCGTCGCCGCGCCCGCCCAGCCCGACTTCCAAGACGCAGAGATCCGCGGGTGCCGCTGCAAACAGATGGAAGGCAACCGCGGTGTTGACTTCGAACACCGTGATCGGTGCGCCGGCGTTCACTTGCTCCACATGGTCGAACGCTGCCGCCAGCGCCGCATCGGAGACCAGCGTGCCGGCGATGCGGATGCGTTCGTTCCAGCGCACCAGATGCGGCGAGGTGTAGACGTGCACGCGCCGCCCGGCAGCCTCGGTGATCGCACGCAGGAACGCGCAGGTGCTGCCCTTGCCGTTGGTTCCCGCGACATGGATCACCGGCGGCAGGCGAAGCTGCGGGTTGCCCAGCTTGTGGAGCAGTACCAATAACCGGTCGAGGCTGAGGTCGATCAGCCGCGGATGGAGGCCGTGCAGGCGGGCGACGATGCCGTCGATGCGGTTGGGCATGCGCCTTTAACTCCCCGCCGCCCGCCTTGCATGGATGGGCTTCATGCCGCCTCCAGCAGCTTGACGCGCAACAGTCCGATCAGCCGTGCCAGGGTGTCGCGCAGCTCGGTGCGCTTTACCACCATGTCGACAATGCCATGCTCGTGCAGGTATTCGGCGCGCTGGAACCCCTCGGGCAGTTTCTCCCGTACCGTTTGCTCGATCACGCGTGCGCCGGCGAAACCGATCAGCGCGCCCGGCTCGGCGATCTGGATGTCTCCCAGCATGGCGAAACTGGCGGTGACACCGCCGGTGGTGGGATCGGTCAGCACGACGATGAAGGGCAGGCCGGCTTCCTTCACCAGCCGCGTGGCGATGATTGTACGCGGCATTTGCATCAGGCTGATGGCGCCTTCCTGCATCCGCGCCCCGCCCGAGGCGGTGAACACGATCAGCGGCGCCTCCTGCAACACGGCGAGGCGCGCGGCCGCGACGATCCCCTCGCCCACCGCCGCGCCCATCGAGCCGCCGAGGAATTCGAATTCCATTGCCGCAACGACCGCCTGGTGGCCGGCCAGCTTGCCATGCGCCACCACCAGCGCATCGTCCTGGTGGGTCTTGTCGCGCGCCTCCTTGACCCGGTCGGCGTAACGCTTGGCGTCGCGGAACCGCAATGGATCGGCCGGGGCGCGCGGCAACTCGATGCGGGTGTAGCTGCCATCGTCGAACGTCCAGACCAGGCGTTCGATCGCGCTGGCGCGCATGTGGTGGCCGCAATGCGGGCACACCTTCAGGTTCGCCGACAGATCGCGATGGAAGATCATCTGCTGGCAGGCGGGGCACTGATGCCACAGATTCTCCGGCACCTCGCGCCGTGCGAACAGGGTACGGATCTTGGGGCGGACGAATTCGGTCAGCCAGCTCATGCGTGCATCATCCCAAACCGCGAGGCCACGGCTCTGCGCCAAGCCGGTGAAGGCTTGATGCAGGCCGAGCTGCGGCACTCATAGCCGATTCCGGCGACGGTGACACGCGTAGGTGTGTGGCGTTGACGCACCTTACCCTCGCGCCTAGCCTGCCGCTCCCTTCTTGCAACCTCCGGGGAAACAGCCAATGCCCAACAAGCTCAAGGCGCGCATCGCCGCCGGCAAGGCGTGCGTCAATGCCTGGCTCGCCATCCCGTCTGGCTTCTCTGCCGAAGTCATGGCCCAGTGCGGCTGGGACAGCGTCACCGTGGACATGCAGCATGGCGTGCAGGACTACCAGTCCATGGTGCAGTGCTTCCAGGCCATGGACCGTCATCCCGTCACGCCGCTGGTGCGCGTTCCCTGGAACGAGCCGGGCATCATCGGCAAGGCGTTGGACGGCGGCGCCTGGGGCATCATCTGCCCGATGGTCAACAACAAGACAGAAGCGAAGGCGCTCGCAGACGCCTGCATGTATCCGCCGCTGGGCAAGCGCAGCAATGGTCCGATCCGCGCCGCGATGTACGGCGAGGCGTCCAGCTACCAGACCATCGCCAATGACGAAGTGCAGGTCATTCCGATGATCGAGACCCAGCAGGGCATCGATAATATCGACGAGATCCTGCAGGTTCCCGGCATCAGCGGCATCTATATCGGTCCGTCGGACATGGGGTTCTCACTTGGGCTGGTGCCGATGCTGGACCGCGAGGAACCGCTGATCCTGGGCATCTACGAAAAGCTGCTGGCGAGCTGCAAGAAGCATGGCAAGTTCGCCGGCATTCATAACGGCACGCCGGCCTATGCCGCGCGCATGATCAAGATGGGCTTCCAGTTCGTGACGATCGCCAACGACAGCGGCCTGATGGCCCGTGCGGCGCGCGAGGCCGTCACGGCAACCCGCAAGGCGGCTGGGGACGTCGCGAACTGATAAACGACGCGGGCCGGCGCCTGCTGCGTGGCGGGCGCCGGCCGCCTGTCGCATCGTCGTTTCCAACTTCGGAAGTTCGACCGCGGCGGGGGGCTCAGCGCGACGGGCTGTCGAGCGTCGCGAGGAGTGCCTTGGCGGCACGCAAGTCGGCGGTGGTGTAGCCGTCGGTGAATCGATCGCGGACCGGCGCGAGCAATGCCCTCGCCTCGTCGTGGCGACCTTGGCACATTCTCAGGCGGGCAACGCTGAGCGCAATCCGCAGTTCCCAGAATAGCGCGCCCTGCGCGCGGGCCATCTCGGCGGCTTGGTCAAAGCAGTCCTCGGCTGCCTGGGTTGACTGATCCGCGTCTTGCTGAAGCAATACTTCGCCTTTGATGCGGAGGAGCTCTGGCACATACCACACCTGACCATCTGCTCCCTGGCCTGCACTTGCCACGGCGTCGTCAAGAGCGACGAGCGCCTCATTGAGCCGCCCGAGCCCCGCAAACGCCAACGCCAGCGCGCCCTTGAACTCCGGATACGACAGGCGCCACCCGGTTCGGCCGCATGTTTCGAACGCATCGCGCAACACGGTCAGGCCTTGCGCGAACTCGCCACGCTCGACCAACAGTCTCCCTTTCAGAAAGTGGCCTGCGGTTTCCCAGAAATGCGCGCTCAGACTCGTTGCTATCTCGATCAAACGGGTGATCTCACGCTCGGCCGTCGCGAAGTCGCCTATGATTGGTGCGATACGGCAGATGCCGTAATACAGGACCCGGCAAAGCAAGAGCTGGTTATCCGCGCCATGCAGTTCATCCAGGCTGGCGCGGGCTTCATCGAGCGCGCTTTGGGTAAAGCCCTGCACCCAAAGCGCCCGGGCCAACATGGCGTGAGCGACCGCGTGGTCGTTCGAATTATAAAAGATGACGCCATGGCGATCTCCCGGCGCGATAGGAGATTGCAGCACACGTTCAAAACATTGCTGGGCCTCGCGAGGTCGGCCGCGGGTAAGGAGTGCAACACCGGTTCGCCACCAGGCGGCACGGACGCTCACCGGGTCGTCAATACGATCAGCTATTTGCTCGAGCCGTTCCGTCACAATCCGCGCCAGACCGTAATCTCCGCGATGCACATAGAAAGTCCTCAAAGCCGACAGAGTCCGCATCTGCGCGTCGATGTCTTTTAGAGTCTCTGCCGCATCGAGCGCCTCAGTCAGCATCGTCGTCGTTTGCTCCGCAGGCCCTTGAGTGATGAACATCGCACCAGCGAGGGCTAGCTGCAGCCGCATCCTTTGGCGCAGGTTGGCCGTCACACGCGGTTCAAGACAGAGCAATGCGCGTTCGCAGCGCTCGCGGCATTCCTTCATCAGCACCAAATGCTGCCACACCGGCGCATAGGCGGCTGTGAGGTCGACGCCAATTGCCGGGTCGCCGGCCGGGCCGAACGACCAGTCGAGCGCGGCGCGAACATTGTCGATCTCGCGAACGAAGCGAGCCAGATCATCATCCGATACGGACGATCCGGCTCCCGCCGCGAACGGTGCGATGAGATCGCGAAAATACGACGCATGGCGCCCAGCGACGGTGTCGGTCTCGCCTTGCCCGGCAAGCTTCTCAAGTGCGTAGGCCCTGATCGTTTCCAGCAGGCGCCAGCGCGTGGCGCCGTCGGTCCCGCCGACCACGACCAACGATTTGGCGACGAGATTGGCGATGCCATCCGTGACGGCTGCCGCATCGAGCCCGCTACCCACCATGACGGCGGCGGCGGCGGCGAGGGTGAACCCGGCGGGAAAAATGGCCAGGCGACGAAACAACAGCCGTTCCGCTTCCGTCAGCAGTTCGTGGCTCCAATCGAGCACCGCCCGCAGCGTTCGATGCCGGGGCAGCGCGGTGCGGCGCCCACGGGTCAACAGTGCGAAACGATCGTGCAGGTCCGCGGTCACCTGCGGAACCCCGAGCAAGGCGGCGCGAGCAGCGGCGAACTCTATCGCGAGGGGAATGCCGTCGAGATGCCGGCAGATCGCGGCGATCGCCGGCAAGTCTCCGGCTCGCGGCGAGAAATCGGGGGCCAGCGCTTGTGTCCTGGCGATGAACAGCGCCACCGCGCTGTGCCCCAGGATGTGGTCCGGTTCTGCCGCTTCCGCTGCGGGCACGTCAAGCGGCGGAACGCGATACACGAACTCGCCGTCAATCCGCAGGATTTCGCGGCTCGTCGCCAGTATTGTGGTGCGAGGGCACTGCCGTACCAACACCTCTGTCAGCGTCGCCACCGCATCGATGACATGCTCGCAGTTGTCGAGCACCAGCAGGAGATGCCGGCCGCCGATTGCCCGCGCGACGGAATCCGCGGAAATCGTCTCTCCGCTGATTTTCAGGCCGAGGACACTGGCCACGGCGGACGGCACGAGGTCGGGAGCGGAAAGCGACGCCAACTCGACAAGCCATCCGCCGTCGGCGAACTCGCCAAGAACACGGCGTGCGACCTTCAATCCAAAAGTGGTCTTTCCTATGCCGCCTGGCCCAGTCAGGGTGACAACGCGGTAGGCTGAGACCAGATCCCGCAGCCGCTGTCCCGCCGCTGCTCGGCCAACAAGCTGGGTGACAGGAACCGGGATATTGGTTCGCAGCGCTTCGCCGCTCACGCTGATCCACTGGAGGCCGCTCGATAGTCTGGGTGCGTCCTGATGCTGGACAGCCCAACTGCCGAGCAAGCGATAGCCCCGGCGGGACTCGGTCTTGAGCAGGTTCCGGTAGGGGCCGAGCGCCTTGCGAACCGCAACAGCATGAACGTGGAGTGTGTTTTCCATGACGATCGCACCAGGCCAGATGCGATTCATAAGTTCGTCCTTAGTGACAAGCTCCCCGGCCGACCGGGCCAAAACTTCGATGACCTCAAAGGCCCGGCCACCAATTGGCACAGGCGACCCATGCACCCGAAGCTCACGGCGCCCAAGGTCGATCTCACAGTCGCCCGACGCGTAAACCTGCCGAATATCTTCCGGAAACATTCCTGGCGGCCTGCAATGTGACTTGTGTTAGTTTATGACTGAACTAATCATGCAGTTGATCGCAGCGTCAACCGGCGATCCTCGTTACCGCCGAGCATAGGAACCCGCAAGAAGCGATGGGTCGGCTTCAAGGTGACGACGGCCGTCGCCTTCAAGGGTCAGCACGCGGGGCAGTGATCGCTGCTCATCACGGACCCTCTTCTTCGGCGTCGGGTCGGCACGAACTCCCCGAGTATGTTCACGAACGCGTGTTCACTTTCGGCGCTGCTTTGCCGGCGTCACGATGGCTTCCCCGCCTTGACCCCGGTTCGGCGCCGATAACGCGTTGAGCGAAGCCACGCCAAAGTCGCCCACGAGGGGCGGACTTTGCGCGATATATATGGCCCGACCATCCCACCGGATCGCTGACCTTAAACTGCCGGATTCAGAACTTTTCACCGTTGTTTCCAGGACTGGCGCTCCGCTGCCCGGCAAGACGGTCGCTGGGCAGTAGAAGTCGTGTGCAATTCTGGTTCCAGGGTGGGGTCCCTCATCATGTCCAGGCCATGACCTGACAAGCGTCGCAACGGAGAAGACGCCGCGATGCCTGCCTTATGAAGGTAAGAGCCTTGGAGGAGCAAGCAAATGGACCGGATCGACGCAATGACGGTGTTTGTCGCGGCCTTGGACGAGGGCAGTCTCGCCGGGGCCGGGCGCAAGCTTGGCCGCTCGCCCGCGGCGGTGAGCCGGGCGGTGGCGTTCCTGGAAGAGCAGGTGGGCGCGGAATTGCTCCACCGCACGACACGCTCGAGCAAATTGAGTGAGGTCGGTGAGCGCTTCGCCCAGACCTGCCGGCGGTTGCTCACCGACCTCAAGGAGGCCGAAACCATCGTCGCGAGCCACCGCAAAGCCCCGGGTGGGACGCTTGCCTTCACCGCGCCGGTCCTGCTCGGCGAAGAGGTGCTGCGTCCGTTGCTGGACGAGTTCCTTGATGCGTTTCCGACCGTGTCGGCGAAAATCACCTTGCTCGATCGGACCGTGAACTTGCTCGAAGAAGGCATCGACGCGGCGCTGCGCATCGGCCATCTGCCTGACTCGTCGATGGTCGCGGTGCGGCTCGGCGAAGTCCGCCAGGTGGTCGCCGCCGCGCCGTCCTATCTCGACAAGCATCCGCCCATCGAGACACCGGCCGACCTCACGGCGCAGCGGATCATCAGCTTCTCCCACGCGGAACTCGACACCTGGAGATTCCCGCCTTTGGCTGAGACGACAATTCCGCGCGTCGTCCATTTCACCCCGCGAATCGCCGTCAACAGCGCACGGGCGGCCGTCGCCTCCGCGGTCGAAGCACGCGGGGTGACACGGCTCTACTCATACCATGTGGCGGATCAGGTGCGCGACGGAAGACTGAGAGTCGTACTGAGGACCTATGAGTTTCCGCCAGTCCCGGTCCACCTCGTCATGCCCGAGGGGCGCATCGCTATCCCGAAGGTCCGCGCGTTCGTGGATTTCATGGTACCTCGCCTGCGGAAATTTTTCGGGCGCGGCATCGACTACGGCGATTGAGCATGCGACGCACGGCAGCGTCAATGCGCACGAAACACGCCTGATAGATACCTTGAACTAGCCTCGCATCGGCCGCCGAAGGCCGATCCCGCCGGCTCGCTGTGAGATGAAACTCAGCCAACAACCGACGCTTCCCTTCGCGCCCCCGTCCGCCGCACAATGGCTGTCATGTCGCGTCGTGTGCTCGAGATCACGCCGGAGCTGATGCTGCGAGCCTACCGCCACGGGCTATTCCCCATGGCGGAGACACGTCGAGGCGACCGCTTGTTCTGGCTGGACCCGGAGCGCCGCGGCATCCTGCCGCTCGACCGCTTCCACCTGCCGCGCCGGCTGCGCCGCACCGTCCTGGCCGATACCTTCGAGGTGTCGGCGGATCGCGACTTTCCCGCCACCATCGCCGCCTGTGCCACCCCGGTTCCCGGCCGCGAGGACACCTGGATCAACACCCAGATCGAGCGTTTGTTCTCGGAGCTGCATCGTCTGGGCTATGCGCATTCGGTGGAATGCCGCCAGGCCGGCATCCTGGTCGGCGGCCTCTACGGCGTCGCGATCGGCGGCGCCTTCTTCGGCGAGAGCATGTTCAGCTTCGTCACCGATGCGTCCAAGGTGGCGCTGGTGCATCTGGTGGCGCGGCTGCGCCTCGGCGGCTTCCGGTTGCTCGATACGCAGTTCGTCACGGAGCATCTCACCCAGTTCGGCGCCATCGAAATTCCGCGCGAGCAATACAAGGCACGGCTCAACCTCGCGCTGGAAGTCCAGGCGCAGTGGCTGCCTGCGCCGGGACCGCCGCAACTTGACGCGGCCATTCGCGCGCTGACGCCACATTGACCCCGCGCGGCCGAGGGACGACACACGGCAGCCAACCGTAACTAGGGGACGCCAAACCACATGATTGGCAAGACTACGGCTCTGACCGCCGCCCTGATCGCGACGGTGCTGGCCGCCACGGCGCAGAGCCAGCCGCTGTTCCAGCCCAGCCGCGACGTCGCGGTGACCTATCACGTGGACAACACGCGGCCGGGCGATCATCGCTCCGACACGGTCCGCATGTACTTCACCGACGCGGGCACCAAGATCCGCATCGAGCCGACAGGCCAGCCGAACTTCTCCATTGTCGACCGGACCGCGGGGCGCATGACCATCGTGATGCAGCCGCAGCACATGTACATGGACATGCTGTACGATCCGAAGCGGATCATGACGTTCGACACCACCGGTGCCACCTTGTCCCGCATCGGCAGCGACACCGTCGCGGGCATTAGCTGCACCGTGTATGAGGCACAGCGGGAGGGCCACAGCGGCAAGGTCTGCATCAGCAGCGACGGCGTGCTGCTGCGCGCCAAGAGCGACGATCCCGGCCAGCCGAATGGCGGCCTGGAAGCCGTCAGCGTCGCCTACGGTCCGCAATCGGCCGACTTGTTCGCTCCACCGCCCGGCTACCAGAAGATGGACATTGCCGCCATGGCGCATGGCATGCCCATGCCGCCGCCCAACAGATGAACCTTCGGACAGGTCTGTAACGCCCCCCCGTTGGCCGGGACCGATACGCGATATCGCTGGCAGAGCGATCGCCAGCACCCACATGCGCAGCCGGAGGTGGTCGGCAATGATGGTTCCCTGGCGTGACCGACGAGGCAGGTTCCTGCCGTTCAAGGCGGCGGTGCTTGCCACCGTCTGTGTCCCCGGCCTGCTGACGGCGGTGTGGTGGGCCGAGGACAATCTCGGCGCGCGGCCGATCAACGAGGCGATCCACGAGATCGGCCTGTGGGCAATCCGCTTCCTTCTGATCGCCCTCTCCGTCACGCCGCTGCGCGCGGCGCTGGACTGGGGCAAATTGCTGCTGGTGCGGCGCATGCTGGGGCTGACCGCGCTGGCCTACGCCGTGGTGCATTTCTCGCTGTACATCGTGCAGCAGAAGGGCGACCTGGTGGTGGTTGCCTCCGAGATCGTGCATCGCTTCTACCTGACCATCGGATTCGTTGTTTTGCTTGGCCTGGTCGCGCTCGGCGTCACCTCGACCGACGGCGCGATCCGCCGCATGGGGCGCTGGTGGAAGCGGCTGCACCGGCTGGCCTATCCGCTCGCCGCCGTCGCGCTGCTGCATTATTTCATCCAGTCGAAGGCCAACGTATCGGAGCCCGTGTTCGTCGCCGGCCTCTATGTGTGGCTGATGCTGTGGCGCGCCTTGCCGATGCGCTGGCAACGCCCCGTCGCGATCTATCCTCTGCTGGCCGTGCTGTCGGGCTGCGCCGCCGCCTTCATCGAGTTCGGCTGGTACGCAATCAACACGCATATCAATCCGTGGCGCGTGCTGGCGGCGAACGAGACACTGCACTTCGGGCTGCGTCCGGCGCATTACGTGGCGCTGGTGACATTGGCGCTTGGCCTCGTCATTCTGGGCCGGCGGATCGCACCGATCTTGCGGCGAGGCCGCCGTGTCGCGGTGGCGCGGGCCGGGTGAGATGCAGGCCGCTTGGAGTGATGCAGGCCGCTTGGAGTGATTCAGGCCGCTTGGAGTGATTCAGGCCGGTTAGGGTGATGCAGGCCGGCTCAGGAGGACAGCAACCATGCCGGATACTTCCGGCTTCGACCCGATGACGCTGCCGGAGAGCAATGCCACCGGCTACCCGGAGCCCTATCGTGCCGCCAATCAGCAGCGCTGGAATCGCCGGCTCGGCGACCATGCGGGCCTGACAAATTTCGGCGTGAACCTGACGCGCATCGTGCCGGGCGGGCAATCCTCGTCTCGTCACGCCCACCTCAGGCAGGACGAGTTCATTTACGTGCTGCAAGGCGAAGTCGTGCTGGAGACGAATGCCGGCGCCGAGACGCTGCAAGCCGGCATGTGCGCCGGCTTCCCCGCCGGCACCGGCAATGCGCATCGCTTCCTGAATCGATCCGAGCGAGATGTGCTGCTGCTGGTGATTGGCGATCGCACACCGGATGACGTCGTGACCTATCCGGATATCGACATGCATCTGGAAGTGCAGCCGGACGGCACGCCCCACTTCACCCGCAAGGACGGCAGGCCGTTCTGAAGATCGCGAGGGAAAGCCGCCGCCCATGCTGCCATCGCAACGCCACTTGTTCGATATCCCGCGTGAGGTCTGCTACCTGAACGCCGCGTCCTGGAGCCCGCTGCCGCTCGCCGCGATGGCAGCGGGACGCGCCGCCATGGCGCGCAAGGGCCAGCCATGGAGGGTGCCGGCCGATTTCCAGCAGAGTCAGGTCGATCGAGTTCGCCGTGCCGCCGCCGCGTTGATCAACGCCGACCCGACGGACATCGCACTGACTCCATCGGTCAGCTACGGAGTTGCCACCGCGGGAAAACTGCTCTCGCCTCCGCCTGGTTCTCGCGTGCTGGTGTTGCAGGACGACCATATCTCGCCGGTGCTGGAATGGCGCACCCGCGCCGCGCGAGCGGACTGGCGGATCGAGACGGTGCCGCAGCCGGGCGACGGGGATTGGACCGCGATATTGCTGGAGGCGATCGAACGGCCCGGCGCGCCGCCGGTCGCTCTCGCCTCGATCTCCTGCGTGCATTGGTCGGATGGCTGCGCTGTGGATCTGTCGCGTGTTGTCGCGTCGCTGCGCCGCCATGGCGCGGCGCTGCTGATCGATGCAACGCATGCGGCGGGAGTGATGGGGCTGGACGTGCAGGCGCTGGAGCCGGATTTCGTCGCGTTCCCGACTTATAAATGGGCGCTCGGGCCGTACGGGCGGGCGTTCCTGTACGTCGCCAAACGCCATCAGCAAGGCGAGCCGCTTGAGCAAACCGGTGCCGCTCGGCGGGCGGTGAATTCGGAGCAAGCGCCGTATCTGCGTGATCTCGCCTATGTCGATGGGGCACGCCGGTTCGACATGGGGGAGCGCGATTTCTTCGTCTCGCTGGAGATGGCAGCGATCGGGATGGAGCAAGTGGCGGCATGGGGATGGCAGGCCATCGGCGAACGACTGCGGATGCTGACCGATCGGCTGGCCGATGGATTGCGCGACAACGCCGTGGAGGTGCCCGAGCGTCGATTGCGCGCACCCCATATCCTGAGCCTGGGCTTTCCCAATGGCATGCCGCAGGGCCTCGGCGAGCGTCTGGCCGCTGCGCAGGTCTACGCCGCGGTGCGGCTGGGCCGGCTGCGCGTCAGTCCGCACGTCTATAACGACGCGGCGGATGTGGATCGGTTCATCGAAGCGTTTCGGGAGGTAGCGCAGTAGCCGACGCGGACAGAGACTCCCCCTCCTCTTGCGGGAGGGGGTTGGGGGAGGCGTCCGTACAACCACCATTTTGGCTGTCCGCACCCCCCAGCCCCCTCCCGCGAGGGGAGGGGGGAACGTCTTGCCCATTCGCCTGCTGCCACACGAGCCACATGCCGCATGTCCTTACGTTGGTCGTCGACCGCAACGCGACTGCGCTGACTCCGGCGATCATCGCGCGCGTGCACGAGGCGGTCGGCGGCGGCGATCCCATCGTTCTTTCGCCTGGAGAGGCGGCCGAAATTCCGCTGACTGCGCCTCCCGACACGGCAATCGTGCGCGATGCTCTGCGCGACCTACCCATCGATGCCATCGCCACCCCGACCGAGAACCGCCGCAAGCGATTGCTCGTGGCCGACATGGACAGCACGATCGTAACCGGCGAGACGCTCGACGAACTGGCCGATTTCGCTGGATTGAAAGACCGCATCGCCGCGATCACCGCGCGCGCGATGAATGGCGAACTGGATTTCAAGGCTGCCCTGCGCGAGCGCGTGGCGATGCTCCGCGGCCTCCGCGTGGACGCGCTTGAACGCACCTGGCAGCGCGTGCGCCTGACCGATGGGGCGCAGGAACTGGTCGCGACGATGCGTGCGCACGGCGCCTATGCGGTGCTGGTTTCCGGCGGCTTCAGCTTCTTCACCTCACGCGTTGCCGCGGCGTGCGGCTTCGACCTGCATCGCTCCAATGTGCTGCTGGATGACGGCGCGGTCCTGACCGGGCGAGTCGCCGAGCCAATCCTCGACCGGGACACCAAGCTGCATACGCTGACCACACTGGCGGCGGAACGTGGCCTGCCCCTGGCGGCGACGCTGGCGGTGGGCGACGGCGCGAACGATTTGGACATGCTGCGCGCCGCCGGTCTCGGCGTGGCGTTCCGCGCCAAGCCGATCGTCGCCGCGGCAGCGCAGGCGCGCGTGGATCATGCCGGCCTGCGTGCGCTGCTGTTCGCGCAGGGATATCGGGGGGAGGACATCGTCCCGATGTCAATGCGAGGACCGCCAGCGTAGCGTGGCGGGACGCGGCAACCTCGGTCGTGGGATGCACGCGGGATTAAGCACCCGCACGACCGAGGTTGCTGCGGCCCCTGCGGGGCCCCGCAATGACAATTGAGGGCGCTACTCCGCCGCCGCCTGCGGAATCGGCACCGTGTTCGGCCCGAACCGATCGCGGAACGGCTGCGTATCGATCTCCTCCAGCTCGATTTCGCCGGCCAACACCTTGCGCTTCCAGTCCTGGTGCGCGGGCTCGCTGGCGTGGAACTCCGGCATCACTTCGCGCGCGAACAGTTCCAGGCTTTCGCAGATATGCGCATGGGCATTCTTGCCGGCCTGGTTGAGCAAGATGACCTGGTCGATGTTGGAGGTTTCGAACCGGCGCAGCTTGCGGCGCAGCGTCTCCGGCGAACCGATCAGGCCGCCCGACAGTGCGCGCGCCGCGGCTTCGGGGTTCTCGCGCTTCCACTTGTTGTATTCGTCCCACATGTTGACGGTGTAGGGATCGGGGCGCTTGCGTCCGGAGCTGGCGCCGTAATAGCGCAAGGCAAACTGGAAGAACGTGGCACCGTCGGCACGGCGACGCGCTTCCTCATCGGTCTCGGCGCACATGAAATAGCTGACCAGGGCGATGTTCGGATTGGTGTTGTAGTCGGCCAGCTTCTCCTGCCGCTTGACGAAGCTGTTGTAATAGGCGTGCACCCAGGCATGCGCGGCGTCGGCGGACAGGAACTGGAAGCCGAGCGCACCCATGCCGCGCCGCCCGGCCATCTCGATCGTTTCGAGCTGCGAGCAAGCGACCCAGAGGGGCGGATGCGGCTTCTGCACCGGCTTGGGCAGCACGTTGCGCATCGGCATCTTGTGCCACTTGGTGTCGAGCTCGACTCCCTGGTCCTTGAACATTGGGATGATGCAGCGAATCGCGTCTTCCCAGACCTCGCGCTTGGTCTCCATCTCGCGGCCGAAACCGCCGAGCTCGGTGATGGAGGCGGATTCGCCGGTGCCCATCTCGACGCGGCCGTTGGACACGAGATCGAGGCAGGCAATGCGCTCGGCCACGCGCTGCGGCGGATTGGTGGTGAGCTGCACGATGCCGTGGCCGAGCCGGATGTTCTTGGTCCGCTGGCTGGCGGCGCCGAGGAACACTTCGGGGGCGGGGGAATGGGAGTACTCCTCAAGGAAATGATGCTCTACTTCCCAGGCGTAGTCGTAGCCCATCCGATCCGCCAGCTCGACTTGCTCCAGCGCGTTCTGATACAGCCGTTGCTCATCGCCCGGCCCCCATGGGCGTGGCAGTTGCAGTTCGTACAAGATGCCGAATTTCTTGGTTCTGCCCCGCGCTACTGGCGAGTACTCCGCCGCAATGGCGCCGAAGAGTCAAGAGGGACAGTATGTCATTGCGAGGCGCGTCAGGGTCGAAGCAATCTTGGTCAAGTGGCGCACGAGCCGTTCATGCATCTTCACGAACAGGGTTGCTGCGGCCTGCGGGCCTCGCAATGACCTATCTCCCCTCAAATCTCGTTTTTCACAAACTTCCCATCCAGCATGATCGCCTTGATATTCCGGCCTTCATTCTGCAGCAAGCCCAGGTCGCGATACGGATCGCCGTCCACCACCAGCATGTCGGCAAACGCTCCCGGCACGATCTCGCCGATCTCGCCTTCCTGGCGCACGATCCCCGCATTCACCAGCGTCGCCGAACGGATGATGTCCGCCGCGCCCATCACTTCGCGGCGGATGGCGAACTCGTTGGTATGGTCGTTCTGCAATTGCCCGAGCAAATCGCTGCCGAACCCGATCTTCACCCCCGCAGCGCGGGCGATCTCCAGCGAACGCAGGCCGGCGTGCAGCACCAGTTCGTTCTTGGCCAGCGAATAGCCGGACAGCCCATAGTCCGAACCGCGCTTCTTTAGCGAATCGTAGGCGACCAGCGTCGGCACCATGTAGGCGCCGCGTTCCGCCATCAGCTTCGCGGTGGGCGCATCGATCAGGTTGCCATGCTCGATCGTGCGCACGCCGCCGCGCACCGCGCGTTCGATCGCCTTGGCGCTGTAGGCGTGGGCACAGACATAGCTGCCCCAGCGCGTCGCCTCCTCCACCGCGGCTTCGATCTCGTCCATGCGGTATTGCAGGCTCTCCAACGGATCGGCCTGCGACGCAACACCGCCCGAGACCATCAGCTTGATGTGGTCGGCGCCCTTGCGCAGCTCATCGCGTGTCGCCTTGATGACATCCGGCACGCCGTCGGCAACGCGCGACGTCCAAGCGAGGCCGGAGCAACAAGGGCACAGCACCGTGGTTTGGGTGCGCATGCGGTGGTCGGCGTGGCCGCCGGTCTGGCTCAGGGGCTGGCCGGCAATGAACAAACGCGGGCCGGTGAACAAGCCTTGCTCGACGGCGGCCTTGATGCCCCAGTCGGCACCACCGGTATCGCGCAGCGTCGTGAAGCCCCGCATCAGCATCGCACGCATCGAGGCCGACGCCTTGGCGGCCAGCAATGTCAGTGGCACGTCGGCGAGCAAGCGCAGGTTCACCTCGGTGAGCACGACGTGAATATGCGCGTCGATCAGCCCCGGCATCAGCGTGCGGCCACCGAGATCGATGCGGTACGGTCCGATGCCGGTGATGGCCCAGTCGGAGACCTCCCGAACGAGGTTGTCCTCGACGAGCACCTCCATGCCGTCGAGCAATTCATTGCGGCGAGGATCGAGCAAGCGAAAGTTTTGGAAAAGAACGGAGGGCATGCGTGGGCTCGCTAGTGAGGGACCGGTCATTGTCTCCCGTGGCGCGGGAGTAAGGTTGTGGTCACGCCAGACTCTTCGACACCATTTCGAACGTGTTGCGTGACAGGCCTGGTGACTCCAGAATGCGCTGCAACTCCCGCTGCATCAGCGCCTCGCGGTCCACGTCGAAGCGGCGCCATTGGCCGAGCGGGGCAACCATCCGCGCCGCCACCTGCGGATTGCGCGGATCGAGTTCGATGATGATGTCGGCGAGGAACCGATAGCCCTCGCCGGACGCGTCATGGAACCGCGCCGGATTGCCGCTGACGAAGCTGCTGACCAGCGCTCGCACGCGGTTTGGGTTGCGCAGGTCGAAATCCTTATGCTCCGTCAGCCTGCGCACCACCTCGGGCGTCGCGAGCTCCGACATCGCCTGGATCGCGAACCACTTGTCCAGCACAAGGTCCACCTCGTGCCACGCGTTATAGAAATTCTTCAGCGCGCTGGTGCGCTCGCGGCCATCGATATGACTCAGCACCGAGAGCGCGGCCAGCACATCGGTCATATTGCTCCACGTGTCGAATTGCTGTTTCGCCACCGTGGCGCCGTTCTTCGGTACCCCGGCCGCCAGATACGCGAGGCAGGTGTTGCGCAGCGCGCGCCGGCCGATCGACTCGCCGTCGATCCGGTATGGTCCGTCGTCGGCCAACTCCTGGTATTTCTTCGCCAGGATCGGCGCGAGCACGGTACCGATGACGCCCCGCGCCGCCTGGCGCACGGCGTGGATCGCGTCCGGATTGGCCACGCGCATCTGGTCGGCGAGGAACGTTTCGCTGGGCAGCGTCAAGGCTTCGGCGGCGAAGGCGCGGTCGGCATCGGCCGCGCTCAAGGTTGCCACGGCGGCGGCGACGATGCCCGCCGGAATGTCGACCGTCGCATCGGGCTGCCACTTCTCCACCTGCTCCAGCAAGACACGCGCGGCATATTGCTGGCCGGCTTCCCAGCGCACGAACGGATCGGTGTCGCTGGTCGCCAGGAATTGCAGCCGGTCAAGGCTGATTCCGGACAATTTCACCGGGGCGGAGAAGCCGCGCAGCAGCGACGGCGTCGGCAGCGCCGCCACGTCCTCGAACTCGAATTTCTGCTCGTTGTCGGTGAGCAACAGCACGCGGGTACCGGGCGTGGCCCCGGTCTCGCCGGCGAGGCGTGTTGCCAGTTCGCTGCCGTCATCCGCAATCAGGCCCATCGCGACCGGAATCACCAGCGGCCGCTTGTCCGGCTGGCCCGGTGTCGGTGGCGTGGTTTGCCGCAGCGTCAGCGTGTAGCGATTGGTGGCGGGATCGTGCGCGTCCTCGACCGAGACTTCCGGCGTGCCGGCCTGATGATACCATAGCTTGAACGCACCGAGGTCCACGCCCGACGCATCCTGCATCGCGGCAACGAAATCGTCGATCGTGACCGCGTTGTTGTCATGGCGGGCGAAATACAGGTCCATACCGCGGCGGAAGGCGTCGCGTCCGATGATCGTGGCCATCATTCGGATCACCTCGGCGCCCTTCTGGTACACCGTGGCGGTGTAGAAATTATCGATGGCCATGTATTCGGTCGGCTGCACCGGATGCGCCAGCGGTCCGGCATCCTCGCGGAACTGTCCCGCGCGCAGGACGCGCACGTCGCCGATGCGCTTCACCGCGCGGCTGCCCTGGTCCGCCGTGAATTCCTGGTCGCGATAGACCGTCAGTCCTTCCTTCAGGGAAAGCTGGAACCAGTCGCGGCAGGTGACGCGGTCGCCGGTCCAGTTATGGAAATACTCGTGCGCGATCACCGTTTCGATGCCCTGGAAATCGCCGTCGGTCGCGCTGCCCTCGTCGGCCAGCACGTACTTCGTGTTGAAGACGTTGAGACCCTTGTTCTCCATCGCCCCCATGTTGAAATCGGACACCGCGGCGATGTTGAAAACGTCGAGGTCGTATTCCAGCCCGAACACATCCTCGTCCCATTTCATCGCGGTCTTCAGCGAGCGCATGGCATGGTCACAGCGGTCCTCGTCACCGCGGCGCACCCAGATGCCGAGATCCACCGTCCGCCCCGACCGCGTGGTGAAGCTGTCCTTCACCGCGACGAGGTCGCCGGCGACGAGGGCGAACAGATAGCTGGGCTTGGGATGGGGATCGGTCCAGGTGATGCGGTGGCGCCCATCGCTGAGGTCAGTGACATCGCCGGGATTGCCGTTCGACAGCATCACCGGGATGCGTGCCTTGTCCGCAGTGATGGTGACTGTGTAGCGCGCCATCACGTCGGGACGGTCGGGGAACCAGGTGATGCGGCGGAAGCCTTCCGCCTCGCATTGGGTGAAGAAGCTGCCGTTGGAAACGTAGAGGCCGCTGAGCTCGGTATTTCCCTCGGGCGCGATCCGGGTCCGCACCGTGAGCTCGCATGCATCCGGCATGTCGGGGATGATCAGGCTGCCATCCTCGATATGGTAATGGTTGTCGCCGAGCGTTTCGCCGTCGCGGGCCAGATGCAGCAACGTCAGCGCCTGGCCGTCCAACCGCAGCGGCGCGTTCTGCGGCGCCGCGGGGTTGCGCCGCAGCTTCAGGCGCGCCGCGACGGTGGTGGCCGCTTCGTCGAGATCGAACTCCAGCGCGACATGGTCCACCAGAAAGGGCGGCGGCTGGTAATCCGCCAGGCGCACCGAGCGCGGGGTCGCCTGGGCCGCGATGTTGCTGGCGTCGAGATGCATGATCGCCGTCCTCGCATTGTTGTGTCACATCGGTGCCGCGCGCGGGCCGCCGACCCGCCCAGTGTAGCCCAGCCGGCTGCCATGTCAGCGCCCAGGGCCAGGGGTTACAGCGCATCTCCCGCGCGACCGGAGTCGCCGAGACGGCGTCCCTGTCGGTTGCACTCGCGCTGTCGCGGACGGTCATGCTCGCCCCGTCGCGTTTTGTTACGCTCGCACCGTCGCGGTCGGTTACGCCTGCACCGGCACCGGTCGGTTACGCCTGCACCGGCGCCGGTCGGTTACGCCCGCACTGTTGCGGTTAGTTACGCTTGCACCGTCGCGTGATAGGCGGTCTCAGCAGCCACTGCCGTCATTGGTGCTGTCTCGACCGGCAGCGGATCCAGCGGACGGCCGAGGTATTGCTCCAGCACCGCGTCGGGCGGGCCGTCGGCGCGGATGCGGCCCTGGTCGAGCCAGAGCACACGGCTGCACCACGTGCGCACGATGCTTGCGTCGTGCGTCGACAGCACCAGGATGTCGGCGCCGCGCACCATCGCCTCCAGCCTATGCTTTGCGCGGTCGAGGAACGCCGCGTCGCCCGCCAGGATCCATTCATCCATCAGCAGGATCTGTGGCCGGATGGCCGTGGCCAGCGCGAAGCCAAGCCGTACCACCATGCCCGAGGAGTAGATGCGCACCGGCAGGTCAATGAAATCATTGAGGCCGGCGAACGACGTCACATCCTCTTCCAATTGCTCGATCGCGGAGCGCGGCATGCCGTTATAGAGGCCGCGCAGCATGATATTCTCGCGGCCGGTCAGGTCGACGTTCATTCCCAGGCTGGGATCCAGCAGCGCGTTCACGCTGCCTTGAACGCGAACATGGCCGGTCACCGGCTCGTAGATTCCAGCCAGCGTGCGCAGCAGCGTGGTCTTGCCGGCGCCATTGCTGCCGATCAGGCCAAGGCGGTCGCCGCCGCGCAAATTGAAGCTGATGTTGCGCAGGGCCTCCACCACGACGCGCTGCTTGCGGTCCTGTGCCAACCGGCCGGACGCCGCGGCAAACACCATTTTTTTCAGGCTGCGCGCGTTGCCGTGGTACAACGGGAACGAAACGGAGACGCCGTCGATGTCAATGGTGGGACCATGCTGCACGGCGGCCATGAGCGCTTACAACCAGAAGGCGATGCGGCCGCGGGCGCGGGCAAAGAACAGCCAGGCAACGACCCAGAGTGCCACGCTGTAGGACAGCGCGCCGAGATAGGTCATGCCGTCCGGAATCGAGCCGAGCAACGGCCCGCGGACCACTTCCAGCAGATCGTAGAACGGGTTCGGCTGCAGCAGGAAGAATCGCTTCCCCGCTTGCTCGGGCTTCCAGATCACCGGCGTCATGAAGAATGCGATCTGCATGATACTGTTCACGATCGGCTGAATGTCGCGGAAGCGCGCGCAGAAGCTGCCGAGCAACAGGCATAGAGCGAGCGCGTCGACGATCCACAACAGCAGGCCGGGAACAGCCAGCACGGCGCGGGACCCCGGCGAGATCGACAGCAGCACGAATACGGCGACGATGACGACGATATTGTGTGCAAGCACCAGGATATTGCGAATCACGATGCGGGCGGCGAAGACGAAAAACGGCATGCGCACCGAACGGACCACGCCCTCGGCCTCGGTGAATGTGGTGCACGATTCGCTGACGACGGCGCTGAGAAATCCCCACAATACGATCGACAGCGACAGGAACGGCAGGTACTCGTGCAGGTTCATGTGGAATAACGAGGCGTACAGCAGGCCCAGTGCGCCAACCATGACGCCGGTGGAAAGCGTCAGCCAGAACGGACCGAGCAAGGAGCCACGATAGCGAAGCTTGATGTCGAGCCAGCCGAGCGTCCAGGAGAGGCGCCACAACGCGCTGCCGTTCACGATATCGGCGACCGCGAAGCGTTGCCGGGCCGCCAGCGACATGTCGGCGCGAAGATCGAGCAAAGGGGCGCCGTCGGTGGGAATGGTGGTGGTCGACATGGGCGCGCCGCGATAGCCCATTCGCCCGGCAGGGGCAACCACGTTCAGCGGGTCGCCGGCATATCGATCCGCGGCGGTGGACCGGAGGCGATGCGGACTTGCTCACCGGGGCGCAGATCAGCGGTTGCCGGCTGGATCACCGCAATTGTCGTTCCGTCTGCGGTGCGGACGATGAATTCGTACAGATTGTGCGCGGGCGCGCTGATTGCCCGGCCCGAGCTGGACAGCAGCAGGCTCACCGGCTGGATGGCCGCGATCGGCACCGGACGCATGGCAAGAATCGTCCCGCCCATGCCAGGCGCGGGAGGCGGGGCAGGCACCGTGTGGGGCGGCGTCAGCGATTGCGCCGCGTGCACGGTCGGCGATGGCGGCTGCGGGTGAGCCGCGCAGCCTGCCAGCAGCAGCAAGGTGCAGAAACCTGTAGTTCGCAACGGCATCGTTTGGAATCCGGGCCGCGCACGCCTGTTGCACTATCGAGCAAATTGCCGTGGCCAAATCAAGCAAAAACCCTCAGCGCAGCGGACTCGGCAAAACGGTGTTGCGGCGATCATCGATCTACGATAAGGGGTTAGACGCGATTCCTGATTGCCCACCTCAAGCGACGGCCGTCCGGCCGCCGTGCCCTCCGGCCATTGCGGCCGCGCCACGACGGAGGCCCTCCGGATGCCCCGCATGCTTTGCCTTGCCCGCTCGTCCGCTGCTTTCGGGGCCCTCGCCTTGCTCGCCGCCTGCGCCTCGCATGTGCCCGGGCCGTCCGCGACCCAAGAGGCCGCCCGTTATGCGGCACAGGCCAGCAACAACTACGTCCCGCCCGGCCCGGCGGAGGACCCGTGGGGTCCCTATATTCGCGAGGCCGCCGCGCGATTCGACGTGCCGGAACTGTGGATTCGCGCGGTCATGCACGTGGAGTCCAACGGCCAGGAATACATGGACGGCCAGCTCACCACGTCCGGTGCAGGGGCGATGGGGCTGATGCAGGTGATGCCGGCGACCTATGACGAGCTGCGTCAGCAATACAACCTGGGCTCCGATCCCTACGATCCGCACAACAACATCATGGCCGGCGCGGCCTATATGCGGGAGATGTATGACATCTACGGCTCGCCCGGCTTCCTGGCGGCATACAACGCGGGACCGAACCGGCTGGATGACTACCTGTCCAATAACCGCCCGCTGCCGGACGAGACCCGGCGCTATGTCGCCATGATCGGGCCGGAGATCGTCGGCGTGGAGCCCGACCGCCGCTCGCCCGCCGAGCAATACGCCATGAACGCGCTGCCGATCGATATCCCGCCTGGCATGCGCTATGGCCGCACGACGCAGTTTGCCAGCCAGTATGGCGGCGGTGGCGGGCGTGTGCCGGCGCCCGTGCGGGTGGAGGTGGCGCAACTGCCTGAGCCACCGCAGCCTCCGCCACGGCCGATGGTGGCGCCGCAGCAATACGCGCTGGTGGTGCCGCCGCCGCCTCCGCCGGCGCATGGCTTCCACTTCATCGCCGCCGCCAACGCCGAGCCGATCCCGTTCCGCCATTACACGCCCGAGCCGGTGACCGGGACGTGGGGCATTCAGGTTGGTGCGTTCGTCAGCGCCAAGCAGGCGCATCTCGCGGTGGGCAGCGCGCGCGAGCATGCATATGCCCAGCTTGGGGCGGCCCATCCCTACGTCGCAAGCGTGCATGTGGCGCACGGCGAGCTGTGGCGGGCGCGGCTGACCGGGCTGTCGCGTGGCGCGGCGGTGGAGGCCTGCGGCCGGCTCAGCCACGCCCGGATGGGCTGCGAGGTGCTGTCGCCCGAATCGCAGATGTAGCGCGGACCTGCCTCTCCCCCATCTCGGTCGCCAACCAGCCCCTGAACGCTCTCACAGTGCGGTCCCGCAGCGCCTCGGGGAGGACGACGAACCAGCGTGCCTCCGGCCGATTCAGCGGCGGCGTGGGCGCTACCTCCGACAGCATCCCGGAACCCGGCAGATCCCTAATCAGGTGCCGGTGCACCACGGTCGCACCGATGCCGGCGGTCGCTGCCTGCGCCGCCAGGGCACGGGTTTCGAACGTCAGCACCGGGGCGATGTCGGGCAGGTTCGCAGTGTCGTGCCGACAACCGGCCGGTCACCGTCCAGCAGGCGCGCCAGCCGCGCGCCCGATTCGGACAGAACGGCGCCCAGGCCGCGACCCGAGAACAAGGCGAAGCCAAGTGACGCCTCCAGATCGTGCAACAGGTGGGGAAACCGCCGAGGGCGATACATGCAGGGTGCGCGCGTCCTCGGCCAAGCTGCCCGCGCGGGCCACATCGGCGAACGCACGCAATGCCCGGAGCGACCGGGTGGACATGACAAAGGCTCACAACGGCAGGGCACGGTCTCACTACCGCCGCGGTGTGCGGGACGCCACAATCAGGGCAGCGCGGCGCGATCCCGCCCGCCACCCATGGAGGCTGTGCCATGACCGCGACCCCCGCTGCCATGTCAGCAAGCGACGCGCCACCGCGCACCAGGCCGAGCAATTATCCGGAACCGTTCGCTGCGCGCATGGCGGGGCGGATCAAGCGTCCGCTGGGGGATTTGTTCGGCCTGCGGAATTTTGGCGTCAATCTCACCTGCCTTCGGCCGGGAGCGGTCTCGGCCCTGCATCACGTGCATTCGCGGCAGGATGAGTTCATCTATGTCCTGGAAGGTGAACTGACATTGTTCACCGATGCCGGTGCGACACAGTTGCGTCCCGGCATGGTGGCGGGCTTTCCCGCCAACGGCACGGCGCATCATCTGGAGAACCGCACCGACCGCGATTGCCTGATCCTCGAGGTCGGCGACCGCCTGTCCGGCGACGCGGTGCGCTATCCTCAGGACGACATCCAGGCCGTCATGGGCGACGATGGCAAATGGCGCTTCGCCCACAAGGACGGCACGCCCTATTAGGCGCGGGCTCTTTCTCCGGCCATGCCTGCCTCCTAAGCTTCGCCCGCATGACGTGGAAGGACGGAGGCGATGAAATACGGCCTGATCATTCGGGGCCAATATCCCGAAGGCGACGACATGCGGCTGCGCCACAAGGAGGATCTCGAAGCCGCGAAACGCGCCGAGGCGCTTGGCTACGACCTGGTGGCGAAGGGCTCGCACTATAGTTCGCACCCGTTTCAGTACATCCAGCAGATCCCCTATCTCGCCCAGGTCGCCATGCTGGCACCGAAGCTGCGGCTGCTGCCGGGCGTGGTGCTGCTGCCCTTGCATTCGCCGCTGCATGTCGCGGAAGAACTCGCCTCGCTCGACGTGATCAGCGACGGCAAAGTGATCTTCGGCGCCGGCATCGGCTATCGCGAGATCGAGTTCAACGCTTTCGGCACCACACTAAAATCCGCAGGCCGGCGCTTCGAGGAATGCCTGATCGCGGTGAAGCGCCTGTGGAGCGAGGATTTCGTCACCATGGAGGCGTCGTATTTCAAGTTGGACGGTGCCAACTGCACGGTGAAGCCGGTGCAGAAGCCGATGCCGCCGATCTGGATCGGCGCCAATATCGATGTCGGCATTCGCCGCGCCGCCCGCATGGCCGATGCGTGGTTCATCAACCCGCACAACAAGCTCGACACCACGGCGCAGCAGATGGAGGTGTACAAGCGCGCCCTTGATGCGGCCGGCAAGCCGTTCCCGGCCGAGCTGCCGATGGCGCGCGAAGTGTTCGTGGCACCGTCGCGCGCCGAGGCGGTGCGGCTCGCCAGTCCGTATCTCGAAGCAAAATACCAGGCCTATCGCGCCTGGGGCCAGGACAAGGTGATGCCGGCCAGCGACCATTTCGGTCTCGGCTTCGAGGATCTGATGCAGGACCGTTTCCTGTTCGGTTCGCCTGCGGAAGTAACGGGACAGATCCTGGAACTGCGGCGCCGCTTCGGTGTGACGACGCTGATCCTCGGCATCCACTGGGTAGGCATGCCCGCCAGCCTGGCGCTGGAGCAAATGCAGTTGCTGGCCGAGGAGGTATTTCCGGCAGTGGAACGCACGGTGTGAGCTAATGCGCGGCGACTTCGGTCGCCGGGGGAACCTCCAGACGCGTCAGGTACATATGAGCCTCGCCGAACCAGCGCGTTTCGAAGTCCATGCGCACCGGCACTGGCGGGCTGTCCGGCACCACATTGCCGAGCCAGGCGGAACCATGCAGCGGCCGGCGATCGGCCGGCGCGTCGTCGCGATACAGGAAGCCAGCCTGCATCTGGCCGATGAAGTCGCAGCGCAGCGCCTTGCCGGTGAAAATCGAAAGACTGTTTGGGCCGAGACTCTCCTCCGCCACCGTATGGGCGGAAATGACGCTGGCACGGCGGCCGTCGAAGGTGTGCACCGAGGCCTCGCAGCGCCCGGTATCCTGCACGCGGTGGATCAGCAGTGCCAATGCACTGAGCGAATCGACTGAATTCTGTTGCAGCGCTGATGGCACCGGCTCGCGCTTGTCGTCCGGCGGCGACACCAGGCGCTTGATCACCGGCTGCCCGTTCACGTAGTCGATCAGCGTGGCATTGTCGTGGTCACCCCAGATGCCGCTGCCGTCGAATTGTTCCGGCTGCGGCAGGCCGTTCTCCCAGTGGCCGACGACATTGTTCGCCTGGTGTCCGTGGCGGAATAAGCTCACCAAGCCGGTGGTGTGGAACGCGAGCTGGATGGCGTAGTGGGCAGTCCCGAGACGGAATGACGCGGTCACCTCCGCGACATGCAGCCCGGCGGCATACATTTCATAGGTGGCATGCAACTCCGGGGCATCCTGCGCCGGCGCGGGCGCCGGAATCAGCAGCGAAACTCCCAGCAGAATCGGGATAAAGCGGCGCATCTGCACTATCCTACGTTGCACCGCGGACTCGGCCAAGCGCGGCTTGACCGCAAATCCGGCGCCGCCTATCACGATAGAGCCGGAGCGGGTGCGTAGCTCAGCGGCAGAGCACCGTGTTCACACCGCGGGGGTCACAGGTTCAATCCCTGTCGCACCCACCACACGAACCGACGGCAAATCAGGTGGCTGTATCGGCGCTGCGGCTGCGCCGCCAAGGTGTCGCGTCGGTTGCCGCGTACTGTGCTGCGAAGCTGATGCCAACTGCGCCACGCCGGCGCGGTCCCTTGTAGTGCCGTTCGCCCCAGGCCCGCGCAGGTCCCGCCACGGGCCTGCGCCAGCGCATGGGCGCCCGCCGCATTTGCGGTTGATATGGATCACTGCGGCCCAACACCGACCGCACGACAAGGCGCCACCCGTCATACCCCCGGATGCAACGCCCCCGAAAGAGGTCGTGAATTATCCTGCTCAAATGGCGCGGTCGGGGCTTGGTCGAGCATCTGAGGCGCCCATCGCTGCTGCCAGAGAGAACACCGTGCGCGCAACTGCCTTGCTGAAAGCGATCGACAAGCGCGGTCGTGGGCGCCAGCTCGCAGCACTGCCTCTGCGGCAAGGCGGCGGAGAAACACTGGTTCTCCTGGTGACCAGCCGAGACACCGGGCGATGGGTTCTGCCCAAGGGATGGGCCGAGAAGGGCCTGACCGGACCGGAACTCGTTGCCAAGGAGGCGATCGAGGAAGCCGGCGCGGTTGGCGAGGTGGCAGCCAAGCCCGTCGGTTCGTACAGCTACATGAAGCTGCTCCCTCACGGCCGCAGCGTGGACTGCAAGGTGCGGGTCTTCGCGATGCGCGTCGATCGGCTACTGGATGACTGGCCAGAGCGAGGTCAGCGCCAGCGGCAATGGTTCACGCTCGCGCAGGCAGCGATGGCGGTCGACGATGGCGAGTTGGTGACGTTGCTGCTGCGGCTGGCCGCACCGCGGTCCTGAAAGCGTGGGCACTGGCGAGGTGCCCAGGCCGGTCGGGACGGTCCGGCGAGCAAGATCGCTCGCGTGCCGCTTCTATCGGCAACGGTACGGATGCCAGTAGCACCAGCGATAGTGCGGGCCAGGACCAGGGCCGGGCACCACAACGCATCCGCTCAGAACTATTGCCGCCATCGCCAACAGGGGTAGCGCAATCCATGCCCGCATGAGCTTCTCCTTTGCCCGCATCGGGCCCCCCCCCCGATCAGCACTCCCTGATCGCACACAACCGCGTCGGTGCAAGTAACCTCTCGGTGTTGTATCGCGAGAGGAAACACGCGCCTGCACCCGTGCGGTCAGGATCGGGTCGGTCTGCGATTTGCGCGGCGCGCCCCGGCCTCCAGGCCCTGGACATTTCCGGCCGAAACCGTTCACACACCGAACCCACCGCAGCCCCGGTACGCCAAAAGGGCCGGCATAAGCCGGCCCTCCGGGGCATTCACCATGCTAGACGCGGGCCGACCGTCGGTCAGCCGTTGGGGGTATCGACCTGGCCCGCCCCACCAATCGACCAATGCGACGTGGCGCCAGTCCGTCCGAGGGTGCTGCCGTCACCAATGACGGCGGCGGACGCGACGCCCATGCCAAGTGTCAGGGCGGCGACGGCGGCTAGAACGAACTTCTTCATAATGGACTCCATCGTTCGACCCCCTCCGTCGAGGCGGGTCGGTTACCGGCCGGCAGTGTCATCAGGAGATCGGCACCGCCCGACTACTCCGTCGGAAAGTGGGCGTTGCCGCCGGCTGAGATAATCGACGGCATCGACGCAACACTTGTGCGCATCTCGCAGAAATTCCGCGACATCACCACGCGCACTTTGCTCAACTGCGGTCCGTGCCCCCCTGTGCGCGGGACCTGGGAGTGGCGTGCGCCAGGCAGGATTGGCCCTACAGGGCCGCAGTCAGCCCGCCATCCACCACCAGCACCTGTCCCGTCATGTAGGATGATGCGTCGGAGGCCAGGAACACTGCCGGGCCGGCGAGTTCCGCCGGGTCGCCCCACCGCGCCATCGGCGCGCGCCCCGCGATCCAGGCGTTGAAGTTCGGGTCCTTGTGCAGGACGTCCGTGGCGTCGGTCGGGAAATAGCCCGGGGCCAGGGCGTTCACCGTGATGCCGTGCGGCGCCAGCTCTGCCGCCATCGACCGCACCAGCCCGTGCAGCCCCGCCTTGGCGGTGCTGTAGCCGGGAATGTTGGCCCGCCCGAGCAAGCCCATGATCGACGACACCATGATGATGCGCCCAGACCGCTGCGGCACGATCAGGCGAGCCGCCTCGCGCGCCAGGCGGAAATAAGCGGTCAGGTTGGAATCGATGACGGATTGCCAGTCCGCGTCGGTGGTCTCCAGCAGGGAGCGCCGCGGAATGACGCCGGCATTGTTCACCAGGATGTCGAGCCCGCCATGCCCCGCCGCGATCTGCCCCAAGGCGGCAGCCACGGCGGCGGCGTCGGTCGTGTCGAAGGCCAGCGTGGCGGCATCGCCCAGCGCGGCGGCCGCCTGTCGCAGCCGGTCCTGGTCGCGGCCATGCAGGATCACGCGTGCCCCTGCGCTGTGCAGTCCCTTGGCGATGGCGAGCCCCAGCCCGCGGGAGCTGCCGGTCACCAGGGCGATCCGGCCGGTAAGATCGAATAGGGACGGCATGGCAGCGTGAGGCTGGTTGACGCCCTGGAACGTGTCAATGCATCGACCAGGCGCGAAGGCTGGCTTGGGCGCGCCGCCGCTCTGCCAGGGGGCCGAGTCCCTGCCGACGGGCGCCCGTGATACGGCTGCGATCGGGGTTGTTTTGCGTACGATCCAGCACTATGTCCGAATCCGGACACAGGAGTTCGGACCATGGCAATGCCACGCGAGCAGCCGGCAGCGGCCAAGGCAAAGGGACCAGAGAGGCTCGATGCGATGCGGTTCACGCCGGCGAACCGGCGGCGGCTCAGCGGACCGGGGCTGCGTAGCTTCCTCGCCATCGCCGATCTCTGGGGCCTGAGCGAGGAGCAACGCCGGCTGATGCTCGGCCTGCCGTCACGGTCCACCTATCACGGCTGGATCCGGACCGTACGCGAGCATGGCGAGATCACGCTGCCGGTCGACGTGCTGCTTCGCATCTCCGCCGTCCTCGGCATCCACCAGGCGCTCGGCATCCTGTTCTCGAGCGAGCAAGAAGGGGTGGCGTGGCTTCGCTTGCCGCATCGGGCGACGGTGTTCGGGGGAGCGCCGCCCTTGGCCCTGGCGACCAGCGGCACGCAGGACGGGTTGCTGACAGTGCGCCGGTTCCTCGATGCGGCCCGCGGCGGCTTCTACATGGCGCCGAATGAGCTGGACGCCCGGTTTATCCCCTACGCCGCCGCTGACGTTGTGATCTCGTGACCGAAGTCCATCGCCCTGCTCCCTACCCGACGCATCGGCTGATCCCGTCGCGCTTCCCGCCCATCGGCTTGTTCGACACGGTTGCCACCGCCGCGGACCTGGAGGCGGTGATGGAGCTGGCCGGCTGGACCAACGACCGGCTGGTGGCCGAGCGGATCGCGCGGCTGCCGCAGGCGCAATGGGTCTACGGCCAGCCCAACGCCAGCATAGTTATGGCCGCGTTCCTGCACGTCGCGCCGGAAGGAGGACGGTTCAACGGACCTGAGCTCGGCGCTTGGTACGCCTCGGCCGCGCTGGAGACCGCGGCCGTGGAGGTTGCGCACCACATGAGGCGCGAGATTACGGTGCGCGGTGCCATGGCCCTGCGCCGGCAATTCCGCCAGTACACCGCGCGATTGCTCGGGGCGTATCTCGACATAACGGGGCGGCGGGCCGGGATGGGGGCGGTCGATGCGCCGGACAGCTACGCCGCGTCGCAGCGCCTGGGAGAGGACGTGCGCGCCGCCGGCCAGCCGGGGATCCTATATGACAGTGTGCGGCATGTGGGTGGCGTGAATGCGGTGGTGCTGCAACCGCGCAATGTGGCGGACGTGGTGCAGGCGGATCATTTCGAGATCGAGGTCACGGCGGCTGATCGGAGGATCGCGGTCCGGCGGTTGCGCTGACCACGGATTGGCGGGGCGCCCCGGTCGGGTTTGCGTGCGACAGTTGTGCGGACCTGGGCCGGCGGACTGCGGGCCGGCGGATTGCGGGCCGGCAACTGCGCCGACCAGAACAGGGCGGCGTGGCGCGTTCGGGTTTGCGTCCGGCATCGGCCTTCGCTATACGAACCGACCGCTGATCCCGGATAGCTCAGTCGGTAGAGCAAGCGGCTGTTAACCGCTGGGTCGTAGGTTCGAGTCCTACTCCGGGAGCCAGCGATATCAAGCTACTTTCGCTTATCGGCTCTCGCTGACGACTCGTCGGTTCGGTCTGCACGGTTGTTCGTTGCATAAGACCAGCGATGCTGGCCCGGAGCATTGGCAATTCGCAGCCGGCGCCCAAGCCGGCCAGCAAATCCTGGCATCAACGGCGTTCCAACGCTTTCTTCCCGGATTTCTCGGTTATTCGGAGAGAAACAGGCTCCGCGGTCAAACCGTCGGCGGATGACTTGCTGGCGGATTCCGTTTTCCCTGCCCGATCACACGGGCCTCGGACGTACTGCAGAAAGGTTTAGACGCAGATCATGCAGAGGGCGCAGATTACGGTAAGGAGCATATTGAAAGTCCTACTATCTGCTCCTTCATCTGCGTGATTCGCGTGATTTGCATCGCAAACTCTCATGCCTTTTAGCGCGAATTCCCGTCGTCAGGGTTTGGCCACAGACCCTGGCCGCCAGAGTGTGGCCACGTCTCTCGCGAGACGCACCGATCGGTGTCGGAGGCTGCGAGTGGTAAGAACATCACCCCCTCATTCCCGCCCCCTGCCAAACAAACCATCACATTGGCGCCGAACCCGTTGGTGGTCCCGTCGTTGTCCCTGTGGTGGACCCTGCGTCCACATCGCAAAACAGGGGAGATGACCCATGGCAAAGTTCCGGAATGCAGGTGATGGCGGTGCCGCTCCCGGCTTCTCCGACGAGACGGTCTCGAAGGTTGGCCGCGCGGCGGGGCAGATTGCGTTGATCCGTGAAGCCTACCGAGACGGCCTGAACGAGGTGGACAACGAGGGCGAGAAGCAGGAACTGGGACAACGGGCGGAAGCGGCGGCTGTCGAGGCGCTCACCCAACAGGGTCTGTCGATCACCGAGTACAATCATGTGGTCGCCGCAGCGGATGAGGATCCGGCGTTGAAGCAACGCCTACTGGCGGCCGCGCAGGCGGAGTGACGGTAACCGTGACGGCAGCCCGGCAATCGCTGCGGTCCGCCGCAGGATTGCCAGCGAGGAACTGAGAGGGACGGAAAGCCTATCCTACCCATGAGTCTTTGCTCGCTTTCGAGGATCCAATGGCGGTCCGTCGGATCATCTGGAAGACGAAATCGAGGTCGGTCAGATTCCGTCCCCCTCGCGCGGCCGGGCCCACATGCGGCCTGCGCGCAACGATAACCGCATTCGTCAGGTTGATGGTCGGCGCCACCTTCTCGTGGCCGCCAGGCTGGGAATGGTCCGCCACCTCGATGCCGACTTCGGAGAGAACTTCATTCGTTGCACACGCCGCGAAGATTTGCGGCGAGGCGGCACCCCATTCCTTGGGGACCTTGATCGGCGGGTGCTGACGTCTGCCGCTGACCTGGCCGTTGCTGGAGTCGTATGGGTTCGAAACGCCAAACTCAAACCCGAGGATCTCGATCCATTTGATGCGCCGTTGCGGGTTGATCGAGTCGTCCTTGAACTGACCCTGTTAGTTGCCTTTGATCGATATGCAGGCTTGGTGCGCCATGACCCAGGCTCCCCGCGGCGAAGGGCCCAGCCTGGATGCCGGACCTGCCTCTGTGGCACGCCTGCGTGGCCGGCCCTGTCAATCAAAGGTCAGATACCGCCGTTTCGGCCGTCGCTGGCAATTTCAGGCAGGGCGAAATTGCAGGCAGGGGGCAGGCCATGGCGTAGCGCGCCCGGTCCCTCTCCCTCTCACGCGGCTCGTCTGCCGCTCTTGCGGCCCCTCGCCCGCTCACGCGGGTGAAAGTTCGGTTTCCTTGATGAGCCTCGCGGCCTCGGCGCCACGCACCTTGGCGATGTCGTCCTGATATTTCAGCAGCACGCCCAGCGTTTCATCCACCGCCGCCGGCGCCAGTTCATTCTGGTTCAGGTAGGTCAGCGCCTGCGCCCAGTCGATCGTCTCTGCCACGCCCGGCAGCTTGAACAGGTCTTCCCCCCGCAGCTTCTGCACGAAGGCCACCACCTGCGCGGACAACATTTCCGGCACGCCAGGCGCCTTCGCCGCCAGGATCGCGCGCTCGCGTGCCGCGTTGGGGTAGTCCACCCAGTGATACAGGCAGCGGCGACGGATCGCGTCATGCACCTCGCGGGTACGGTTGGAGGTGAGCACGACCACCGGCAGCGTCTTCGCCTTCACGGTGCCAAGCTCCGGCACCGTGATCTGGAAATCGGCCAGCAGCTCCAGCAGGAAGGCCTCGAACGGCTCGTCGGCGCGGTCCAGTTCGTCGATCAGCAGCACCGACGGCGGCAGATCCGAATCGATCGCCGATAGCAATGGACGCGCCAGCAGGAACTCGCGGGTGTAGATGTCGCGCGCGAGTTCCTCGCGGTCCGTGTGGCCGGCCGCCTCGGCGAGGCGGATCGCCATGAGCTGACGGGCGTGGTCCCACTCGTAGGCAGCGGCGGCGATGTCCATGCCATCGTAGCATTGCAGGCGGACCAGGCGGCGGCCGAGGCCGGCGGCCAGCACCTTGGCGATCTCGGTCTTGCCGGTGCCCGGCTCACCTTCCAGGAACAACGGGCGGCGCATCGCCAGAGCAAGGTGCACCGTGGTGGCCAGTTCGGGATCGGCGATGTAGCCCTGGTCGGCAAGCAGTTTCGCCGTATCGGCAACCGTCGCGGGCGGGCCAGGCACTAGATGATGCTTCCGACGTAGAGCAGGAGAATGACCAGATAAACGGCAATGCCGATCCAGGCGACCACGGGCAGACCGTATGGCTCGCGCGGGATCATCGAGAACACGCTGACGGCGGAGGGCGGGTTGGGCGGCGGCAGCACCGGCTCGGACACCGCCGAGCCAGGGGCGGACGGGAAGACACGCTGGTGATTGGCACTCACGTGGGCTGGCTCCGTGGGTGGGACGGCTGGAAAATTCGGTTCACCGGGCGCGGCGGCAGAGAGAGCCGTGGCGGCGGAAGCGGGCGGCGCAGCGGAGGCGGCCGGCCCGGCGGACGCGGCAGCCGGCGCGGCGGCGGCTTCCGGCGCAGGCGGGGCCACACGGGCGCTGAAGCGGTCGAAGAACTGTTCGGCCATCTGCTTGGCGCTGGCATCGACCAGCCGAGCGCCGAGCTGCGCCAGCTTGCCGCCAACCTGAGCGTGGACCTCGTAGCGCAGCAGCGTGTCGGCGCCGTCGTCGGCGAGATTCACCTTGGCACCGCCCTTGGCAAAGCCGGCGACACCGCCCTGCCCCTCCCCACTGATCGTGTAACTGCTCGGCGGGTCGATGTCGGACAGCAGGACGTTGCCGGTGAAGCGGGCGGAGATCGGGCCGATCTTCACCGCGGCAGTCGCCTTCATCGCGGTATCCGACTCCTTCTCCAGGCTTTGGCAGCCGGGGATGCTGTCGCGGAGTACAGCGGGGTCGTTCAGGGCATTCCAAACGGTTTGCCGCGGCGCGGGGATGCGCCGCTCGCCCGTCATATCCATCGCTCACATGTCCCTGTTGGGTAGGCCGGACGTTACTTGCAGGGGGGAGGGCGTGCAAACAAGCCCCAGGGCACCACGACCCGCGCGTGCGCGGCGGGGATGGCACGGGTTGTTGAACGGGAGCCGCGACCCGAGGGTCAGCCAGCTAGGCGCGCGGGCACGGCCGGAGGTCAGCCGTCCGGATGCTCCGCGAACCAGGCGGCGTCCTCCGGGCGTTGCTCGAACCGCGGATTGGTCGGCCAGTCCTTGCTACGGGTAGACATGTCGTCACCATAACGTACCCGGAACAAGAGGGTGCGCTCGGGACCATTGATGTATTCGTGGAGCTCGCCGCGCGGATGGACGACGAAGCTGCCGGGCGTCACTGCCACGGTGCCGCTCGGCGTACGCATGGTGCCGCCGCCCTGGAAGCAGAAATATATCTCCGTGGCGTTGGGATGCAGATGATTGGGGCTGACCTGGCCAGGTTCCCAGCAGGCGACGGTGACGTCGCCCTCGCCCATCTTCCCCAGCACCTTTTCCACATGCTTTTGCAGATCGAAGCCTTGTTCCTTCAGAAGATCGAAGCTCAGCATCGGTTGTTCCCTCCTGGTCGTACGTATCCTGTGATCGCGCATATCCTGTCATTGCGACGAGCGCAGCGGGCTTGGGCGTGACCCGGGAAGCAACCCCTGGCAGACTCCACCCAACCCTCCAGACGCAATGCCGAATGGGTTTGCTTGCCCGGTCAAAGCCCAGGCGGCGCCGCGGACGCGCGACGCTCCGCCAGGGTCGCCGCGAGTTCGATCGCCGCGATCAGGCTGACCGGGTCGGCGATACCCTTCCCCGATATGTCGTAGGCGGTGCCGTGGTCCGGCGAGGTGCGCACGATCGGCAGCCCGAGCGTCACGTTCACGCCGTGGTCCATATCCAGCGTTTTCAGCGGGATCAGTGCCTGATCGTGGTACATGCAGATCGCCGCGTCGTAGCTCGCACGGGCCGTCGCGGTGAACATCGTATCGGGCGGCCAGGGACCGGTCACATCGATCCCTTCGGCCCGCAAGGCGGCCAGCGCCGGGCCGATGATCGTGCGTTCCTCATCGCCCAGCGCGCCTTGCTCGCCGGCATGCGGATTGAGCCCGGCCACCGCGAGACGTGGTTGCGCGAGGCCGAAATCGCGGCGCAATGCAGCGTGCGTCGTGCGGGCCACAGCCAGGATCCGCTCGGTGGTGAGAGATGCCAGCGCCTGGCGCAGCGAGACATGGATGGTCACCGGCACCACGCGCAACTGCGGTGACGCCAGCATCATAATCTCATTGCCGAGGACACCGGTCAGTGCGGCGAGGAATTCGGTATGGCCGGGATAGGCGAAGCCGGCATCGTAGAGCGCCGCCTTATTGATCGGGTTGGTGACGACGCCGCCCACCACCCCGCTTTGCGCCAGCGCCACGGCGCGCTCGATCGATTGGATCACCGCCGCGGCATTCGCCTTGTCGGGTCGGCCGGGTTCTGCCGGCGACCCGAGCGAAATCGGCAATACCGGCAGCGCATCGGCAAACACCGCCGCCGCCCCGGTAGCGTCGGTTTCGCGAATCGGCACGTCGCTGCCGATACGCCGGCCGATATCGGCAAGACGCCGTGGATCGTCCAGGGCGAGGAACGACAATGGCTTCGTCCGCAACGCTTGCCAGGCGCGCAGCGTGAGTTCGCCGCCGATACCGGCCGGGTCGCCCATGGTCAGCGCAAGCAGCTGTCCGGCCGACCAACGGTTTCCAGCGGCGGCTGCCTCGAGAGGCTCAGTCCTTGCCTGCCAGCGATCCAACGAAATCCCCAAAATCCTTGGCTTCACGGAAATTGCGATACACGCTGGCGAAACGCACATACGCCACCGGATCAATCTCCTTCAGTGTGTCCATCACCAGTTCGCCGATCTGCTTGCTGGGGATGTCGCTCTCGCCCGACGCCTCCAACTGCCGCACGATGCCGTTGACGATGCGCTCGATGCGCTCCTCCTGGACCGGCCGCTTGTTCAGCGCAGTACGGATCGATTTCGCCAGCTTGTCGCGGTCGAACGGCACGCGGCGGCCGTCCGACTTCACCACGGTCAGCTCGCGCAACTGGGTGCGCTCGATCGTGGTGAAGCGCTGCCCGCAATGCGGGCAGTAGCGGCGGCGGCGGATCGCGCTGCCGTCCTCGCTGGGCCGGCTGTCCTTCACCTGCGTGTCGTCATTGCCGCAGAACGGGCAGCGCATCGCTCAGGCTCCCTGATAGATCGGGAAGCGCGCGCACATCGCCTGGACCCGAGCACCCACCGTATGCTCTGCCGCGTCGTTGCTGCCGTCGTTGGACCGCGACAGGCCCTCCAGCACCTCGTCGACCATCGCGCCGATCTCGCGGAACTCCGCCGCGCCGAAGCCGCGCGTGGTAGCCGCAGGCGTGCCGAGGCGGATGCCGGACGTGACCGCCGGTTTCTCCGGATCGAACGGGATGGCGTTCTTGTTGGCCGTGATATGGGCGCGTTCCAGGCTGGCCTCGGCCGCCCTGCCGGTGACGCGCCTGGGACGGAGGTCGGCCAACATGAGATGGCAGTCGGTGCCGCCGGACACGATCGCGACGCCACGCTGGAGCAGCGTCTCCGCCAGCACCCTGGCGTTGTCCGCCACCGCTTTCTGATAGGCGCGGAACTCCGGACGCAGCGCCTCGCCGAACGCGGCGGCCTTGCCGGCGATGACGTGCATCAGCGGGCCACCTTGCAGGCCCGGGAACACGGCGCCGTTGATCTTCTTGCCGATCTCCGGGTCATTGCTCAGCACCATGCCGCCACGCGGGCCGCGCAGGGTCTTGTGTGTGGTAGTGGTCACCACATGCGCGTGCGGCAACGGCGAGGGGAACAGATCGGCGGCGACCAGGCCGGCGAAATGCGCCATGTCCACCATCAAGAGCGCACCTACGTCGTCGGCGACGCGGCGGATGCGGGCGAAGTCGATGAAGCGCGGATAGGCGGAGCCGCCGGCGATGATCAACTTCGGTCTTTCGTCCCGCGCCAGACGCTCCAGTTCGTCGTAGTCCAGCAAGCCGTCGTCGCGCCGCACGCCATACTGGACAGCACGGAACCATTTGCCGGAGAGGTTCGGCGCGGCACCATGCGTCAGGTGGCCGCCGGCGGCGAGGCTCATGCCCAGGATGGTGTCGCCCGGCCGCAGCAGGGCGAGCAAGACCGCCTGGTTGGCCTGCGCCCCGGAATGTGGCTGCACGTTGGCAAAGGCGCAGTGGAACAGTTGTTTCGCGCGGTCAATGGCCAATTGCTCCGCCACATCGACATAGACGCAACCGCCATAATAGCGACGACCGGGATAGCCCTCGGCATATTTGTTGGTCAGCACCGAGCCCTGCGCCTCCAGCACCGCGGCGGAGACCAGGTTCTCGCTGGCGATCAGCTCGATGCCGTCCTGCTGACGATGCAGTTCGGCGCCGATCGCGGCGGCAAGTTCGGGATCGGTCTCCGTCAGCGGTGCGCTGAAGAAGCGATCCAGGCTGGCGGCGGGGCGTTGCTCGGTCATGGTTCGGGACGGGTTTGGGGCATGCGGGGTCTCTAGCATGGGGTGGGGGCGGCCGGGAGGGGCGGAAAAGCCAGCCGCTTATAGGTCGCTTGACATTCACGCCGGTGCGCTGTGGTCCGGTCGACGGGAGACATGGCGCCCGCCCCCCACGCACTGGCGTTCATGGCCACGACCGGGTCAAATCTCCCATGACGAGAGGCAGGCAACCAACATGCAGGAAGACCCTCTGGTTGAGGCGATAGTCGGGCTGGTCGCGCGCACAATGGATGCGCTGGAGAAGCTCGGATTTATCGCCAGGCATCTGCATCCGCCCGATCTCGCGTCGCTGACGGCCGTGCTCGGTGATGACGACACCGCCCTGCGTGGCGCGCACGAATCCTTCCTCGCGGCCGCGTGGCCGGACCGGCTGATATCGTTCCGCGACCAAGCGGAACACGCCGCCACCTTCACCTTGCGCGCCTGCGAGGCGCTGCGCGAGGCAGCGACCGGCACAAACGGACTGCGCGAAGCCTTCCGGGCCCTGCGCCAGGTCGCCCGAGCCCACGAGGCGCTGTATCTCCTGGCGTCGTCGCTGTCCTCGGTCAGCCGCTTCTTCCTGCTGGCGGATCGCCGTGACGACCAGGCGCTGCTCGACCGGCTGTCGGCAGGGGCAGCGCGAACCGACGCGCAGGTAGGCGTGCTGCATGCGGCGAACACCACGGACGAGCGCGGCGGGTTCTCGGTGTTCGTGCCGGAGGATTACGATGCGGCGCGCGCCTATCCCCTGGTCATGGCCCTGCACGGCGGTTCCGGGCATGGCCGATTGTTTCTATGGACCTGGGTGCGGGAAGCGCGCAGCCGCGGGGTGATCGTGGCGGCGCCGACCGCCATCGGCGACACCTGGTCGCTGATGCAGCCAGACATCGATGCCGCGCATCTCGTCGACGTGCTGGAGCAAATGGCGCGGACGTGGCACGTCGATCGCACGCGGCTGCTGCTGACCGGGATGAGCGACGGCGGCACCTTCACGCTGATCAGCGGCATCGACCCAGACTCACCTTTCACCCATCTCGCGCCGATTGCCGCAAGCTTCCATCCGCTGTTACTGACGATGGCGGAGCCTCAGCGCATGACGGGACTGCCGATCTATCTGGTGCACGGGGCGCTGGACTGGATGTTTCCCGTATCGGTCGCGCGCTCGGCTCATGCGGGGCTGGATGCGGCGGGAGCGAAGGTGATGTACCGCGAGATCGCCGACCTGTCGCACGCCTATCCGCGCGAGGAGAATGCGCGGATGCTGGATTGGTTCTTGGGCGAGGAACAGGGCGCGACGTAGTGCCCGGAATTAGCGATGCGTGGTGCAGGAGGCCGCCGTCATTGCGACGTCCCAGAGGCGCCGAAGGACCCCCCCTGTCATTGCGACACTCCAAAGGGGCCGAAGGAAACCACCCATGTCATTGCGAAGCCCCAGAGGGGCCGAAGCAATCTCGGTCGCTTGGCCGCGCGAGAGTCCGTGCGCCCACTCGAATGAGGCTGCTTCGTCCCGCCGCGCTTCGCGCGCGGTCCTCGCAATGACAATGGCCGCGTTTCACAGTGCCCTGACCGCGGAGATTAGACCCGCATCACCACGGCCCCCGCCTGCGCGTTCGCGACCACCTTGTTGCGCAGCACGCCAATCCCGGTCACCTCCAGCTCGATCGTGGCACCGTCGGGCAGAAAGCGGCCCAGCTCCAGTCCGCAGCAGCCGCCCACCGTGCCGCCAGCGATGATCTCGCCCGGATGCAGCGTCTCGTTGCGCGAAATGAAAGCGATGATTTGCTCGTAGCTGTGCAGCATGCCGGCGGTGGTGCTGCGCGCCCATTCCTCGCCGTTCACCCGCACCGCGACCGGCAGCGCATAGGGATCGGGAACCTCGTCGGCCGTGACGATCCAGGGACCGATGGCGTTGCCGGTATCGAAGCTCTTGCCCTTGGTTGGGCCAAGGCCCGCTTCCATCTCCCGCCGCTGCTGATCTCGCGCCGAGAAATCGTTCATGATCGTGTAGCCGAAGATGTGACCGCGAGCGTCGGCTTCGGAAATATCGGCACCGCCCTTGCCGATGACGACGGCCAGTTCCAGTTCGAAATCCATCACCCGGCTATAGCCTGGCCAACGCACCACCCCGTCGTGGCCGACCACGCTGAACCGGTTGCTGATATACCAGATCGGTTGCGCGAGGTACACCTCCGGCACCGCGGGTTCCGGCAGGGCACCCAGGTGGTGTCCCTCCAGCGCGGCCTTCAGCCGTTGCATGCCAAGCGGCGCGTGGCTGACATGCTGGGCAAACACAGAGCAATCGCGAAGCTGCGGCGGCACCGGCAGCGGCGCCAGCAATTTCACGCCCGCGAGGTCAACCGCGAATGGCACGATCGCCGCCTCGTGCAGCGGCAGGCGGTGTAGCAAAGCCAGCCCCGCCGGACCGCTTTCGATCAGCGCCAGCATGCTGAATGGACCGTGATGCCGCACCCCAAGCAAGCGTGTGCAGGCCGCGGCCGCATTGACGATCTGGCCCTTCTCCGTCAGCACAATGCCGAGCGCCGGGCCGTCCGCCGTCTGGTAGGTTGCCAGTTTCATTGCACCGTTTCCTCTTGCGGCGCGATGCTACCCCTCGGTGCGGGCCTTGACCATCCGCAACGGCGTATAGGTCAGCACCACACGGCCCTGCTGCTGCACCACGCGATTGCGCGTGCGCACCAGGCCGCGATTGGGCCGGCTGGCGCTGCGGCGGCTTTCCACCACCTCGCATTCGACATGGATCGTGTCGCCAGCGAGGGTCGGGCCTTCGACATTCAGCTCCATGTGCAGGAAGGCGAAGCCGGTGTGCTGCATGGTGGCGTGCACCAGCAATCCCTCGGCAAACGAATACACCATGGCCGCTGGCACGACGCGCTGCTTGATGTCGCTTTCGTGGCGCAGGAATTCGGTGTTGGAGAACAACACCTCGGTCATGCCGGTGACGCCGATGAAATTCACCAGGTCGGCCTCGGTCAGCGTCCGCCCGATGGTGCGGAATTTCCGGCCGACGGGCAGGTCCTCGAAATAGAGGCCGAGCCCCAGGATCTCGTAACCTTCGATCTCCATTGCCATCGCCTCCCGCTGCCGTTGCGCACCTGCCGTGCGGCACGCGCCGGCACACGGTCAGAGATAGCCCAGCACCTCCAGCCATGGCGAGGCGGCGTGGATGAAGGCGCGGTTGGCCGCCGCGTCGAAATGTGCGCGCCAATCGCCTTGCACGCCGAGACGGAAGAACGAGCAACGATCTTCCTCGCCACGTGCTCGCCCCGCACTCAGCCGTTCGAAGCTGGCAGCATCGCAGCACTGCGCCACCGTGTCGGCATCCGCCGCCATGCCGAGGAACTCCAGCACAGTTTGGAGCGTGCCCGCGGTATCGTTCAGCAGCGCCTCGTACCGCACGGTCTGGCAGAGGGCGGGGCAGGCGGCACCGAAGGTCGCCGCCAGCGCCAGATCCGCCGCCCATGCACGCGCGAACACCGCGGCAAAGTCGGGCAGAGAGGCGTAGGTCGCGCGCATCCACTCCGGGTTGGCGCGCAGATTGTGGAACCAGGCGGACACGGCGCAGTCCCGCCCGTCGCGCACGACATGCAGGAAACGAGCGGTGGGGAAGATGGCGTGCAGCAGATCGAAGTGGCGTACGTTGTCCGGCGTCTTCTCGCCGACCGCGTGCAGGTCCTTGTGCGAACCAGGCTTCGCGAACGGTAGCAAGATGGCCGCGCCGATCAGGTAGGCGAGGTCGTCCCGGCGGTAACGCGGAAACCCGTCGATCTCGCTGAAGATCGCGGCGTTCTTTTCCGCTGTCTTGCGATTGTGCTGATCCAGGCAGTGCGACAGCAACGGGGCAAGATGATTGGCGATGTGCCCCTCGCCCTTGCACGCGATCTGCGGGTGCGCGTCCAGCAGAAGCTGCAGCCAGGTGGTGCCGGATTTCATCGTGCCGCCAATGAAGAAAAGCTGCGTCGCTGCAAGGCTGCCGATCTCTGTATGCAGCCGTTGAAACACGCCAACCCCTCGCCATGGAACACACGGGACTGGGGCAGGTTAGGAGCAATCGGTTAAGCCGGGGTTAATAAAACCGCCAATTTTGCGCCGTTAACCTCCGTAAATGAATGCGCAAAAACGTCGATGTTACCTAGGTTTTTGCATCGCCTACTGTTAAGCGCCGTTTAGGGGCATTAAGCTATAGGCGTTATACCAGGGTTATACCGGAGACCGCCCCATGCCCCGCCCCCGCCGTGATGGCCAGTCGCCAAAGGCCCCGTCGAAGCTCGTTTTGAGCGACCCGTTCGTCCGCAACGTTCAGCCCGGCCCAACGCGCACCTTATACTGGGACGCCAAATGCCGGGGCCTGGCGCTGGCCGTCGCACCGAAGCGCAAAGACGGTGACAAACCGGGGGGCACCGCCGCCGCGCCGCGGAGCTGGCGCTTCGTATATCGGTCTGGTGGACGGCTGCGCTGCTTCACCATCGGCCGAATTGATGCCGTGGGCCTCGCCGAAGCGCGCAAGATAGCCGACCGGCTACGCGGGCAGGTAGCGCAGGGGATCGACCCGCAAGCGGAGAAGCAGCGCGGCCTGAAGGCCGAAACATTCGAAGACGTGGCAAGCCGCTACCTGGAACACGCGAAGCGCGTGAACAAGAGTTGGAGGCAAGCCGACGCGTTGGTCGCGAAGCACCTAGCGCCCCGGTGGAACAAGCTGCGCGCGAGGGACATCACGCGCTCCGATGTTCGAACGGTGATCCGGCGGATCACCGATGGGGGTGCCCCCGTGGTTGCGAACCAAGTGCTCGCGGCGGCCTCGGCCATCTTCAGTTGGGCGATCAAAGAGGAAGTCGGCGACATCGCGGTCAACCCCTGTCACGGTGTCACGCGCAACGAAACGAAATCCCGCGAGCGTGTGCTGTCTGACGCGGAACTACCGAAGTTTTGGAAAGCG
>DATJNA010000094.1:0-4777 GCA_035508435.1 Acetobacteraceae bacterium | reverse complement strand
TACCGGGTGGCGGCATCTCGCTCGACGGACGGCGCTGGATCTCTTCGCGTCCGGCCTTCCTGCTGCCGGTGCGGGTGCTGGGCATGCTCTTCCGCCGCCTGTTCCTCACGCGGCTGATCGAGCTCCATAAGGCGGGGCGACTTGCGTTCTTCGGCACCCAGGCCAGTCTCGCCGACCGCCGTCTCTTCCTGCGTCACCTCGCCGCGGTCAGGAAGAAGCGCTTCGTGGTCTATGCCAAGCCACCGTTCGCTGGCCCCGAGGCCGTCCTCGCCTATCTCTCGCGCTATACCCACCGGGTCGCCATCTCCAACCGGCGCCTGATCGCGTTCGACGCGACCGGCGTCACCTTCCGCTACAAGGATTACCGCCGCGACGGTCTCGAGCGGCAGCGCGTCATGACCCTCGCGCCGCACGAGTTCATCCGCCGCTTCCTGCTCCACGTCCTGCCACGTGGCTTCCACCGCATCCGCCATTACGGCTTGCTCGCCAGTTCCGCACGCAAAGCCAGTATCACGCGTGCCCGCGAACTGCTTGCCGTGGCGCCGCCGCCGGAACCCGTCGAAGCGCCGGAACCGCCCGATTGGCTGCCGCCCTGTCCCTGCTGCGGCGGGCGCATGACCATCATCGAGACCTTCGGGCGATGGAGGCAACCACGCGCGCCACCTCACGCGCCTGCATCAACCGGGAGCACCCCCTCGTGATCCGGCACGGCTCGCGCTCACCTCACGCCGCAACACCACCGTTACGGCGAATGCCTCCTGATGCGTCCTTAACCATGATCAGCGCCACACGGCTGCATATCAGCCGCGGCCAAATCCCGATCCTGGCCTCGCCCGGCGCAAAATATCACTCGCCAACTTCCCGACAACGCCAGCGACGAGCCGGTTGCGTAACCACCTCAACCGAGCAAAACTCGAAATCCCCATAGACCATCGCCGCATCCCCGCGGGTTCGTGCTTGGGCGGTTTTCGTACGCCGGCCCCATGCCCAGACGCGCGGCCTGCGACGGCCGGCGTCCGAAAACCTTCACCACGTCGTTAAGCGGCCACTTGGCAGCGACGGCGAGCGGACATGGTTTTTGAGTCCCGGGCCGGCTGAGATGAGTGGCCCTTTGCCGGGTCCGCTAGCGGGCCGTGCATATGTCGAGATCGGGCATTCGGCTCAAGCCCAGGTGGGTTCCAGCTTGGCCGACACGCCGCTCCGTCGGTTCCTAAGGTTCCAAAACATTCTCGGTCTCCAGGTCGAGACCGAGATAGCGGCTGGTAATGCCCGGATTGGCCAACAAAGCCTCACGCGTGCCCTGGAACACGACGTGGCCGTTGTTCAGCACATACACCCGGCGCGCCAGTTCCAGTGCCGCGCGCACGTCCTGCTCCACGATGACGATCGTGGAGCCGGACTCGGCGAGGTGACCGCAAAACTCGACCAGCTCCTCGACGATCACCGGCGCCAGCCCCTCGAACGGTTCATCAAGCAGCATCAGCCGCGGCGAGCGGATCAGCGCGCGCGCGATCGCCAGCATTTGCTGCTCGCCGCCCGACAGCGTGCCGCCGGTGGCACGCCGCCGCTCGCGCAGGCGTGGGAAGATCGCGAAGATTTCGTCGATCGCCTTTGGTTGCGCCGCATTCAGCGCCGCCAGCTTGAGGTTTTCCTCGACCGTCAGCGTGATGAAGATGCGCCGTTCCTCTGGCACAAGTTGCAGGCCGCGGCGGGCGATGACATGGCTGGTCAGTCCCTGGATCGGCGAGCCGGCGAAGCGGATTTCGCCCGAACGCGGCGCGAGTACTCCGGCGATGGTCTTCAGCGTGGTGCTCTTGCCGGCGCCGTTGCGACCGAGCAATGCCACGACCTCATGCTCGGCAACTCGCAGGCTGATGTCGAACAGCACGTGTGAGTCGCCGTAGAAGGTGTTGATCGCATCGACCTCAAGCATGGACATGCGCCTTGACGCCGCCGAGATAGGCCCGGCGCACCTCGTCATGCTGGCGGATGTCCGCTGGCGTGCCTTCGGCGAGCGGACGGCCCTGATGCATCACCATGATCCGCGCGGCCAGCGCGAACACCGCATCCATGTCATGCTCCACCAGTACGATGGTGCGGCCCTCGGCGAGGCGCCGGATCAGCCGGATCACATCCTGCCGCTCGCCGGCTGAAAGACCGGCAAGCGGCTCATCGAGCAATAGCACCGAGGGCAGGGTCGCCAGAGCAAGTCCCAGTTCGATACGGCGCTTTTCGCCGTACGGCAGCGTCGACACCAGCAGATCGGCGCACGCCGCCAGGCCGAGCTCGTCGATCAGGGCGTCGATCGAATCTTCCACTTCGGGAATGCTGTCAGCGGCGCGGAACACGTCGAACCGTAACTTGCCGCGATGGCGTCCGAGTGCGGCAAGGCGCAGGTTCTGGCGGCCGGTCTGATCGTTGAACAACTGGTTGATCTGATAGCTCTTGGCCATTCCCGCCTGGTTGACCGCGGTGACGCTGCGGCCGGTGATATCGTCACCGCGCAGCAGGATGTGGCCTCTGCTCGGCACCATTTCGCCCGAGAGCATGCGCAGAAACGTGGTCTTGCCGGCGCCGTTAGGACCAATGACGGCGTAGATTTCGCCTGCCGGCACCACCAGCGACACATCGGACACAGCCCGGACGCCACCGAAGTTCTTGCTAACCGACCGCGCCTCCAGCGCCGGCGTTACCGCGGCGCCGGCCGCCATGGGTGGCGTCGGCTGCAGCATGACGGCATGTGGCCGGACCGCTGCCCGTGGGCGCGGATTCTGCTGCGACGCTGATATCGCCAGACGCGACTGCCACCAGGCGACAGCCGTCCCGTAAAGCCCTTTGCGCACCAAAGTCACCAACAGAACAAAGATGGCGCCCAAAATGAAAAGCCATAGCCCGCCGATACCCGGAATTTGCTGCAGCCCATCGCGCAACAGAAGCCAGACCGCGGCGCCGACCGTAGGGCCTAGCAACGTTCCGACACCGCCTATGACGGCCTGAAGCACGAGCTGGGCCGAGGTATCGACTGCAAACGCATCGGGCGGCATAAAACTTTGAAAAATGCCCAGCATTGCTCCGGCGAGGCCGGCATAAGCAGCGGCTAGCACGAACACCGAGAGCTTATAGCCGGAAACTGAATGACCGAGCGCGGCGGTGCGGTCCGCATTCTGCCGAATGCCGGCCAGTACTGCTCCGACCGGCGAGCGCACGATGAAGCGCGCCAGCACGTAACCGAAAAAGAACATGACGGCGATCAGCGTATAGAGATGCCAACCGCTGTCGAACGAGAACTCGACCGGACCGAGTTGAATGGTCGGGGGCGGCACGCCGGGAAGGCCGTTCTCACCGCCGGTCCAGTGCGCCAGCGGGGAGTTCTCTATAAAGTACGATAATTGCGCAAAGGCGAGCGTGATCATCGCGAAGTAGAGGCCGACGCGTCGCAGCGCGAGATACCCGACGAACAAGCTGAATAGCGAGGCGGCCACGACTCCGGCAAGAATCCCCAACCAGACATTGGTCATCGCGTGAGTGGTCAGCAGATACGCGGTTACAAAGCCGCCCGTGCCGTAGAACGCCGCCTGACCGAACGACAACAGCCCGCTGTAGCCGAACAACAGGTCGAAGCCGATGCCGAACAAACCCCACAGCAGGATGCGGGTCAGCAGATCGACCGAGGAAAATGCAGCAACAACGCCGAACGGCAACGCCGCCAGCAGGATCAGGATGATGATCTCGGGAAGCCAGCGGCTGGCGCGCCGAGCGTCGAGGCTGGCACTCATACCCGCCCCGCCGCACCAAACAAACCGCGGGGGCGCAGCACCAGGACAAGGGTCATGACAATGTAGATCGACGCCTGGGACCAGGCGGCATCGAACGCGGTGGTCAGACTCAACAACTCGCCCACGATGAGGCCGCCAATGATGGAGCCGCCGAACGATCCAAGGCCGCCGATCACCACCACGACGAAGGCCTGGATCAGGAACGGCGTGCCCATATCGGGGACCACCGCGGAGAGCGGCGAGAAGATCACGCCGGCGATGCCTGCCGCTACCGCCCCGACCACGAACACGATCAAGAACATCCGGCGCACGTCGATGCCGAGCAAACCGACCATCGGCCGGTCTTCGATGCCCGCGCGCACCATCAGCCCGAGCGAAGTGTGATAAAGCAGCAGATAGAGTGCGAGCAGGAACAGCGCAGCGATGCCGATGACTTCGACACGGTAGAGCGGATAGTAGAACAGCCCCCAGAAATTGACGATCCCATTGCCCCAGGCCGGATGCGCGACGCGCTCGCTGTCACTACCGAAGAAATAACGTATGGCCTCGATCATCATCACCGAAAGGCCGAACGTCACCAGCAATTGATCCTCCGGCGGCCTGGTGTAGAAGAAGCGCAGCAGGCCGCGTTCGAGCACGACCGAGACTATGAGCAAGACCACGGCGCCGGCCAGCAGCGCGAGGATATAAGAATGCCAGTGGGCCAACACGACGAACGCCGCGTAGGCCCCCAGCATGAACATCGCGCCGTGAGCGAAGTTGACGAATCCCAGTGTACCAAAAATGATCGTCAACCCACTGCTCAACAGCGCCAACAGGGTGCCGAACGCAAACCCGCTGAAGGCTTGCGAAAGAAGTAGTGCAGTCGAGGGCATTAGCTTTGCGTCCGGCTGACCTGTTGTGAAGGAAGCAGTGCATTCCGGTCAGGCGGCTGCGGTCGACGGCAGATGGCAACCGGTATCCTTGAGCGGCTGCATGATCTCCTCGCCCGGCACGATTTC
>DATJNA010000093.1:0-4740 GCA_035508435.1 Acetobacteraceae bacterium | reverse complement strand
TCCACCGGCACCGATTCGCCGGTGATCGAGGCGATATCCACGCTCGATTCTCCGCTTTCGACGATGCCATCTGCCGGAATGAGATCGCCCGCGCGCGCTTCGATCCGATCACCGACGCGCAGTGCCTGCGCGCTGACTTCCTGAATACCCTCGTCGGCCAGTCGGCGTGCCTTGGTCTGCGTGAGTCGGCTGAGGGCGCGGATGGCTTCCTGCGAGCCGAGCAGCGAGCGCTCCTCGAGGATATGCCCAAGCGTCATGATCAGCGGCAGGAGCGCCGCCGTGACCAGGTTGCCGCTCGCCCAGGCACCGAGGAGTGCCAGTGCGATCAGCTGGTCCACGATGCCGTGCAGCCCCGGCCGGCGCAGACTGCGCCAGGCAGCCTGGAGCGCCGGTACCGCGACCAAAAAGGCAGCCACGCCCGCCACCAGCTCGGCCACCTCGTGTTGCTCGGGACGGAACAGCTGGAGCACACCGGCTACGATCAGGCAGCCCGCCGCAAGCAGCGAGAGCGTCAGCCGCGTCGCCAGCGAAAGCTGCTCGGAGCCGCTCAACAGCACGCTGTCGGCTGCGGCGTTGTGAGGGTCGGTGATGGTCGTCAATGTTGGGGTCCTCCCGGCACAAAGATCCGGGCGCCGTCGGCGCTGTCCGTGGCGTATACCTTACCCGCCTGCCCCAGCAGTTTGCCGATCTGCTCCTGGTAGATCTGCCGGGACAGCATGTCAGCCGAGAGACCCGGCGCCCCTTGCGCGAGCGCGCTGATGGCCGCGGTGCGCGTCTTGGCTTGCGTGGTTCTTTCCTCCGCCATCGCCTGCGCGTCGGTCAGCATGCGGTCGCGGTCCTGATTGGCCTTCTGCCGCGTGGTCTCAGCCTCGGTGCGCGCGGTGGCGGTCACGGTTTCAGCGGCCTGCAGGGCAAACAGTACGGCATCGAAAGCGTCCTTGGCCTCCGCGGGGATCGAAGGCACGAGGTCGACGCGACTGACGCTGATGCCAAGCCCCGCACCTTGCCGGGCGAGATCGGCCAGCCGGCGATTCACTTCGCTCATCAGCTCCGCGCGCAGGCTTTCCCGCCCCGCGCGCGCGGCGTCGCTGGCGCCCGTGCGCTCCGGACGCGCCACCAGGATGGTGTCGAGATCCCGCCGCGCGGCAACCGCCACCGCCGTCGCCGCAAAGAGTCTCGCCAGCGCAGGCGCGACGTGCGCAGAGGACAACACGTAGGTATTGGCATCGGAGATCTGATAGAAGAGTGTCGCATCGAAGTGCACGACGCTCATATCGCCGGTGAGCAACATGCCCGTGTTCTGTCGCGCGGACTCACTGACGCCGACGAACGCCGCCGTGGAGCCCTCTGCGGACTGAAATGCAGTCATTTTGAATTCGATCTGGCGATCCTTGGAGGGCAGGAGGATCACGTGCTCGATAGGCTGCGGCATGGCCACCAGCAGACCGGAGCCCGCTTCGCGGACTACCGTGCCGAATCGCATGACGAGCGCGCGGCTGTCGGGGGGGATCTGGCGGCAATTGGAGACGGCCCAGCCGGCCGCCAAGATGAATACCAGCACGAACAAGGCGCGGAACGACAGTTCCGCGGCCTGCGCCCACGGCCCGTCAGCTTCCCGATCCTCCTTGCGTGCCGTGCTGGCCATCAGGGCTTTTTCGCGGGAAGCGCCGGCAGGCTTCCGGCTGTCCTGCCGGGCCCGTCGACCAGGATCCGGAACGGTGCCGCATCGCTGCGCAGAATCAGGGTGGTATTGCTGCGAACCACGGTCGAGAGCGTGTCCAGCGAGCGCAGCAGCGTATACAACTCCCGGTCGCGGCTGTAGGCCTTGGCGTAGATATCCGCGGCCTGGACTCGCGACTTCGCATCGATCGCCGCAGCGTCGGCTTTTGCCTGCGCGAGCAGCACGCGCGCATCGCGGTCGGCGTTCGAGGTGATCTCGGCCGCCGCCCGCTCTCCTTCCGCCTGGCGTGCCGCCGCGACCGTTTCGCGCTCGGCGGCCATCCTCGCCACCGTTGCGTTGAGCGTTTCGGTCGGCAGCGTCAGACGCTCGATGCCGACCTGCAGGATCTTGATGCCGTACACCTTGAGCGCCTGGGCATCGATGCGCTGAAGCAGGCGCGTTTCCAGCGCGCTCAATTGAATCTTCGACGCGTCGGTGTTGATCAGGCCGGCAAGATCGAAGCCGCTGACGGTGATCTCCAGTGAGGAGCCGATGAAACTGCGCAGCTGATCCGCCGCTACGTCCGGCTGGTTGCGCACGGCGCGCAGAAACTGCCGTATGTGTTCCGCATCGTCCGGCACCTGCCAGGCGACGTAGGCCTGCACGAGGATGCGCAGCCCGTCGCGGGTGCCGACGTCCTGCAGGCCGCTCGAAGTCGTCTTGAGCCTGAGATCGACCGGTATCGTGCTCTCGATCGGCGCTGGAATCTTCCACGCGAGTCCCGGCACGGTCATGACCCTGACGGGATTGCCCAGGCGCGTCATTACGACGGCCTCCCCTGGCACCACCAGCACGACGCAGGCCGCCAGCACGGCGATAACCACGATAAAGCCTGCCGCCAGAATGCGGCCATTGCGGACAAACCAGGCACCCAGGCCGAAGCGGCCGCTCGGCTGCTCGTCGGGACGGTCCGGCGACTCTTGCGTCATTCGCGTTCTCCCAGCAGGTGAATCTTCACATCTGCCTCAGCGATCTTCGTCCGGCGGCTGTGGTGTCGGGCTCACCGGCTGCGGAGTGTTGGACGGTAAGGAGTAGTTCGCCGCGGCGCCGCGCAGGTCGCGCAGGTCAAGCGCGGGTACGCTCTGGCCGCTCAAGCGGTGATCGATCAGTATGAACCCCGACTGGCCCAGAGCGCGCGTCAGATTGTCGAGCCAGCGCTCCAGCAGAAATGGATACCCCGCCTGCGCGTACGCCTGCTGATCGCCGACGAATACGATGCTTTCGCTTTGCGCCTGACCGATCAACTCCGCTGCAGCCGCCGTCGCCTTATCACGGTCCTGACCCGCCACCTGCGCGGCCGAACCCAGCGACCGCGATGCCTGGCCGCGCTGTACCGATATCTGCGTATTGGCAAGGATCTCCGCAGCCTGCACGTCGTGGTAGGCGTTGGCGGCGCCCGGTGGCGGATGAATCGCCTCGACCGATACGCCAACCGCTTCCACGCCGGTGGCGAAGCGATCCAGCTGCGCCTGCAGCGTCGTCTGGAACTGGAGGGTGAATGTCTCCCGGCTCTTGCCCAGCAGGTCCAACAGTGTGTTGTTCGAAAAGTAGCGCACCAGGATCTGCCCGGACAGCGCCTGGATCAGCTCATCGATGTCGGTCACCCGATAGGCGGCAGCGCGGGCGGCTGCATCATCCAAACCAACCCGATAGATGACGGCCATGTCGATGTCAACGAGTTGGAAACTCTGTTGGCCGTGCTCGGCGCTGGCGATGATGTAGTTGCCCTCGAAGGGATGGTCGTCGGTCCAGAGTCGGTCCGCGCTCTCCGGTGCGGGATCCTCCGCCCCAGCCGGCTTTTCGCTCTCCTCGGCGCCGACGCTGGAGGATTCGTCGGGGTTGGCGCCGCCCGGGAGGATGAATTCGATCGGCAGCAGGTGCACGACGCCGAGCTCGACGGGACGAATCTTGCCGAGCGGCCAGGGAAGATGAAAGTGCAGCCCGGGACCAAACACAGCGACCGGCGTCCCGAGTCGTTCGTAGATCCCGCGCTGGTTGAGGCCGAGCGTGGTGACTCCCGTGACTGCCCATGCAAACAGCCCGATGCCCACCAGCACGGGCAGCGCCGCCCGCTGGATGAATGCCAGTGCCCAGCTGCGCGACAGATCGATGCCAAGCTGCCGGCGTACCGCGAGGTTGATGGTTCTGAGGTTAGGCAGCCCGAGACGCAGCACTGCTCCGGCAAGGCTGCTGTCCGCGAGCGACTGACGGCGCTCGACCGGCGCAAACGGGATGAAAATGATCGCCGCGCAACGCACGATGAGCTCGAGGGCCACGAGGGCTATCAACACAGCGAGCGCCCGCTCGAGGAACACCGCCCACGCAAACCCGACCGAAATCAGGACGCCCGCAGCCGCGAGCACCAGGCAGGCGGTCAAGGGCACGCGCAGCAGGCGGTTGAGCTGCGGGGCCTCCGGCAGCAGATCCGGCGCGATCGCCGCGTAGATTCGTTCGAGCACCAGCAGCGGGAACGCCGCGATGAAGAGTGCGGCGGCGCTGATTTTCAGAACCAGCGGATCGGATATCGACTCCGCGGGCAGGCGCCACAAAGTGACGAGGCCGCGCACGGCCACCATCGCGCACAGCATCGCCACCACGGGTGGCGGCCAACGCGCGATCCACTCCGCGTCGCGCAGCCAGGACTTGAGGCGGATCGCAAGCGCAGACGCCACCAACGGCCAATCCAGACGACGCACCGCGACCGCCAGACTGGTTGCATCGGCAACGGCCGTTTCGCGCCCAAGGTTGCGCATCTCGACATCGAGAAGTCGCTGGCGCGCGAGGGACAGGATGGCAGAGGACAAAAAGCCGGCGGCAGCCGTCCATAAGGCGGCGCCGAGAGTTCCGAGCGCACGCGGAGTCGCATGGCCTGGCAACCAGGGTAGCGTGGCGCCCGTGCGCGCGATCGACAGCAGGAGCGTGCCAAGGACGACGAACACGCTGCCCACCAGCAGCAACCCCCATCCGTAACGTCGCGCCGCGTTGAAACGCGGAAGGTCTGACAGCATCAGTTTGACCTG
>DATJNA010000092.1:0-9253 GCA_035508435.1 Acetobacteraceae bacterium | reverse complement strand
GGCGCCCACCCGGGTGCAGCCGCGCCGTGGGCCCGCGTGCAGATCGACAGCACGCCGTGTGATCTGTGTCTGGTCCGCGAGCTTGACCGCACGGTGATCGGCAGGCCGACGGTAACGTTCGCGCTGGATCTCTACAGCCGCGTCGTGCTCGGCTTCGCGATCTCGCTGCACGGCGCTTCCACCGTGTCCACGGCACGCTGTCTGGCGCATGCCTGCCTGCCAAAGGATGACTGGCTGGCCGGGCGGGCTCTCTCAGAGGTACGTTGGCCGGTCTGGGGCAAACCGCAGGTACTCGAATACGATCGGGGACCCGAGAACGAGGCGGCCGGCATCCAGCGTGGTCTCGGCCTGCATGGCATCGAGGGCAAGCGGCGTCCGGTTGGCCATCCCGAGATGCACGGCATGATCGAGCGCCTGATTGGCACGATGATGCGCCACATTCACGAACGCCGCGGCACCACCTTCAGCAATGTGGCGGAGCGTGGTGAGGCGGAGCCGGCCCGTCTTGCGTGCCTGACGGTTGCAGAGCTGGAGCAGGTCCTGGCGTTGATGGTGGACAGCTACCACCACACGGGGCACGCGACGACCGGCGAACGGCCCATCGAACGCTACCTCGCCTACTACCGGCGGCCTGGTATGTCCGATGCGGAGCGCGTGCCGCCACGTCTGCCGGCCGGGCGCCTGCTGCTCGACTTCTTGCCGTATGAACGGCGGGCCCTGACCCGCTGTGGCTTCCGGCTGTTCCGCGTCGACTACAGCACGCGCGATCTCCTGGGGATGTGGCGGCGCGACAACGGACGGCGCGTGACGCGGATCCTTGTGTACGACCCGCGCAGCCTGGCCACGGTCTGGGTCATGGACGAGGCGACAAACGAGTATATTGCGGTGCCCTATCGCGTGCCGCACCCGGACATGACGCTCGCCGAGAGCGAGGAGGCGCGGCGCCGGTTGCTGGCCTCGAAGGCGGCGGACCGGACCGAGCGGCGGCTGTTTGACAATCTCGCCGCGATCCGCGCCATCGAGGCGCAAGCGAAGACCACGACCGCGCGCCGCAAGGCCGAGCGGACATGCCAGGCGCGACGGGGCGCTCAGGAAGTGGCGGCGTTGCTGCCGCAGCCGAACGGGCCGTCCCGCGCGGTGGCTGACATCGTGGTCGCGGCGCGGCCCGGAACAGCCGTCGCGGCGCGGCCCGGAACAGCCGTCGCGTCGCCATGCGTTGCGGTGATCGAGCCGTTCACCGACGTGGAGGTGCTCTGAGATGCCGGATGCAACGGCAGAGCATCTTGATGCAAGCGTGCGCCAGATCCTGCGATGGGACGACGCGCGGCGGATCGCACACATCGATCGCGACCTATGGATCGGCTATGGCCGGGCGCGCGAGGCGCATGCGCGACTGGAGCAGATCCTGCGCTCCGAACGGCGCATGCGCCCGGACAATCTGCTGATCGTCGGCGCTTCCGATCACGCGACATGGTGCCTACCTCCGTATGTTATTGCAGAATCAGAGCTTCCTGGCGAGGGTCGGTTGGGAGCGGGCGCCGCACACCGTGAACTGCCGCACGCACCGCCGGTAAATCGAGGTCGGCGCGCGCAATGACCCATGGTGCCCCGGGGCATGCTTGGCGCGCCGGCAGCAGCTTGGCCTGGATCAGCCGGATCGCGGTCATCTTGCTGACGCCCAAATCCTCGATGACCTCGTTCAGAATCAGTTCATCACGTTCGGCCCGCTCGCCTTCGCGATAGCACACGATGTGGTGTTGGTTGCGGAATGCGCAGATGCGCGTTTTTGTCCAGGTATGCCCCTTCGCCGTACGCCGGCCCGCCCGGTTCAGAAAGGCTGCGATGGTACCGTCGGGCAACACCCGGGCGAGTTCGGTGATGATCCGCCCGGTCTCCACATCGGTTTGCCAGCGATGCTCGCCCGACTTTTGCTTGCGGGTCTCTATTATAGTGTGGTCACCGCCTTGCCAGTGCAGCAGGAACCGCAGCTTCCCACCGGTGATCGTCACCACGATTTCACGCAGCACCGTGCGCAAGATGCGCTTTCGGATCGCGGCCGAGGCGGCCGGATGGTTCCAGAGCACGGACAGGTCGCGGCCGAGGGTGAGCAGCTGCTCGCGTTCCTCTTCTATCGTCGTTTCCTGCCTCTGGTCTGCCGCTTCGGCGAGCTCCGCCTCGCGCTGGCCGACGATCGCGAGGCTGTCGTTCCAACGCCGCTCCAATTCCGCTGCGACCAGACGGTTGTCGGGATCCACAGCGTCATATTGCCGCCGCGCAAGCCCGGCCTCGTAGCGTGCCTGCTGCAGCGCAAACTCGCACTGCCGTTGCTTCTCGGAGGCAACCAGCTCGCGCAGCGCGATTGCTTCCAATGCAGCCGCCAGAGCGAGCGGCTGCAGCAGACGGAGAACCTCTTCCGACACCGTGCGATCAACACGGATGCTGCCGAACGATGTCCGGCAGCTGGATGCGCCATGATTCACATTCGCGCCGGCGCAGTGATAACGGGCCGTCATTCCTTGCCCGGGGTATGCCACATGGAGTTTGCGGCCGCAGTGCCCGCAGCGCAGCAGGCCAGCAAGCAACGCCGCGCCATCGCGCACAGCGCCGCGTGCCATCGCGCCCTTCATGTTGGCGTTGTCAGCGATGATGCGCTGGTTGGCCTCGAATTCTTCCCAGTCGATGTAGCCCTCATGGTGGTCGCGCAGCAGCACGGCCCAATCATCGCGGGCGACCCGTACGCCCTGGATGACACGCTTGCGTCCGTTTTCGAGCCGGACGCGCGACGTGGTCCGCCCATAAGTATAAGTACCGGCATAGACCGGGTTGGTCAGGATATGATGGATGGTCTGGTACACCGGCAAGCGCCAGCCGACGCCGCGAACTCCGTCAACGTGCCGGGCGCAGGGCAGTTCGATTCCCTCCTGGCGCAACCATAGCAGCACCTGACGGATGCTGGCGAGCTCGCGGAACTTACGGAACACCAGGTCGATGGCGGCCTGGACCCGCCGGTCGGGGTTCTTCTCCAGGTGGCGTCCAGGCCCGAGCTGATAACCGACCACGACTCGTTGGAACAACTCGCCCCGGCTTGCCTTCTGCCGGATGGCTTCGCGCGATCGCTGACGGAATGTCGACAGCTCCATCTCGCTCAATGTTCCCTTCATGCCGAGTAGCAGCCTGTCGTCCGGAAGCCGCGGGTCGAAGATACCGTTCTCATCGACGATCAACGTTTCGACCAGAGCGCAGAATTCGAGCAGAGTGTGCCAGTCTCGTCCGTTGCGTGCCAAGCGCGACGCTTCGATCGAGACCACTGCACCGACGGAGCCCTCACAAATTGCGGCCAACAGGCGTTCAAAGCCGGGACGTGTCACACCTGATCCAGAACGGCCCAAGTCCTCGTCCAACACGACCACATCCTGCCAACCGAGTGCGCGAGCCCGGCCAGCCAGGGCATATTGCCGTCGTTTGCTCTCCAGGTTGTGGCGGACCTGTTCAGGGGTTGACTGACGGATGTACACGAAAGCCGCACGAGCAAGGTGGCCGGCGGTGATCTTACTCATTGGCCGACTCCGCGTGCTGATTTCCCACGACGACGACCAACATCAGCTCGCGCAGCAGCATCGTCAGGGGTGGTTCCAGCAACGGAGGAATCAGCCCCCGTGCGGACGCCGTCATCTGGAAGAGATCGAACTGGGGTATCGGAACGTCGGCCATCCGCGACTCCTCGCTTGGTTGGGGGCGAGAGAGAGGGTAGGACCTCACCACTCAAGCGGCGCAGATCGCGCAGCACGCACAACGGCAGCCGTGGGACGTTCACCAGTGGCCAATTCGCGGCATCAGGGTCAAGCATCCAGGCAGGAAGTTGCATCAGCGTGCCGTCGGGCTGCTCGATCACGACATGCAAGCCGTCTCGATGTCGCCAGCGCTTGGCGACAGTCACCCGCGTACCGCTGCGCGGATGGTACTTGTAGTGAATCAGCGCGGTTTCCCCGGGCTGATACCGGGCAATATGTTGCTGGGTTGTCGAACAACGGTAAGACCGCCATCGCCCGACGGTTCCTGACGCGCCAGGTGTTGCCGGAGGACCCGCAGGCCGAGGTGTCGCGGATCCCCGTCGCGCTGATCCAGGCACCCAACGGACCACGCATTCCCCAATTGCTTGCTGCCATTCTCGCCGCGCTGGGACGCGAGGTGGGTGCACGACGCACGACCGCGCAGCTACGAACTGAAACCTACAAGGCCATGCAGGATGTCGGCCTGCGCCTGCTGCTGATCGACGACCTGCACAACATGAAAGGCTCCAACGCCGCTGCCATGCTGGTCGAGTTGCGCGAGATCGGCTCCGTCACCGGGGTTTCGCTCGGCTGCTTTGCCACCAAGGAGATCGCCTATGTGATGCGCCAGGACGAGCAGCTCGCCAACCGGCTCGAGTTGTTCGTCCTGCCGCGCTGGCACCGGGACGATCCGGATTATCTGCGGCTGCTGGCGACGTTCGAGCGGGCTCTGCCGCTCCGGCAGCGCTCCATCCTCACCGCGCCGGAGACCGCGGCACGGATCCTGGCCATGGGTGAGGGCCTGATCGGTGGCATTGCGCGGGTCCTGCGGCGGGCGGCGGCGGAAGCGGTACGTTGCGGTCACGAACGCATCGATGCCGCGATGCTCGATCGCGTGCGGCCAGGCTTGCCGGCCGCGCTTGAGGACCTCGCCCAGGCGGCGGACCTGTAGATGGGGCGCGATGGACCGGCTGCCCCGCTGGCGATGCGCCTCGCGCGCGACGCTGCGGCGTGGCTGCCGACCGAGGACCCTGACGCCTGCCGTGCCATCATCGGCTGGCTGGGGCTGATTGCCGGCACCGGGGTTGATCCGGTCGCCGCCCTGCGCGAGGCCCTGCCGCGTTGGTTCGGCGCAGCAGCCAGAGATTTGCTGGCGGGTGCATTCCCGGCCGGCAGCAAAACGGCGGGCGGGATTGCGCCCACGCCGGAGACGGTCGCGTTGGAACCGCTGCCCCCAGTGCGGCGGCCGACGCTGTGGCCGCAACGGCCAAAGCGATTTCCAGACGAGTTGTTCAGCAGTTGGCTGTGGCGCGCCGCCATCGCCGCCGGCGCGCCGCCGGACCGGTTCGCGCGTGACGCTCTCGGGGCCTGCCATGGCGATCCCGACATTGATGTCTCGGATGCGGCGCTGCACCGGCTTGCCCTGGCGAGCGGGCAGCCCGTGGCGCACCTCGCGGCCGGTACCCTGGGGATTTCCGACGACCGGGTGCCGATCAGCCGCGCCGAGACGGTGCAGGACACGCTGCTGCGGCACGGCCGGCTGCTGCTGGCCAGGCCAAGCCGCTCAGGCCGGCCGCGCACCGTGCTGCAATATTGCCCGCGCTGCCTTGCCGAGGGTCCGGAACCGTATTTCCGAAGGGGCTGGCGGTTCGCCGTCGAAGCCGTCTGTGTGCGGCACGGCTGCCGGCTGCACGACGCGTGCTGGCGCTGCGGCGCCCTGCTCGCACCCCTGGCCCAAACGCCCCTGGCCCAAACGCCCCTGGCCCGAACGAACGTCTCACGCCAGCCCATCTGCGCGGCCTGCCGGGCGGTGCTCGCCGAGGCAGCGACCAAACCGGCACCGGACGCCGCGCGGCGGCAGCGCGGCCTGCTGTGTGTGCTGTACTATGCCGCGGCCTGCCTCGAACCCGCGGCATTGCGCGATCACCTTGTTGTCCTGAGCGCGCGCTTCCCGCCGGGGAGTGGGGTGGCAAAGCGGGAGCGGACTCTCGCCGGCCTGCTTCCCGCCAACCTGGACCGCTGGTTCGGACCGGTCGACGACCCCCGGCAGCGCGACCTCTTGCAGCGTCACGCGCACGGCGGTGCGTATGGCGCCTGGTTCGGCGCCGCCGCAACGCGTCCGGCGTCCGACGCCGCCGACCTGCTGCCACTGGGCAGGATACGGCCGTTGTCGCGCGGGAAGCTGTCGCGCAGCCCGTGGTTCGCGGCTCGCCCGGCGCGAGCGGCCTTGCGTGCAGACGACGGCCGGCGGCGCCGTCCGCCGGCATAGCGATGCCGGCCGCACAGGCAGACCCGGACTTGGTCGATCGCCCGCCAGACAGGGAGGCTGACGGTGCCGGCTCCGACGCCATGCTGGTGCGGCTCGCCGGCTTCGAAGGGCCGCTCGATCTGCTGCTCGACCTGGCCCGCCGGCAGCAGGTCGATCTGACGCAAATCTCGGTGCTGGCCCTGGTCGATCAATACCTCGCCGCGATCGACCGGCTCGGCGCCGCCGCGACCCGGCTCACCCGCGCCGCCGACTGGCTGGTCATGGCGGCCTGGCTGACCTGGCTCAAATCGCGCCTGTTGTTGCCGCAAGCCGCGCCCGAGGCCGCGCGAGCAGCCGGCGCCCTGGTGGACCGGCTGGCCCGGACCGAGCGGGTGCAGGCGCTCGCCGCCTGGCTCGAGGCCCGTCCGCAACTCGGCCGCGACACCTATCCGCGCGGCGCGCCGGAACGCTCCACCAGGACCGTGGTGTCCGACCTGGCGGCGTTGTTCGAGGCGTGCCTGGTCGGATTGCGCTGGGAGCCGCCGCTGCGGCAGACTTGGCACCCACCCCGGCCGATCCTCTGGCGGGTGCCGGACGCGCTCGTCCGGCTCCGCGCCCTGATCGGCACCGTCCCCGACGGCACCGAGCTGGCGGCGTTTTTCCCGCCGCATTTGTTCGCGACCGCGACACAAGCAGGGGATCAGGCCGCCGCACCGCCGCCGGTGGCGCCGCGCGCGGATCTGCCGCTGCAGCGGCGCGCCGCGGTGGCGAGCACGCTGGTTGGCGCCCTCGAGTTGGCGCGGGAATCCGTCCTCCTGCTGTCGCAGGACGCGCTGTTCGGCCCGATTGGCGTGCATGCCCGTCCCCACGGCGACGAGCCTGCCGCCGCGGCGCAGGACGCGATGGCGGAGACGCCGTAACCGGCATGCCACGGGACGTGCACAGACATGACCGCGCCGACCCGGCAACCCCTGGCTGGGCAATCCCTGGCTGGCGACGCCGCAGAACTGCTCAGTCCGGCACCTCACGTTCCAGCGGCGGGGGCATCGGCCCGGAACCGAGTTCCGGCCCGTAATCCGGCTGCAGGTCGAAGCGCAACGCCGGCCAGCGGGCACGCATCGCCAGCACTGCCGGCCAGGGCGACCAGTCGGCGGCATGGAACCGGAACACCACACTGCCATACCCGTCCGTCAGCCGCCGCCGCACCGCGGCACCGGCCGGTCTGACGGTGACGTGGCGCAGTGGCCAGGTGGTCCCCCACTGCACCCACAGCCAGGCGATGGCGCGCGGATCATTCGGCCCCAGGCCGAGCAGATCGTCCGGCATCGGGATGAGCATCTGCAGGTCCAGCGGGCAGGCGCGTGCATTGATCGCCGCGCCTGCCAAGCCATGCCGCGCCGCCAGGGCGTCGCGCAACTGCTCGGCCAGGATGTGGGCGCCGGCGACGCTGATGCTGCGGGCGTGAACCGGCACTGCCACCATGCGATTGAAAAAACCCTCGGCCGGTGCGGCCAGGCTGTGCCGCCAGGGCAGGACACCGGGTCCGGCCACGGCGTCCTGGAACGCGGTCAAGGTGGCGGTTGGCCCAGCGACCGTGAGCCGGTGTGCCAGCCAGTCTGGATTGGGCAGGCACATATCCGTCGCCGCTCCCGCGGATGCCGCGGCCCCGACCTTCGGGCCACCGGCCTTCGCTGGCGGTACCGCCGGACCTGCTGGCGCAGGCGGCCGCAGCGCGGCGGGGAACGGTCGGGATGGGGGAAGCGTCTGGTGGCTCGGGCGCCCGCGTGGGCGCTTGGCGGGCCGGCGCCGTGGGGGACGCCGGCCTACGGTTTCGTCCGGAAGCAGGCCCATCGCTCACAGCCCGAGAAGCTTGGCCGGGCTTTCGGTGCCGAGTTTCGCGCGCCGCACGTAGCCGCGCATGGTTTTGAGGTCGCGGTGGCGGGTGTGTGCCATGATCTGCTCGTCGCGTGCGCCGGCTGCGTAGGCCTCGGTGACGAAACCCGCGCGCAGCCCGTGCGGGGAGAGCCGCTCCACGGACGCAACGGTCAGTCCCGCCGCCGCGGCCCGCTTGCGCAGGATCTGCCGGACCGCGTCGGGATGCAGCGCGGCGCTGCCCAGCCGGCCCCAGCAGTCGATCTTGCGGAATACCGGACCCTGGCTGCAGCCCGCAGCGGTGCGCCACGCCTCCAGCGCCAGGACCGGGCAGGTGTCGCGGCGGAGGCCGCGCGGCACGCCGATCCAGGCCCCCTCCCCTTCCGGGTCGCCCTTGGCGCGGGAGATCAGCACGCGCAGCGCGCCGTCGGCGGTGAACACCAGTTCCTCCCATGTCACGCCGGCGAGTTCGGCCCGGCGCAGTGCCGCGGCATAGCCGAGCAGCAGGAGGGCGCGGTCGCGCAGCGCGGCGAGGCTGGCGGCCTGGTCGGGTGTGCGTCCAGGACGGTTGGCACGGCGCGCTGGCCGGCCTGCGGCTTCGCCGGTGCGGCCGGCGTCGCACGCGGCGACCAGGCGGCGGATCTCGGCGGTGCCGAGAGCTGCGGCGCGGCGGGCCGGCGCACCATGGCGGCGCAGCATGCCGCGCAGCGGCGCGCGGATCGCCGGGTGCGACGGCGTCCAGTCGTGGCCGTGCAGTTGCTGCATCTGGCCGATCGCCGCGAGGCGGCGGCGGATGGAGGCGCGGGCGTGGGTGGGCGCCATGGCGGACAGGTAGGCGCCGACCGTGGCCGGGGCGGCCGGCAGGGCGGGGAGGTTGGCCGCGGCGCACCAGGTGAAGAAATGTGTCCAGTCGGCCTGGTAGGCGCGGCAGGTGGCCGGCGCCAGCGCCAGTTTCGCGTAGGCCGCGGCAGCGGCGAGCGCGGCCTCCCCCAAGGCAGAGGGGATCGGCGCTGCGGCAATGGCGGCTGGCGGGACGGCTGGCGGGACGGCTGGCGGGACGGCTGGCGGGACGGCTGGCGGGACGGCTGGCGGGACGGGGGGCGATCGGATGACCGCCGGGACACCGGCCCGGCTGGCCGGATCTGGCGCGGCGGGAAGGGCGGGGAACGCGGCAGGCCGTGGTGGGGGTGGCGGCGACTCGGCTGGCATGGTGGCGGGCAGTGTCCGGCGGGCGATTATGGCAGCGCAAGGGAGAAATGCAGCACACGCGATAAGCCGGCATTATCGCGTGTGATCGGAATCGCGCAAGTCTCCCCAAAACCAGAGCAATCTGACCGCAAAGTAGAGAAATTCGCGCTAGCTC
>DATJNA010000091.1:0-7388 GCA_035508435.1 Acetobacteraceae bacterium | reverse complement strand
AAGCGGCATGCGCCGGCGAGGTTCGCGCGGTGACGCCAGTTGCCGCGGCGCCGCAGGCGCGTAACCTGAGCCTCGTGCGGATTTGTTCGTAACCGGCCCGATCGCGGCCGTCCGATGACAGGAGGAAACATGGCTGAGATCAAAGGCGCCGACCTGCTGGCGAAAAGCCTGAAGGAGCAAGGCGTGCAATTCATGTTCGGCGTGGTCGGATTTCCGGTCGGGCCGATTGCCGAGGCGGCGCAGCGGGCCGGCCTGCCGTATATCGGCATGCGCAATGAGCAAACCGCGTCCTATGCCGCGGGCGCGGTGGGCTTTCTGACGGGACGCCCCGGCTCTTGCATCACGGTGACCGGCCCCGGCGTGATCCACGGGCTGGCCGGCCTCGCCAACGCGAAGGAGAACTGCTGGCCAATGGTGCTGGTGGGCGGCGCGTCCGAGACGTACCGCAACGGCATGGGCGCATTCCAGGAAGAGCGTCAGGTGCTGATCGCGACCCCGGTCAGCAAATGGGCGCATGGGATCGAGCATGTGAATCGCATCCCGTTCTATGTGGAAATGGCGGTGCGGCAGTCGATCTATGGCAGGCCGGGGCCAGCCTATCTCGACATCGCCGACGACCTGATTACCGGGTCATGCGACACGGATAAGGTGGTTCAGGCGCAGAAATGCCCCGACCCGCCGCGCATCCAGACCATGCCGCAATATGTCGAGCAAGCGTTGGACGTGCTGCAATCGGCTGAGCGGCCACTGGTGATCATCGGCAAGGGCATGGCGTATTCGCATGCCGAGGACGATGTGCGCGCGTTCATCGAGCGGACGCAGCTTCCGTTCCTCGCCTCACCGATGGGCAAGGGCGTGATGCCGGACGACCATCCTCTGTCGGTCGGCGCGGCGCGCAGCCTGGCGCTGCAACAGGCCGACGTCGTGTTCCTGATGGGCGCGCGGTTCAACTGGATCATGCATTTCGGGCTGCCGCCGCGGTATTCGAAGGATGTTCGGGTGATCCAGCTCGATATCTCGCCGGAGGCGATGCACCAGAACAAGCCGGCCGAAGTGGCTCTGGTGGGCGACGGCAAGGCGATTGTGGGGCAGATCAACGAGGCGCTGAAATCGCGGCAGTGGTTCTATCCGAAGGAGACGGCGTGGCGGCAGGCGATTTCGAAGAAGTCGGCCGAAAACGCGGCGATGATTCAGCCGCAGAAGGACGATGATTCGGCACCTGGCGGTTACTATCGGCTGCTTCGGGATGTGTCCGCCTGGGTGCCGAAGAACGCGATCATTTGTTCCGAGGGCGCGAGCACGATGGATATCGGCCGTACCCAGTTGAACAATTACGGACCGCGGCAGCGGCTGGATGCGGGGTCGTACGGAACGATGGGCGTGGGCCTTGGGTTCGTGATTGCCGCCTGCGTGGTGCATCCGGACCGGCCGGTAGTGCATGTGTCGGGCGACTCGGCGATCGGGTTCTCCGGCATGGAGATCGAGACGCTGTGCCGCTACGGCATGCCGGCGAAGATCGTGGTGTTCAACAATGGCGGCATCGGACCGGGCGGCGGCGACATTCCGAACGATCCGATGCTGAAGATGAAGCCGAACTCGCTGATCTGGGGCGCGCGCTACGACCTGATGATGGAGGCGTTCGGCGGCAAGGGCTTCTACGTCGAGGACCCGAAGCACCTGCGCGGCGCGCTGGACGAGGCGATGAACTTCAAGGGCCCGGCGCTGGTGAATGTGAAGCTGAGCCTGGGTTCGCAGCGAAAGGCTCAGGAGTTCCGCTGGCATAGCTGAAGTTGGTTTGGTGAGCCCTCCGCGCTGTTGGGCGCGGAGGGGCTGGCTTTGCCGAGGTCGGCCACTGAGCCGTGACCGCTTGCGTCTTTCGCCTGCTGATGATTGAGGGAGAATGCGTTCGTGCGTCCTGCTGATGGCGTACCTCGCAATCGGCACGCTCACAATGCCGGCCGCTGCCGCCAATATCCCTGCAAGCGTGATTGCCCACGAGAAGCAACTGGCTGATGCGCGCCGTGAGGTCGGCTGGGTACCCGCCCGGCCAAGTGCCGGTTTCCTGGTTCTTTGTGATCTTGGCGGCGATGGTATCGACGATTGGGCACTGGACGAAGGCAAAGCCGATTGCGCAGGCGCGGCCGCTATCGATGGAGGCTTGAGCCGAGCTTTCCGCTGCTGCCGACCGCGCCGAGGTTTGTAGCAAGTGCAAGACGGCCAGGCGCAACAATATTCGGCGGGTCAATGAACAGTTGCCTGATGCAGCGGCGGCCAAACAACCAGCCAGCCCTTCGGTCTCGCGGCCAACGATTGCGCCATGAGGCGCGGTCGGCCAGATCAATGAGGCACCGAAGGCCCGCCAGCGATGCTATCCGAAGGAGACGTCGTGGCGCCCGGCGATCGCCAAGAAGTCGGCCGAGAACGCCGCGCGGGCCATGCGGCCGATCGATGTTCTGCCGGCGGCTCTGACGAACATATTGCGGCACGACGCGATCGATCAGGCGCCGGCCCGATGGCCCAACCGGTCGGAGCGGGTGTTCCGTTCCACCCGCCACGCGGTAGTATCTGCCACCAGCGGCGGGCGTCCGCCTCGCCCGAGGAGGCGCCAGCCCGAAACACATCAGCCAAACCCGCCTCACCCGGACTGGTGACAGCGTAACGGCGGCCGCGGCACAGGGAGGACACCATGGAAACCATCGTCGGCAACGGCCGCTACACCTACAAGGTGCACGAGGACTGGGCGCAGGTTCCCGCCAACGTGGAGATGAAGCCGGCCGCGGTGGCAGTCGATCCGCACGACCGGGTCTATTGTTTCAACCGCAGCGCCGACCATCCCGTCGTCGTCTTCGACTCCCAAGGCAATTTCCTGTTCTCGTGGGGGGCGGGCTTGTTCCGCTTCCCGCATGCCATCCGCTTCGACGAGCAAGGCAACGTGTGGCTCACCGACGGGCACCACATGCAGTTCATGAAATTCACCCCCGACGGCGCGCTGCTGCAGACCATCGGCCAGCGCGGCCAGCGCGCTGACACTGGCGTGCCGGACGACGATTACTCATCGCAAGCCTGGCACAAGGTGACGCATGGCGGCGGCCCGTTCAACCTGCCGACCGACATCGCCTTCGCTCCGGACGGCGCGATGTTCATGACCGACGGCTACGGCAATGCACGCGTCCACAAGTTCTCGCCGCAGGGCGAGCATATGTTCTCCTGGGGCGAGCCAGGCACCGCGCCGGGACAGTTCAACCTGCCGCACGGCATCTGGGTCGACCGCCGCGGCCGGCTGCTGGTGGCGGATCGCGAGAACGACCGCGTGCAGGTCTTCGACCAGGAGGGGCGCCTGCTGGAAGTCTGGCCGACCGAGCTGATCGGTCCCGCCTTCTTCTATGTCGATGCCGACGACATCGTCTATGTCGCCGAGCATAACGGCGGCATGGTCAGCATCCTCACGCTGGACGGCGAGCGGCTGGCGCGCTGGGGCGATCCGATCCACCGCTCCTGCCACGGCATCTGGTGCGATTCGCGCGGCGACATCTATGTGGTGCAGCCAGGCGCCTGGACGCCACGCGTGCGTCGCGTGGTGAAGTTCGAACGGGTGTAGCCGCGTTCGAGGCATCCGGCCTGGGATCGCTGCACGGATCGCTACGACAACCGCCAGTGTGCCGACTCTGACGCCTGGTGCCCGCGCCCGTCGCTGTCATGCGAGCGAAGCAAAGCAATCTGGGTCGAGTGACGCGCGGCGCACCGACCGGGATTGCTTCGCTTCGCTCGCAATGACACGCGGCCGATAACGATGACACGTAGCCGACGATGACACGTAGCCGACGACGGCTCGTGGCCGCCGATGACATGCGGCAGCCGATGACGCGTGGCCGCGGGGATCGAGGCGTCAGGATGAGCACGCTATGCCTCGCACGGGACCCTTGCGCGGGCGATGGGCGGATGGCCGCATGAGAGGCGGCGATGCTGCGCCATCGCGCCGTTCGCCCGCAGGCCGGCATCATGCGTGGCGCGTCAAGACCGGCGTCACGCGTCGCCCGTGACGATGGGCATCAAGTCCGACGTTCGCGCCGCCTACATGTTGAGCATGGCGCCAACCAAGGCACCCTTGGCGGTGGTATTGATCGGATCTTTGGCGATATGCACCTCGCCGAGCGGGAGCGGCAATTCGATCCCCCCGAGGGTCGAGCGAATTTTGCCGAGAAAGCCCGGCGCCATGGTGGTGCCTCCGGCACACACGATCGGCATCGGATCGGTGATGCGGGGCAGTTTTTTCGATTCGGAAACCGCTGCCTGCAGCGAGGCAACGGCGGCCTCGATGACGTCCGCGTAGTACACTGACAGGGCGCGCTCGATCGGGTCGCCCCCGTTCCGGTCAAGCGAGAAGCCGTTCCCGGCACCGTTCTCCTTTCGCAAGCGGACCGTGGTCGGCGTTTCACCGGTTACCGAGGCAGCACTGCAATCGATATAGTCGCCAGCTCGGGTGGTCGCCACCGTCAGCACCGGGAGTCCAAGGTAGGCAAGACAGATGTTGCACATCCCGCCGCCGAAGCTCATGCCTATGCCGGTGAAATTGGCGTCCTTCAATTCGGCGTAGATGACGGCCAGCCCCTCATTCACCGGTTGCGTTTGATAGCCGAGCTGCTCCAGCAGGCCCTGCATTGACCGCTCGTGGAACACCAGGTCGGACGCATGGTCGGGTGGTGGGCTAGGAACACTGAAGCATAGCTTGTCGCCTGGCGTGGCCGCGCCACACAGGTGTTGCAGCAGTAGCCCGACCATCTCAAGGTTCTTCGGTTCGTTCGGATTGAGCATCCCGTTCTGCATCGGGCGACGTGCGTCACCGCTCAGGAACTTGGCAAACTCGTCAACCCGGTTGCCATAGGCGTAGATGTGATCCCCCTCGACGCGATGCAGGATATTCTCCCGCGTCAGCATTTGCTCTGTCATCTTGCTGTGCGGCAGGTCTACGAAGGCATTGAGCTGCGGACTATAACTCACCTTCTGTCCGTTGGACTTGGAAAGCACAATTCGGCTGGTGCCCAGATCGAGCCCCTTTGCGGCCGGTTGCGACTCTGGTGTGGTGGCCATCAACGACTCTCCGAGCGTTGGGGTGAGAGAATCCGGGACCTGGTCAGCCATGCGGGACAGGGGAGGCGCCGGTGCTGCGCGCGATGGGGGCATCAGTAGCTCGCTTGCACATTACCCGTTCATCATGCCGAGCATGCTGCCAATCACACGGCGCATGCCCGAATGTTGCGACGCGGAGCCGTCTGTCGCGACTGGTGTCTCGCACGTTCGTGCCTCTCCTTCGCCTTCCAACCTGCCCAGCAGGCCAACCAGCCAGTCCGATGGGGCCGCGTCAGTCGCCGGTCGTTCATTGGCCTGGTCCCTTGCGCCGGCGCCATTCCGTGTGGTGGACGCAGGCTCGCTTTGCGCCTCGCCACCTGGGCTCCCAGGCGGGCCAATCAGGTCACGCTGCTTCTGGAGCAAACGCAACACCGCGAGCAAAACCGGACGCACCTCGGCTTCAACCGCGATCCGTACTGCATGGTAGACCTCGCTCTGTGCCTGCCCTGATGCCGCACTCGCGATCGCAGACTCCGGTTGCATTCGCGTTCGCTCAATCACCTTGAGCAAAAACATGACACGCTGGTTCAGCTTGGCATTCTCAGCGAGAAGGCGATCGATTTCACGGTCTCGCAGCCGCGCAATATCTACCGCCGCCGTGGCGCCATCCCCATCGCGATCGGCCACACCCGATTGGTAGGCCAGCGCGCCGCCGTTAGTCGCTGACCGCCGACCGGATGTTGGATCAACCCCAGCCCCACTGCCGGGGGAGATATGCGACAACGCATTTTCTGCGCCTGGGCGTATTGCGCGCAGCGCGGCAACGATCTCTTCGATGGTCGCCTCTCGTTCAAGACTCACCATGGGAGGTGTCACGTCACGCTGTCCCGCACCGGCATTAGTTGCATATCCTGCCGCACCAGTCCAGCAATTGTTCAGGCTGGTACAACTCCGGAACTCGCATGTTAACAATTGGGAAACCGCTTCTGCCGTCCGCTCGGAACATCGCCCGCGAGAGACAATCGGCCGGCGGGTCACAAAATAAACCCCACCTGCCAGAATGCCGAGGTACGGATCGAATTTGACCACCCTCCCAATCCGGCCATGCTCCATACAAGAGATATCTCATTGCGATAGAAAGATTCGGAAAAATTGACCGCATGATCGAGTTAAAAAATCCCATGGACCTGTTAACCAAATACCACCTGAGCAAAGTTGTGCTCTGACCGTAGGTCGGGGTCGCAATGGGGGCAGCCCGATCCTTGCCGGCCAATCTTTGGCCACAACCGCGCCTTCGCTACACTGCCCGCCTCACCTTCAGGAGCCGGTCATGGCGTTGCTCATCGTCGATCTCCACAAAAATATCGGCAGCGCCGAGGCATGGCGCGACACGTTCGCCCAGCAGCTTCCCGACCTGGAAATCCGCATTTGGCCCGCGGCGGGCAACCTGGCGGATATCGACTACCTCGCCTTCATGCATCCCGATTTCGATGCCCTTCCCACCTTTCCGGAGCTGAAAGCCATGTTCAGCCGCGCAGCCGGGGTCGAGTCCTTCGTCGATCATCCCAGGCTGCCGAAGGCTGCCCTATGCAAGATCGAACCACCAGGCGGCGACCCGATGATGACGGAATACGTCGTCATGCACGTGCTGCGCTTGCATCGCGACATGCCCGGCTACGCGGCGGCACAGGCCAGGAAAGAGTGGCGCCGCACCACCATCGTCCGGCCCGAGCAAAGGCGCGTCGGCTTCCTCGGCTTCGGCATGATGGCGTAGGCGCCGGCGCTGATATTGCAGTCGCTCGGCTTCAAGGTCTCCGCCTGGGTGCGCAACCCGCGGCACGAAGAACAAGTTGCCATCTGGCACGGCCCTGAGCAACTTGAGCCGTTTCTGGCGCAGACCGACATCGCCGTTTGCCTGCTGCCGCTGACCCGGGAAACCGAGGGCATCTTCTGCGCCCGCACCTTTGCCATGATGCCGCGCGGGGCGATGCTGGTGAATGTCGGGCGCGGCAAGCATGTGGTCGAGAAGGACCTGATCGAGGCGCTCGATTCAGGTCAGTTGTCATACGCCGCCTTGGATGCGCTGTGGCCTGAGCCTTTGCCGCCGACGAGCCCGCTCTGGCTGCATCCCAAGGTCACGGTGATGCCGCATGTCGCGCGCCGGCCGACCGTTGCTCAACTTGTGACTGAGATCGCGGCGAATATCCGAAGCATCGAGGCGGGCGGCCGGCCTCTCCAGGAAGTCGACGTCACGATGGGTTATTAGTGGTTCAATGGGACATACGCGACACCGGAGCGGTTGCAGGCGTCTCGGAGGGCGC
>DATJNA010000090.1:0-7363 GCA_035508435.1 Acetobacteraceae bacterium | reverse complement strand
TTACTGCGGAACTGGTGGTCTGGGCAGCGGGCGTCAAATGTCCCCAGTTCCTGGGCAAGTTAGACGGCCTGGAGGCCAATCGCATCAACCAGCTTGTCGTTGAGCAAACATTGCAGACGACGCGCGATCCGGCCGTGTTTGCGATCGGTGATTGTGCGGCTTGCCCACGCCCCGGCTCACCTGCGCCGGTGCCGCCACGAGCGCAGGCCGCGCACCAGGAAGCGTCGCACATGGTCTGTCAGATCGAGCGCAGGCTGCGTGGGCAGAAACTACTTCCATACAAATATCGCGACTTCGGTTCACTGGTCTCACTCGGCAAATGGAGCACGGTCGGGAATCTAATGGGTTTCCTGTTTGGCCGCAGCTTCTTCGTCGAAGGCGTGTTCGCCCAAATCACGTATCGCTCACTGCGCGTCATGCACGACCAAGCGGTGGGCGGCACCGTACGGGCCGTGCTTGGCGTTGTGGTCCGCATCTTGGCACGCCGCACTGGGCCGCAGGTCAAGTTGCACTGATGACAACGCGCTCCCTGCCGTTCGTGCTCAGCGTGATCGCAGGAGCCACCGACATTATCGGCGTGCTCGGCCTCGATGGGCTGTTCACGGCCCATATCACCGGCAATCTGGTGCTGCTGGCAGCGCGCATCGTCGTGGGCCGCCCCGCGTCAGTTGCGTATATCCTCTCGGTACCTGTCTTAATGCTGGTGCTGCTCGCCGCGGGCCTGATGGCGCGCACGATCGAGCGATTCGGCAAGTCTAGCATTCAACCGCTGCTGCTGTTGCAACTGCTGGCGCTCGCGGCGTTTTTCTCGCAGAGCGTCACGGAGGGTCCTTGGCGGGATCCCGACGCTGTGCTCGCGATCACCGCTGGCATGTGTGGCGTGGCGGCGATGGCGGTGCAGAACGCACTCGCGCAGATCGCGCTGAAGAATGCCCCGAGCACCGCAGTGATGACAACAAACGTCACGCGGTTGATGCTCGATGTCGGCACGGTGCTGGTTGGCCGCGAGGCGCCGGACGTCGCAAACGCAAAGGAGCGCGCGTTGAACACCTTGCCGGTGGCTATCGGTTTTGCCATCGGCAGCGCGTTTGGCGCGGCGGCTGAGGCCGCTATCGGGCTGTGGTCCCTCATCCTGCCGACCGTCCTGGCGTTACTCGCCTGCGTTATCGCAATGCGACACGCCTCCGATGTCCGATACATGTCTTATAGGAGGCCTTAGCATGGGTGACATTAGGATCGAAACCGACGGCCTCGGCAAGGTAGAGGTTGCAACAGTTGCGCTCTGGGGCGCGCAGACGCAGCGCTCACTGGAGCACTTCAGCATCGGGCACGACCTGATGCCGCGCGAGATGATCACCGCGTACGCGATATTGAAGCGATGTGCGGCAGCAGCCAATCTCGCGGGCGGTCGCCTGAACAAGCAAGCCGTCGATCTAATCACGCGTGTCTGCGATGAAATTCTCAGTGGCCAGCACCACGATATGTTCCCTTTGCATGTCTGGATGACCGGCAGTGGCACCCAGTTCAATATGAACGTCAATGAGGTGATCTCGAACCGGTGCTGCCAACTCGCGGCTACAGCGCTTGGCAGCAAGACCCCGGTCCATCCGAATGATCATGTCAATATGTCGCAATCGTCGAATGACAGTTTCCCATCCGCGATGCACATTGTTACCGCGATCAGTACAAAGCAGCGTCTGATTCCTGCAGTGACGGCGCTGCGCGACGCAACAGCGGTGAAGGCGGCAGAGTGGGACGGTATCGTTAAGATAGGCCGGACCCACATGCAGGACGCTACGCCGCTCACACTCGGGCAGGAATGGTCCGGCTATGCGGGCATGTTGTCCGATGACCTCGAACGGATCGAGGATGCGCTCAAAGGTGTCTATCAGCTTGCACTGGGCGGCACCGCGGTCGGCACGGGTATCAACGCAGCGCCTGGATTTACGGAGGCTGTCACAGCGGAGATCGCCAGATTCACCGGCTTGCCTTTCGTAAGTGCCCGGAACAAGTTTTCCGTGCAAGGCGCGCATGATGCCTTGGTTCAGCTCTCAGGTACGCTGCGCACGCTGGCTGTTTCACTTTACAAAATCGCCAACGACATTCGCCTGATGTCATGCGGCCCGCGCGCCGGCTTTGCAGAGCTGCTGATCCCGGAGAATGAACCGGGCTCCTCCGTCATGCCTGGCAAGGTCAATCCTACCCAGGCGGAAGCGCTGACGATGATCGCCGTGCAGGTCATGGCGAATGACGTGGCCGTGGGCTTCGGTGGAGCAGGCGGCTACCTTGAGATGAATGTCTACAAGCCGTTGATGATTGCCAACGTCGCCCAGTCAGTCACCATCCTGACCGACGGATGCACAAACTTCCGCAGGTTCCTGATCGAAGGCACGCGTCCCAACCGCGAGAAGATCGCTGAATACGTGGAGCGTTCGCTCATGCTGGTGACGGCGCTCGCGCCGGTCATAGGCTACGACAAGGCATCGAAGATCGCCCATCATGCCATGGATCACGATCTCACCCTCAGACAGGCGGCACTGCAGCTTGGCTTCGTTGATGAAGCAACATTCGACCGGGTGGTCGATCCGGCAAAGATGGTGAAACCATACGTCGCCGCGGCGTTTGCTTGAAAGATGTTTGCAGCGCAGTCGACCGAATGGGCGGAGAGCGCGACCTCGAGAGCAAGGAGGCTACTTGCTGATGGGCTGATCACCTGGGGCCCGCCTCTGACCTTCGGCTTGCGGCTATGGCTTTCAGTCTGCCTCGCGTTATATCTCGCGTTCTGGTTGCAGCTTGACAACCCCTACTGGGCCGGGACTTCAGCCGCGATCGTCTGCCAACCACAGCTCGGTGCGTCGCTGCGCAAGGGTTGGTTTCGCATGATCGGCACCGTAATCGGCGCCGTTGTGAGCGTCGAGATGACTGCCTGCTTCCCTCAAGATCGCGCCCTGTTTCTCGGCAGTCTGGCATTGTGGGGTGGGGTTTGCGCCATGACCGCCACATTGCTGCGCAACTTTGCAGCCTATGCGGCCGCGTTGGCCGGCTACACGGCTGCGATCATCGCTAGCGACCAACTTGGTGCGGCCGGCGGCGTGAACGGCGATGCCTTCATGCTCGCCATCACCCGGGCCAGCGAAATCTGCATTGGCATCGTCGCCGCCGGCGTGGTACTCGCCTGCACTGATCTCGGTGGCGCACCGCGCCGGCTGGCCGCGCGGTTCGCGAACCTATCCGCTGACATCATGAGTCGGTTCATCGGCTCACTGGCGACTGCGAGGCCCAATCTTCCCGACACACAGACGATCCGGCGCGAATTCACCCGCCAGGTCATCGCCCTCGACCCGATCATCGATCAGTCATTCGGAGAATCGTCCCGTCTTCGCTATCATTCCCCAATATTACAGCAGGCGGTGGACGGGCTGTTTGCTGCGCTGGCCGCGTGGCGCGCGGTGGCAGATCACCTGGCCCAGCTGCCCGATGATCAACCACGGCAACAGGCGGACAAAGTTCTACAGAATCTCTCGCCAGAGCTGCGAGGCTTATCCGTGTCGCCTGATCCGACGCACTGGATCGCCGATCCGACCGCTCTTCTGCGTATCTACGAGACGGCCGCACGACGGCTGGTCAACCTGCCGGTTGACACACCGTCGCGGCGATTGCTCTTCGATCAGACGGCAAGGGTGCTTGCAGGTATAGCGGACGCGCTGAATGGCTTGGCCTTGCTCGTCGCCGATCCGGCTCGTGCATTGCCTCGTCGCGGCTTTGTCCGACCGCGCGTCCCCGATTGGCTTCCGGCTCTGGTCAATGCAGGACGCGCTTGCGTAACGATTGGCGCTGTCGAACTGTTCTGGATTGCCACCGCATGGCCGAACGGTGCGGGGGCTATCACCTTCGCCGCAATCACCGCAATTCTGCTCGCGCCGCGCGCCGATCAGGCTTACGTTGCCGCCCTGGGTTTCGCGCTGGGCTCGTTCCTTGCCGCGATCTGCGCCGCAATCATTAACTTCCTGTTGCTACCAGGATTGCGCCCAGAGACCTTTCTTGGGTTCAGCCTCGTCATCGGCCTTTATCTGATTCCCTCCGGTGCGCTTATGGCGCAGCCGTGGATGGCGCATCCATGGCTAACGGGTTTGTTCGTTGCAGCGACAGCGAATTTTGTGCCGATCCTCGCGCCGGCGAACCAGATGAGCTACGACACCGTGCAGTTCTACAATCAGGCATTGGCGATCGTCGCCGGCGCGGCCACCGCGGCGGTTTCGTTTCGTCTTTTGCCCCCCTTGTCGCCGGCGTTCCGCACGCGCCGTCTCCTAGCGCTGACGTTGCACGATCTGCGCCGTCTCGCGAGGGAGTGGAGACCCAGTGACTGGCAGGGACGAGTGGATGGCCGGCTCTCGACAATGCCAGACCAAGCGACGCCGTTGCAGCGCGCGCAGCTTCTGGCGGCACGGTCGGCCGGCAGTGCGATCATCCAGCTCCGCCATGTTGCGCGCCAACTTGGTCTCAGCACCGGTCTCGAGCCGGCGTTCGCGGCTGTGGCGAAGGGCAACAGCGGCGTTGCGATCGCGCATCTGGCCCGACTCGACGCGGCGCTTGTCACTCGTGGCGACACAGGGCCGGAATGGCAAGCCACGCTGCGCGCACGTAGTGACATTCTTGCGTTGTCGGAGGTGCTGACCCAGCACCCGACCTATTTCGATGCCGGAGCGCCCGGATGAGGTTCACCGAGATAGACTTGTTCGGCGTCTATGTCGCGCCGATCTCCGTGATGCTGCTCGCCGCCTGGGCAGTCACGGTCGGATTGCGTCGGGTCGCAGCCCGTTTTGGACTGTTGCGCCATGTCTGGCATCCCGCGCTGGTCGTCTTTGCATTCTATATGATCGTATTGTCGTCGATGGTACTCGTTGCAGCGCGCTGAGGTCGCCATGTCCCAGGTCGAAGCCAAATCGCCGCCGGAAACCATCGGAGCTAGCCGCGAGATAGCTTGGCCTCCGGGCCCAGCTGCCCACGCCGCTCCGCGAGCGCATCAGCGCTTGATGCCGGTGTTGCTTACAGTACTCATCGTGGTGGTCGCCGTCCTGCTCGGGTGGGCGATGTGGAACGCGTATATGGGCGCACCCTGGACACGCGACGGCACAGTGCAGGCCTACGTCGTCACAATGGCGCCGGAGGTCGCAGGGCACATCGTCGAGCTGCCAGTTGTCGACAACAAATACGTGCACAAGGGTGATCTGCTGATGGTCATCGACCCGACCAATTACACGATCGCCGTCAGTCAGGCCGAAGCCTCGGTGCAGCAGGGCGGGGCGAGCGTGCAGAACATCGACGCGCAGATCGCTGTCCAGCAGGCACAGATCAGCGCCAATCAGGCACAGGTTGATCGGGCGCAGGCAGCACTCGTCTTCGCCAAGCAGCAGGCCACCCGCTACGCAAATCTGGCACAAGACGGCTGGGGCACGGTCCAGGATGCCCAGCAATACTGGTCCCAGTTGCACCAGCAGGAGGCGGCGGTGCAGACAGCACTGCAAAACCTGGCTCTCGTGCAGCGACAGATCGCGTCGCTGAATGCGCAGCGCCTGAGCGCCGAGGCGACCGTCGCGCAAGCCCAGGCCCAACTCCACCAGGCGGAGGTGAATCTCGGGCGCACGCGCATTCTTTCCCCGGTCGACGGCTACGTGACGAACCTGCTGGCGCAGCTCGGCGACTACGTCAACGTTGGTGTGAACACCATCTCGCTTGTCGACGCCAATTCATTTTGGGTCGACGGGTATTTCGAGGAGACGAACATCGCGCCGATCCACGTGGGTGATCCGGCCGAAGTCAAGCTGATGGGCTACGGCCAGATTGTACATGGCCATGTCGACAGCATCGCACGCGGGATCAACGTCGCGAACGCACAGCCGAACGGGCAAGGCATCGCCACGGTCAATCCGATCTTCACCTGGGTTCGGCTCGCGCAGCGCATTCCCGTGCGTATCCACATCGATGAAGTGCCGAAGGGCATCGTTCTAGTGGCAGGGATGACCGCCACGGTCCAGATCGATGGGCCCCGCGATCATCAATAGATCGGGCTTGTTTTCTTAGGGGTCACCAGACGATTTGTGAAAAATCGTACGCTGGGCAGCCAGGACCTGGAACGTGTCGTAAACCTCGCGTAGTGGCCGGAATGGCACGGCGGGATGGGGCGAGGTCCAGACGTAATCGCCGGCCAGGCGGATGTGCTCCCATCCCAACAGGGCGACGTGGGCCAGGAGATCGCCAGGAATGGTCATTCCCTGAGCACGTAGCCGCTGGACAACCCGGTCGAGATAGACGGTGTTCCAATGAACGATGGCAGCGGTGGTGAGGCTCAAGCCTGATGCGCAGGTGGCAGCAAAGAAGTGGGCGGGCGGGTGAGACGGGGCATGTCCGCTTGCGGCCAGCGCCGGTCATTACGGCTTTCGCCAAGCCGGACCAGCGGACGTTTAACGACGCAGCGCAGCCAAGGCCGGTGGGTCAGCGACATTGCCCCTCCACATGGAGGCTGTCGGTTTCTGCAACCCAGGAACCAACCGCTTCCGGTCACCTGCATTCGGCCGGAGCAGCGCAACCTGGAGCTTGTTGGCCATTAGGAATTTAGGACTCGGTCAGCCGTTCGCGAAACTACCTAGATCCTCCGCACATACCGTGATAGTCGTTCACCAGCTAATCCGAGCGCTATGGTCAGTACTAGTACTGTCGCAGCGATCGCGTTGATTTCTGGCGAAAGGCCAGAAAACAGACGGCCGTAAAACAGGACGGGGAGCGTCGGCTCATATCCACCGAGAAAAAATGATCGAAGAAAATCATCGAAGCTCTCCAACAATGCCAGCACCGCTGCGCCGGCAATTGTGGGAAGCAGCCAAGGCAACGTCACGCTGCAAAATGCGCGCGCCTGACTTGCTCCCAGTGTCCGCGCCGCCGCGACCAGATGCGGCGGGACCATTCGCAATCTGGCGGCAAGCATGATCACGACAAACGGCGTGGCATGCACGGCATGCCCAAGGATGATCGCCACATAACCAGGATCCAACCCCAGCACCCGCACGAACATCCTCAACGAAATAGCCGACACGATGCCGGGCGTAACGATCGGCAGACACGCCCCGACCAACAATGCACCCCTCAGGAAAGCGCTGCGCACGCCGTCAAGCGCCAAGGCGACCCAGACGCCCATGACCAGCGACACCGCCGTCGACGCGACGGCCACGAGACAGGAATAACCAAACGCCGCTCGCACATCCCTATCCGCCAGCACCTCCCAATACCAACGCGCCGTCACACCCTGGACAGGAAGCCCCGCCACCTCTACATCCGATACACTCATCAGCAACACCAGCAGCAACGG
>DATJNA010000089.1:0-2648 GCA_035508435.1 Acetobacteraceae bacterium | reverse complement strand
CGCTGAGCCGGCGCACGCTCGCCGGGTTCTACCGCATCGCCCGCGTCGGCGTGGTGACGCCGCTGCGCGACGGGATGAACCTGGTGGCAAAGGAATACATCGCCGCGCAGAACGCGGCCGATCCCGGCGTGCTGGTGCTGTCGCGCTTCGCCGGCGCGGCGGACGCGCTGACCGACGCGCTGATCGTCAACCCGTTCGATCCCGACGCGATCGCCGAGGCGATGCACGAGGCGCTGTCGATGCAGCTCGAAGAACGCCGCGCGCGGCACCAGTCGCTGCTGGAGAAGGTGCGCGCCTCCACCGCCAGGCAGTATTGCGAGGTGTTCCTGCGCCACCTCGCCGACTGCCGGACGCAGCCGCAACTGGAGTACGCCTGAACGACGTACCCTCGTCATGCCGGGCGGAGGCCCGGCATCCACGCCTCATATGGGACCTCTCCCGTCAAGCGGTATTATGCCGATGCTGTGGATTTCTTTGCCGATCCTGGCGCCAACTTCGCGCGTTTCATCAATTCTTCCTTGCCTGGTCACCGCTGCAATCGGGTGCGTCAAAGCGCCCTCGGCAGCTGGCTTGGGTGACGGTGCCGGGGTCAAGTCCCGAAGCCCGCGCGCGGGTGCGCGCAGCGCAGGACTTGAGGCCGGCACCGTCACCCAGGCACAATCGTTGGTCTCGTTCGGCAGCGTTCGGGGGCACGGCCTGATGCGGATCGGCGCCACGCCATCGTCCAGATCCAACTCCCAGCCCGATACGCCATGTGGCCGTGTGCCAGATCAACTCATATCCGGTCGCCGCTTGCCGCGGCCGCACCAGGAACCCCCATACCTGGGGCAGTGGGCTGGGCAAACGGGACCATTCTTGAACTACGGCATGTCACAGCCCGTCGTGGATGCGGTCCCGTGCCCTGGACTTCGGCGAGCTGATCAGGCCCAACCGAACCTCGTCGTCGCGATGATCACATGGCGCGATGTCCCTTCGTTGTCTCGTCCATCCCGGGCGATGCCGGCCGGCGCATCCACACCGGCCGCATACTCACCCCGCCTTCAGCGCCGCACCTTGCGGCACCACGCCGTCGGTCACGTAGCGCCACAGCGCCACCAGCAGCTTGCGCGCCAGCGCAACGATCGCGATGCGCCGCATCCGCCCGCCCTGGCCGGCGACCTTCCTGCGGAACCACTGCGTCAGCGCCGAGCCAGGCTGCAGCCACGTCCACGACCAGGCCAGTTCGACCATGGTCCGGCGCAGTCGCCGGTTGCCCGCCTTCGAGATGCCCTGTTCGCGCGCGACGCTGCCGCTCGACCATGGCGTCGGCGCCAACCCGACGAACGACGCCACCTGACGGCGGTTGTCGAACGTCCGATAGAAGCATTCCAGCGACAACACCGTGGCGAACTCCGGCCCGATCGAGCGCAGTCGACACAGCGATCGCATCGTCGCCGCTGCTGGCGACGGTGCGCCCGACGCGGCGTCCGCCGGCACGGGTTTCACCAGCGCGTCGCGTTGCTTCTCCACCGCCTTGATCTGCTGGCCGAGCAACGCGAGGCGCTGCAGGATCCGCTCAATCGTCGTCCGCAGATGCACCTCCAGCACACGCCCGTCGCCGGTGCGCAGCGCATCGAGCACCTGCTGTGCGTCCTGTTGCAGCGGCCTGAACCCGGCAATGCCCTGGTTGGCCAGCAGGCCGTTGATCCGATTGCTCAGCCGCGTCCGCTCGCCCACCAGCTCATCACGCTCGCGCGACAGCCGCCGCTGGTCCTCCTCCGCCACGCTCGGTGGCCGCACCATCGAGCATACGCCGCGTTCGCCGCTCAGCCAGGCCGCCAGGCTGCGCAGCAGCTTCTCGCCATCGATCCGGTCGGTTTTCGCCTTGCGCCGGCGTTGCGGCCCAAGGATCGACGCCGGATCAACCACCTGGTTCGCCACCTCGTGGGCCAGCAGCCAGCGGTGCAGCCAGAAGCCGTCCCGACCAGCCTCGTAGATGCTGACGACCTTCACCGCACGCCTGCTCCGCCGCTCCGCCTGCTCGCGCTGTGCCGTCAACAGGGCCAGCAGCCTCGCCGTGTCGCGCGCCGCAACACTGAAGCGCGACAACTTGCCGCTGCCCGGCTGGCGCATCGTCACAACCCAACGATCTGCGCTCAGTTCAAACGAGACCAGCAGTGGGGCAGTCTCCGCCACGGTGGCGGTCGGGGCAGTCTGCGGTTGCGGCATCGGGGCCTCCCATGTGGTGTGGAAGGCATACCAAGCCCTATCCAGCGACCGGTCGCCACCGCCACCCGCATAGGTTCTTGCGATGTTCAGGCAACGAAAGCCGTGGATGCCGTGGCCGAGCCCACGGCATGACGGGGAAATCATACGTTCAGTCATTTCCTCCTGCCGCTGATGACATACCGGTCGTGCCCCATGGAGTGACCGGTCGACACACCCTGGTCATGCCGGGCGAAGGCCCGGCAGCCACGCCTTGCGATGTTCAGGCACCGAAAGGCGTGGATGCCGTGGCCAAGCCACGGCATGACGGCGAAATCATCCTTTCGGTCATTTCATCGGGCCGCTGGTATTAGTTTGCCACCGGAAGGCCGACCCTCCGTGCACCAAACTTGTGGCATTGTCTGCCGCCCGCTGGCGGAGAGGCTTGCTCGTTCTCTCCCGAG
>DATJNA010000088.1:0-78294 GCA_035508435.1 Acetobacteraceae bacterium | reverse complement strand
CGCCGCCTTGGCGTTGTATTGCTCCACGGTCTCGCCCGCCGCGGCGATGCGGCGCGCATGGAACGGGGTGAAGATCGGGCCAGGGCCGACGGCATTCACGCGAATGCCCTCGGCCGAATGGTCGGCGGCAAGCCCGCGTGTCAGGCCGGCGATCGCAGCCTTGGTGGTGTCGTATTGCAGGTTGCCGCCGCCCGCGACGACGGATCGCACCGACGCAACATTGACGATGGCACCGCCCCCACCGCGGCGCATCAGCGGCACCGCCGCCTTGGCACAGAACGCGTAGCTCATCAGGTTGACGCTGAGGATCTCGTTCCAGCTCGCCGCGCTCGCCTCGTCGATCTTCTCGTATTTCCGAATGCCGGCATTGTTCACCAGAATGTCGAGGCGCCCGAATCGTTCCGCGGCACCGTTAACGAAGCCGAGGCATGTGGCCTCGGTGCCAACGTCAGCCTGCGTGAAGGCGACCTTCCCCCCGGCGGCCTCGAGCTCGGCCGCCACGCGCTGACCGCGCTCTCCGTCCCGATCGCAGAATGCCACACTGGCGCCCTCGGCAACGAAACGCCGCACGGTCGCCTCGCCTATCCCCGACGCCCCGCCCGTCACCGCTGCGATCTTGCCGTCGAGCCTTCCCATCGCCGTCCCCTTCATTGCATTGCCAAGCGCGCGGCTACGATACGTCGCATCGAGCCGGCTGACACCGCCTTGTTGGCCCCGCCCGAATGGCCCACCGCTCCCGCCGACGCAAGCCGCGGAAGCTCCAGGCGTCCGCGTGCGGCACGTGTCGATGGGCTGACTCGCGTCCGACGTGACCCGTAGCTGCCGTAGCACTGGCGGACGTGGCGTCAACTTGTCCGCGTCGCCCATGCGAAAGCGGAGCTCCGATCACTGCCGGAGTCCGGCCAATGCTGCGGCACAGCCCCGGCTCTGCACCGATGCGCAACGCAGCCCGCCACCGCAGTCGGCCGCGGAACCCACTATGGCCGGCCGAACGTCGCAATGCGATCGATCCTGCACACAAACAGCACCCGCTTCTCGTCGATCTTCGGGTCGCGCAGCGCATATGGCGGCGGATTGCCGGTGTATTTCGTCCAGATCCGATCGAGCTGCCGCGTGACGTGCTCGCCGCCAGACTCCCACTCGCGCAGTTCCTTCTCCACCGTGTGCCTGATCTGCACCCAGTGATACGGATTTTCGGGATTCACCAGCAGGCTGGTCATCCGCGGATTCCGACGGATCCATTCGCACTTCTTCCGATGTGAGGCGACGTTCACCAGGATCTTGTCATCCTCGTAGTCGAACCACATCGGCGTAAGGCTTGGCCGCCCGTCCGGCCCGGTGATGCCGAGCGTCTGCGTCACCGGCCGATCGAACAACTGGCGGTAGATCGGATCGAGATCGGCCAGGGTCGCGACGCGCCGGCGCTCACCCACGCCGAACTGGCCTTCCTGCGGCCCCTCGGCCACATCGAGGAATTTCGCGATAACAAATCCGTCAGCCATGGGTGCCGCCTCCCTGCATTTTCGTCCCGGCCGCGTTTGGCCGGATGGTTTGCCATGGTGCAAATGTCGCCGCCCGTGGACAAGACCCGCGGGCATCCATCATCCGACCAGTCGATGCTTTGCAGCAACAAAACTAGTGTCGCATCAACACCGGCAGATCGGCATGTTCCAGCATGAAACGCGTCACGCCGCCAAAGATCAGCTCGCGCAGGGGATTGTGGCCATAGGCGCCCATCACCAGCAGATCGGCGCCTAGTCGATGGGCCGCATCCAGCAACACCTGTCCGAACACCCCTGCTCCGATCGGCAGCACATGCATCTGCGCGGCGACTTCATGCTCTCGGAACACGGGCGGCACGGTCGGTGGCGCCGGCCCATCGCGCACGCCTTGCAACACGTGCACGTAGCTGGCCGAGCTCAACAGACGCAGCGCCGGCAGCACGGCCTTCACCACGTGTCCATCGTCGCGCCAAGCGACCGCGACCGAGCGTCCGAACTCCCCCGCATCACCTGGCGGTACCAGCAGCACCGGCCGATCGGTAGAGAACAATGCGGCACGAATCGCAGGAAGATCGGGACCAGGCGGATGGTTGGAGGGTCGGGCAGCGACAATAAAGTCGGCAGCCGCTCCGCGCTGCGCCACCACGTCCGGAACAAGCGCCTCGACGTCGTCCAATTCCGCGCCATGCGGCACCTGCGGGCGCCATGCTGCAAAGGCTGCTGCCAGGTCGGCCGCTCTCGCATGCTCGGCCGCGCGAATCTCGGCAGCGTGGCCGGTCGTCAACACTTCCTCACTGGGCATGATCGTCGCAGCCGGCGGCGTGCGGACAATCAGGGCATGCACCACCGCGCCGCCCGCCAACTCCGCCAGGCGCGACGCCGCGCGCAGCAGTCCCGGTGCTGCCGCGGGCTGATCGAGCAACGTAAGGATCGCGCCGGACATTGCTCAATCTTCTACCGGCCGTGCGCGGCTCGCAATGCACCTGCGTTGCCCTGCGCCAGGACCACAGCCGCCGCCTGGGTCAGCGGGCGATCTCTTCGGAACCCAGCAGATCGACCGCTTCCGGCGCCGCTGCATCCAAACTCTCCAGACTCCGTCCGCGTGTTTCCGGCAGCAGCAGCAGCGCCGCAATCATCAGTCCGAACGCAATCAGGCTGAATATGGCGATGGCCACGCCCAACGGCATGGACTCACTCAGCACGCCTACCATGGTCGGGAACGCCGCGCCGATCGCACGACCGGCGTTGTAGCAAAAGCCCTGGGCGTTGCCGCGCACCGCCGTGGGATACAGTTCCGTCATGAACGGACCCATCGGCGGGAATTTCATCAGCATCATGATGTTGAGCGGGATGCCAAGGAACAGCAGGCCGAGATTGCCCATCGGCACAAACATGAAGATGGCGACCATGATCACGGAGCCGATTGCGGACAACATGAAGGTGAGGCGCCGGCCGATGGCGTCGCTGAGATACGCGCCCGCCAGGAAACCAAGCAGCGCGCCGAAGATCTGCACCAGCAGGAAGCCGCCGGTGCTGGAGGCGGACAGACCGCGCACGGTGCGCAGGTAGGTTGGCATCCAGATGCCCAGCGCATAGCCACCGCCCTGTGCGCCGGCGACCATCAGCGTCACCTTTACAGTGGTCCACAAATAGGGCGCGCGGAAGGCCGAGAGCAGGTGGGAGATGCCAATGGCGGGCCGCGCCCGGCGAGTGGCGTGGAACAGGGCGGGCTCTTCGATATGCCGGCGGATCCAGAACACGAAGACCGCGGGCAGCAACCCGACCGCGAACAAGACGCGCCAGGCGATCGACTCGGGCAGGACACTGTAAAGCGCCGTGTAGACCAGCGCGGATCCGCCCCATCCGACGGCCCAGCCGGTTTGCACCAGGCCGACGCCGCGGCCGCGATACTTGTCGCGGATTGCCTCGCCCATCAGCACTGCGCCGGCTGCCCACTCGCCGCCGAAGCCCAGTCCATGCAGCGCACGCAGCAAGAAAAGCTGTTGGAAGTCCTGCGCGAAGGCGCAGAGGAAAGTGAAAATCGAATACCAGAGGATGGTGATCTGCAGCATGCGTACGCGGCCGAAACGGTCGGACAACGTGCCGCAGAACCATCCGCCCAGAGACGAAATCAGCAGCGTGACGGTGCCGATCAGCCCGGCCTCGCCGCGCGACAGGCCCCACAGCGCAATCACCGTGGGAATGACAAAGCTGTACATCTGGACATCGAAGGCATCCAATGCCCAGCCGCCGAAGCACGCACTCATGGTCCTGCGTTCCTTGGCATTCAGATCGGCCATCCAGGCGATCATGCGGCAACTCCCGGTTGAATTTTTGTTGACGATTATCATGCGGGAAGGCGCGAACGATGCCAAGGCGGGCCGCTACGCTGCTTGACCCCCTGCCCCACCGCGCCTTACACGCGGCGCATGAACGATGCCCCTGCTGTCCCGTCAGATCTTGCCGTCGCGACGGAGCGTGCGCGCGTGCTCGCGCAGGCCCTGCCGTTCCTGCGGCGCTATGCCGGCGCCACGATCGTCATCAAATACGGCGGCCATGCGATGGGCGAGGAGACACTGGCGGAGCAATTCGCCGGCGACATTGCCCTGCTGAAGCAGGTCGGCATCAATCCGGTGGTGGTGCACGGTGGCGGCCCGCAGATCAACGCGATGCTGAAACGCCTCGCCATCCAGTCCACCTTCATCGACGGCCTGCGCGTGACTGATGCGGCGATGGTGGAGGTGGTGGAGATGGTGCTGGCGGGCACCGTCAATAAATACGTCGCCAGCCTGATCACGCGCGCCGGCGCGCTCGCGGTGGGCATCAGCGGCAAGGACGGCGGCCTGATCCGCGCGAAAAAACTCGCGCGCACTGTGCGCGATCCGGACAGCAATATCGAGCGGGCGCTGGATCTCGGCTTCGTCGGCGAGCCGGAGAACATCGATGTGCGAGTGATCCACGCGCTGACCGGCGGCGGGCTTGTGCCGGTGATTGCGCCGGTGGGCGTGGGCGAGGACGGGCAGACCTACAACATCAACGCCGATACGGTGGCGGCCGCGATTGCCGGCGCGCTCACCGCGACGCGGCTGCTGATGCTGACCGACGTGCCCGGCGTGCTGGACAAGCAAAAGCGGCTGATCGCGGATCTGACGGTGGCGCAGGCGCAGGCAGCGATCGCCGACGGCACGATCACCGGCGGAATGATTCCGAAGGTGGAGAACTGCATCGATGCGGTGCGGCTGGGCGTGCGCGGCGCCGTCATTCTCGATGGCCGCACCCCACATGCGTGCTTACTCGAATTGTTCACCGAGCGCGGCACCGGCACCATCGTCCGACGCTGACCAGGACAGCCAACGCGGCCGCGGATTGGGCATGCCGCGGCGGCATGGCCCGATCCACGGTCGGCAAATGGCCGAACCAAAGCCCGGCCATGGCGCCAACCACCTACGCCGCCAGCGGCTTGGTCTTCTCGTCGTCGGGATTCACCGGCGCCGGCGGCAGCCCGCCCTTCGGCTGCGGATCCTCGACAAACCTGAACTTCGGCCCAGTGTTCCACGGCCCCCGCTTGTCATCGCCGTGCGAAAGATTGAACACCATGTCCACCGTCTCGTCCGGCTTGATGGTGCCGAAGAACGGATCGGTCAGCTTCCCCATCCTCTCCAATGCCGCCATGAACATCTGCGCGTGAGTGATTTCGCGGGTCAGCAGATGATGCAACACTTTGGTGGTGCCCTCATCCTTCGACATTCGGATCAGCGATTCGTAAGTCTGGCGCGCCCCCGCCTCGGCCGCGATGTCGGCGCGCAGGTCCCGCACCACATTGCCACCCTCGTTGATGTATGCCGCCGTCCACGCGTGTCCCTGGCTGTCGACGAAATGCGGCCCGACGCCGCGAATGCGGAACAAGGGTGCGGCAAACACATCGGTCTGATCAAGCTTGCGCGTGTGTTGCTCGATCAGCCGGCCCACCATCTCCAGGTGGCTGAATTCCTCGATTGCGATGTCCTGCAACATATCGCGCACGCCGGCATCGGTGATGTGGAAGGACTGCACCCAATAGGTCAGCGCCGCGGTCAATTCGCCGGTCGCACCACCGAATTGCTCCAGCAGATACTGTCCGTAGCGTGGATCGGGGTTCTTCACCTCGACCGGCATCATGGTCTCTTTACGATGAAAAAACATCTGCTTGCTCCCGGTTTGCGCTGTGGGGACGCAACGCGGGAGGCGCGGGGCGGTTGCTCAGCCCGGATCGGTCAATGCTGGCGTCAGCCCCCTAGGCGTGCGGCTGCGCGGCTTGGGCACCGGGGGCACCCATGGCCGGTCGCCGCGCTCGCTGCGATCCGTCAGCACCCGCGCACCGTCGCGAAGCAGCCAGACCGCGGCAGCGCCTTCGCGCCAGACCGTGAAGCGATCGACCAGCTTCGGCCAAGGCTTCGGGCATAATCCGCGCGCCGGCTCCGCCGAAACGATCACCGACGCCGCCGCGCAACCGTCCGGATGCGGCGCGCCGCGCACCAGCAGTGCCGCCGGCGCGTTCGGGTGCGGTCGCAGCAGGCATTGCTCGCGCGTGCAAACGATCGCGCCGTCCGCCGCATTGCCTTCGGCCGGCAGCAAGCGCGCCGGCCCCGCCGCCCAGTATTGCAGCCACGAATCGCGTACGAATGTCGCCGCGCCGGAGTGCGACTGCAGCCACACCCCCGCCGTGGTCCGCACCGCGATCAGTCGCGCGTCATCCGACACCAGCAGGTCAGGCGGCCGCACCAGTGCCGGTGAGGATAACCCGAGCATGATCGCCGCCAGTCCAACGAGCCGCAGTCGCGTCCGCCACAAGCCGAGCCACGCCACGCCGAGCGACAGCACTGCAAGCCCCCAGGCCGGGATGTGCGGCACATCCACCGTTGCGTAGGGCCACGCGGCGGTGATGCGCGCGATCCGGACGACGGCCTCGGCGCCCCATCCCATCGGCCGCAGCAGCAGCCACTCCACGCGAAACGGCATCAGCGGCAGCGACAGCACGCCGAGCGGGAGCACCCAGAGCGCTGTCAGCGGCACCGCTGCCATGTTCGCAATAACGAAATACACCTGCACCCGGCCGAAATGATACGCGCCGTACGGTGCCGAGGCAGTGCCTGCCAGCGCGCTGGTCAGCGCCAGCGCCAGCAGGTAGCCGGCAAATCGGCGCCGCCGGCTGTGCCCGGACAGCTTGCTCAGCCAGGGTCGCAGCGCGTCATAGCCGGAGATCAGCGCCAGCACGGCAGAGAAGCTCATTTGGAAGGAGACGCCGGGCACTTGCTCCGGCTCGGCCAGCATCAGCACCGCGGCCGCCAGGGCGAGCCCGCGCAGCGAGATCGCTCGGCGCCCCGCCAGCACGGCCAGCGTGAACAGGGTGGCCATCAAGAAGCTGCGCAGGATCGGCACATGCGAGCCGGTGAGCAATGCGTAGCCCAGGCCCGCGGCCAGGGCCGCTATGGCCGCGATCTGCTTGGTCGGCCAGAACAGGCTCGCATGTTCAGAAGCGGCGAGCATGGTGCGAGCCAGCAGCATGGCGAAGCCCATGACGATACCGATGTGCAGCCCGGCAACGGCCAGCAGATGGGCCAGTCCGGCGGCACGGAAAGCGTCATGATCGGCCGAGGGCATGGCGTTCTGGAAGCCGGTCAGCAGGGTCACCGCAAGGGCGCCGGCCGCGCCGGGGATGGCGGCGGCGACGCGGCCGGCCACCGTCTCGCGCAGCCGCTGCACCAGGCGGAGCGGCGAGGCCGGGGTGCCGCGCGACAGCACGTGGGCGGGCCCCAGCGCGTAGCCGGAGGCGCCCAGCCCGGTATAAAACGCATCACGTTGCAGATCCCAGCCGCCCGGATACGCGGGTGGCTCCGGCGGCCTGAGCAAGGCGCGCACCCGCAGCGTGTCGCCGGTGCCAGGTGCGGTCGGATCCTCGTGTCGCAGGCGGATGCGGAGCGTGCGCGCCAGTGCCGGCGCCTCGCCCAGGCGCGCGTTCTCCAGGGTAATGCGCAGGCCATCAGGCAATGCCTCGACCGCCCGCACCGTGCCGGTGACCTCCGTGGCGCGGGTGGGGATGCCATCAACCGAGGGCGGTGCGCGCGCCGTGGCGAGTTGGGCAGCCGCGAATCCGATCGCGGAGGCGGCGAGGATCATGGCGGGAGCGAGTGGCCAGCCCGTGCGGCGGAGCCGGAACGCTGCCAGCGTCGCGGGGATGGCGACGGCGGCCCCGCACCACAAGGGCGGCTCGAAGCGCAGGTCGTAGTAGGCCAGCACGCCGGCTGCCATGAACACCGGCAGCCAGAGCGGAGCATTGTCACGCTCGGCGGCGAGGACGTCCGAGAGGAAGGTGGAGACCGAAATGAGCACGGGGAGCGGGGAAAACAGAGCGCCCCCATCTCCCGTCGCAGGCTTGGGCGGCGAGGGGAAGGGGAGCGTCTTTTCCGTCCCCTCTTCCGCGGCTTCTCCCCCGCCGCCACACCCATCGCTGCCGACCATTGCGTCCATGCGCGGCAGGGTAGTCTCGCAAGCATCTACAGCCGGTGAACGCGCGTGCTACATCCGGCCCCCATGGCACAAGGCCGATCCGTCCGCACCCGCTTCGCACCCAGCCCCACCGGCCCGCTGCACATTGGCGGCGTGCGCACCGCCCTGTTCAACTACTTGTTCTGCCGCCACCACGGCGGCGCCTTCCTGTTGCGCATCGAGGACACCGACCGCGCGCGCAGCACCGAGGCGGCAACGCGCGGCATCATCGACAGCCTGGACTGGCTCGGCCTCGACCGCGACGAACCCACCGTCTTCCAGTCCACCCGCATCGCCCGCCACGCCGAGGTCGCCCGCGAACTCCTCGCCATCGGTCGCGCCTACAACTGCTATCTCACCCCCGAGGAGATGGCCGCCGAGCGCGCCCAGGCTGAAGCCGAGAAGCGCCAATGGCGCTACGACGGCCGCTGGCGCGATCGCGACCCATCCGAGGCGCCGCCTGGGATCAAGCCCGTCATCCGCCTGAAGGCGCCACGCGAGGGCGAAACGGTGATCGACGACCGCGTCCAAGGCGGCGTCCGCGTCGCCAATGCCGAGCTGGACGACATGATCATCCTGCGCAGCGACGGCACGCCAATGTACAATTTTTCGGTGGTGGTGGACGACCACGACATGGCCATCACCCATGTGATCCGCGGCGACGACCACCTTACCAATACATTCCGCCAGGCGCAGATCTACGCCGCAATGGGCTGGGAGTTGCCGGAATTCGCCCACCTGCCGCTGATTCACGGCCCAGACGGAGCAAAACTGTCGAAGCGCCACGGCGCCCAGTTCGCGCTGGAGTTCCGCGAGCAAGGCTACCTGCCCGAGGCGCTGTGCAACTACCTGCTGCGGCTCGGCTGGGGCCACGGCGACATCGAAGTACTGGACCGCGCCGAGGCGATCCAATTGTTCGAACTCCATGGCGTCGGCCGCGCCCCGTCGCGGATGGATTATGCGAAACTCACATATCTGAACGGCGTCTATATCCGGCATGCCGATGACGACCGCCTGACCTATGAGGTAACGCAGCGACTGGCGCACCGCCCGGGCGTGGTGGTGGACGAGGCCGCCGCCGCGCGGATCCGCCGCCTGATGCCGGCGCTGAAGGAGCGTGCCAAGACGCTGGTCGAGCTGGCGGATTCCGCCACCTTCCTCGCCCACCGGACTCCGCTGGCCTTCGAGCCGAGCGCCACCAAGTTGTTGACCGCCGAGGCGCGGCAGATGCTGGCTGAAGTTGCCGTCGCGCTGGCCGACAATGCGTTCACCATCGAGGCGCTGGACGCCGCGCTGCGTGACTTCGCCGAGCGAACCGGGCGGAAACTCGGCCAGGTGGCGCAGCCGCTGCGGGCGGCCGTGACTGGCCGGACGGCGAGCCCTGGGATCGAGGCCACGCTCGCGGCATTGGGTCGTGACGAAACGCTGGGCCGCATTGCAGCAATTGCAGGCTGAAAAAACCACCCCTTGATCCAGATCAATGTTTGCCGCCGCGGGGCGAGGCATTATTTGCCTCGAGAAGCAGACGGGCTTGTCCCGTCGCGCTCCTCTCTTGGACTCCTCCCCAAACTTGGCGGCGTCTCAACGGCGCCGCCTTTTTTTCATTCTGCTGCCGTCTTCGGGTGGGATGCCAGGAATGCGCGACGCGGCAAGAAGGACGCGGAGTTGGAGTGCCATGCGGGCAAGCGATCACAAAACTCACGGATTAATGTCAGCGGCCTTGCTGGCCGTCGTCGTTTCCCTCACGGGCCTGGCCGGCGCGGTAAAGATCGCGCAGACGGCGGCGACGTTCGGGCCGGCCGTGGGCGATATCGTGCAGTTTCAGCCGCAGAGCCGGACGCCGGTCGACGTCACCACGCAAATCAATGCAACGCGGGTCGGCGGAGCGGCCTGCATGCTCGACGTCGACATACTGCATCGCATCGGCGGCAGCCTGGTGGTGGAGGAGCGGCTGCCCGGTGCGCCCGATACGCCCCGCTACCGCGTACATTGGGCCGGACAGCGCAGCGCGAATGGCACGAGGAATTGCGGCGGCCAGGCCGATCTGATGCTGGACGAGTCGAACCTCGACGTGCTGGCGATGGCCGCTGGCGGTTGGGGCGTCGGCCACAAGCACATCGAACCGGCTGGGCTCTGACGAAGCCTAAGCACGGCTTTGACAAGGTGTCCGCCGCGGCTCTGACGAAGCGCCCCCAACCCCCTGCTCTGACGACGCGGCCCCCTAACGTTGACATAGGGTCGTCCCGCCAACTTTGACGTAGCTTCCCGGCCCCGACTGCGACGTAGCCGTCCCACTTCCAAGTCCGACTCAGCCGTCGTCCCAGATTTGACGTAGCCGGCGCAGGTCGGCCCTCCCGCCCTATCCAGGTGACGCCGCCGCAAACCGCGTGATCCGGCCCGCAGTCATGCCGCCATCGATCACCAGCTCCGATCCCGTTACGTGCCGGGACGCATCGGAGGCCAGGTACAGCACACCCTCTGCAATGTCCCCCGCGGTGCCCGCCTCGCCCAGCGGCACGATCGTCGCGGCGATCGCCTTGGCATCCAGCGGTGCATTCGCGCCCGGCGGCAGTTTTCCCCAGATCGGCGTATCAATCACGCCGGGATGCACCGAGTTCACCCGGATACCATCATTCGCCTGCGCGCATTCCAACGCCAGCGACTTGGCAAACAATCGCACCGCGCCCTTGGTGGCGCTGTAGCAGGCGAGGTTTGCGGAGCCGCGCAGTCCCGCCACCGAGGACATCATCACCACCGATCCGCCACCGGAACGGCGCATCAGCGGGACGGCGTATTTCACCGTCAGGAATACGCCGTCCACGTTCACCGCCATCTGCCGCCGCCAGTCTGCGAACGACATCTCGATCGCCGGCCCCATGATGCCGATGCCGGCATTGGCCACCAGGATGTGCAACCCGCCGAAGCGTTGCTCTGCCGTCGCGACCACTTCCGGCCATGCGGCTTCGTTTGTCACGTCGTGGCGCACGAACACCGCGCCGGTTTCCGCAGCGACGCGTGCGCCGCCCTCCTGGTCGAGGTCGGTCAACACCAGCTTCGCTCCCTCCCGCGCGAGCAACCGCGCACAGGCTGCGCCGATGCCGGATGCGGCGCCGGTAATCAGGCCTATCTTGCCGTCGAGTCGTGCCATGCTTTCCTCCCCGTCGCTTTGCCGCGCGATGTTCCCATCCCTGCTGTCCGGGTCCAACCTCGTGCGCGCAAATAAGGAGGTCGGCCACGCATGCTCGCCGGAAAATCGGCTCTGGTCACGGGATCGATAGGCGGCATCGGCTTCGCCGCCGCCAAGGCGCTGGCGGCGCAGGGCTGTAACATCATGCTGAATGGCTTTGCCGATCCGGCAACGGTCGAGGCACGCCTCGAAGAACTGGAATCGCTCGGCGTGCACGCCGAATACCACGGTGCCGACCTGCGCCACCCAGACCAGATCGCCGCGCTGGTGCGTGGTGCGACGCAGGTGTTCGGCGCGCTGGATATTCTGGTGAACAATGCCGTGGTGCGCTATTTTGGTGCGATCGAGAATTTCGCGCCGGAGCATTGGGACGAGGCGCTGGCGGTCAATCTCTCCGCGCCGTTCCACGCGATCCGGCTGGCACTGCCGGGCATGACGGCGAAAGGCTGGGGACGCATCGTCAACATGGCGTCGGTCTACGGCAGCTTCGCCACCGTCGAGCGCGTTGACTACATCACCACCAAGACGGCGCTGATCGGACTGACCCGTGCGGTGGCGCTGGAATGCGCACGCAGAGGCATCACCTGCAATGCGATCTGTCCCGGCACCGTGCTGACCCCGGCCATCGAACGGCGACTACAGAACGAGATGCAGCGAGAAGGCCTGCCGCGCGATGCGGCCGAGGCCCGCTTCCTGGAGACACGCCAGCCGTCACGGCGCTTCGTGGACGATGCCAACGTCGCGGGGCTGATCACCTTCCTGTGCGGTCCACACGGCGCCGACATCAACGGTGCGGCGCTGCCGATCGATGGCGGATGGACCGCCGGCCGGTAGCCGCGCGGGTCAGTGCCAGGCGCGAACAAGGCGGCAAGATCGCGGGCGAACGCGGCATCCAGAGTCTCATTTGGCAGCAGCCGATACCAGACCGCGCCATAGATCGCCATCACCGCGGCCTCGCCGGCGCGCCGATCCTGCGCGCGACGTCGTCGGCCGTGCCGACAGCGCGGCGGCAACCGCCGCCTGCCTGTGTGCGCTGCCGCGCGGCGGGCGACTGGTGATGATGGGCAGTTGCAGCGTGCCGCTGAAACTGGCGTTCTACGACATGCTGGCCAATGATTGGCAGGTGCTGGGCTGCTTCATGTATCCGTCCCACGTGCCGGCGTGGCTGGCGGCGCTGGTGGCGTCCGGCTTGCTCGATCTCGATATGCTGAACCTGCGCAGCTTCCCGCTGCAGGATCTGGAAGCGGCGCTGGATTCAGCAGTGAAGCTGCGCGGCCTCGACGTTACGGTGCTGACCATGGACGCCGGCTGAATGGCCAGTACAAGATGAAGTCAGTATTGGAGGGCGATCATGAGCGAGGGAAACAAGCCGCGGCTGATCGGCATCAACCATGTTGCGATCGAGGTCGGCAGCATCGACGAGGCGCTGGCCTGGTACGGCCGGATCTTCGATTTCACGCTGCGTGGCAAAGGTGAACGCAACGCATTCATCGATATGGGCGACCAGTTCATCAATCTGACCCAGGTGCCGGACCATGCGGTCAGCGGCACCGAGAAACGGCATCTCGGCTGCGTCGTTGATGATCGCAGCCGGGTCATCGAGCTGGCGAAGGCAGCCGGCGCGCGCTTTGTCGAGGGGCCATTCCTCGACTTCCTCGACCCCTGGGGCAATCGGATCGAGGTCATCGAATATGCCAACATCCAGTTCACCAAGGCGCCGAATGTGATGCGCGGCATGGGACTGGCGCTGGGCAAGAACGACAAGGCGAAGCAGGAGCTAGCCGACAAGGGCATGGCCGAATGAGCAGACCGCAGCGCCGCTGAGCGTCCGCGTCAAGCCGGCGCGACGGCGTTACCACGCCGGCCGGCGCAACGGCGTTACCACGCCGGCCGGAGCGATGGCGTCAACGCGCCGGCCCGTGGGACAGCCGCAGCCGGCCCTCACTCCTCGTCATCCTCCTCCTCGTGCGCGGCCATCCCCCCGCACCTGCGGCAGTGGCAGGGATCGCAGTGCCGCTTCTCGCAGCACCCTTTCCGGCAATCCTCGCAGCATTTGGCGCAGCGATCCTCCCATACCGTCGTCGCGACCACCTCGATCGTCTTCATCGGATCGGTCGGATCGTCGCTGGTGATCACCAGATCGCAGGAGTGCGGCAGCCTTTCGGTCGCAATGTAGCGGATCACGACGCCGAGGCATGTGCCGGGATGCAGCGTCGCCGGGAACGGGTTGTTGACCAGCTTCCAATGGCGACTCTTGCGCTTGAACGCGACACTCGAAACCTCGAGCTTGCAGTCGCCCACATTGCAGATCGAGATGGTATGCTCCACGCGGCAGCAGGCGGGAACCGGCCCGAAGATGGCCGAGCCGGTAACCGCCAGCTTGCCGGAGGGCGCGCTGCCCGACACCGGAACGGATTTCGGCCCCGCGGGATCATTGCTCAGCACGACGATGCTGGCGGCGAATGCTCCGATCGCGGCCGGCTGGAAACGAATCGGCATGGCGACAGAACCGCCGGGCGCGATGACCAGCGGAAAGCTGCTCACGCTCGGCGGGATGAAGTCGGGCGATGACGACGTCACCGTGAAGATCGACAGATTGCAGGGCCCGTTGTTGTGCAACGTCAGCGGCTCGTCACGATGCGCGCCGACGCAGCATGTGCCGAATGACCCGCTGTCGGCGATGATCGTTTCCAATGCGCCGGTGCCGCCGCGGCCTGAGGTCGACAGATCGAGCACCGGTGTCACCGGATCGTTGCTGACGATCTGGATCGTCGCCGACTCGCTGACCCCAAGGCTTGTCGGGTTGAACGCAACCGTGAAGTCGACCTGTGCTCCAGGCGCGATCGCCAGCGGTGTCGCGGGCGCGGACAACACCGTGAAATCGGCGGAGCCCGCGACCCGCTTCACGCTCAGGATCATCAGGTCACGGTTGCCGACGTTATAGACGTGGATGACGCGGGAGGCGGGCCCGTGGCAAACCGTGCCGAACAACAGATCGTCTTGCAGGCTGACGGCAATCGCCGGGCCGAAGAAATGCTTGAGCGCATTCAGCAACGCAATGCCGCGTGGGCTGCCCCATCCGGTCACCGCGTCCCAGCCGGGCATCACCGCATAGCCGGTCGTGCCGGCGAAGCTGTTATCGGCGGCGCCCGGCTCCGGCAGGATATCGCGGAAGCCCGTGCCGTTCAGCGCGTAGATGACCGGATTGATGAACCCGACGCTTTCATCGAGTGCGGCGTTCAGCACCGCGATCAGTCCGGCCCACAATGGGGCTGAGGCACTGGTGCCATTGGCCGGGAACAGTGACGGCGCGCCCGCAAGAATGATCGGATAGCCACTGTTCGGGCTGGCATTGGCCGATACGTCGGGGACGCCGCGTCCGCGATGCCCATCATTGACCGAGACGGGAACATTGGCATCGACCTGATACCACGGCTGCGGGAAGTAGTCGCTGATGCCGCCGCCCGATGCACCGGTGCCGGTGAATCCACCGAAAGTGAATGAGTCGTTCCATGCCCATTCGTCGCACGTGAGGCCGACGACGTTGCCGATCGTCGTGCCGCCCACGGCCAGCACCCACGGGTCGCTGCCCGGGTACTGCACGTGCGCCTTGCCGTCGCCTACCTTGGACTGTGCGCCGGTATCACCGGAGGCAATGCAGATGGTGACATTCTGGATCGCCGCGTCCTCGAATGCCTGTGTGACGGCGGTGATCCAGCTTGTGGGGATGCCTTCGCTCAGCAGCGTCGCGGCATCGTCGCCATTCGAGACATAGAAGCTTGACGACAGCACAGAGCAAACCGGATCGCCCGGCTGCGGATGAATGACGCGCGTGAGCAGATCGACCCAGCCCTTCTGGGTGTATGTCGTGAAGTAGACGGCGATCTGCGCGCCCGGTGCCGCTGAGCCGGCAATGAAGATGTCCTGCGTCGTTTCGGCATCGGCGAACAGACCATTTGACGCATCGACAGAAATATCGATCACCGAGGGCGGGCCGCCGCCGAAATTGGCGGCGATGTCGCTGGCCAGGTAGCCACCCTCGGAAAAGATCGCGATCGTCTGGCCCGCGGCGAGATTGGGCGGAAAGTCATAAAGCTTGGGGGCCGTGGTCACCGGGATCGGATGGGTGGCCGGCGGGTCTGCCAGGTTGCGCTTGGTGATGCGACGGTTGTCGAGGCCGAACACGCCGACGATCACCTCGCCGATGTCGGGGGGAAGGTGGATAAATCCCTCATAGCCACGATATGTCTCGGTCTTCGGCCCGGACAGGCGCGACCGTTCGACCTCATGCTCATAGATGTGCAGCGTGATACCGAATGCCCGGTTGAACCCCGCGACCGTACCGGAGACGACGACCGTGTGGCGCGCTGGGTGCCTTTCGTCCACGCTGAGGCCGTGATTGCGGGCGAACGCGACGACTTTGTCGATCTCGTCTGGATGGCTGCCGTAGCGGGCAGCGAATGCAGCCTCGGACAGGCGACGGCGGCGGGATGGCGGCGTGCGCCGATAATGCTCATGGTCCGGGACCGGCGGGCCATCGGGGCGCCGACGCAGCACGATTGTCACGCTCAGCGTGTCCGTTTCGCTGGCCGGGCCGAGCCGCCGCGCGCCGGGCGCGGCAAGCAATTCGCTGCCTTCCAGCAGCGAATGGGTCGTCGGGGGTGTAGCCATGGGTGGTTGCCTCCTTGGATTTTCTGTCTGTCGCGTTCGGGGTCTGCGCGCCATGAGCAGCCTTTGCTGTTGCCGCGTGCGGCCAGATCCGGCCGGGTGTCTGTCATGCCAAGCGTCAGTGATGCGAAACGAGCTTGTATTATCACCGATGCGTGCGGCGAACTGTGATTTATTCCATAAATCGATAAGAGAGTTCCACGGTGCCAAACGTCGAATGTTTTACAGTGGACACATATGCCGTCGCGCACCGACCGTTGGATTCCTAACGATTGACGGTCCGCTCCGCTGTTCCGGGCCTTGGGTTTAGCACGCGCCGTTGAGCCAGATTCCGACGCAAATGCGACACTCGCCACACCGAGTTGTTCACCCGCTTTCGGCAATACGGGGCATGTCCCTGCCTCAAAAGGTTTGCTCGATCGTGCGGCGCATCCCCGCGCGTTGGGAACTTTGGACGATGCTTGTCGTGATGTGCCCGTAAATCAGGAACTGGGGTCCGGCACCACGGTCCACCGTGCCGTGCCGTGCCGTGCCGATCGCGATGGCAGAACCAGCCTAGTAGCGTCCACTTGATGTTGATATTTATAGCGATGATCGGCAAAAGAGGTTCGACTATGAGAACCCAACAAGGCCTCGTCCGCCTGCCGGAGGAGTTGGTACGCCGCCTGAAACGACAGGTCCTCGCCCCGGCAAGAAGCGCGTTCGTGCAGCGGCTGATCGAGGAGGCATTGCCGGCGGAAGACGGCAACGATGATCCTTTCTACCAAGTAGCATGCGCTGTCGAACGCGACGAGCGCCTCGCGGACGAGATGGCGGACTGGGATGCTACGATCGATGACGGATTGGAGGCTACCAAGGCGCACGCCCGTGAGCCAGCCTTCATCGGCAGCGCCACCCGTGCGGCGAGGCGCAGTCTGGCGGGTCAATCTGGACCCGGCCCACGGCGGCGAGATCCGCAAGACGCGCCCGGCTGTGGTGGTGACGGCGGACGGGTTGAATCGGGCGCGGCGAACAGTCGTGTCGTACCACTCTCAACTGGTCTTACGCCGCGCCCGCCTGTCGTCGTAGCAACGCCGTCGGCGGGAAACGACAGCGTTGCAGTCTGCGATCAGGTGCGGGCCGTGGATAAGGCTCGACTGATCCATTGGATCAGTAAGTTGGCAGCAGGGGACCTCCGCGCCGTTGAAGACGGTGTCCGCGTCGTGCCAGAACCCACTATCGGTGCAGCGTGAGTCATCGGGAACCGGCCTCCAAGGCCGATTGACGGCCGGCTCCATGTGTCGCGCGTCGGTGATTCTGAATACCAGCACTGTAGACGGCCCAGGCCGCGCATACCGGAAGACCCTCCGCCGTGGCTGCACCGCCGCACTTTCTGCATCGCGACGGGCAACCGGAAAGAGGGCGTGGCTCGTGGCCCTGACGGCGCATTGCCGGCCCCAGTTTAGCGCCGGGTTGCAATCGCCGCTGCCCTTGTTCCGCCCCAGGCGCAACGCTACGTGCTGACCGACCACAGGGAGGCCCGATCCATGCCGCAGCCGCTTCGTCCGGTGATGCTGGTAATCCTCGATGGCTTCGGCTGGCGCGACGCGATCGAGGACAACGCCGTCCGACTCGCCAAGACTCCCACCTTTACCAGGCTGTGGCAGACCTGCCCGCACGCCTTTCTCCACACCTCCGGCCGCGACGTCGGCCTGCCGGACGGGCAGATGGGCAACTCCGAGGTCGGCCACATGAATATCGGCGCCGGCCGGGTGGTGGCGCAGGAACTGGTGCGCATCGGCGACGCCATCGCCGACGGCAGCATGGCCAAGGCCCCACCGCTGACCGATTTCATCGGCAAGCTCCGCCAGTCGAAGGGTACCTGCCACTTGCTTGGCCTGGTCTCGCCCGGCGGGGTCCATTCGCACCAGGACCATGCCGCGGCGCTCGCCGGCATTCTGCACGACGCCGGAATCCCCACCGTGGTGCACGCCTTCACCGACGGCCGCGACACCCCGCCGCAATCCGCGATCGAGGACCTGAAGCGCCTGCGCCAGGCGCTGCCGAGCGGCGTGCGCATCGCCACGGTCTGCGGCCGTTACTTCGCGATGGACCGCGACAAGCGTTGGGACCGTGTGGCCAAGGCGTATGCGGCTCTGGCGGAGGCCGATGCGCCGCGCCTGGACGACCCGGTGAAGGCCGTGCAGGCCGGCTACGACGCGGCGAAATACGACGAGTTCATCCCGCCGACGGTAATCGGCGACTACAAGGGCATGCAGGACGGCGACGGCGTCCTATGCTTCAACTTCCGCGCCGATCGTGTCCGCGAGATTCTGGCTGCATTGCTTGATCCGAATTTCGATGGCTTCTCTCGCAAGCGTACCGTCCGCTTCGGTGCCGCCCTTGGCGTGGCGTTCTACGCCGACGCGCTGGCACCATTCCTGGAGGTATTATTCCCGCCAACGAGGCTGGAGCATATCCTGGGCGGCGTGGTGGCAGATGCGGGCAAGGCCCAGCTCCGCATGGCGGAGACCGAGAAATACCCGCACGTCACCTATTTCCTGAATGGCGGCGAGGAGACGCCCTTTCCGCGCGAGGACCGCATCATGGTTCCGTCGCCGAAGGTCGCCACCTACGATCTGCAGCCGGAAATGTCGGCCCCGGAACTCACCGACAAGGCGGTGGCGGCGATCGACGCGGGCAAGTACGATCTGATCGTGCTGAACTACGCCAATCCGGACATGGTGGGCCACACCGGTAGCCTGCCAGCTGCGATCAAGGCAGTGGAGACAGTGGACGCGGGCCTCGGCTGGCTCGTCGAGGCGGTGCACAGGCAGGGCGGCGCCTTGCTGGTAACGGCGGACCACGGCAACTGCGAACTGATGAAGGATCCGGAGACCGGTGGCCCACACACTGCCCACACGACGAATCCGGTGCCGGTGGTATTGGTCGATGGCCATGCCAACACCATCCAGGACGGCATCCTGGCCGACGTGGCGCCTACCTTGCTGGACCTGATGGGCCTGGAGCAGCCGCACGAGATGACCGGACACACCCTGATCCGCCACGATGCGGCGCGCGCCGCGGAATAAGGCGCGGGCGGAGAAGAGCGAGAGATTCCCCCTCCCCTTGTGGGCCTGGGCCGCGAGTGGAAGGGGAGTCCCTTCGCTCTCTCACCTCCAGGGCCAGCTGCCCCACCGACTGTGCCTCCTGATCGTCGCGGTCGTCGCTCTGACGGCCGCCGGCCCGCGTAAGGACCATGCCACGCGGGCCCAATTGGAGGCGGCGGAACAAGCTCGCGCCGCCGAACTCGCCACCCAACAGCAGGCCGCCGCCCGCGCCGCAGCCGCAGCGGCAGAGGCGCAGCGTCTCGCCGACCAACGCATCGCTGCTGCCGCCCGTCTGCAGCAGACCGAGGCCGCCACCGAGGCCGCAGCCGAGCGGATGGCCGACCTTCAACGCCGTCGCCGGGAGGCTGCCGCGGAACTCGCGGACCGCGCCCGCGCCATGCAGCCATTGCTCCCGATCATCGAGCGCCTGTCGCTCTACCCCGCCGAGACCTTGCTCGCTGTCGCTGCCCCGCCGGAAGACACGATCCGCGGATTGATCGTCCTGCAAGGCCTGGCGCGGCAATTGCAACAGGACTCCGCCGCGCTACGCCAGGCACAGGCATCGCTCGATGCTGCCACCGCTGCGGTCGCTGCCCAGACGCCCCGGCTCGCTGCCGCTGAGACAGCGCAAGAGCAACAGGGAAAGGCGCTCGACGAGCAGATCGCGGCCGCACAGGCGGACAAGACCGCGGCGCAGGCAGAGGCCGATGCGGCGGCAGCGCGCGCGGCCGACCAGGCCGCCCGCACCGACAGCCTGCGCGCGATGCTGGCAACGCTCGAGGCGAAGCGCCGCGCTGAGGCGGTACGCGAACGGGAGGAAGCCGACCGCGCGGCCCAGGAAAAACGTGCCGCCGACGCGGAGGCCGACCGCGAGCGTGCCGCCGCCCTGACGCCGTTCGCCGGTGGCACCTTGGCCGCCGCAGCGGCGCCCCGGGGCCAGCTTACCGCGCCCGTAGCCGGCAGAGTGTTTCGTTCCTGGGGTGATCCCACCGACGCCGGGCCCGCGACCGGCATTTCCTACCACGCTGCGCCATCGGCACGGGTGGTTTCACCGTGCAGCGGCCGCGTCTCCTTTGCCGAGCACTTCCGTAGCTACGGCCTGCTCCTGATCGTCGATTGCGGCGGCGGCTACCATGCTGTCCTGGCGGGCTTCGAACGTCTGGACGTGAAGGCCGGCCAGGATTTGCGCGCCGGCGAGCCGGTGGGCGTGATGCCGGGCTGGGAGCCGGGATCCGGCCAGCGCCCAGCGCTCTACATCGAACTACGGCACGGCGAGCAACCGGTGAACCCTGCGCCATGGCTGAAGGCGACCAGCTAACGGAAAATGGGAGCTCCCACTCTATTGCTCGATCGCTTTATCCCGCCTTCGCATTTTGCTCCACCTCGATCGTGACGTGCGACAGCGCGGGTACTTCGGCGAGTTGAGCGCGATAGAAGGCGGCATCGTGCGGCGCCTCTGTCGCCACCGACAGAATCACTCCCAGATGGCCGGGCCCCAGCCGCCACACATGCAGATCGTTCAGCCGGTCGCCCGCACTTTCCACCAGGCGCCGAATGCGTTGCACGGTATGCCGGTCCGGCGCCATGTCGAGCAATACCGCTCCCGTGTCGCGGATCAGCGACCACGACCAACTCACAATCACCACCGCGCCGATCATGCCGGCCAGCGGATCCATCCATAGCCAGCCGAACATCCACGCGAGGCTCAACCCGAGCATCACCAGCAGCGACACGGTGGCATCCGCCAGCACGTGCACGATTGCCGCGCGCATGTTGTTGTCGCGATGTGCCGCGGCATGCGCACGATGATGATCGGCGGCGTGGTGGTGATGATCATGGCCGCCAAGTTCATGCCCTCGATCGTGATCGTGATCATGACCGCCATCATGATCGTGGTGATCGCCATGAGGGCGATGGCCGTTGCGGTGCGTGTGGCCATGCCCATGCTCGAGCCCCCCGCCGAGCAACCAGACGCTCGCCAGGTTCACAACAAGCCCTAGGCAGGCAATTGGAATCGCCTCGCGAAATCGGATTGGCACCGGAGCGATGAGGCGTGACACCGCCTCATAGCCGATCAGCATCGCGATCATCAGCAGCACGATGGCACTGCTGAAACCGGCGAGGTCACCCAGCTTGCCGGTGCCGAAGGTGAAGCGCGGATCCTCGCTGTACCGCCGCGCGTAGCTATAGGCCATCGCCGCCAGCAGCAGTGCGCCAGCATGGGTGGACATGTGCAGTCCGTCCGCCACCAGCGCGATGGAGTGGAACGACAGCCCGCCGACGACCTCGGTCGCCATCATGACACCGCACAGCGCGATCACCGCCCAGCTTCGCCGCTCATTGGCTTCGTGCGCGGTGCCGAGGAACACATGGCTGTGGACAGCTTCCATGGCCGTGCCTCTATCGAAGGTAGCTGCGTACCACGTCGAGCAATTGCTCGGCCGCGGCGCGGTTCAGGGCCTGGGGATGTTGAACCTCATCCACCAGGTGGGTGCGTACATGCTCTTCCACCACCTCGGCCATCAGCCCGGCCATCGCGCCGCGCGCCCCGGCGAGCAAGTGCATGACTTGCTCGCAGCCGGCTTCGTTTTCCAGCGCGCGCTCGATCGCCTCGACCTGGCCGCGGATGCGGCGGACGCGGGCCAACAGCTTCCGCTTGTGCTGGATGGTGTGGGTCATGACGGCACGTCATATAGCATAGGGGGGTATCCTAGGCGATCCCCAGAGCCTTATCGGTTTGAACTGAGGTTTTGTGTGCGGAGCGGCCCGTGCGGTGGCTCAATCGGTGAACGCACCGAATCACACTCGCTTCGCGCCAGGCAAGCGGGTGTTTCACCAGCCCGCTGGGGCAGCCAAGGTCAGCCCCCGGCCTTCTCGGCGGTGACCGACTCCGACCGACGGTGGTAGCATGCCAATATGGCACAGCGCCTTGCGGAGTGCCCGCGTTCATCGATGCCTGGGGGATCGGATTTTATGTTGGATCGGTGGGACAACTTTTTTATCATGGAGGGCGGCGGAGCGGCGGCACTTGCGGGTTTGATTTTCGTCGCGATGTCGATCAATCCCGAGATCATCATCCAAAACAAGACACATAAAAACCGGGCAATCAATATGCTATCGGGCTTCACTGCGGTTTTCATGGCATGCAGTTTTGCGCTTATCGCCAATCAACGTCTTCGAGTGCTCGGCTTTGAGTGGCTCGCCCTCTGGATCATCGCAACAGCCATCTTCATCAGGGGTTATGTTGTCGCCATCAGAGCCGGCGTGAGTTTTATCGGATTGAATGCGCCGAGGCTTGGCGGCGGCACACTATGTTACCTCGGCGAAGTTCTGGGGGCAATCTTCCTTGTTCTCGGATATCCCGCAGGGCTGTACATCGCAGCTGTTGCGACCAATGTTTTATTCGTCTTCCTCATTTCAGGTGCATGGCTGCTCATCATCGGCGTCTACGAAGGCCAAACCAGGCCATGATAGTTGATCGGTAACCCGACGTTCGCCGCAACGAGGCACCGGCGGCCAGGCGCCCCAGGCGTCTGTTCCGCCGAATTGCATGCAACTACCAGGGCAGCCACTTCGTATTGTGGTGTCAGCCGATTTGGCTAAACTTGGCGGCCATCTCCACCGCCCTTCCCACCACACTCGGTCCGTCTGCTACGCTGCCACCAACGCGCCGCCCCCTGTCCTGAGGCAATGCAATGACCAAATACCTTCACACCATGATCCGTGTCAGCTCGCTCGAGGATACCATCGCCTTCTTCGAGGTGCTCGGTCTCCGTGAAATCCGCCGCCGCCCGGACGAGAAAGGCCGCTACACCAACGTGTTCCTCGCTGCCCCCGGCGACGAAGCGGCGGCGTTGGAACTCACCTACAACTGGGATCCCGAGCCTTACACCGGCGGCCGCAATTTCGGCCATCTCGCCTACGCCGTGGACAACATCTACGACACCTGCAACGCCTTCATGGCGCGCGGCGTTACCATCAACCGGCCGCCGCGCGACGGCCGCATGGCCTTCATCCGCACACCGGACGGCATCTCCATCGAGTTGCTTCAGGCCGGCGGCGCGCTGCCGCCAGCCGAGCCCTGGACCATCATGCCCAACTCCGGGGCCTGGTAGCGCCGGAAGCCCCCGGGTCACGTTGGGCCGACAGACAACACTGCCTGATCGACTTCCCGCTCCTGCTCGCATCCAACCGAGTGGGCGATCTCGCCCCACGGTGTATCACCGCGTCAGGCGGCAGCAGTCATTCGCACACGGCCCGTCGCCGTCCTCGGGCCGGGGGCCGGGACGATGCAGCACGGATCTCGTGAGTGCGATCTCGGCCATCATGTCCCCGCTCGCCCGGCGCTCGCCCGCGGCCGCGCCGTTGACGATCAAGGCATAGCCGCCGGGCTCCGTGGGCGGCCAGAGCAATGAAACATTGGGTTCGCGCGCGATGTTCCTGGCAGCTGACGCACCCACGGCGCAGCCGATGCTGCTGCCGCGTAGCTCGATGGTCACTTGACTGGTGTGCGGACCGTCTTGCGCGACCGTGAGCAAATAGGCGTTGCGGCCGTAGTGGGAGATCGCCTCGGCGAGCGTGCGGATCAGCATGATCGGTGTTTCCTGGGTTCCGGCCTTCAGTGACGCACTCATCCACGATCGTCGGTGGAGGGCGCAGATCACGCGCCGCCGGACAAACGTCTACATCCTGCCCCATCGATCGTGAATCGGAACGTCGCCGTCCTCCCACCCAAAGTGGTCGCTTGCCGTGTCGGCCGGGCGATAACAGGCGGCCACGCTCGGTCCGACTGCCCTGCTTGCCATCCGGTCGTCACACGAGGCATGGTGATGCGGCCTCAAGCAGCGAGAGCTGTCTCGGCTGGCTTCCAGCAATCTTGCCGGCGCCGCGCGGTGTGACATTCGCCATGCCGCGGTCGCCGGCTTGCGCCTTGTGAAGAGACAATACCGACGGCCACGATCCGCCGAAGGAGGAAACATGGGCGAAACAGCCCAAGCCGCGACGGGTCCGCTATCGTTTGTCCGCTCCTTCACCCGCTACCAATGGATGGTGTTCCTTGTCGTCTGGCTTGGCTGGACGCTGGATGGCACCGACTTCGGTCTGTTCTCGCTGGTGCTGCGACCGGCACTGACCGAACTGATGGGCGGCCACGCAACCGTCGCGCAAATTGGCCGCGTTGGTGGCCTCCTGGCGATGGTCAGTCTGCTGGGCTGGGCGCTGGGCGGATTCTTCTTCGGCGTCATCGCCGACTACATCGGGCGAGTCCGCGCGCTCGCGTTGAGTATCGCCATCGTCGCGGTGTTCACCGGACTACAAGGTTTCGCGCAGAACACCACCGAGTTTGGCATCCTGCGCTTCCTCACCGGCGTCGGAACCGGCGCAGAGATCGTCATCGGCATCCCGTTGGTTGCGGAAGTCTTTGCCGATTCGCAGCGCGCCAAGGTGCTGGGGGTGATGATGACCGGCGGCGGCCTCGGCACTCTGATCGGCGGGCAGATCTATGCTCTCGTCGGACCCTACGGCTGGCGTTATGTCATGTTCACCGGCGTGCTGCCGGCGGTGGTGCTGCTGCTGATCCGCCGCGGCATGGCGGAACCCAAGCGGTTCGAAGTCGTCCGCGCGCGGCGCCGGGCCTTGCGGACAGCGCGTCACGTGAGCGATGATGACAAGTTGTTCCTCAGCTTCGTGCCGATGCAATTGTTCAGCCGCCAACTGCGATATTGGACGTTCGTCGGCGTACTATTCTGCCTCGGCACATTGCTGGCGATCTGGACGAGCAACATCTGGCTACCGACCATCCAGGGCCAAATGCTGGCAAAGCAGGGCATCACCGGCTCTGCTGCTGCCCCCTTGGTCGGTTATGGCATGATGCTATGGGGCCTCGGCGGCATCTGCGGCTATGCCGCATTCGGCTTCATCGCCGACGTATTCGGGCGACGGCCGACCGTGGTGTTCTACAACCTCGGCACCCTGGTGGCCGGACTTTACCTGTATCTCGGCCTGCATGACTGGACCCTTTACCCGTATGTGCTGCCGGTGTTCGGCTTCTTCGTGTTCGGCGTGTTCTCCGGCCATGCGGTGTATTTGCCGGAACTGTTCCCGACGCACGTCCGCGCCACCGCGGTATCGTTCTGCAACGGCTCGGGGCGGGTGATCACCAGCTTCGGCCCGCTGGTCGCCGGCTTGCTGGCCGAGCCGTTCGGTGGCGACTTCGCCAAGGCGACAGCGTTCATGACCGGCTTTGCGCTGTTGTCGATCGTGGCCATGGCGCTAGGCCGCGAAACACGGAACGAAGACCTGCCGCGTTGAGGTAGTGGACGACACGGCGTGGTTGGCCCCCTGTCATCGCGAGGACCTCGTTGATTGTCAGTGCGAGGACCGCGCGCGAAGCGTGGCGCGACGAAGCAAGCTCGGTCGCGTAGCGCATCAACCGATCGGCAAGGATCTCGAACGAGGTTGCTTCGGCGCTTCGCGCCTCGCAGTGACAGGGGGGCGGGTTCACACCGCTTGGGATAGTGCGATTCACACCGCGATCGCGCTGCCGATGATCTCCGGGGTCAGCGTGTTGTGATCGGCCACGGCGTCTCCTTCCGACGTTTCGTTGCGGCCGTGCGCGAAGTGGTGGCCGTTCGAAGGGCAAGCGTGGCGTGGTGGCGACATAGGTCAAGCCCGGCTACGGACTACGTCGGCGGGGAGAAATGACGCTCGACAGTCGCGCGCCTATGTTGCGGTACGATGAGCAAGCAGCACCTGATGTCACTGGAAACCGTCTTCGTCACCGTCCCGGAGGTGGCAACCGAGGCGTATGAGGCAGCACTGGCCACCACTTGCTCCAGTATCGGCTTCTTCCGCAGCGATACCGACGGCGAGTGGCGCATCGAAGGGGTGAAGCCGATCGGAGTGGGCGACGCTGCGTTGGCAGCGGCGCTGGCTCTGGCCGAGGCCGCCACCGGCATCGGCGCCGACCTGCATCGTCAGGCGACCCCGGCCGAGGGCTGGCTCGCCCACACGCGCGCCAGTTTCCCGGAGCAACACATTGGCCGGCGCTTCGCCGTGCGCGGTACGCACCTCGCCGGGCCGCCGACCTCTGGCCGGATCACATTGACCCTGGATGCCGGGCTGGCGTTCGGCTCTGGCGAACATGGTTCAACCCGCGGCTGCCTGCGTGCGCTGGAGCAAGTGGCATGGCATCGCCCTCGCCGCATTCTGGACCTTGGTACCGGCTCCGGCATCCTGGCAATGGCGGCGGCACGGCTACTGCACCGTCGCGTCCTGGCGGTGGATATCGAGCCGTGGTCGGTACGGGTCGCGCGACAGAACGCCCGCCTGAACAGACTTTCCCATCTGGTGGACGTCCGGCTGGGCAACGGCTGGCGCACGGCCGCGGTACGCGGTGCAGGCCCTTATGATCTGGTATTCGCCAATATTCTCGCGCGGCCACTCTGTGCCATGGCGCGCGACCTCGCAAACCGTCTTGCACCAGGTGGCACCGCGATCCTCTCGGGGCTGCTCCGGACCCAGTCGCGCCGGGTCTTGCTCGCCCACCGCCGCCGCGGCCTCCGCCTCGAGCGCAGCCTCACCGAGGGAGTCTGGACGACCCTCGTGTTATGCCGTTAGGCAGGAGCGGCCGGTCAGGCCGCCATCCTGTCCCGCAGGTCGCCGTTGAAATTGTCATTGAATACGCGATGCACGTCAGACCGGGTCAGGCCGATATCCATCAGCTCGCGATCGGTCATCAGCTCCAGCTCGGCGATGGCAGCCTGCTTTTCCCGCCAGGCATGGAAAGCTGCCACAAGCGCGCGAAAGCCATGCGGCTTCTCCGCGGACACTGGCAGGCGAAAGTTGGCTTCCTCCTGGCTGGCATCGACATAAGTCAGGTTCGGCAACTCAAAGGTGAATTGGCTCTTGGCGATCGGCGCACTCATGGGTCTCAATCCGCTGGGTATTCTCCGGGTCCGGCGCCTCGTCCCCACGGCGGGGCGCTCCCGTCTAGTCGCAACGCAACATGGGTGTTTGATGCCGTACCGAAAATTGCGGTTTGCCTCCCGCAGCCATGCGGTCTGCGCATGGACGGTTAATCAGCTATGAATTCAACGAAGATGCAGCCAGGAAGGGTCGCCGCGATGAGCCATACGGGATTGTCCGAATTGCGCGCGGAGCTGGCGCGGCAGAACCTGGATGGCTTCATTGTTCCTCGGGCGGACGAGCACTTGGGGGAGTACGTTCCTCCCTCTGCCGAGCGACTAGCCTGGCTGACCGGCTTTACCGGCAGTGCGGGACTCGCGGTGGTGCTGCCCGATCGCGCGGCGGTGTTCACCGATGGTCGCTATGTCCTGCAGCTCGCCGCCCAGACCGATCCGGCGCTGTGGGAGCGGCGGCACATCACCGACGAGCCGGCACCCAAGTGGCTGGCGGAGCATGCCCGTTCTGGTGCTCGCATTGGTTATGATCCGCTGCTGATCTCCGAGGAGGGTCTGGCCCGCTACACCGAAGCCGGCCTGACCATGGCGCCGGTCAGCCGCAACCCGGTGGACGCAATCTGGCAGGACCGCCTGCCCCAGCTGCCCTCGCCTGCCGTGACACATCCGTTGCAGTACGCCGGGCGGTCCGCCGACGAGAAGCGGGCCGACGTCGCCAAGGTTCTGACCGAGGCGAAGCAGGACGCGGCAGTGCTGACCGACCCCGCCTCGATCAACTGGTTGCTCAATATTCGTGGCGCAGACGTCGGGTTCACCCCCTTCGCGCTCGGCTTCGCCCTGGTCCACGCCGACGGCGCGACGGAATTGTTCATGGATCCGGCGAAGCTGACTGAGACGACGCGAGCGTGGCTGGGCAATTCGGTGTCGGTGGCGGGACGGGACGCGTTGGCACCCGCCTTGGCCCGGCTGGGCGGCAAGAAGGTGCGGGTGGACCCCGCCGGCTCACCGGTCTGGTTTGCCCAGGCCCTGCGGGAGGCCGGCGCAACCGTAGCGGCCGGCCCAGACCCATGCCTGCTGCCGAAGGCATGCAAGAACCCGACAGAGCAAGCGGGCGCCCGCGCGGCACATGCGCGGGATGCGGTGGCGGTGTGTCGGTTCCTGCACTGGCTGGACACCGCGGTGCCTGGGGGCGGGGTCAGCGAAATGTTGGCCACGGACAAGCTGCTGGCGCTACGCCACCAGGTGGAGGGGTTCCGCGAGGAGAGCTTCCCCGCGATTTCCGGCGCCGGCGAGCATGGTGCGATCATCCACTACCGCGTGACCGCCGAGAGCAATCGGCCGGTGCGCCTCAATGAGGTCTACCTCATCGATTCCGGCGCCCAATACCAGGACGGCACAACGGATATCACGCGCACCGTCTGGACCGGCCCCGACGCGCCGCCGCCCGAACTGCGTGCGCGCGTGACGCGGGTGCTGAAGGGCCATATCGCCATTGCCACGTTGGTATTCCCACAGGGCGTCAACGGCGCGCACCTGGACGCCTTCGCGCGACGCGCATTGTGGGCGGTGGGATTGGACTACGACCATGGCACCGGCCACGGCGTTGGTAGCTATCTCTCGGTGCATGAGGGACCGGTGAGTCTGTCCCGCCTGGCGCGGCCGGTGCCGATCGCCGCCGGCATGATCCTGTCGAACGAGCCCGGCTTCTATCTGCCGGACCATTACGGCATCCGGCTGGAGAACCTGCTGCTGGTGCAGCCGGCGGAGTTGCCCGATGCCACCAAGCCCTTCCTGCGGTTCGAGACCCTCACGCTCGCGCCTTTCGACACGAGGCTGATCGACCCGGCCATGCTTGAAGCAGGAGAGCGTGCGTGGCTGGACGTGTATCACGCGCGGGTGCTGGCGGAGGTGGGGCCGGGCCTGGAGCCGGCCGCGCGCCAATGGCTGGCCGCGGCGTGCAAGCCGTTGGAGTGACAACAAAGAACTCCCCCTCCCCTTGCGGGAGGGCGATGCGGGCAGGGGTGCGCGCAAACGCCGTTCTCGGGTGTCCGCACCCCTCCCCCCAACCCCCTCCCGCAAGGGGAGAGGGAGTTTCAACGAATGCAGGGAGACAACGCCATGGCAGATCTGCTGTGCATGGGCGAGCCGATGCTGGAGTTCAACCAGCTTCCGCCGATGGACGACGGCACGGTGCACTTTCTGGAGGGCCATGGCGGCGATACCTCGAATGCCGCGGTGGCGGCGGCGCGCCATGGCGCATCGGTCGGCTACATCACCGCGATCGGTCAGGATGCGCCGGGCAACAGCTTCATGGCGATGTGGGCGCGCGAAAGCGTCGATGCCACGACCGTGCTACGCACCGACCGCGCGCAGACCGGCGTCTATTTCGTCACGCACGATGCGCAGGGTCACCATTTCCTGCACTACCGCACGAACTCGCCCGCCGCTCTCTACGGGCCCGCTGATGTGCCGCGCGCCGCGATCGAGGCGGCAAAATTGTTATTTGTGTCAGGCATCAGCCAGGGCATTTCCACGTCTGCGGCCGATGCCGTGTTCGCCGCGATCGACATCGCGAAACAGCACGGGGGGAAGGTTGCGTATGACACCAACTATCGGCCGCGACTGTGGCCGCCGGCGCGTGCCGCGGCGGTGATGCATGCGGCGATCGCGCGATCGGACTTTGTGTTCCCCGGCATGGAGGACGCACTGGTGCTGACCGGCCTCGCCGATCCCGACGAGATCCTGGATTTCTACCTCTCGCTCGGTTGCCCGGTAGTGGCGCTGAAGATGGGAGAGCAGGGCGCGTATTTGGCCGACGGAGAGCATCGCGTGCGGATCGCGGCGCATGCGGTGCGGGCGGTTGATGCGACCGGCGCGGGGGACACTTTCTGCGGCACGTTCCTGGCGCGCGTCCTGGCCGGCGACGGATCGGAGGCAGCAGCGCGCTATGCCAACGCGGCGGCGGCACTGAAATGCACCGGCTACGGCGCGGTGGCACCGATCCCCCGTCCCGAGGACGTGCTGCGGCTGCTGCGCGCCCGGGGCTAAGGCATCGCAGCGCGCGGCGACCGATCTGCGCGCCGAGCGGGTCTGCCAGCACCCTTTACACGTTCGCACGGATTGCCCAGTGTTGTTCGCGGCTTCCGCAACAGAAAGCAGGGTCAACGAAGTTCGTTCCGGGCAGTCGCGGGCCGTATCTCCGGCCGGCAACAGCTCGGACTTCGCAACGACCGCCGGCACATGAAGAACCAAGAAGGAAACGAAATCTATGACGCCCCCGACATCTGCGGCATCCGCCGCAGACCCAGAGCAGATGGCCGTATCGCCGGACGGACTTTCCGTTCGGGCGGCCACCGCCGCGGAGAAACTCACCGCTCGACTAGACCGCCTGCCGATGACCCGTACTTTGTGGATGATGGCAATACTTCTCACCTTCGGCGGCTTCTTTGATGGCTATGCCATCGGACTGATCGGCGCATTGGGCCCGGGCCTGTTCAAGGCCAAGATCTTCACGCCCACCACTGTCAGCTTCTTCGGCTTCACCGGTTTCGCCAGCTTCGTCGCCGCCCTGTTTGCCGGCTTCTTCCTGGCATCGCTGTTCGTCTCCTACGTCGCCGACCATTTCGGCCGCCGCGCCATCTTCGCCTACTCGCTGCTGTGGTTCGGCATCGCCAACTTCATCATGGCCTCGTTGGACACCGCCAACGGCGTGAACTTCTGGCGTTTCGTCGCAGCACTGGGCATCGGACTCGAGCTGGTGACGGTGGATGCCTATCTCTCCGAGCTGGTTCCCAAAAAGACGCGCGGCGCGGCGTTCGCTTTTTTGCAGGCGATGAGCGCCATCGCCTTCCTGGTGACGTATTTCCTGTCCTGGCAACTGACGCCGACCACCTTGTTCGGCTATGACGGCTGGCGCTGGGTCGCCTGGATCGGCTCTATCGCTGCGGTGGTCATCTGGTGGATCCGCCTCGGCCTGCCGGAAAGCCCGCGCTGGTTGGCGCAGCAAGGGCGGATGGCGGAAGCCGAGCAAGTGATGGCGAGGATCGAGGCAAAGGTGCAGGCAGAGTACGGCCGGCCGTTGCCGACGCCTGAGGCACCGCGACTCCAGGACACGCGGCAGGGCAGCGTCTGGGAGATCTTCGGCCCGCGCTACATCAAGCGGACCGTCATGTTGGTCTTGTTCAACTTCTTCCAGACCGTGGGGTTCTACGGTTTCGTTGCATGGACACCGACGCTGCTGATCGCCAAGGGCATCCATGTCACCCAGAGCCTGGAATACAGCACGATCATCAACGTCGCCGCGGTCATATTCCCGCTGCTGATCATGCTGTTCGCGGATCGTATCGAACGCAAATGGCACGCCTGCCTCTCGTGCCTGTGCATTGCCGTGTTCGGCATCTGGTTCGCCAATGTCGATTCACCGAGCGGTCTGATCGCGCTCGGCGCGTGTCTGGCGATGGCGGCGCAATGGCTGTCGTACGGGCTGCACAACTACCAGGCGGAGCTGTACCCGACCCGCATCCGCGCCCGCGGCGTCGGGTTCGTCTATTCCTGGAGCCGGCTCAGCGGCATCCTGACGCCGTTCTTCATCGCGTTCTTCCTGAGGGATTTCGGCGCGAACGGCGTGTTCATGTTCGTTGCCTTCTGCATGGCGGTCGTGATCCTGTCGGTCGCGACGCTGGGTCCGCGCACCCGGTTGCTGGAAGTGGAAGCGATCGCGCACTAGCCACGCGAGAAGCTGCGGCGGCTTCCCTGATTAAATCGGGGAAGTCGCCGCGGTTTACTGTCATTGCGAGGCCCGTTAGGGCCGAAGCAATCGAGGTCGTGTTGGCGCACGGAGGGTCCGGAAGCTTCCCCGAACGGGATTGCCTCGTCCGGCCACCCTGCGCTCGCGGTCCTCGCAATGACGTGGTGGCGCACGCGTAGTGCTTATGCGACCAGTTCAGCCGTCTGCACGTGTGCCGCCAGCAACGCGGGGAAACGCTCGGGATCGCCGCGCGCCATCCCGCATTCGGTGGCCACCCCATCGACCCGGGCATGACGCCGGGCCGCGGTGAGACGAGCGGCGTTGCCGGCCATGTCGTCGCGGTGAACGAGGCCGAAATAGAGCTCGGTTTCCGGCGGCAACTTCAGTCCGGAGAGCGGCGCGAAAAAAGCGTCGTCGGTGCGCGGTTGCGGCACCGGCAGGTGGAAGAACTGAATCGGTCGCCGCACGCCGGCCGAGACTGCATTGGTCATCTCGACCATGATCCCGGCGTTCTTCGGCTGGATCACATGCTCATCGGCCGGGCTACCGTAGCAAAGGTGATAGCCAAGCTCGATAGATGTCGGGACGCCGTTACCGATCGCGGTCAGCTCGGCAATCGTCTCCTGCCGGAAATCGATCGGCCCCGGCTCGTAATAACCCTCCCAGGCAATGACCTCCTGGCACACGTCCCATTGCAACGCGATGCGATCGTGCGGTAATGCCTTTGCAATGGCAGCAACCTCGCCGAGCATGTGCGCCGTCAGCACCGGGATCAGCGCCGGCCGGTCGGTCGGCACCACGTTGTTGTAGGTCGGCGCAATCGGGGTTGGCAGCGAGATCTGGAACCTGACGCCCGTCGGGATAACGCCTTCCCGTTGCAGACGGTCGAACAACCGCCACGATGCGATCGCCATGTCAGCATAGCCGGTACTGACGGTTGCCGGCTCGAGCCGTGCGCCCGGCTTCACGCGCAGGCGCGGGATTTCACGCAACACCGTGCCGTCCCACTGAGTGAATTTGAACGGCGGTACATCGCTCGCTACCTCGATCGCCGGATTGTCGGCGAGCACCTGCTGGAGGAAGCGGATCCAGGTCTTGCGGATACCGGTCTCGCCGTCCGGCAGGCGCTTGAGGCGCGGCGCGGCCGCAGCTGCCAGGGTGCGGAACACCGTCTCGGCGTCCGGCAATGGAATGCTGCCGACGAAATGGACGATCGGCTGTTGCGCCGCTGTAGCGCTCATTGCGGCCTCCTCCCCATAGGGCTCCACTATGCCAGATAACAACCGGCTCGGCGACGTCCCTCCCGGCTTGTCGATCCGTGGCGAAGGTGCCATCTGCCGCGCCATGGTGCTGGACCCTTCACCCGCATGCCCGACACGCTGCCGCCTCACGCCCTGACCAATGACGCGCTCGCCGATGTGGTGACCCGCGCCCGCGATGCGTTGGCACGCCGACAGCACGCGGACGGCCACTGGTTGTTCGAGCTCGAAGCCGACGCCACCATTCCCGCCGAATACGTATTGCTGGAGCATTTCCTGAATCGCATCGACGAGCCGCTGCAACGCAAGGTCGGCGTCTACCTGCGCGCGATTCAGGGTCATCACGGCGGCTGGCCGTTGTTCCACGACGGCGCGTTCAACCTCTCGGCCAGCGTGAAAGCCTATTATGCACTGAAGGCGATCGGCGACGATCCGGACGCGCCGCACATGGCTCGTGCTCGCGCCGCGATTCAGGCAGCGGGAGGTGCCGAGCGCACCAACGTCTTCACCCGCGCCCAGCTTGCATTGTTTGGTCAGGTGCCGTGGCGTGCCGTCCCGGTGATGCCGCTCGAGATCATGCACCTGCCCCTGTGGTTTCCGTTCCATCTATCGAAGGTGTCGTACTGGTCGCGCACGGTGATTGTGCCGCTGCTGGTGCTGATGGCGCTGCAGCCAAAGGCGCGCAATCCGCGCGAGGTGCATGTCCAGGAACTGTTTGTTACCCCGCCGCAGCAGGTGAGGGATTGGATCCGGGGACCGTACCGGTCGGGTTGGGGCCGGTTCTTCAAAGGCGTGGACAGCGTGTTGCGCGTCGCCCAGCCGCTCTTTCCCCGCCGCAGCCGCGAGAGCGCCGTTCGCAAGGCTGTCGCCTTTGTCACTGAGCGGCTGAATGGCGACGATGGCCTGGGCGGCATCTACCCTGCCATCGCCAACAGCGTGATGATGTTCGACACGCTGGGTTACGCGCCCGAACATCCCGACGCCGCCACCGCGTGGCGAGCGGTACGCAAGCTGCTGGTGGAGGAGCCCGACCGCGCCTATTGCCAGCCATGCCTGTCGCCGATCTGGGACACCTCGTTGGCAGGACACGCCATGGCGGAGGCTGATGTCGGCACCGACGCCGCCTGCGCGTGGCTGGCCGAGCACCAGATACTGGATGTGGTCGGCGATTGGTCGGTGCGTCGCCGGGGCCTGCGCTCGGGCGGCTGGGCGTTCCAATACGCCAATCCGCATTATCCGGATGTGGACGATACCGCGGTGGTGGGCATGCTGCTGCACCGCAACGGCAACCCCGCCTACGCCGCGGCGATCGAGCGGGCGCGCGAGTGGATCCTCGGCATGCAGTCCTCCGACGGCGGCTGGGGTGCATTCGAGCCGGAGAACACTCACCTCCATCTCAACCACATCCCATTCGCGGACCACGGAGCGTTGCTCGATCCGCCAACAGCGGACGTGACCGCGCGCTGCGTCTCGTTCCTGGCGCAGCTCGGCGTGCCGGCCACGGACGAGGCGATGGTGCGCGCGCTCGCCTTCCTGCGGCGGGAGCAGGAGCCGGAGGGAAGCTGGTACGGGCGGTGGGGGACGAACTACATCTATGGCACCTGGTCGGCGCTGTGTGCGCTAAATGCGGCAGGGATGCGGCGCGACGATCCGGCAGTCGAGCGCGCGGTGCACTGGCTGGTATCGGGACAGCGCGACGACGGCGGCTGGGGCGAGGACGAAGAAAGCTACGGCACCGCCCCCCACGGCCGCTACAAGGAAAGCACGCCGAGCCAGACCGCCTGGGCATTGCTCGGCCTGATGGCGGCTGGTGCGGTGGACCATCCGGCGGTGGCGCGGGGGATTGCGTATCTGACACTGGCGCAGCGGCCGGATGGCGAGTGGTCGGAGCTGCCCTACACCGCGGTGGGTTTCCCGCGCGTGTTCTATCTGCGTTATCACGGCTATCGGCTGTACTTTCCGCTGCTGGCGCTGGCGCGCTACCGGAACTTGCGGCACGGGAATGACCGGCGGGTAGCGTTCGGATTCTGACTCCGCTGGTTCAGCGCCGCGGCGCTCCGAGAGACTCCGCCCCCCATTGCCGAAGAGGGGCTGGCGGAGGGGCAAATTCGCGGCTCTGGCGGGTTCGTCCCCTCCCCAACCCTTTCCGCAATGCAACCGCGAGTACCCTTCTCGCGCCGTTGTGCCTCTGCGCGGCCCGGTGCCGACACGTAAAGCATTTCTTCATCCGGCGACGGCACCATGGCGCCATGCCCGACGGTCTGGAGTCAAAACGGCCATTGCGCGGTGTGGGGCGGGCGTGGCGCAGTGCACCGGCCCCGTCACCCTTGCGCGGCGAGCAATGTTCGCCGTTTCCGCGCCGCGCCCGCAGCACGATCGCTTCGACGCCGCAGGCGTGGCCCCCAATGGTTCTGTCCGCCGCGCTGCTGCTGTGGCCGGCGGCGTGGAATGGCTATCCGCTCGTGTTCGACGACACCGGAACCTACCTGTCGCAGGCGGTGCATCATTATCTCGGCTGGGACCGGCCGGTATTCTACAGCCTGTTCCTGTTGCCGCTGCATTTAACGCTTACCACCTGGCCGTGCATCGCGGTTCAGGCATTGCTCGCCGCAGTCACGCTGCGGCTCGCGCAACGCACCCTGCTGCCGGCAGCCTCACCTTGGTGGCTGCCGCCATTCGTCGCGCTCCTGGCGCTTACCAGCGCGCTGCCGTGGTTCGCGACGCAGCTCATGCCGGACATCCTTACCCCGATGCTGGTCCTGTCACTCGCGCTGCTGGTGTTCGTCCCAGACCGTCTGGCCCGCCCCGAGCGCCTCTTCCTGGTGCTGGCTTCGGCTTTCATGATCGCCGCCCAGCTTTCCAGCATCGCCCTCGCCTGCGCGCTGTTGCTCAGCCTCGCGCCGCTGCGCCGCTGGCTTGGCGCCGCCGTTCCGCTGGACCGCGCCGGCCTCGCCAGGCTCGCCGCCCCGCCGCTGCTCGCGTTAGGCGCTCTTACTGCGGTCAACCTCGCTGGGTTCGGCAGGGCGTCGCCGTTCCCCTTCAGCAACGTCTTCGTTCTCGCCCGCGTCATCTACGACGGTCCTGGCATGGACGTTCTGCGCCGCGACTGCCCTCGCGCCGATTGGCATCTCTGCCCCTTCCTGGACCGCTTTCCCGCCACCTCCGACGAGTTCTTGTGGCAGTCCGACAGCGCGGTGATCCTGGCCGGCGGCCACAAGCGGGTGTCCGCCGAGGCGGGCGCCATCATCACCGCCGCATTCCGTGCCGAGCCCGGTACCGAACTGCGCGTCTGGCTGCACAACGGCCTCACCCAGGTCACGATGTTCCAAACCGGTGACGCGCTGCACGCCTGCCCAACCACCGTCACCCCGTGGATTAACAGGGACTTCCCCCCATTCGAGCGCGCCGCCTACGCCACCGCTCGCCAGACGCTCGGCGGCATTGTGGTGCCGGACTGGCTTCAAGCGGTGCACCGCACCGCTGCCTTGGCCGGACTCGCTGGCTGTGGGGTCGTGCTGGTCGTGGGCATCCTCCGCCGTAACGCGTCCGCCGGTTTCGCCGCGGCGGTGCTACTGGCCGTCCTGGCCAATGCCTTCATCGTCGGCGGCCTGTCCACCCCGCATCACCGCTATGGCAGTCGCATCGTGCTGCTGGCCCCCGCCGTCGCGCTGTTAGGCGCCGCTGCCTTGGTGCGGACGCCTGGCCAAGTGTCTGCGGCCGACCCTGTCGATCCCGCAGCCGGCGCCAGGTCCACGGGATGAATCTGACAGCGGCTTCCAACGTGTTTTGGTCGGGGCTGGAGGCGGTCGTCGCCGCAGGCCTTGCCTTTGCCTCGGCCTTCCTCGTTGCCCGTCTGATTGGGCCCAGCGAGTTCGGCATTGGCACCGCCGCGGTCGCCGTGCATGTCGTGCTTTGGGTCGGCGTGAACGCCTTATTCGCCGATGCGTTGGTGCAGCGCCCCAAAGTAGACGATGCGATGGCGGCGAGCGCCTTCTGGGCGTCGGTCGCGGCCGGCACCGGTTGTGCCATCGCCGAGGCCGGTGTGGGCCTGCCGATCGCGGCCACCTTCGGGGACAGCAGGCTCATTCCGATGTGCCTGCTGCTGGCGCTGCCATTGCCGTTGGTGGGGGCCGGCGGCGTGGCGCAAGGCCTGCTGACACGCCGCCGCGCCTACCGCGTGCTGGCCGCGCGGGCGATCATTGGCCAGGGCCTCGGCACCGCCGCGGGCGTAGCCGCTGCGCTCAATCACGCCGGCGCCTGGGCACCAGTGTTGCAGCAGTTCGTTACCTCCACCGCCGGCGCGGCCACCCTGCTGGCAGGCACCAGATGGTGGCCCTCCCTGCGTTGGCATGGGCCGTCGATTTGCACCCTCTTGCGCGTCGCCCTTCCGCTTACCGCCAGCACACTCGTACTCGCCGCCCGCTATCGGCTGTTCTCGTTATTGCTCGGCGGTACAGCAGGCGCCACGGCGCTGGGCGAGACCCACATGGCCTTCCGCCTGGTCGACACTGTGCGCGAGCTATGCTCCACCGCGTTGTGGCGGTTGTTGTTGCCGGTGCTGGCTGGCCTACAGCACGACGAGGCCGCACTGCGCGCCACGGTGGATCGATTGGTCCGCCAGACCACCGCGGCGATGCTGCCCCTTTGCGGTACGATGGCGCTATGCCTGCCACCTTTAATCCGCCATCTGCTCGGGCCGACCTGGACAGCGTCCGGCCAAGTGACGGAGCCATTGCTCGCACTCATGGCCATTCTCGTCGTGATGTTCCCCGCCGGCGTCGCGGTGGTGGCGCGCGGACAGACCGGCCGGGCGCTCACTGGCAGCGTTGCCTGCCTGTTGCTCACCCTGGCCGGGGAGGCATTGCTCCGGCCGGCCAGTCCCTGGCAGGCCGTGTTGGTCTGGTGCGGCGCGCAGATGGTGGCGACCCCTTATGTACTGTGGGTGAACGGCCGTGCGGTGGGCAGCGGACCGCTGCGCCCCTTGCGAGGCGGATTGGCCGTGACCGCCGTCACGGTGGTCGGGCTGGCGGCCGCCGTGATGGTTCCGGCGGACGTCGGGTTGGAGGCACGGTCGCTGCTACGGTTGGCCCTGCGCATGGCGATCTTCGCCGGCGTCACCGGAGCCGGTTTGCTGCTGATCTGGCGGCGAATCGGGATAGCGGGCGGCGTCAGCGTGCCGGCCGCTGGTTACGGCTCAAAAATCGGCTGAGCGCAGTGCGGCCCAATCAGGCATTGCGCGCCACATCATGACGAACGGCTGGTTGACAGAATGAACGGCATGGGTGTTCCGCCGTATCAGTCGCTCCGCTTGCCCACTCCCACGCTGCGCGTCATCTTGGCCGGCGGAGGCCCGCCATGATCCGATTGCCCGAGCCCCGGCAGGAAGTGCTCGATCGCCGCGACACCATCCTCGCCGGACTACGCCCTCTGCTGGGCGAGGAAGCCCTGATCGCCGAGCCCAACCTGCTGAAGCCCTATGAGACCGACGGCCTGGCTGCCTACCGTCAGGCGCCGCTCGCGGTGGCGCTGCCGGAGACCACCGAGCAAGTCGCCGCGGTGATGCGCTTCTGCCACCACAACGGCGTGCGCGTGGTGCCGCGTGGCGCAGGCACGTCGCTCTCCGGCGGGGCGTTGCCGCTGGCGGATGCCGTGGTGATCGGACTCATGCGCATGAACCGCATCCTTGACATCAACTATGCCGACCGCTGCACCACGGTGCAGGCGGGTGTGACGAATATCGGCATCACCAACGCGGTCGCGGCCCAGGGCTTCTTCTACGCGCCCGATCCGTCCAGCCAGCTCGCGTGCATGATCGGCGGCAACGTCAACATGAACTCCGGTGGCGCCCATTGCCTGAAATACGGCGTCACCACCAACAACTTGCTCGGCCTTAAGATCGTCACCGTCGAGGGTGACATCATCGACATCGGCGGCGCGCATCTGGACGCCGCGGGTTATGACTGGCTTGGGCTGCTGACGGGCAGCGAGGGTCAGCTTGCGTTGATCACCGAAGTGACGGTGCGCATCCTGCGGGCTCCGGAAGGCGCGCGCGCCATGCTGGCGGCATTCCGCTCCAACGAGGTTGCCGGGGCCTGCGTCGATTCGATTATCTCTTCCGGCATCATTCCGGTTGCCTTGGAATTCATGGATAAGCCGGCCATCCACGCCTGCGAGGATTTCGCGCACGCCGGTTACCCGTTGGACGCCGAGGCGCTGCTGATCATCGAGGTCGAAGGCAGCGAGGAAGAGCAGGACCGATTGCTCGGGCAATTGCGGGAGATCTGCGCGCGGCATGATCCGATCAGCATGCGGGTCTCGCAATCGGCGGCGGAATCCCTGGCGATCTGGAAGGGGCGCAAGGGCGCGTTCGGCGCGATCGGCCGCATCAGCCCGGATTATCTGTGCATGGACGGCGTGATCCCGACCTCATGCCTGCCAGACGTGCTGCGCCGCATTGGCGAGATGTCGCAGAGCTATGGGCTGCAGGTCGCCAACATCTTCCATGCCGGCGACGGCAATCTGCATCCGCTGATCATGTTCGATGCCAACGACCCGGACAGCTTCCATCGTGCCGAAGCGTTTGGGGCCGACATCCTGAAATTGTGCGTCGAAGTAGGCGGCTGTTTGACCGGTGAGCATGGCGTCGGGGTCGAGAAGCGCGAGCTGATGCCGGTGCAGTTTGCCGCGCATGAGATCGAGCAACAGCGGCGAATCAAGACGGCATTCGATCCCGGCTGGCTGCTGAACCCGCACAAGGTTTTTCCGCTTGCCGCCGCGTAGTCTCCTGACATTGTCAGGTGCAGGGCGGGCCTCGCAAGGGTAAGGACACTCGCTGAAGCCGATCATGGCCACCGGAGCAGAAATCGCCATCGCCGCCGCGGTTGCGGACGCAGCCCACGCCGGCGAGCCGCTGCTGGTGTGCGGCAATGGCACCAAGCAGGCCATGCTGCGACCGGTGCAGGCGGCGCGCAGCCTTTCCACCCGCGAGCTGTCCGGCATCACACTCTACGCTCCCAAGGAGCTGGTGATCTCTGCCCGCGCCGGCACCCCGCTGCCGGACATCCAGGCGGTACTCGCCGAACACGGCCAGTACCTGATCGCCGAGCCGCCCGACCTCGGCGCGATGCTGCACGCGCCCGGCCGGCCGCAGACGATCGGCGGCATCGTCGCGGCCAACCTCTCCGGCCCGCGCCGGGTCGCCTGGGGCGCGATGCGCGACCACGTGCTGGGCCTGCATTTCGTCACCGGCTGGGGTGAGGCAGTGCATTCCGGCGGACGCGTCCTGAAGAACGTCACCGGCCTCGACCTGTGCAAGCTGCTCTGCGGCAGCCACGGCACGCTGGGGATCATCACCGAGATCACCCTGAAAGTCCTGCCCGCGCCGGAGGCCACCGGCACGCTGGTGCTTCCCGGACTCGATGCGGCCGCCGGCATCGCCGCTCTGTCGGCCGGGCTTGGCTCGCCCTTCGGCGTTTCGGCCGCGGCGTGGTTACCCGCGGAGTCCGCCGCGCTGGTTCCGGAACTCAACCAATTCGGCGGCGCCGTGGCGCTGCTGCGGATCGAGGATTTTGCCCCCTCCGTCGCCTATCGCATCGCGAAGCTGCGCGCCACGTTGGCATTGCCCGATGTCGCAATACTCGGCGAGACCGCCTCCCGCGCTGTGTGGCGTGCCGTCGGCGATGCCCGTCCACTGCCGGCACAGGAGAGCGACGCGATCTGGCGCGTCTCCGTTCGGCCCTCGGCCGGCCCCGGCGTGCTGCGCGCCGTTGCGCCGGCGGGCGTCGGCGGTTTCCTGGACTGGGGCGGCGGCCTGGTGTGGCTCGCCGGCCCTGCCACAACAGTCACCCATGCCGCCATCGACGCGGCCGTTCGCGCGGCGCAGGGCACCTGGACCCTGCTGCGCGCACCCGAGCCGCTGCGCACCGCAGTGCAGGTTGTGCCACCGGAACCGCCGCCCCTTGCCGCGATTACCCGACGTGTGAAGGCAGCGCTCGATCCGCGCGGCATCCTGAATCCCGGCCGCCTCTATGCGGGGCTGTGAGCGATGATCCCGGAAGTCTTCATCATCGTGTCGTTCCTTACGGCATTCGGCATCCTACTGTGGCAGTACTTTCAGATTGACCCGCGCCGCCGCATCTTCAATCTGCGTTTCTTGCTGATGGTCGCTGCGATTGTTGCGACGTTCTATTACATCGTCCACGCGCAGGTGGAGCCAGACGACCGCCACACCTCCTGGATGTTCCAGGCGCTGGGCTTGCTGTGGATCGCCTGGGGCTGGTGGCTGCTGCGCCGCATGCCGCCACGCGAACATTACTGATGCAGACGAACTTCACGCCGGAGCAATTGCGCGACCCCGACACGGCGGTCTCCAACCGCGTGCTGCGCACCTGCGTCCACTGCGGGCTGTGCACCGCGACCTGTCCCACGTTCGTATTGCTCGGCGACGAACTGGACAGCCCGCGCGGGCGTATCTACCTGGCCAAAGAGATGCTGGAGGCCGGCCGACCCGCTACGGCCGACGTGGTGACGCATATCGACCGCTGTCTCTCCTGCCTGTCCTGCATGACCACCTGCCCGTCCGGCGTGCACTATATGCACCTGGTCGACCACGCCAGAAGCTACATCGAGCGTACCTATCGCCGCCCCTGGAACGACCGGCTGATCCGCGCCGTGCTCGGCACACTGCTGGTGCGTCCCGCGCTGTTCCGCGCCGCGTTACTATCAGCGCGGCTGGCGCGGCCCTTCGCCGGGCTGATTGGTGGCCGCGGCGCATTGGCGCAGCGGCTGCGCGCGATGCTGGCGATGGCGCCGCGGCGCCTGCCCTCACCAAGTGCCCTTGAGCGTCCCGGCGTCCATCCGGCACAGGGCGAGCAACGCGCGCGCGTTGCTCTGCTGACGGGCTGCGCGCAGCAGGTGGTGGCGCCCGAGATCAACGCCGCCACCATCCGCCTGCTGACTAGGCTCGGGGTTGCGGTCGTGGTGCCGCGCGGCGCCGGCTGCTGCGGCGCGCTGAACCACCACATGGGCCAGCACGAAGCAGCACTGGAACGGGTCCGCGCCAACGTCGCCGCCTGGACCGCCGAGATCGAGGGCGAAGGTCTGGATGCCATCATCATCAATACCTCGGGCTGCGGCACAGTGGTGAGGGAGTATGGCTTCCTGCTCCGCACCGCGGAGGAGCCGTTGCGATCGCAGGCGGCCAAGGTATCTGCGCTGGCAATGGATATCAGCGAGTTCCTGACCCGCATCGGCTACGTACCGACCCGGCCGAGCCCTGGCCTGATGGTTGCCTATCACGCCGCCTGCAGCCTGCAGCACGGCCAGAGCATTACGCAGGAGCCGAAAGCGTTGCTCGGTGCCGCCGGCTTCACCGTGGTGGAGCCGATTGAGCAACATCTCTGCTGCGGCTCCGCCGGCACATACAACGTGCTGCAGCCGGCCATCGCGGAGCGGTTGCGCACCCGCAAGCTGGGGAATTTGCTGGCGACGCGGCCGGACCTGATCGCGTCGGGGAATATCGGCTGCATCAACCATCTCAGCGGCGCGAGTGTGCCGGTGGTGCACACGGTAGAGTTGCTGGACTGGATGGCCGGCGGGCCGCGGCCGGCAGGGTTGGCGGGCTGAGGCGTACAAGCCTCGCGCGCTCGGTCGGCCCTCGCAGCATCGTTTGCGGATATCTGGCCCGAAAAATACAACCTTGGCGGGCAGTCTCAGGCATATCACGAATGAGGCGAAGATAATATTTGGCGTTAGGCCCTGCAACATCGCCGTAATTCGGCGAATGGATCAGTTTTTATATAGACTACTGGCGCCAAAAGCATTACATTCACGCCGATTATGAGACGAGCCGGCATCGACCGCTGGCGCAGGACAGAACAACTGCCATGCCTGACACCGAAAATCGCTCAGTTGGATTGCAGCGATCGCGCCGCAACTTCATCAAAATCGGCACTGGTGCCGCTTCCGCATTAGCTTATGCGATGAAAGCCGGACCAGCGAGTGCAGGGCACGCATGCGTCGTGGGCTGTAGCTGCTTCTTGAGGGGGACAACGATCCGGGCGGCAGACGGCGACAAGAAGGTTGAAGATCTCATCGTCGGTGATTTGCTCCCGACCGTTTTTGGCGGAGTGCGCCCCATTCAGTGGATCGCCCGCTACCACTTCACAAGACCGGATTCTACGAAAGCATGGGTCAGGGATGTACTGCCCGTCCGAGTCGCTCGGTCAGCCCTTGGCCCCGGCGTGCCGCATTCGAATCTCTTCATAACCCGGCCGCATTCGCTGCTCATCGACGATGTCCTGGTGCCGGTGGGCAACCTGATCAACGGCACGACGATTGTGCTATCTGACGCTCGCGAACTCGGTGAATTGGAGTTGTTCCATATCAAGCTCGAATCCCATGACGTCATCTTCGCCGAAGGAGTTCCTTGCGAAACTCTGCTATCAGTTGATGAAAACGCGATGAATTTCATCGAGTATCTCGGGAAATATGGTCAATCCACGTCGAACGACGCTCCGTGCGCGCCGGTGCTCGGCTTTGGCCTCCGCGTTGAAATCAATTCGCGCTTGCGGAGCGCAATTTCGCCGTGGTTCGATCGCCGGCAGAAGCTCGACATCATTCGAGATAAGCTGGAGGAAGGCGAGAGCATTCTAGAGCGGCAAGCAGAACTCATTTGCTAGGGAACCTCTGATTAAGTCCCAGCGAGCCGAAAATTTCCGAGTCATGGCAACGGGTTAGGTTCGCCGGACCGGACTTATTCAGAGGTTCCCTAGACCAAACTCGGCAAAGGTCGACGTCTTGTTGATCGGACGCGGAGGAGGCTGGCTCAAGCTGCCTGCCGGGAAGGCCTGCGGACACGAGCAAGTCGTATGGTGATGCACTGCTGTCACGTCGGTGGATTATCAAGTCAAGGCGTCGCGGCGTCCGACGAGGGTAAGCGTGGTAGGATGGTTGGGAAGCTCATACAGGTCATGGCAGCTTGTGCCGTCGCGGCCGGATTGCTAGGGCCGCTGTCAGCCCAAGCCGATCCCGTCCTGTATACCAATGGCACCGGCAACGGGCAGATCAACGCCTGGGCCATCAACGATGGATACGTCGTCGCCGACGCATTCGTGCTGAGCGGCACCTCGAGCCTCACGGGCGTTAGCTTACTTGGTTGGACCGCTCCCGGCGACGCCATCACCAATGTCGACTGGTCCATCTTGAGCAATGAGACAGGGAATACCCTGGGCAACACGCTTTATTCCGGTGTTGGTACAAGCGTGACGGCTGGCCGCGTGTCCACCAACGCTTACGGCTACGACATCAGAGCTGACAGCTTCGCGCTGCCGTCAGGTGTCTCCCTGCCCGCTGGCAGCTATTGGCTGGAACTGCAAAATGCCGTTACGGCCGATGGTTCGTATGCCTACTGGGACATGAATGGCGGCCCGTCCAGGGTATGGGATAGCGACTACGGTTATGACCCAACAGGCGTCATCTCCCCGAACGGCTGCGCCTCCAACACATTCCAGATCCTCGGCTCCGGCACGCCCGGCAGCGCAACTGGTACCTGCGGCGTAGCCGTACCGGAACCCACCAGCCTCTCCATGCTCGGCTTCAGCCTGCTTGGGCTTACCGCACTGCGGCGCCGAATCGCCGCTGATCGGGGCCGCCACGCGGCCCTGCGGTTTGGATGCAGGCAGCGCGCCGCGGTCTGACGTGATGGCCAGGCCGCATGCGTACCCTCTCTGACGGCGGGATCGAAATGCGTAGATGCCGCGACACCGAAGTGGGTAGACTCGTCGGGATCGAAATGCGCGGATGACCTGCCTGCGCGGGCCATCAGGTGGTGGTATTGGGATAAGTCAATTTGTTGGGAGCATCCTCCCCAGCGGACGGCCGCCGAACAGGTGGGCGTGGAGATGGGGCACTTCCTGGCCGCTGTCCGCGCCCATGTTGAACAACAGCCGGTAGCCGGGCGCCTCCAGTCCGAGATCCTTCGCCACTTTGCCGACCGCCCGCATGAACCCGGCGATTTCCGCCTCGCTCGCCGTGGCACCAAAATCGGCGAACGAGCAATATCTGCCCTTCGGCAACACCAGCACATGAGTCGGCGCCTGCGGATTGATGTCGTGAAACGCCAGCGCCCACTCGTCCTCGTAGACTTTCCGGCACGGGATCTCGCCGCGCAGGATCCTCGCGAAGATGTTGCTGTCGTCGTATGGTGGCAGTCCGCTGACCGGCATGACGGAACCCTCCCAAATCGCCCGGCTCAGGGGATTTTCGTCGTCCCCGGCCCGAACGCAACCGGCAGCATCTTCACCCGCGCCGCCTTCTCTGCGATGCCGCTGATGCCCTCGCGGCGCGTCAACTCTTCCCACACTTCGCTGGGGGTAACGCCAGCCGAGACCCACAGGACGATGAGGTGGTAGAGTACGTCGGCACTTTCGGCGATCAGCGCGTCGCGGTTGCCGGCCACCGCCTCGATCAGGCACTCGACGGCTTCTTCGCCGAATTTCTGCGCTACCTTTGCGGCGCCGCGCGCGAGGAGCCGTGCCGAATGGCTCACTGCGGGATCGGCCGTCCGTCGGCTGGTCACGACATCGAACAGCCGATCGAGAACCGCGACGGGGGGGCCATGCGCGAGGGGCGCGGGCGCACGGGATACCGCCGGCCCGGCGGACGCTGCCGCGCTCCGATGCTCTGGCCTGTCGCGGTGGTCCTTCGCCTTGCGTGGCTTGACCGGCTCCGGCGTCTTCCTGGCCCGGGCGATCAGTGGATCACGCGGTGGCGGCCGCTTCTTCTTGCTGGATTTCGCCATCGCGGACTCACGCCGCCTGTCGCGGCAGGCGCACCGGCAGGCCTGCCTCTGCCAGCGCTGCCTTCACCTGGGCGATGGTGAAAGTGCCGAAGTGGAACACACTCGCCGCCAGCAATCCGGTGGCGCCCGCGCGCGCGCCCTCGACGAAATGCTGCAAGGTGCCGACGCCACCTGAGGCGATCACCGGCACCCGCACCGCACCACAGACCGCGCGCAGCAGCGGCAGATCGAAGCCGAGCCCGGTGCCGTCGCGGTCCATGCTGGTGAGCAGGATCTCGCCCGCGCCGAGTTCCACCACCCCGCGGCACCATGCCACCGCGTCGATGCCGGTGGGGCGTCGGCCGCCATGGGTGAACAGCTCCCAGCGATCCGGTCCGGACTGTTTGGCGTCCACCGCGACAACGACGCACTGGCTGCCGAACTTGGTCGCGGCCTCACGCACCAATTCTGGCCGCGCCACTGCCGCGGAGTTGATGCTGCATTTGTCGGTGCCGGCCAGCAGCAGGCGGCGCATGTCCTCGGTGGAACGAACGCCGCCGCCCACCGTCAGCGGCAGGAATACCCGCGCCGCGGTGCGCGATACCACGTCTAGAATGGTGTCGCGGTTCTCGTGGCTGGCGGTGATGTCGAGGAAGCAAAGCTCGTCGGCACCCGCTGCGTCATATACCGCAGCTTGCTCCACCGGATCGCCCGCGTCGCGCAACGACACGAAGTTGACGCCCTTGACGACACGGCCGTCCTTCACGTCCAGGCAGGGGATGACACGGAGCTTCAACATTGGCTGTTCACATAGACGGTGCCGTCGTGACTATGGCAAGCGCTTATCGCGGAAAGTTTCGAGACGTTTGCTGACAGGATGGATGATCCGGGGCAGTTGTCCAGATATGGTGTAGGTTCAGGTGGAAAGCAGTGCCAGCGCAGCGGCGGGATCGATCCGTCCGTCATACAGGGCGCGACCGACGACCACGCCCTCCACCCCGGTTCCCGTGGCGGCTCGCAGCGCGGCGAGGTCCTCGAGTCCCGCCACCCCACCGGAGGCGATCACCGGCGTGGAAAGTTGCCGCGCCAGATCGACCGTCTGGGCGACGTTGAGGCCGCTCAGCATGCCATCACGGCTGATGTCGGTGTAGATGATGGCGGCAACGCCGGCATTCTCGAAGCGGAATGCGAGCTCGCTCGCGGTGAGGGTCGAGGACTCAGCCCAGCCCTCGGTGGCGACGCGGCCGTCGAGTGCGTCGATGCCCACGGCGATGCGGCCGGGGAAGGCACGGCAGGCCGCGTGCACCAGGGCGGGATCCTTGGCGGCGGCGCTGCCAAGGATGACGCGGGCAACGCCGGCGGTGAGCCAGGCCTCGATGCCCGCCATGTCGCGGATGCCGCCGCCGAGCTGCACCGGAATGTGGATGGCGCCGAGAATGGCGCGAACTGCGTCGGCATTCACCGGGCGGCCGGCGAAGGCGCCGTTCAGGTCCACCACATGCAACCAAGCGAAGCCTGCATCCTGCCAGGCGCTCGCCTGGGCCGCAGGATCATCGGCATAGACCGTCGCCTGGTCCATGGCCCCACGCCGCAACCGTACGCACTTGCCGTCCTTGAGGTCGATCGCGGGATAGAGGGTCAGGGGCATGGGAACCCCGCCATCCCGTTACATTCCAAGTAGTGCAGCGACAAGCCCGTCATTTTTCCCCGGCGACCAGAATCCCGCTTGGATGAGCGCGGTAAAGCATGATTCGAGCCTCGCCGCACGCGCGGGGTATCCGAATTGACGATGCGGGCCTGAACCCAGCGGACCGAGGTCAGTCGTGGTCGGAACGGTGTTCCTCGAACGGCTGATCCCAGACGTCCACGGGTACGCCACGCAGTGGCGTTCGTCGAGGCGACCCCGGATGTGACGACCCTCGACCTGGGCGGACGATGCAATCATAGGCGTGACGAATGCCCTATGACCGGGCTCGTTTGCCAACGATCAGGCCATCGCGCTCAGGAACTCCTCCGGCGAACCAGCGTAGCCCGTGGCCCGATCGGCGATCGCGAAGGTGTCAAAATAGGTGATGCGCGGCTCGCAGCCATAACGCTGGCGGATGCCGTCCAGCCACGGGCCGTCATAGAACGCCTTCGCGGCCGCCAGGTCCTCCCAGATATACGAACCACCCGCCACGCCGCCGTTCACATCGTGGATGAACTGCTTGCGCACGAAGCCCGGGACGCCGAGGAAGTTCGGTGCGATCTTGAGGAAGTGCTGGCGGCACGCCTCGCGGTCGATCTCCGGCGGCAGGTCATAGAGGACGATGGCGGTGATCATGATGTGCGCACCAGGTTGTTGGTGACTGCGCCGCCGGTGGCGGTGCGGCCGCCATCCACCACGTATTGCGCACCTGTTACGTTCCCGGCGAGATCGGAGCAAAGGAACATGACCACGTTCGCCACCTCCTCCGCGGTGCCATAGCGGCCGATCGGGATATTGGACTGATAGCGCGCGCCGACGCTGGCAGGATCGTTCGGGTTCAACATGGATTCCAGCGAGTGGATCATGCGCGTGTCGATCGGCCCGGGACATACGGCGTTCACCCGCACCCCGGCGCGCGCAACTTCGCCCGCGGCCGTCTTGGTCAGCCCGATCACCGCATGCTTCGATGCGACATAGGCTGGCATCCCCGGCGAGGCGACCAGCCCGGCCACCGATGCCGTGTTCACGATCGCCCCGCGGCCTTGCTTGATCATCACCGGCAGCACATGTCGCAACCCGAGGAACACGCCCTTCACGTTCACCGACATGACGCGGTCGAACATCTCCTCGTCATATTCTGCAGTGGGGGCGACGCTGCCCTCGATGCCGGCGTTGTTGTAGAAGCAGTCGATCGCGCCATAGGCATCGACGGCTGCCTTCACATAGGCCTGCACATCGGCGGATTTGGTGACGTCGGCGGTGACGAAACGGGCCTCACCGCCCTGTTGGCGGATGATGCCGGCAGTGGCGTCGCCTGCCGCCTGGTCGCGGTCCACCACCACGACCTTGGCCCCTCGGCTGGCAAATCCCAGCGCCGTGGCGCGCCCGATGCCGTTCCCCGCGCCGGTGATCAACGCCACCTTCCCGCTGAATTCCATCATGGCTTCCTCCATTGGCGTGTTGGTTGGCAGGTTAGGGCAAGCGCGCGTCGCCAGCAAAGCATCTGGTCATTGCGGTGAGCGGGCGGTCGCTTTGTTGCTCGCAATGGTAACTTTTGCTCCTCGTGATGCTAACCAGGGCGGCGGTAATGTCAGCCTTCACCTGGTTGGCGGCTCGGTGCCCAGTATGGTGCTGAGTGCCGTGCCTTCGCGCCAGAGCAAAATCAGAGCCGCCATCAGTGCGGGGCCAACGAACAAGCCGAGCAAGCCCCAGGTTCCCAGGCCGCCGAGAATGCCCAGCAGGACCCAGATGAAGGGCAGGCGCGTCGTGCCGCCGATCAGCACGGGACGGATGAAGTGGTCGGCGACGAAAGTCACCACCATACCGAACACAGCCACGCCGATCGCGGCGAGCATCGCGCCCTGGACCAGCAGGATCAGTGCCGCGAGCAAGAACAGTACTGGCGCGCCGAAAGGGATCATCGCGGCTACGGCCGTCAGCAGGCCAAACAAGGTCGGATGCGGCACGCCAGCGACGACATAGGCGATGCCAAGCAACACGCCCTCGCCCAGCCCCACCAGCACAAGCCCGTCCACTGTGCCATGAACCGAGGCGATCATCTGCTGGGCAATGCGTTCCCCATGGGGACCGAACAGACGGCGGATGGCGCGGTGTGTCTGCGCGATGAGCCGCTCGCCGTCGCGGAACAGAAAGAACAGCGTCAGTAGCGTGAAGCCGAACAACGCAAGGCGGTGGGCGAGCAGCGAGCCGTATTCGCGGCTACGTGCAAGGAGGTCGGCCTGGGCGAGGCGATGCAGCAGGTCGGAGGCTGCGTCGGGGCTGCCGAGATTATCCTGCCACCATTCAAGCGCCAATCCGCGGCCGAGCGGCAGGCGGGACAGAAAGTCGGGCGGTGGAATGCCGGTCTTGCGCGCCTGCTGCACCCAGACAAACACGCTGTGCGCGTCGTTGCTGAGTGGCACTGCGACCAGCACCAGAGGCAGCAGGAATACCAGCGCCACGCCGAAGGTGAACAATGCCGGCATGAGCAGGTTGTGGCGGCTGGATGGGAGGCGAGCGCTGGTGCGGCGATACAGCGGCCAGAGCGCGATGGCGAAGATGCCGGCCCAGATCAGTGCCGGCAGGAACTCGTGCAGCGTCCACAGGCCGAGCAAGGTCAGCGTGACAGTCAATGCCGCGCTGGCGATGCGCTGTGCCGGGGTGAGAACGGTGTGGGGCGTGGACGGGTCCATCAGTGGTTCATGCCATGCATCAGCGGAAATCCCGTGTTGCCACCTTGATGGCCTTGGTCTCGCGCGGATCGGGCCCGGCGGGGTTCTTGAAATGGTCGGCGTTGGTGAGCTGCAGCGGGAATTGTTCCCCGCGCTGGCCGACGCTGCGCAGCAGGGCGGAGAGATTGGTCAGATGGTCGGCGACGACGTGGATCACCTCGCCCTCACGCTGCACCTTGCCGCGGCAGGCGAGCATACCAGCGGTCAGCACCAGGCGACGCTGGCGGTCGAATACCGAAGGCCAGACGATGAGGTTGGCATGGCCGGTCTCGTCCTCGATGGTGATGAACAATACGCCGCGGGCGCTGCCGGGACGTTGCCGCACCAGCACGATGCCGGCAACGGTCAGGCGCTGGCCGTCACGGGCATTGGCGAGATCGGCGCACCGGATGATGCGCCGGGCGGTGAGGTCGGCGCGGAGGAAGGAGACAGGGTGGCGGCGCAGGGTCAGGCCGGTGGCGCGGTAGTCTTCCACCACCTCGCGGCCGGCGGTCATGGGGCGGAGAGGGACGGGGGGCTCGATGCCGGCACGCAATAAGAACTCCCCCTCCCCCCTCCCCCCTCCCGCAAGGGGAGGCGAAGCTTCAAATTCAAACAGCGGCAACCTCGAGTCCGATAATCCGCGGATCGCCCATAGGGCTTGGCGGCGGTCCAGACCGAGCGCGCCGAAGGCATCCGACTCGGCCAGCCGTTCCAGCGCCGAAACCGGCACATGTGCACGGCGCCACAGGTCTTCGACCGATCGGTATGGCGCGTTGTCGTGTTGCGCCACGATCTCGTCGGCATGCGTATGGGCCAGGCCCTTTGCCATGCGCAGTCCCAGCCGCACCGCCAGGTACTTCCCGTCCGTCGATTCCAATGTGCAATCCCATGAGGAAGCGTTGACCGAGACCGGCCGCACTTCCACCCCGTGCAATCGCGCGTCGCGCACGATCTGCGCCGGGGCATAGAACCCAATCGGCTGGGCATTCAGCAGCGCGCAGCAGAACACGTCCGGGTGATGGCATTTCATCCAGGCGGAGGCATAGGCGATCAGCGCGAAGCTCGCCGCGTGGCTTTCGGGGAAGCCGTAGCTGCCGAAGCCCTCGATCCGGCTGAAGGTCTGTGCCGCGAACTCCGCTGTGTAGCCGCGTGCCACCATGCCGGTGATCATCTTGTCGCGGAAGTGATGCACGCCGCCGGTGAACTTGAAGGTTGCCATGCTGCGGCGGAGTGCGTCGGCCTCGCTCGGCGTGAAGCCGGCGCAGACGATCGCCACCTGCATCGCTTGCTCCTGGAACAGGGGCACGCCGAGGGTCTTGCCCAACACGCGGCGGAGATCTTCCTGGGGATATTCCTCCGGCTCGATACCCTCGCGGCGGCGCAGGTAGGGATGCACCATATCGCCCTGGATCGGTCCTGGGCGCACGATCGCCACCTGGATGACGATATCATAGAAGGTGCGCGGCCTGAGGCGCGGCAGCATCGACATCTGCGCGCGCGATTCGATCTGGAAGGTGCCGATCGTGTCGGCGTGGCAGATCATTTCGTAGGTATCCGAGTCCTCGGCCGGTATGGACGCCAGGTCGAGGCGGCTACCGCGGTGTTGCGCCAGCAGATCGAAGGCGCGGCGCATGCAGCCGAGCATGCCCAGGCCCAGCACATCGACCTTCATGAAGCGCAGGATGTCGATGTCGTCCTTGTCCCATTCGATGACCTGGCGGTTGTCCATGCGCGCCGGCTCGATGGGAACGAGTTCGTCCAGGCGATCCTCGGTGAGCACGAACCCGCCGGGATGCTGCGAGAGATGGCGGGGGAAGCCGATCAGCGTGCGCGCCAGGTCGAGCGTCAGGCGCAGGCGGCGATCCTCCATGTTGAGGTTCAGTTCGGCGGCGTATTCGTCCTCCATGCCTTCCTCGCCCCAGTGCGAGATCTGGGTGGAGAGCATGCCGGTGAGGTCCTCGGGCAGGCCCATTGCCTTGCCCACGTCGCGGATGGCGCCGCGGCCGCGATAGCGGATGACGGTGGCGCAGATCGCGGCGCGATGGCGGCCATAGGTGTCGTAGACCCACTGGATGACGTCCTCGCGCCGTTCATGCTCGAAATCGACGTCGATGTCGGGCGGTTCCCTGCGTTCGGCGCTGACGAAACGTTCGAACAACAGGCCGGAGCGGGTGGGATCGATGGCGGTGATGCCGAGCACATAGCAGACCGCGGAATTGGCGGCGGAGCCGCGGCCCTGGCAGAGGATGCCGCGCGATTTGGCGTAGCGAACGATGCTGTCCACCGTCAGGAAATACGGCGCGTATTGCAGTTCCGCAATCAGTGCGAGCTCGTGGTTAAGCTGATGGGTGACGTTGTCCGGCATGCCATCGGAATAGAGCCTTCGCGCACCCTCCCAGGTGAGTTTTTCCAAGGTCTGCTGCGCGGTCAGGCCGGGGAAGCGGATTTCGTGGGGATACTGGTAGCGGAGTTCATCCAGCGAGAAGCGGCAACGATCGGCAATCTCCTGCGTGCGGGCGACCGCGTCCGGATGGTGCAAGAACAGACGGGCCATGTCTTCCGGTGGCTTCAGGTGACGATCGGCGGAGCGCTCGCGGCGGAAGCCGGCGTCGTCGATGGTGCAGCCTTCACGGATGCAGGTCAGCACATCCTGCAGGATGCGGCGCTGTGGCACGTGATAGAGCACGTCTCCGGTGGCGACGGTGGGAACGCGGGCCTGTCGTGCGAGGTCCGCGATCCGTTGCAGGCGGACGGCATCGTTGGGAAGGCGATGCAGGGTGAGGGCGACGTAGGCACGATCCTTGAAGGTGGATTTGAAGGTTTGAAGATTGGTTGAGGTGGGTGGGGTGGCGAGGATGGCGATCAGGCCTTCGCTATGTTCGGCCAGGTCGTCCCAGTGGAGTTCGCAGGCACCTTTGCCGGCGCGGCTCTTGCCGGTGGAGAGCAGGCGGCAGAGGCGGGCGTAGGCGGGACGGTCAGTGGGGTAAGTCAGCAAGGACGTGCCGTCGGCGAGATCGAGGCGGCAGCCGACGATCAGGCGGATGTTGACGTCCTGCGCGCGTTGATGGGCGCGAACGATGCCGGCGAGGGAGTTGCGGTCGGTAACGGCGAGCGACTTGTAGCCGAGGATGGCGGCCTGGGCGAACAGCTCCTCGATGTGGGAGGCGCCACGGAGGAAGGAATAGTTGGTAGTTACCTGCAACTCTATGTAGCTGGTCATTTGAATGCAGTAGAAGAAGACAGTTCACCACGGATTTCACAGATTACACAGATTACGGTAGGAATTGGATTCCTAAGCCTATCGATCGTGTGGTAGCAGAGCATTGGGAAATTTTTAACCTTAATCTGTGTAATCTGCGAAATCTGTGGTGAACTGCCTTTTCCTTTTCTCCTTTCTAGAAAAATCCGTGCAGGAACCAGCGCAGATCCCCCGTAGCCGCATCCTCCCCATCGCCGCGCCGGAACAACCAGAAGCGCCGTCCTTCCTCATCTTCGACCCGGAAATAGTCCCGCACGGACCGCATCTCGCCCGACCGCTTCCACCATTCGCCGGCGATGCGTTCCGGGCCATCTGCTCTGCGCACCCGGTGGCGCACGCGGCGCCAGGTGAAGGCGATAGGGGGCTGGTCCGGCAACAGCGCCATCGCGTCCACCGGCTGTGGCGGGTCCAGCAGGCGGATTGGGCGCGGCAGGTCGACAGGCCAAGTGGCGCGGGGCGGCATGCCGCTGATACGCAGCGGCCAGTGCTCCATCGCCGGGATACGGCGCACCGCGCGCTCGGGAACATCGCTTTGCACCGGGGTGGCGCGCCAGATGCGGTGCGTGCCCAGGCGGTTTTCCAGCCGGTCCACCAGGGGGGAGATGTCCTGACCGCCGGCTTCAGCCTCGGACAGCGATGCCGTTGCCTGGGCGTAGGCAAGTTGCTCTGCCTGCGGCACCACCAGATGCATGGCCTCCACGCCCAGGCCGGGATCGACGCGTTCCAGCTTCTCCCCAAGCAGGCGTGCCAGATGGCGGGCGTCACGCGCGGGGCGGGCGGTGCCAGTACGCAGGCATTGGATGGCGCCGTCCACACGCTCGAACAACAGGTTCAGACGGCGCGCGCCTTGGCCGGACTTTTCCAAGGCGTCGCAGACCTCGGCGGTGAGGCGGGCGATGACGGTGATGAAGGCTTCCGCGGTCAATAGCGGCTCGACGAAGGTCAGGCGGGCCTGGATCAGGTCGGGAGGGAAGACGGGGGCGATCGGTTCGAACACGGTGCCCAGCGCCTGGTCCAGCCGGGTGGCGACCAGCGGGCCAAAGCGGCGGGTCAGCGGGGCACGCGGGGTGGCAGCGAGCCGTGTCACCGTATCGAAGCCCAGTAAATGCAGGCCGTCGGCGATGTCGGCGGGCAGGCGAAGGGAGGCGATGGGAAGGGGGGCGATGGTCGCCGCGGTGTCGGCCACCGGCACAATCTTCAGGACTTCGCCGCCGAACCGTGCCACTGCGTGTGCAGCCCCGGCGGTATCGGCGATGGCGGCGCGAGCGGCGATGCCTTGCGCGGCCAGCCTCCCCACCAGGTCGCGCAGCAGCTTCATCTCCCCGCCATGGAGATGGGTGCAGCCGGTGACATCCAGCCAGATGCCGTCGGGCTCATCGGGCGCAGTCAACGGCGCATAGCGCAGGCACCAGCCGGCCAGGCGGCGCAGCGCCGCGGCATCAGCCTCCGGATCGGCCGGCACAGGAGCCAGGCTTGGGACCATCGCCTGTGCCTGTGCCAGCGCCATGCCGGGGTGTAGCCCCAGCGCCGTCGCGACCGCATCGACCGCTGCCACCGCCATGCGGCGGCCGTCGTGGGCCGTGGTGATCAGCGGCCCGTCAGCCCCCGCTGGCCAGGAGGGGGCGGCGCCATGCCGGCGCAGCCGATCCGTCGCCAGGGTGGGCAACCAGACCGAGACGACCCTCCGCATCGCATGCCTCCACGATCCAGGTTTTTTCTTGTCCCCCGCGGCAGCGCACCAGTTCCAGCCGCCAGCGCTGCGGCCCCAGGCCGGGGGTGTCCGGCGCGTGCGGCAATGGCGGCGGCGAAGGCAGCGCGGCGATTCGCCAGCTGGTGACCGCGGCGGTGGGCGCCGCCAGAGCTGGGTCGTCATGCTTGCGGCTGCGGCGCAGGGCGAAGGCGGGAATTCCGGCGGCCTCGGCGGCAAGTTGCAGGCGGCGCGAGGCAGTGAGGGAAAACTTGCCGCCGATCTCTCCCACCACACCGGCGAGGCCGGGCTGGCGCAGGCCCTCCTCCATGGCTTGTAGGACGGCGTCGGGCTTAAGGGCCTCGGCGTAGATGACACGATCCGGGGGCAGGCCGACGGCGGCGAGGCCGGGGGCGAACAGGTCGGCATGTTCCTGCACCCAGAGGACGGGGCCGGGCAGGCGGGCCAGGATGCCGGCGAAGAACAAAGCAGCGGCGGCGCCATGTTCGGTATCGGGGCCGGCGCCGGCGGCCTCGTGCATGGCACCCAGCTTCAGGCCGCCGCCGGGCAGGGCGGGATCGATCGCGGGATGCAGTGGCAGGGTGGCGCGGCGGGCGCGCGCCGGGGCTTGCTCCAGCCGGGCGATGCGATCCCGCAGGGACTGCAAGACGGCGGCTGGGGGTGGGGCGGGGATCGACAAGTCCATTCGTGTTCACCCGGCTTTTGGCGGGAGGAACAGGAACATATATAGAACCAAGGGGACGAGTCGAGTCGGAAGATGGGGGTGGAAAGCACGGTTTCGCGTCCCGCCTGCCCCTCGCCTTCGGCTCGGAATCCGGCTATCAATCACCACTATGATGCAGCGCAGCGCGCGGAGGCCGGTCGGCCCGCGCCGCCGCATGATGAACTGGCAGATCCCGATTGAGCGACACTCCTGAAGATCCGGCGGCCCCGCCCCCCGGCCCGCCTGAAGACACCCAGCCCGTGACTCTCGAGGAGGAGATGCGCCGCTCCTACCTCGATTACGCCATGAGCGTGATCGTGGCGCGCGCTCTGCCCGATGCACGCGACGGGCTGAAGCCGGTGCACCGCCGCATCTTGTACGGCATGCAGGATGGCGGCTACACAGCCGACAAGCCGTATCGCAAGTCGGCCCGCGTGGTCGGCGACGTGATGGGCAAGTTCCATCCGCACGGCGATGCGGCGATCTATGACGCCATGGTGCGCATGGCGCAGCCGTTTTCCATGCGCGTGCCGCTGATCGACGGGCAGGGCAATTTCGGCTCGGTGGACGGCGATAACCCGGCGCACATGCGCTACACCGAGGTGCGGCTCGCCCGCGCCGCTTCCCTGCTGCTGACCGACATCGACAAAGACACCGTCGATTACCAGCCGAACTACGACGAGCAAGAGCAAGAGCCGGTGGTATTGCCGGCGATGTTTCCGAATCTGCTGGTGAATGGCGGCAACGGCATTGCCGTTGGCATGGCGACCAACATCCCGCCGCACAATCCAGGCGAAGTGATTGACGCGACGCTGGCTCTGCTGGCGGAGCCGAGCCTGTCACTCGACGAGCTACTGCGCATCGTACCGGGGCCGGATTTTCCCACTGGCGGCGTGATCGTCGGGCGCTCCGGGATTCGCGCGGCGTATGAGACCGGGCGGGAGGCGATCATCCTGCGTGCGCGGTCCGACATCGAGGAGATGGCGCGCGACCGCCAGGCGATCATTTTCAGCGAAATCCCCTACCAGGTGAACAAAAAGACTCTGCTGGAACGCATCGGCGAGCTGGTGCGCGAGAAGCAGATCGAAGGCATCACCGGCGTGCGCGATGAGAGCGACCGGTCCGGGATGCGCGTGGTGATCGAGCTGCGGCGCGATGCCACGCCGGACGTGGTGCTGAACCAGCTCTATCGGTTCACACAATTGCAGATCACCTTCGGCATCAACATGCTGGCGCTGGACAATGGCCAGCCGCGGCAGTTGGGGCTGAAGGACGCGTTGCAGGTGTTCATTCGCTTCCGCGAGGAGGTGATCGAGCGCCGTGCGCGGTTCGAATTGGAGAAGGCGCGCAAGAACGCGCACAATCTGGTGGGACTGGCGATTGCGGTTGCGGACATCGACGAGGTGATCCGGCTGATCCGCGCCAGCCCGGATGCTGGCGCGGCGCGCACTGCGCTGATGGAACGTGACTGGCCGGCGGCTGATGTCGCGCCGTTGCTCGCGCTGATTGACGAGCCTGGCAACGTGATCACGCCTGAGAACACCGTGCGGCTGACTGATGAGCAAGCACGCGGCATCCTGGAATTGCGGTTGCAGCGGCTGACCGGGTTGGAGCGGGAGAAGATCCACGCCGACCTGACCAAGATCGCGGAAGAGATCCGCGCCCTGTTGGAAATCCTCGGCTCGCATGTGCGCCGCATGGAGGTGATGCGCGAGGAACTAATGAAGGCACGCGAGGCGCTGGCACGGCCGCGGCTCACCGACATCACCGATGCGATTGCCGACCAGGACGACGAGAACCTGATCGAGCCTGGGCAGATGGTGGTCACCATCACGCGCGACGGCTTCATCAAGCGCACGCCACTGGAGACGTTCCGGGCACAGAATCGCGGCGGTCGTGGCCGCACCGGGGCGGCGACGCGCGGCGACGACATCGTCACGCGCAGCTTCCATGCGCATACGCATCAGTGGGTGTTGTTCTTCTCGCTCGGCGGCAAGGTATTCCGCGAGAAGGTGTGGCGATTGCCGGAGGCCGGACCGAATGCCAAGGGCCGCGCGCTGGTGAACCTGCTGCCGGAGCTGGGGGCAGATACGATCACCACAGTGCTGCCGCTGCCGCAGGACGAGGCGCTATGGGATTCGCTGCATCTCGTGTTCGCCACGGCGCAAGGCAATGTGCGGCGCAACCGGCTGTCGGACTTCCGCAATGTGCGCTCGGCCGGGCTGATCGCGATGAAGCTGGACGAGGGCGATCATCTGATCGGCGTCGCCACCTGCCGTGAGGGCGACGACGTGCTGCTGGCCACGCGCAAGGGCCGCTGCATCCGGTTCCAGCTTTCCGACGACACGGTGCGGGTGTTTGCCGGCCGCGATTCCACTGGTGTGCGCGGCATCCGGCTGCTGAAAGGCGATGCGGTGATCAGCCTGTCGGTGCTGCGCCATGTCGAGGCGAGCATCGAGGAGCGCGCGGCGTATCTGCGCATGGCCAATGCCAAGCGCCGTGCCAACGGCGAAAGCAACGGCCATGGCGAGAGCAATGGCCAGAGCACGGGCGAGGACGACGTTGCGCCAACTACCGAGCCCGCGGATGGTGAAGAGGCGGCGGCGGAGGTAGCGCTGTCGGTGGAGCGGATCGTCGAACTCGAAGCCGCGGAGGAAATGCTGCTGACGGTCACAGACATGGGTTTTGGCAAACGGTCGTCAGCTTACGAATATCGCGTGACTGGTCGGGGCGGGCAGGGGATTGCCAACATCACGCTTGCGCCGCGTAATGGTACTGCGGTGGTGGCGACCTTCCCGGTCCGCAGCGGCGACGACGTGATGCTGGTGACCGATGCCGGCCGTCTGATCCGTGTGCCAGCGGACCAGGTACGCATCACCGGACGCCAGGCCATGGGGGTGACGTTGTTCCGCGTGATCTCGGGCGAGCATGTCACCAGCGTGTTCCCGGTGGTTGAGAACGATGAAGAAGAGAGTGGATTGGGGGACGAGGACTGATGTTGGTCATCGAGTGTCATTGCGAGCAGCGAAGCGACGAGGCGACCTCGGTCGCGTGGGCGCTCGATGCTTCAGCGCGACCGAGATTGCTTCGGCACTGCGGGCCTCACAACGATGGATTGTCGTGGCATGCCTGAGCAAAAGCACAAGCGGCGCGTCGGCCTGTATCCCGGTACTTTCGATCCGGTTACCAACGGCCATCTCGATGTGATCGCCCGGGCCGCGCGCCTGCTGGACAAGCTGGTGGTTGGCGTCGCGATGAATCCTGGCAAGGGTCCGTTACTCTCCTTGGAAGAACGGGTCGAGTTGGTGCAAGCGGAGATTGCCAGCATCGCCACGAACAATGGCATGGTGATCGAGGTGCAGCCGTTCGACACGCTGCTGGTTAATTTCGCCCGCAAGGTCGGCGCCAGCATGATCGTACGCGGCCTGCGGGCAGTGTCGGACTACGACTATGAGGTTCAGATGGCCGGCATGAACTATCGCATGGCACCGGACATCGAGACCGTATTCCTTATGGCCAGCGAACGCCACCAGTTCATCGCCTCGCGCCTGGTGAAGGAGGTGGCGATGCTGGGCGGCGACATTTCCTCATTCGTTCCGCCGCTGACGCTGCAACGCGTGCTGCAACGCATCCGCGGCTGAACCACCAAGCCTGCCGCGCGTTTTCCGGAGACTGCCGATGCACCGTCGAATCCTGACCGTGTCGCTTCTGTCTGGCGCCGCGATCGCAACCCTTGGAAAGGGACCCCTGATGAGCGAAACCGCCGAAGCGCAGCAGCCCAAGCTGGACCCGAACAACACGATCTACATGGACCTGAAATATGGCCGCGTCGTGATCGAACTGTTTCCCGACCTGGCGCCGAAGACCGTGGAGCGCATCAAGACGCTGGCGGACCGCGGCTTCTACGACAACACGCCGTTCCACCGCGTGATCGAAGGCTTCATGGCGCAGGGCGGCGATCCCACCGGCACCGGCACCGGCGGGTCCGACTTGCCCGATCTGCCGGCCGAGTTCACCACCCAGCGCCACTTCCTGCGCCGCACGTGCGGCATGGCGCGCACGTCGGACCCGAACAGCGGCAACAGCCAGTTCTTCATCATGTTCGCGCCGGCGCCGCACCTGGACGGGCAGTATACGATCTGGGGCCAGGTTGTGCAGGGCATGCAATATGTGGACGAGATCAAGCGCGGCGCTCCGGGCAGTGGCACCGTGCAGGATCCGGACCGCATCGTGCGCATGCGGGTGGCGGCCAACGAGAAATAACCGCCGGGAATGATCCGCAACTTCTCCGATCACGCGGCGAACGAGCGGACATTCCTCGCCTGGGTGCGCACCGCCATCGCGGTGATGGCATTCGGCTTCCTGGTTGCCAAATTCGACCTGTTCTTGAAGACCGCCGCGGAATCGCTGGCGCGGGACGGGCATCCCGTCTCCGTGCCGGGCGGAGGCTATGGCGGCGTTGCCGGCATTGCGCTGATCATGTTTGGCGTCTTGATGATCGCGATGGCGGGGGTCCGTTTCGTGCGCACGGGCCAGGCCATCGACAGCCCGGAGCAGAAGACGGACACCGCACGGATCGACGTGATGCTGGCGGTACTGATGGTGCTGCTGGGGATCGCTCTGGTAGCCTATCTTGGCCACACCGTGGTCGCAGGCTTCTGACCAAGCGGCCGGCAGCAGCTTGAGGATGTCATCAGTGTGTCATTGCCGGACCCTATCGGTCTCGCACCGGCAGGGGGCGGCTTACCGGAGAGGCATTGCTGGCGATTCCGGCAGCAGACCAGGGTCGCGTTCAGCGCGGTTGCCTTGGGTAAGCCTGGATGACAAGAAGGCAACATGCCTGCCGACATCCACGCCGCGCGGCACGCTGCCGCAGGCCAACAAAACGTCCAAGCCATGTCCGTCGAAGCTGTCCGGATGCCGCGTGTGGCGGCCCGCCGCTCTCTGGTGCTGGCTGCCTGCATCATGGCTACCTTCATGGCGGCGGTGGAAAGCACCATCGTCGCCACAGCCATGCCCACGATCATCGCTGATCTTGGCGGCTTCAAATTGTTCTCGTGGGTGTTCGCGGTCTATCTGCTGAGCACTGCCATTAGCATTCCGATCTACGGCAGGCTCGCCGACATCTACGGCCGTAAGTCGGTCTTCCATCTCGGTGCCGGTCTTTTCCTGCTGGGCTCGACGCTGTCCGGCTTTGCGCCAGGCATGGTCTGGCTGGTTGCATTCCGTGCGCTGCAAGGCCTGGGCGCCGGTGGCGTGCAGCCGATCGCGATGACCATCTGCGGCGACATCTACACGCCAGCCGAGCGTGCTCGCGTTCAGGGGTTGATCTCGTCCGTGTTCGGCGTTGCGGCCGTCACCGGGCCGTCGCTCGGCGCGTTCCTGGTGGAGCATGTCGGCTGGCGCACGGTGTTCTGGGTGAACATCCCGATCGGTGCCGCCGCCATCCTGATGATCTCCCTGTTCTTGCAAGAGGACATAGAGCATCGCACGCACAAGGTGGATTATCTCGGCTCGCTGCTGATGATGCTGGCAATCGGCGCGCTGATGCTGGTTCTGGTGCAAGGCAGCTTCCTGCCCGCGGCGATTGCGTGGACGGCTGGTGCCGTCGGAATCGCGGGACTGGCGGCGTTGATGCTGCATGAAGCCCACACGCAGGAGCCAATGCTGCCGCTCGAACTTTGGCGCGACCGCGTGATTGTGATCGGCAGCCTGGGGGGCGGGCTGGCCGGCGCGGTGATGATGGGCGTCTCGGCGTTTCTGCCGACCTATGTGCAGGGCGCGCTGGGGCGAAGCCCGCTGACCGCGGGCCTGGTGCTGGGCTGCATGTCGGTAACCTGGGCCTTTGCCAGCATCTTCGGCGGACGGTTGATGGTGCGCACCACCTATCGCCTGGCGGCGGTGCTGGGAGCGCTGTCGCTGCTCGCCGGCAGCCTGATCCTGGTGGCGATGACGCCGGAGCGCGGCGTGCCCTGGGCCAGCGCCGGGTCGCTGGTGATGGGCGTCGGCATGGGGCTGTGCAACACCGCGTTCATCGTCTCGATCCAGGCGGCGGTGCCGTGGCGACAGCGCGGTGCTGCCACGTCGTCGTGCTTGTTCCTGCGCTTTATCGGCCAGGCGCTGGGGGCAGCATCGTTCGGCGCGGTGCTGAACGCGACGATCCAACATCGCGCGCCTGATGCCGTGGCGATGGTGAATAGATTGTTGGAGCCTGGCACGCGCGACCTGCTGACGGAGGCGATGCGGGTACGCCTGGTCGATCTTGTCTCGGATGGGTTGCACAACGCCTATTGGCTGGCGGTCGGCATGTCGGTGGTGACGTTGTTGCTGGTGCTGCGCCTGCCGGCAAGATTGAGCCCGTCACAGCAGACGTTGCGCTGACGATTCTGCCCTGTCATCGTTGGGTGCTTTGATGTCGTTGCAGGCAAGCTGGCGAAGCCGCACTCTGCCGTTGCGGGCATGCTGTGGCCCCGCGCGCTTTGGCGGCAGGACGGAGAGGGGAATCCAGTACCGATGTATTTGAACAGTTTCGCAGAGACTGACGGGCCGCTCAATCTTGCCGGCTCGGAGGAGTTCCGGTCATTGCTGAACAGCGCGGCCGATCTTGGCATTCCGCATGGACGTGCGACGCAATATTGCTCGCGCAATGTCGTGCTGCGGCGGCTGCGCTTCCATTACCTCGAATGGGGCGCACCGGACGCGCCTCCGATCGTGCTGCTGCATGGCGGCCACCAGTCGGCCCATTCCTGGGACCTGGTGAGTTTATATTTGGCCCAGCGCTATCGGGTGCTGGCTCTGGACCAGCGTGGGCACGGCGACAGCGAGTGGCCGCGTGATGCGGAATACACCAACGACGCGATGTCGCTGGATGCTGAGGCGTTCATCGCCGCACTGGGCTTGCAAGGGCCGATCCTGATGGGGCACTCGATGGGCGGACGCAACGCGCTATTGCTCACGCGGCGCAATCCGTCGCTGCTGCGCGCATTGGTGGTGGTGGATGTCGGGCCAGAGGTGTCGGATCGCGGGCGCGAAGTGATTGCGGGGTTCGTACAGGCGAACCAGGAATTCGATGGGCTGGATGAGTTCGTCGAGAACGTGCGCAAATATGACCCGTATCGCTCGCGTGAACATATCGAACGAACCGTGAGGTACAATATGCTGCAGCGGGCGGACGGGAAATATGTCAGCAAGTGCGATGCGACGCCACGGCGGCTGGGGCTAGTGCGCGGTACTGGGCCGCTGGAGAACATCACACTGGACGACGCCCGGGCGTTCGGGTTGCCCGCGTTGCTGGTGCGGGGTGCTAACTCGCGGATTTTGACGCCAGAAGCAGCGGAGCGCTTTCGTGACGTGTTGCCACAGGGCACTTTGGTAACGGTGCCCGACTGTGGCCACAACGTGCACGGGCAGAATACGAAGGGATTTATATCGGCGATTGAGGGGTTTCTGGCGGGGTTGGCGTAGGGGAAGCTACGTCATTACGAGAAGCTCCCCCGGTCATGCGAGAAGTGCGCCGCTGTCATTGCGCAAGGCGCAGCGACAAAGCAATGTCGCTCGTAGCAGTACTCGTACAGCTCGAATGCCCTCTATACCGGGATTGCTTCGTCGCTTCACCCCTTGCGACGACATGGTTTCGTGGCAGCGCTCGTCGCAGTCGCACGATGACGCTCGGTGACGAAGAGCTACTCCGGCCGCGCCGGGGGCCACAGCGCTTTCTTCAGCACCGCTGCCATCATGTCGATTGCTGTGTCGGCGGCGCGGATGATGCGGCCCATGCTCATGAAGCCGTGGATCTGGTCGGAGAAGTGCAGGTGAGTCACGCGCACCCCCTCGCGCTCCAGGCGCTGCGCGTAGGCGACGCCCTCGTCGCAGAGCGGATCCGCCGTGCATGTCAGGACCAGTGCCGGGGCGGTGCCGGAGAGGTCGGCCGCGCGCAGCGGGGAGGCGCGCCAGTCACGCTTATCGGCGGCGGTGTGCATGTAGTGCTCGATGAACCAGCGCATGGTCTTCGATGTCAGCGGCACGCCCTCGCCGATGTTCTGCGACGACACCGTGGTCATCATCATGTCGGTGGCGGGATAGATCAGCAGTTGGAACGCGAGCGGCGGCAGGGAGCCGTCGCGCGACAGCAATGCCATCACCGCAGCCAGGTTGCCGCCGGCGGAATCGCCTCCCACCGCGACGCGATCGGGATCGATGCGCAACGCCTGCGCCTGCGCCACTGCCCAGCGCGTCGCGGCGGCGCAATCGTCCACGCAGGCGGGGAACTTATGCTCCGGCGCCATGCGGTAATCGACCGAGATGACGCAGCAACGCGCCGCATTGGCGAAGCGGCGACACACCACATCATGCGAATCGAGATCGCCGAGCAACCAGCCGCCGCCATGATAGTAGATCAGGGCTGGGAGTTTTTCGCCGGCCGTGGTGCCGACGCCGCGATACAGGCGCAGCGGTATGTCACTTGCCGGACCGGGTGCGGTGAGGTCGCGCGCCTCGACCACATTCTCCGCGGGCGGCTGCAGCACCTTACGGCTGTTGGTGTAGGCGGTCCGGGCCTCGTCGGGCGTTAGCGTTTCGAATGGCGGCCGGCCGGCCATGCGGATCATGTCGAGAACCAGCAGGACGTCGGGGTCTAGCGCCATGTCTGTCTCCGGTCAGGGGTGGTGAGAGGCAAGGAAAAGAGTAAGTGACGTCCCTCCCCTTGCGGGAGGGGGATGGGGGACGGGTGCGTACACCCGAAGCCGTGCGGCTGTTCACACCCCTCCCCAAGAGGACGGGGAGTCACGGTGCGCTACTCCAAGAACTTCACAATCGCCTGCGCCACCTCGGTGGGCTTGTCCAGTTCGGCCAGATGCCCGGCGCCTTCGATCACCCGGATTTCCGTCTTGCTCGCAATCCCCTTGGCGAACCGCTCCGCATAGCCGCGCGGCATGATGCGGTCCTGCGCGCCCCATAGCAGCAGCGTCGGTGCCTGGATCAGGCCGAGGCGCTTCTCGACTTTGGTATTCCCCAGCGGCCAGAACACCCGCGCCGCCGCTTCATTGGCCCGCACCTGCTCGATCGGCCATTCGACCGAGTTCGCTCCCTCCGGCGCCGTCTTCAAAGCGGTCCAGATCTCTGGATCCGCACACATCAGCCCGGGCACCGCATCAGCACGTTGCGCCCACGGATCGGTCGGCGGATCCGCTTCGTCGAATAAACCGAACGGCGCGATCAACACCAGGCGGCGCACCGCGGCAGGCCACAGCGCGGCCATCTCGGCGGCCAGCGAGCCACCGACGGAACTGCCCGCCAGATCGGCGCCCCACAGCTCCGCCGTCTCCAGTAGCCCGCGCACCGCGAGCAACCAGTCGAGATGTGTATCCAGCACGGTATGGCCGCGATCGCCGCCGGGGAAGCCGGGCAACGACGGCACGATTACCGTGCGGCTTTTTGCCAATTCGTCGAGGAACGGCACCCAGCGCGGCAGTCCGCCGAAGCCGGCGAGGAAGCCCAGCTTCGGGCCACTACCCTTGCGCCAGATGCGGGTGGGGAAGCCGTTGAGGTCAACGGTCAGCGTTTCATGCTCGGTCACGCGACGACTCCGTTGTTTATTCGGCGGCCAGCCTGGGCATATAGGCCGGCACTGCGGCCCGCTGCGAGGCCGCCATCGGCTGCGGCCACCAGCGGTCCTCCCACTGCGAGAACAGTCCCCTCAGCTTCGGCATGACGTCGCGCGAGAACAGTTGCGTGTTGTAGCGGCAAAGCTGTTTATTCATGTTGCCGAACTGCAATAGCAGCATCAGGTGGCCGACGTTCAAGTTCACCGCGACCTCACGCAATTGCTCCGCCACCTCGTCGGCCGAGCCGATGATGACGTAGCCCTTGTCCACGATCGCGTCCATCTCGCGCGCGACCGAGGCGAAGCGCTCGCCGGTGGAATTGCCGCGGACATTGGCATCCGCCGCCTGCTTGATCTGCGATTCGATGCCGGCGCGCTGGCTGCCCTCGCTGGTATAGCCGGGCGGCGTCGCCCAGCGCGCATCGACGTGCAGGCAGCGGCCGTAGAAGTATTCTGCTGCTTCGGAATAGAGGTCGAAGGCGTGCTGGCGCGATTCGCCGACGCCGATGAATTGCAGGAACCCGGCATGATACGGATTCGGTTCTTTGCCCAGCCGTTTCATCTCGGCCCAGAAACCGTCCATCGTCGCGCGGCCGGCCTTGTAGCCATAATAGGACAGGTAGCAGTAGACGTAATCGCGTTCCGCGCACCATTGCCAGGTTTCGACCGAGCCGCCGCCGGGGATCCAGATCGGGGGGTGGGGCTTTTGAACCGGTCGCGGCCAGATGTTGACGTAGCGCTGCTGGTTGAAGCGGCCGTTGAAGGCGAAGGTGTCTTGCTCTGTCCAGGCGCGCAGCACCAGGTCGTGCGCCTCGTGGTAGCGCTGGCGAAGCTGGCTGGGATTGGTGCCGTAGGCATAACATGTGTCCATCGGCGTGCCGACCGGGAAGCCGGCGATCAGCCGGCCGCCGGAGATACAGTCTATCATGGCGAATTCTTCGGCAACGCGGGTGGGCGGTTGTACAAGGCGAGCGAGTTGCCCATGACGCAGATCGCGGTATCGGTGGTGCGGCGAGCCAGCGATGAGGCGACCAGGTTGGGCGAGGGCATTAGGCCGTAGCCGTTGGAATGATGCTCGTTCACGCAGATGGCGTCGAAGCCGCAGTGGGCGGCATATTCGAGTTCGTCCATGAAGTCGTTGTACATGTGATGGGCGCGGCTTGGGTCGAACAGCGAGGAGTGGATGTCCACCCATACCGAGGGGTTGGCGTCGCGGAAATTTTCCGGGAGCTCGGTGTATGGCATGAGATGGAACCACATCAGCTTCATGGGCGGGTCTCTCCAGGCGGGGATACTGGAGAGTATGGATGGAGGCTGGCGGGTACGTCAATTGACGGGTGGGCTGAGGTCGGGTTTCCGTCGTCGCGCGCGCTGGTCTTCCCTGAATATCCCGAGACTCGCGCGAAACCGAATTTTTGCATGCAAAATGAGACCGTTATGCATCTTGCCGCCTGGCGGCTTAGGTTGGCATCGATCGAAGACGGATTTGCTGATTCTCCTCAGCAGGGCGCGGTGAGCGAACTGGGCCGCTGGTAACCCCGAACCCACTGCGAAAACCCACTGTGAAACAAAATGCTCGCGGACCAGTCAAACGACGGCGTTTGGCGGCAGCAACCGTCTGATATGTCCGACTACGCCAAGAGCTTGCAGAGTGGGTTGGGAGAACATGCCTGAATTGGCCACATTAGTAGCTTCAGCAGCAGTAGGCGGCATTGCCAAAAGCGTGCTAACCGGGCCGGGAAAAAAGCTTGCCACCGGAGTAGCATCGCTCACCTCCTCCGCTGCCGATCAATTGGCTGTCGCGTTCCGTCTTGGCCTGAGTCAGTATCTTGAGACATCCTATAGTCGATACCGTCTGTTCAAGACGATCCTAAATTCAAATTAATCATTGGAAGTTAGAAATTGTTATGTCCATCTTACATCATCTGGTGGCAAGCGGTCTCAAAAAAGTCAGCCAGCGTCGGATACTAAGATCATCGAAAGTATTTCCCCCTTGAATTGCGTCATTGGACTAAACCGCCTCGCGGTAGTTTAGAATTCAGAGTTATTAATTCTGACTTCGCAAGATCTCGTCTCGGCAGCAATTCGGACGACCTCGCCCTGTTCTGACGACGCGACTGTGTGACGATGCGTCGGCGCCCATGGTGACATGCGGCAGCGGAAGCCTGGATTGCGGACGCCGCCATGCTATATGACCAACCCGTTGGTCAGAAGCAGCGGCCATGACGACCGTCAATCTGGCAGAGGCGAAGGCGCACCTGAGCGCACTGGTGGAGCAAGCCGCGGCGGGCGAGACGGTGCGGATCGTGCGCCGGGGCAAGCCGGTGGCGGAGATCACCGCCATCCCGGCGGCGCGCAAGCCGGTCGATCTCGCCGCGCTGCGCGCCGTGACGGACCAGATGCCGGAACAGGAGCAGGACGCCGGCGCATTCATGCGCACGGTGCGCGACGGCGAGGTATTGAGGCGGTATCGGGACACGTCCTTGCTGGTCGCCGTGCGCTGACCCGGAGGCACGGACCGCGCGGGTGCAAGCCTGGCTGGCGGCCCAGCCGCCCGACGACCTGGCCATTGGCGACTGGGGCATCACGGAATTCTTCTCGGCGCTGTCGATCAAGCCGCGCACCGGTCAGATCGCGGCGGCGCGCCGTGCCGCCGCACCGGCACAGTTCGCGCGGCTGCGGGCGCAGAACGTGACGACGGTGCCGGTCGTGAGAGAGCAGTTTCTGGCGGCAGCGCGACTGGCCGATCGACACGAAGTCGGGTTGCGCGCCGGTGACGCACTGAGCCTAACGGTGTGCGCCGATCTCGGCGCGGTGCCGTGCACGCTGGATCGGCGATTGGCGGAAGCAGCGCGGGAGATCGGGGTGGAAACCGAAATCCCGTGGCCGGCCAGCCGCACCGCGACTTGAATCCGGCCACGCATTGAAGCTGCCCTTGCGCTCGCTCGCCCCAGCGCCGATATAGGCGCCGGCTTCCGTGAAGCGTGATTGGCGGTTCCTGCGTGGGACCGTACTCCCGGAAATCTCATTCGTAACGCGTTCGCCCCATTATCGCGCGGGCAGGCGGACATTCAGAACGCCGGCCCCTCGCCGCAGCACTTTGCCCCCGGCAGGCCGCGTTGGAGTTTTCTTCTCCTGATGACAGTCCCGACTTTCGCGGCCCTCGGCCTGACCGAACCGTTGCTGCATGCCCTCAACATGCAAAAATTCACCATCCCCACTCCGATCCAGGCCACCGCCATCCCGCCCTTGCTCTCTGGCCGCGACTTGCTCGGCATCGCCCAGACCGGCACCGGCAAGACCGCCGCTTTCGGTCTGCCCCTGCTCCAGCATTTGACCACTGCCGCCATCCGCGCCGCTCCGTTCCACACCCGCGCGCTGATCGTGGCGCCCACCCGCGAACTCGCGCAGCAGATCGACGACAGCCTGCGCCACCTCGGCGCTGGCCTGCGGCTGCGCTGCGTCACCATTCTGGGCGGCGTCAGCCGGTCGCGGCAGGTGACGGCGATGCGCGGCGGCGCCGATATCGTCGTCGGCACCCCCGGCCGCATCTGCGACCTGCTCGGGGCCGGCGAGCTTCGCCTCGGCGCGGCGCAGCATTTCGTGCTCGACGAGGCCGACCGCATGCTCGACCTGGGCTTCATCCGCGACATCCGCCGGATCGCCGCCGCCCTGCCGGAGCGCCGCCAGTCGTCCTTGTTCTCGGCCACCATGCCGCAGGAGGTCGCGCATCTCGCCGAGGCGATGCTGCGCGATCCGGTCCGTGTGTCGATCGCCCCGGTCGCAGCCAGCATGCCGAAGATCGAGGAGGTGGTGCATTTCGTGCCGCAGGCGGGCAAGCGGACGTTGCTCGGGCGCTTGCTCGGCGACCCAGCGCTGTCGCGTGTGATCGTCTTCACCCGCACCAAGCGCGGCGCCGACCGCGTGGCCGACGACCTGGAGCGAACCGGCGTTGCGGTGGAAGCCCTGCACGGCAACAAGAGCCAGCCGGCGCGCGAGAAGGCGCTGGAGCGGTTCCGCAGCGGGCGAGCCCGGGTGCTGGTGGCGACCGATATCGCGGCGCGCGGCATCGATGTGACCGGCGTGTCGCACGTGATCAATTTCGACCTGCCGGTGGAGCCCGAGAGCTATGTGCACCGCATCGGCCGCACCGCGCGAGCCGGTGCGGCGGGCATCGCGATCTCGTTGTGCGACGCGGCAGAACATGGCGCGTTGCGGGCGATAGAGAAGGCAACGCGTAAGCCGATCCCGGTGGGCAGCGGCTCGCCGCCCCAGGCGCCGACGCATGTGCCCTTTGGCCCGGCGGGAAAGCCGCAGCCGGCGGGCGGGAACTCCGCCCCGGGACGGGCGCGGCGGCGGCGTTCCGGACGCGGGCGCCGGCCAGGCGGGATGCGCGCCGCGGCATGACGGACATCTACGTCGATGGCGATGCCTGTCCCGTGCGCGAGGAGGTGTTTCGCGTGGCGGAGCGGCTCGGCCTCGGCGTGTTCGTGGTGTCAAATGGCTCGCGGCCGATCCGTCCCAGTGGACGGCAGAATGTGCGCATGATCACGGTCGCCGCAACGCCGGACGCGGCGGACGACTGGATCGCCGAGCATATGACGGCGAGGGATGTCTGCGTGACGGCAGACATTCCGCTGGCGTCGCGATGCCTGGCGAAGGGTGCGCGCGCGCTGGCGCCCTCGGGGCGGGTGTGGACCGGCGACAATATCGGCAATGCGCTCGCCGGGCGGGACGTGTCGCGCCATCTGCGCGAGCTCGGCGTCGCGACCGGCGGTCCGGCACCGCTAAGCAAGCAGGATCGCTCGCAGTTCCTGAGTGCGCTCGATACAGCGGTACAAGCAGCGCGACGGGGCAAGGCGAGCTGAGGCAGACAGCACCGGTGCCGTGTCGTCCTGACATGATGCCGCCGGGCTGTGGCATAGAGCCATATGCTGTTCAGCACAGCCAGTACATGCGAACTCGCTGTCCAGACCGGGCCTGACCGCCTCGACTTGTACGTCCGTCGGAAGGATATCACCGCCGAGGCGCTGGCACGCGGCCTCGGCGCGCGACAGGCCTCGGCGCGCGACAGATCGGTTGGCGCGCGGCCGCGATGGTGGCCGATCTCCCGCGGCACCATCGCGACCCCCTTTGATCGCGGCATCGTGGCGCTGGCAATGACGGGGCCGGTCCATCCCTATATCGTGGACCCCAGGCTCGGCCCATATACTGACCCGATGGGGCTGGTCTGATTGCGACCGTGCCGTCCGGCAAAGGGAATCCCGCCGTCGTGACCGATTCGCTCGACCTCCTCTCCGACCTGATCTCCCGCGCCCGCGCCGCCGGCGCCGATGCGGCCGATGCCGTGCTGATTGCCGGCACGTCGCTCTCGATCTCCCGCCGCCTTGGCCAGACGGAGCATGTGGAGCGCGCCGAAGGTCGCGACCTCGGCCTGCGGGTTTTCCTGGGCACACGTGCGGCCATCGTTTCCGCCAGTTCCATTGACCCGGCTGGCTTCACGTCCCTGGCCCAGCGCGCCGTTGCGATGGCCCGCGTGGTCCCCGAGGATCCCTTTGCCGGCCTTGCAGACACAGCCGCGCCCCCGCGCACGATGGATCTGGACCTCGACGACCAAGTCGAGCCGGCCACCGAGGCGCTGATCACGCGCGCCGCCGCCGCCGAGGATGCCGCGTTGGCCGTCCAAGGCGTCACCAATTCCGAAGGCGCCGAGGCCGGGTTCGGCCGTACCGAGGCAGCCCTGGTCACCTCCGCCGGCTTCGCCGGTCGTATGACGCGCACGCGCCATTCCATCTCCGCCGCCGCCCTGGCCGGCAGCGGCACCGCCATGCAGCGCGACTATGATGCCCACAGCAGCGTCCATCTCGAAGACCTCGACGATCCCGGCGCGATCGGACGCAGCGCCGGCGAGCGGGCGGTGGCGCGGCTGAATCCGGGTCGGCCGAAGACCGCCAGAATCCCGATCGTCTACGATCCACGCGTCGCCGGCAGCTTGCTCGGCCACCTCGTCGGGGCCATCAACGGCGTCTCCGTGGCGCGCGGCACCAGCTTCCTCAAGGACAGGCTGGGCCAGCGCATCTTCGGCTCAGGCACCGAAATCCAGGATGACCCGCTGCGGCCCCGCGGTCTGCGCTCCCGCCTGTTCGATGGCGAGGGCACCCCGACCGCGGCCCGCGACCTGATCGCCGATGGCGTCCTCACCACCTGGCTGCTGGACAGCCGCTCAGCGCGGCAGCTCGGCATGGTCTCGACCGGGCATGCCGCACGCGGCACCGGGGGACCGCCGTCGCCCACACCCACCAATCTCTATCTCAACGCCGGCCCGCTCACCCCGGCCGAGCTGATGGCCGACATCAGGCTGGGCTTCTACGTCACCGAGCTGATCGGCATGGGGGTGAACGGCGTCACCGGCGACTACAGCCGCGGCGCCGCCGGTTATATGATCCGCGACGGTGTCCTCGCCGAGCCAGCGGCGGAGATCACCATCGCCGGCAATCTGCTGGAGATATTCGCGCACCTGACGCCGGCCAATGATCTGGTGTTTCGTCGTGGCACCGATTCGCCGACGCTGCGGATCGAGGGCATGACGCTGGCAGGTGCCTGAACGGGAATTCCCAGCACCCGCGTCTCAGCCCCTGTCCACGACCTCGCCTCACGCCCATATTCCGATCATGTTCACAAACCAACGAAAATCCATGGCTCGTTGTTGCCTGCTGACGGTGATCGTCGCCGCACTGGCGCTGGGGCCCGGGTTTGCGGAGGCGCGGGCCGGCAGCGGCGGCTCCTTTGGCAGTCGCGGCGGCATGACGTGGTCGGCGCCACCCTCCACCAGGACGGCGCCATACGGCGGCTCGCCGATGCAGCGCAGCCTGACACCCAACAATCCGTCGCCCGGCTATGGCATGAACGGGTATGGCTACGGCTATCGGACCGGCTCGCCCTTTATGTCCGGCCTGCTGGGCGGATTGCTCGGCGTCGGCCTCGGCGGGCTGCTGTTCGGTCACGGGTTCTGGCATGGGGGACTGGGCTTCTTCGGCTTGTTCGGCTTCCTGCTGCAGGTCCTGCTGCTGATCTGGCTGGTGCGCTTCGTCGTGCGATTATTCCTCGGCGGTTCTCCGGCGATGGCGAGCGGGCCCAACGTGTATGGCCGCGGCGCTCCTGCCGGCGCAATGCCGATGATGGGTGGCGGCGGCGCCCAGGCTATCGCTATTGGCCCGGCAGATTATCAGACCTTCGAGCAATTGCTGCAGGCGATCCAGGCCGCCTGGACCGCGCACGACCTGAACAGCCTGCGTGCGATGACGACACCGGAAATGCTGGGCTATTTCGCGGAGCAATTGGCGGACCAGGAGAGCCGCGGCGTGCGCAATGAGGTGCGCGATGTGCGCCTGCTGCAAGGCGACCTCGCCCAGGGATGGCATGAGCAGGGTCGAGATTACGCCACGGTGGCGATGCGCTTCACGATGATCGATGTGACGGTCGACCGGACGGGCCGCGTGGTGGATGGCAGCCCGAACGAGCATGTCTCCGCAACCGAATTGTGGACGTTCCTGCGCGCGGCCGGCGGACACTGGATTCTCTCGGCAATCCAACAGTCACGGTAGGGGGAGCGCCTCAACATACAAGGGCAGGCGGCGGTCTGCGCCTTCCGCGACATCCAGCGTCGTGCTACCGCGCGCCGTAGAATGAAACGACTGCTGCGGCACCCGGCGGTCCAGAATCTACTGGCGCGCGTGCTTGGTCTGTACCTGGCCTTCGCCCTGCGCACCACGCGCTGGCGACTGGAGGGGGCAGAGCATGTCGCCCGCCACGCCGCCGGCGTCCCCGTGATCGCCGCCTTCTGGCATGAGCGCCTGCCGCTGATGCCGATCCTCTGGCTGCGCGTGCGCCGCATGTCGGAGACGGGTAATCCGCCTGCCAGGATGCATGTCCTGGTCAGCCGCCACCGTGATGGCAGGTTTATCGGCGCGGTGGTGCGCCGATTCGCGGTGAACGTGGTTCTGGGCTCGTCCTCGCGCGGTGGAGCAGCGGGCCTGCGTACTTTGCTCGGGCTGCTAGACGCCGGCGCCCATGTCGCCATTACGCCCGACGGGCCGCGCGGGCCGCGCCGCATCGCGGCCCCTGGCGTGGCGCAACTTGCGGCGCTGTCAGGCGCACCGGTACTTCCCTGCGCGGCTCAGACGAGCCGCTACTGGATCTTGCGAAGCTGGGACCGCATGGTGATCCCACGACCTTTCGGCCGCGGCGTCGTGGTGTGTCGCCCGGCCATCCCGGTGCCGCGCGACGGCTGGCAGGATGCGGTGCCGCTGATCACCGACGCGCTGAATGCCGCCACGACCGAGGCCGACCGGCTGTGCGCCGCATGAGCCATCTGGCGCGAATCTGGGCGGCCGCCACGACGCTCGCCGCGCCAGGGCTGCGGCTGATGCTGCGGCTGCGCCTCGCGCGAGGCAAGGAACTGCCCGGCCGATTGCCCGAACGCCGCGGCATCGATGCAACGCCCCGTCCGCCCGGCCGCCTGCTGTGGCTGCATGCGGCGAGCGTCGGCGAGACCACCTCGGTCCTGCCAGTGCTGGCGCCACTGCTGGCGCGGGCGCCGGACCTGACAGTGTTGTTCTCCACGGGCACGGTGACGGCAGCGCAGCTTCTGGCGCAGCGCCTGGCGCCGGACCAGGCGGCGCGCGTGATGCACCGGTTCGTGCCGCTGGATGTGCCCGCCTGGGCGGGGCGGTTCCTTGACCATTGGCGCCCGGACGCGGCGGCCTTCCTGGAAAGCGAATTGTGGCCCAACATTGTGCTGGCATGCCATGCCCGGAGCATCCGGCTGATGTTGCTCAATGCCCGTCTTTCGCCGCGCAGCTTCGCTCGCTGGCAACGTGCGCCGGGGCTGGCCGGCGCATTGTTGGGTGGGTTCGATTTGATCCACGCCCGCAGCGAGTCTGACGCGGCGCGCCTGGGCTCGCTCGGCGCGCGGCGGATAAAGGCGCCAGGCGACCTGAAAATCGCCGCCCCCCCGCTGCCCTGTGACCCGGGCGAACTGGCGCGGCTGCAAGTCCTGCTGGCGGACCGGCCGACCTGGCTGGCTGCCAGCACGCATCAGGGCGAGGAGGCGCTGATCTTCGCCGTTCATCGTGTGTTGGCCGCGCAGTTTCCCGATTTGCTCACCATCGTGGCGCCACGCCATCCGGAGCGCGGCGCGGCGCTTGCCGCCGAGGCAGCGCCGCTGCCAGTCACGCGGCGCGCGCTGGGCGAGGATCCGCCGGCAGCAGCAGGGGTCTGGCTTGCGGATACGTTGGGGGAACTGGGCCTGTGGTACCGGTTGGTGCCGGTCGCATTTGTCGGCCGCAGCTTGCTTGCACCCGGCGGTGGGCAGAATCCGTTGGAGCCGGCACGTCTCGGCTGCACCGTGGCGGTCGGGCCGCATACCGGGAATTTCGACGCGCATATCGCGTTGTTGCAGGAGGCAAGCGCGCTGGAGACGGTTGCGGATGACGAGGCACTGGCACACTTCATCGCGGCGATGTTGGGGGACCTCGATACCTGCCGAGCCACCGGACGCCGCGCGATGGCTGCCGTGCAGCGACAGGGGGATGTGGTGGAGCAAACGGTCGAAGCACTATGGAGATTGTTGAGTTCTCGCGAGTGCGGCGGCAGGCGAGCAAGTCGCGGAGCTGCCCCGGTGCAGCGCACCAGGGCATCCTCACCGTGACCGGAACCACCGAGATGCCCGTCATCGCGACAAGCAAAGCGACGACGCAATCCGGTTTGCAATCGTGTCTGGATCGTTCGTGGGTTACGCGACTCGGATTGCCGCGTCGCTTCGTTCCTCGGAATGACCAGGGGGATGACGGCCTGCGCTTCCAAGCGCGCTTGGTGGCCGAGGTCCTGTGGCGTCACCCACGCCTTCTCGCGCCCGCCTCTGCCATTGCTAGGTCCGTCACGGCGCTGCGCCTCACCCGGACCGGCTGGTTCTGTCCCGTCCCGGTGATCTGCGTGGGCAATGCCACCATGGGTGGCGCGGGCAAAACCACCGTCACACTCGATCTTACCCGCCGTCTCACCGCCCGCGGTTGGGATGTACATGTTTTGCTGCGGGGCTACGGCGGGTCGGCGCGTGGGCCGCACTGGGTACAGTCGAGGGATTCTGCGGCCCTGGTCGGCGACGAAGCGTTGCTCCACGCCGTCGTTGCCCCCACCTGGGTCGGTGCCGACCGCAAGCGCGGCGCCCAGGCGGCGGTTGCGGCGGGTACCGAGGTGATCCTGCTGGACGACGGTCTTCAGAACCCGGGCGTGCAGAAACGGCTGTCGCTGCTGGTGGTGGACGGCGCCACCGGCTTCGGCAATGGCCGTGTCTTCCCTGCCGGCCCGTTGCGTGAACCGGTCACCTCCGCGGCCAGCCGCTGTCAGGCCGCGGTGCTGATCGGCTCCGACGCGACGGGCGCGCTCGGGTCGCTGCCGCCCGGCCTGCCGGTGCATAGGGCTCGCCTGAAGGCCGGTCCGGAAGCCGCCGCGTTTGCCGGCCGGCGCGTGCTAGGCTTCGCTGGTATCGCCATGCCGGACAAATTCTTCGCCTCCCTGGTCGAGACTGGCGCGGCGCTCGTCGCCCGGCGCCCATTCCCCGACCACCACCGATACAGTCGGCCGGAGCTGGATTCGGTGCTGGCGGAAGCCGAGCGCCTCGATGCGCTGCCTGTCACCACGGCCAAGGACGCGGTCCGCCTGCCGCCCGACGTGCGGGTCCGGGTGCAGGTGCTCACCGTCGGCCTTGACTGGGCAGACCCCGACGCGCCAGAGGCATTGCTGCGGAGTGCAATCAACACCTGGGCCTCAGAAGGACGGTATCGTCGCAGCTATGCATGACCTCGTCTTCCTGTTCGATGTCGACAACACCTTGCTCGACAACGACCACATCCAGCGCGACCTCGGTGCGCACCTGGAGCAACAGTACGGTGAGAAGGCGCGCGACCGATACTGGGCCTTGTTCGAGGAGCAACGTGAGCAACTCGGCTATGCCGACTATCTGGGGGCGTTGCAGCGCTACCGGTTGGAGGACCTGCACGATCCGCGGGTGCTGCGCATCGCCAACTGGCTGGCGGATTATCCGTTTGCCGCGCGACTCTATCCTTTCGCGCTGGACGTTGTGCGGCACGTGCAGCAATGGGGCATCACCGTCATTCTCTCGGACGGCGATGCGGCGTTCCAGCCGCGCAAGGTGGAGCGCTCCGGCCAGTGGCGCACGTTTGCCGACAACGTGCTGATCATCGTCCATCAGGAAGAATCGCTGGACGACGTCGAGCGGCTGTTCCCCGCGCAGCACTATGTAATGGTCGACGACAAATTGTGGATCCTGCAGGCACTGAAGGAAAGGTGGGGCGAGAGAGTAACCACGGTGTTCCCTCGCCAGGGCCACTACGCACTGGAACCCGGGGTGGAGGCGAAATACCGCAAGCCGGACATCGTGATAGAGAAGATCGGGGATGTGTTGGGACTGGCACGGGAGGTATTCGGCGGCGGCAACTCGGTTGATTGAAAAGGACCCTGGATGCCGGCCTTCACCAGGTCATTGAACTCGCCGGTCTGTGCGTCAGAGTATTGTTCGTAGTTGTCCCTGCCCGGCACCGTACCGGCGATCATCGCGCCATCCTCGCCGAAGTTCTCGCGTGCTGATCATCCTGCTGTGCCGTGGGGACAAGAGCACCCAACGTCGTGATATCCCCGGGCCAAAGGTCTGGCGGCGGAGATGGAAACAGAGTGATGAATACGGAACTCTTCGGTCCGGCGCGGTTTCTCAGCAGGCTGGAAGCGCCGGAACAATTGCTCAACGATGCCCTGGCGAGTGGCAAAGCTGGTTACGTGGCTCGGGCTCTGGCGGTGATTGCGCGGGCGCCGGGCATGGGCGAGCTGGGTACCGCGGGCTATCCATCGTGCTCTGGGCAAGACAGGTGACCCTCGGGCGTCGAGGTTGAGGCTTGGGGTGAAGCTCAACGCCCGTGTTGATCACTGTTAATCACCAATCATTGCTGCCCTGACTTTTTGCATTATGCTCGCGGTTTAGTGCGAATCTGCTCGGCGATGAGCTCAATGTCCTTCTGGCCTTCGGCAGGGAGCCGAGTATCGCCGCGCGCCCGATGAACCCGAAACACGCTTGCGTTTCCTCTATACTGGTGGCGCAGCCTTTTGTGCGTTTCGATTCCGAGAGCGACGATCGCCGTCGGCCTGAGCAGTTCGATCTACCTTGCTGTGTGCGGCCAAAAGCTTCTTGTAAAGTTCGGAAGGGATACCGCTGTCAAGCGTCCGGAACTTGATGAGATTGATATAGCAGATTTCGTCAAGCTCCAGGTGCAGCGCCGCCAATAGGGGATCAACCACATTGCGGACAATCAGCCATGTAGGCATTACGAACGAGCCGAGCACAGACATCAGTTCAGCCGACAGGGACTCTGCGTTATTCACGCCTGCCTCACGCAAGCGATGTAGGATTTCATACTGGCGCAAATCGGCTTCTGACCTGCCCTTCCCGATGCGGTCGTTGCCCGGGTTTTGGCCAATCAAGAGGACTCCGCCCGGCAGGTATCGGCGGCCGACAAAGCCAGGCTGCGCGATGCGGTCATGTCCATGTGGACGATCAATCGCAGCGTTCGACGCCCCTGCGAAGGTCTCCGAATGATCCATCTGAGCGATTTCTTGCCACAGAAGGCGGCACTCGCGGCGAACGATTGTTCGATGCCCATTGGCCTTCTCCATAACCGGACGGGACCGATCGATGCCCGAAGCAAAAGGGGCGGACCTTGCGGCCCGCCCCTCCCACACACAAACACCTGAACGACCGGCTCAGAAGTCCATGTCGCCCATGCCACCGCCCGGCGGCATCGACGGCGCGGCCTTCTTCTCCGGCTTCTCTGCCACCATCGCCTCGGTGGTGATCAGCAGGCCCGCCACCGACGCCGC
>DATJNA010000087.1:0-63283 GCA_035508435.1 Acetobacteraceae bacterium | reverse complement strand
GGTGCGGCGGCGGTGACGGAAGCGGTCGGACCAACATCGAGCAAATGCGTGCCGGAGGTCTCGACGAACCCGCCATTGCCGCCCTGCGGCCCGCCGGTCGCGCTGATGCTGCCGTCCATGACGGTGGCCTGCGTCGAGAGCAAGGTGATCCGGCCGCCATTGCCTCGGCCGGTCGCGTTGGCGGCGATGCTGGCGCTGGGTGCCACCACAACATTGGCGGCCGTGTGTAGCGACGGCGTGTCGGGCCCGCCCGCGGCTCGCGCCAGCGTGGTGCCGAGCGCAATGGTGCCGCCGTCGGTCTGGCCCGAGGCATCGATCCGCGCGCCAGCCGCCACGGCCACCGTGCCGCTGGGGTTGATCACGATATTGCCGCCGGCGGTGCCGGGGGCGTTGCCGGTCGCCGAAAGCTGGCCGGCCACGGTGATGTCGCCGCCGACGCCGTTCATCACGATGGTGCCGGTGTGGCCGCCGATGGTGTTCGCCTGCACCTTCCCGCCGGCGTCCACCAGGTTCTGCACGACGCCATCGGCCGCGCGGGCGGTAAGCTGGACCGTGCCGCCATTGGCGCGGATCAGTCCGGTGTTGGTGACCAGGGCGGTGCCGCCGCCAGGGGCCTGCACGACCTGGCCGGTGACGTCGATCGCCATCAGCCCGTCGCCGTAAAGATCAAGCGTCGCGGTCTGTGCGCCGGCCAGCACCACATGGCCGAGCCGGGCGTTGATCACGCCGGTATTGGCGACCTGCGGCGCCACCAGCGCGGCGAGGCCGGCGTCCCGCACCGTGATGTGGCCCTCGTTGATGACGGCTGCGCCGGGATTGGCCGGCTGATCGAATACCATCCGCCCCGCCATGAAATTGGCGTTGCTGATGCCGGCGGCGGTGACCATCAGCCCGGCGGTATTGATCTGCGCGCCACGGAAGAAGGTGACGCCCGACTGGTTGGTGATGATGACCTGGCCGGGGGACGCGATGCGCCCCGCGATCTGCGATGGGTTCGGCCCAATCACCCGGTTCAGCGTCGCCATGCTCGGTGCGGAGATGCTCGGGGAGGACGGCTGAAACTGAACCGTCTGCTGGCTGCCGATGTCGAAATTCTGCCAGTCGATGGCGGCGCGCTGGGTGGACTGACTGATGGTGGTTGCGGTCGCCGATCGGGCGATCGCCGCCGTGCCGGCGACCACTGCGCCGCCGCTCGGCTGCGCATTGGGCCCTGGCTGGGCGTTGGCGGGCCGTGCCATTACCAGAACGGCCACAATCAGGATCGCCGCGCAGAGCACCATCGAGATCGCGGCGCAGAGCAACTGTCTCCGACGCATGGGTTTCGTCCCCCCCTTGGGACGAAATCTAGCCCACGATGGTTGATGTTGGGCAAGTACAACAACACGGCGTCCTCAACTTTGGGTGACAGTTGAAGTCACGCCGGGCGTGTTCGCCGGTTTTCGGATGGGCCGGCGGAGCGGGCGCGTTGCACGAACCCTTCTCCTCGCCAAAAAACGGAACGGGTCGGGACTGGCCATGTTGCGGTCGCGCTTGCCGGGCCGGATATCGGCGATACGCCCGACACCGACTGATTATCATCGTCTGGCTGCGATCGCGGCACCGATGGCCTGGGGCAGCCGCCAGAGGTGTGGCATTCTGCCCACATGCGCATCGTTTGCCCCATTTGTTCCGCTGCCTACAACGTCGATGACGCACTGCTGATCCCAGGCCGCAGCGTGCGTTGCGCGCGCTGCGGTGAGCAATGGGTGGCGGTGCCGCTGACCCCGCCGGAGGTAGTAGCGGAACCCGAACCAGAACCCGAAGCGGAACCCGAACCAGCGGCCGAGCCAGAGGCGCCCGTCGTCCGGCCGCGGCGCGAGGCACTCGCCGCGACCACCGCTCCTTCGGCGCTGACTGCCATGGAACGCCTGGCGAGCCGGCCGGCCACACTGCGGCAACCCTCTCCGTGGCTGCCGACGGGCTGGCTGGTCAGCGTGGCGCTGCTGGTATTGCTCGGGTTCGGCCTGGTGTTCTGGCGCGCCGAGATGATGCAGGCTTGGCCGCCGAGTGGGCGGCTGTACGATTGGCTCGGCCTGTTATCGACGCCCGCGGCCCCGCCCGCGCGCTGATCCCGCCCTAGTCGGCCGCGAGAGGCAGAGGATGCGGCTCCACCTGGCCGGCATAGGCCCGCACCGCGGTGGCGAAGGACTCGAAGATGCGGCGGGAGACGCTATCCGTAGGCCAGTCATATTCCGGGTGCCATTGGACCCCAACGGCGAAACCGTGCGCCGGGCCGGCGGGAGTCTGGACTACGCGCGCCGCCTCGATGGTGCCATCCGGGGCGGTGCCTTCCACCACCAGGCCGGGCGCCAGCCGGTCCACGCCCTGGTTGTGCAGCGAGTTCACAGCGATCTCTCCGGTGCCGGCCAGCTTGTGCAGCCAGCCGCCGGGGGTGAGCCGCATGCTGTGCGCCTTGCCCTGCCGCACCCTCACCGAGGCCTGCATCGGCGAGGAATGGTCGATGCGGTCAGGCAGGTCCTGCAGCCGCTGGTGCAGCGAGCCTCCCATCGCAACGTTCAGCTCCTGGAAGCCGCGGCAAATCGCCAGCAACGGGACACCTCGGATCACCGCCGCGCGGATCAGCGGCAGGGTGGTGCTGTCGCGGTTCAGGTCCTCCCACGTGCCTTCCGCATGTGGCGGACCGTCATAGTAGCTGGGGTGCACGTTGGAGCGGCTGCCGGTGAGCATGATGCCGTCCAGGTGGGCGAGCAAGGTCTCGATGTCGCAGGTGGGGCCGTTGGCGGGCAGCAGTACGGGGACGGCGTGCAGCAGTTCGTCCGTGGCGCGGATGTAGGTGTTGGAAGCGGCGTGGTTCGGCATCCCGAAGACGCCGAATTGCTTCGTGCAGCAGCTTATGCCGATCAACGGCTTGACGATTCGCCCGGGTGCCATGGCCGGGCAATATAATTCACGATCGTGACCAGAAAATGAAGGGAATCCGTGTGGTCGGGGGCATGAGCCGGGCGCGTGGCCGCTCCGCGCAGGCGGAATAGGAGCGAGGCAATCCCGCCCCTGCCGGAGGGGGAGAGGAAGGGGTCGGCGGCGCCGGTTTAGCCGCCCCCGTTGCCCATGCCCTGGAAGCTGCGCGGATCGTTGAAGTGGAACAGGGACGGCTCGAGGGGCATGCCTTGCTCTATGTTGTAGAGCGTGACGTGGGTGACGCGGTCCTGCGCGTCCCGCACCGACCATTGCCGCAAGGTCAGCGGGTTTTGGGTGAACAGCAGCGTCAGCGAGCCGTCGTGGGGAGAATTGGTGCGGACCAGGGTCACTTCGAGCTGGGCGGGCAGGCGCCGGATGCCGGTGACGGTGACCGGGCCGCCCAGGTTGATACGGTCGGCGAGCAAGATGCTGAGCGGGGTGGTGAACAGCGGGATCTGGCTGACCTGCTGGATCGACTTGTCCTCGAAGGACAGCATGCCGCCGCCGGCGACCAGCAGGAACGGGGCAGGGGGGTCGTATTGGAAGCGCACGCGGCCGGGGCGCTCCAACCAGACCGTGCCCTGGCTCATCGCGCCATCGGGCGCGACCTGGAGGAAATGCGCTCGCAGTGTATGGATGGCATTCAGGTAAGCCTGCACCTGCTGGAGGTCGGCGTCGTCCTGCGCGGTGCGCGCGAAGCCGGCCTGCGCGAAGGCCGCGGCGGGGGACGCCAGGAGGGGCAGCAGGGCGAGGGTGAGCAAGGTGCGCCGGTTCATGCCGGCCTATGTGGCGTCGCGGCGGGTGGTTGCCAAGCAATTGCGGGTGTGGCGCCGCTCGTCTCCGGCTGCTTGCCGCTGGAGAAAGCGTAGTGGAGACGTGATGTGCTGTTCATGGTGATAGAGCGCTTCCGGAATCAAAATGCCAGGGCGGTGTACCATCGCTTCAGGGAGCAAGGCCGCCTCGCACCCGATGGCCTCGCCTATGTCGGGAGTTGGGTCGAGGCCAGTTTGGATCGGTGCTTCCAGCTCATGGAATGCAACGACGTCGCCCTGCTGCAGCGATGGGTCGCGCAGTGGAGTGACCTGGTCGCATTCGAGATCGTCCCGGTCGTGCCCGGCAAGGACACGGCGGCGGCACTCGCTCCTCCTGGATCGCCAGGACAGAGTGCTTAATGAAATTCGTCTACCCGACGCCCGTCGACTCGTCGTCCGGACCCTCGGCAAATCGTTCGGACATCCAACCAATCGACATTGGTTGGAGGCAGCGACCGGATGAGAGAAGCGGCGATCAGGCTCCGGCCAAAGCCGGCGGTGTCAACGGGGCCGTGCCGGTCCGCCCTTCGACATAGGCTCGCACTGGCCCGGTGAGCGGCATCGACCGGACCTCCGCCAGGGGAACCAGCCGCGCGCCGATGATCTCACGATTGTCTGGCCGCAGCTTGGGCAAGCGGCTCAATTGCAGCGCGAAAAAATACACCCTGTCCCGCCGGCCGTCCCACAGGCCTTGGGCTTCACCCGCAGGAACAAGCGGATCTTCGACGGCGAGCCCGACCTCCTCGGCAAGTTCTCGCCGCGCGGCTGCGTTAGGGGTCTCGCCGCGCCGAACACTGCCCCCCGGGAAGTTCCAGGCGGTTCGGTACGACGATTGGACCAACAGCAAGGACCGGTCGACGTGAATCGCGACGAGCGCACCTTCGTGGCTCGGTCGGCGGAACCACCACCATGCGCGAGCCAACGGGAATCCCAGACGATACACGGTACGCCAAATGGCGTCAGTCACGGACGGCAGGGTCGCTGGCCCGATGAGAGACATGAAAATCCGATGAGAGAAATCAAAGGCGCGTTGCGCTCTCTGCGTCAGAGCGGTGGCAAAATCAAGCTGCGGCCATCGCGCCCGTGTCTCGCCCGCCACGCAATAACGCCTGGCAAATGTCGGTCGGCATCTACCGCCCGCGTCCCCGGCAAGCAGGGGCAGCGGCGCGGCATTGCCTCAGTTCTCAGGCACTCCAGCCTGGCGCAGACCCGCAAGGTAGGTGGCTTCGAGCAATGCTTGAGCCCTCGGTGCGGCGAAATCCCTGATGCTGACAGCGCGCGCCGCGGCGATGCTCGCAGGCGCCCCGTTGCCGTCGAGCCTGCGGGCATCCACGAGTTCGGCAGCAGCATGCGGCAGATCGCCTTTCAGCCCATAGGCCGCGGCAAGCCAGGCGGGGACAAACGCATATGCCGCATTTTTGTCATGCGCCTTTTCCAGCCAACTTATGGCCTCGTCCACCCGCGACTGCAGCAGTCTTGCCTGGCCGATCCGGAAATACCAAACGCCGACGAAGGGGTCTCGCGGGCTGAGGCGAATCGCCTGCTCTTCAAGCGCCACGCCGTCGTCCAGCAGTCCGATATAGATCTTGCATCGCCCGATATTGCCGACCGCGGCGAGCACATTGCGATTGGCGGCGAGCACGGTTTCGTATTCCGGGATGGCCGCATCGCAACGGTGCCGCGCGCGCAGTAACTGAGCCTTGGCAAAATGCGCGATCGGGCTCTCGGGCGCCTCCGCCAAGGCTTGTTCGATAAGCTGTTTCGCCCGGTCGAAATCAGCGTCGACCGTATCGCTCATGCCATCGAGCAATCGGCTGGAAAGCGCGGCGGCCAACCGGCTCCGCGCTTCGACGGAATGGGGATCGAGCGCGAGCGCCTTTTCATACTCGGCAATCGCCGCCGCGAAGTTCTGCCGCGACGCCGGCCGGTACATTGTGGCGCGCCCGCGGAAGATATGGTCGAGCACGTCGGGATGCTCGGTCTGCCGGGCTGCCTCCGATACGATCAGCCTGAGGTTGAGAGCGACCGCGATGCGCCCGGTGATCTCGCTCTGCAAGGACAGCAGATCGCCGATGTTGCGATCGAATTGCTCGACCCAGAGGTTCGCGTCGGTGTTGGTGTCGATGAGCCGTGCGTTGATGCGTACTTGCTCGCCCGAGCGCTGCACGCTGCCCTCGAGCATATAGCGCACGCCGAGCTCGCGGCGGATCTGTCTGGCACTGACCGGCTTGCCCTCATAGGTAAAGGCCGTGTCATGCGAGATGACCAGCATGTCGGCGAGCCGCGAAAGATCGGTGGTCAGGTCCTCGGTAATGCCGTCGGCGAAATACTGCTGGGCCGGGTCGCCGGCGAGATTGGCGAATGGCAGCACGACGATTGACAGCCGCGGCACCGGGGCGGCACCGCCGAGCCAGCGGGAATCCACTTGCCAGCCTGCGATCGCCACGGCGAGCAACATCACCGCGCCGGCGGTCCAGGCGATGATGGGGCGGCGAAGCCGGGTGCGAGGTCGCGCGGGCGGATCCGGCGGATGAGCGATCGGGTGCGGCGCAGGAGGTTCGGGGAGCCGAGCCGTCGCCGGCGAGGGTCGCCGGTCCCGGATCACCGGTGCGATGAAGCGATAGCCGCGTCGCGGGATCGTCTGGATGCAGCCCCCGGCAGTGGCGCCGTCATCGAGCGCCCGGCGAAGTGCGGCAATCTGCATGTTGAGATTATTGTCCTCGACTACCGTCTCCGGCCAGACGGCGGCGATGATCTCGTCGCGCGTAACGAGGTCCCCCGCGCGCTCGACCAATGCGACGAGAACGTCGAGGGCGCGCGCACCGATTGGTACCGGGGTAAGGCCGCCGTCGCCGTCGCGCTGGAACAGCCCGCCCCCGCGCCGGTCGAGCAAAAAACCGTGGAACAGGAACAACTCGTCCGGCTCGGCAACGTCCCCCATCGGCAAATTAGCCCTTTGTCATGAATTGCTGGCAATTTAGCACTTTTTATGCCCACCCCATAGCGTGCCGCGGCTCGCACAAGCTCCGATCCGTCACCGTTTGTGATCCATATCGAGGGCTTCGTTGCGATGCGTGCGGGGGGGCGCGGCAGCCGCGCTGTTAACAAGCTCGTGATCCGGCTGGCGGGGTGGGTCATCTCCGAACGTCAGAGAAACCGGGCGTTGGCAGCGTCTCAGTTGCGGCGGAGGCCTCGCCGTCGTCGCGACCCGTGGCTGACTGAGATAGATGTCCTAACTGCCTTGGCGCGGGCATGGTCCGTCGCGACGATCGCCGTGGTCCTGTTGTGCCTGGCGGTCTCGCTGGCACCGATGTGGGACCGTGCCATCTTTGTGAACGCATTGCTCGAGGCGCTGCGGACCGACCCGGAATTGCTCCAGCCGGCCTACGAGGAACCGGTCGATGGCCCGGCAGATAACGCAGGCACGGCGCAAAGCGGCAAACCCCACCCGAATGTCCGAAGGAGGCCGAGGGTCGCACTCACGTCCGTATCGACACGCAGCGTTACGCCGTGGATCTCGAGCGTTACTGCTTGGCGTGATGCCGGTCGCCGGAACCAGGGCGCGGGGGCGCGATCAACCAGCCGAACGGGGCTTGGCATGTGTCGTCCAGCAAATGCGCCCGACCGGCCCGGGTAGCAGGCCTGGTCAAGCCCGGCCGTGACGGGACATGCCTCGGCGCTCGCCTGAGGTTAGCGCCTGTAGGCCGCGCCCGCCCGACAGACTCTACTGCTTCTGCGCCGTCGGCAGCGATCGCCACGCGCGGCCGTCCTGCCGCAGCAGCGCCTCCGCCGATTGCGGCCCGTCCGAGCCGGACGCGTAATTGGGAAAATGCCGGGGCGGGTCGGCGGCCCAGGCGTCCAGCACCGGCTGCACCACGCGCCAGGTCTCCTCGATCATGTCGGCGCGATTGAACAAGGTCTGGTCGCCGATCATCACGTCGTAGATCAAGGTCTCGTAGCCGACATTCGGCTCGCGCGGGAACCAGTCGTCGTAGTGGAACGCCATCTGCACCGCGGCGAGGTCCACCACGGGGCCGGGACGCTTTACTTCAAACTGCAAGGAAATGCCTTCGTTCGGCTGGATGTGCAGCACCAGCCAGTTGGGCGGCAGCGTTTCCACATGCGTGTCGTCGAACGGCGCATAGGGCGCCGGCTTGAAGCGGATCGCGATCTCCGTCATGCGCGTCGCCATGCGCTTGCCGGTGCGCAGATAGAACGGCACCCCCGCCCAGCGCCAGTTGTCGATATGCAAACGCATGGCGACGTAGGTTTCAGTGTCGGAGGTGGGCGACACGTCCGGCTCCTGCCGGTAGCCCGGCACGTCGTGACCCATCACTATGCCCGGACTGTACTGGCCGCGCACCGCGTCCTCCGCATTCGCGGAACTCATCGCCGCGAACACGTCAGCCTTGCGGTTGCGCACCGCCTTGGCGTCGAAGCCGGCGGGTGCCTCCATCGCCACCATCGCCAGCAATTGGAACACGTGGTTCGGCACCATGTCGCGCAGCGCGCCGGTCGGTTCATAAAACCGGCCGCGGCGTTCGACGCCGACCGTCTCCGCCACCGTGATCTGCACGTGGTCGATGCGGTCGCGGTTCCAGATCGGCTCGAACAAGCCGTTGGCAAAGCGGAAGGCCATGATGCTCTGGACCGTTTCTTTCCCCAGGAAATGATCGATCCGGTAAATTTGCTCCTCGTGCAGCACACGCAGGATCCGCGTGTTGAGTGCCTTCGCGGACGCAAGGTCGTGGCCGAACGGCTTCTCGATCACCACGCGGCGCCAACGCTGCGGCTTGTCGTCCTGCCATGCCTCGTCGTTCAACCCCGCATGGCCGAGACGCTCGATGATCGGGCCGAAGAAGCGATCGGCCACGGCGAGGTAGAACAGTACATTGCCCTGCGTCTGCCGCCGCTGCGCCTGGTCATGCAGTTGCGCGTGCAGCTTTTCATAGAGATTGGGGTCGTTGAAATCGCCCTGCAGATAACTCATTGCATCGGCGAGACGCTGCCACGCCGCGGTGTCGATTGCGTCGATGCGGCTCTCGCTGCTGGGGTTGCCGACGAAGCCTTGCAGCATATCGTGCAGGCTGTCGCGCCATTTGCCGACATCCTGCTGGACGGCATCGACGCCGACGATGGCGAAATGCTCCGGCAACAGGTTGGTGCGGCTGAGGTTGTACAGCGCGGGCACCAGCAGGCGCTTCGTCAGGTCGCCGCCGGCGCCGAAGATGACCATGATGCAGGGGGGCGGTTGCCTGGCCTCGCGCCGGGGTGGGGCGGTGACGACCTGGGCGGTGGGTTTGGATGCGGACATGGGACGCAGTTTGCTCCCTTGCGGCGCCGGCGCGAGGGCGCACACGGAATGTTGAGGGGGCGGCGAGGCCGGGGCGGTGCCGCGCCTCGCAGACGCCCGAGCTTGTTGGCAAAGGCACCCGCCACGCACTGAGCAAGTCGCGGTGAGCGCGTGACCGTCCTCGCAGCTACTGCGCCGCGGTTGCTGGCGGTACCAATTTGACGGAGGGCGGCATCTAATGTCCCCGAGGATCGCAAACTCGGTATGTTGCTGGCGGTACCAATTTGACGGAGGGCGGCATCCGGGGATGGCTGCGGCACGGCAGGGTCGGCAGAGCGGCGCCGCCCGCTCGGGTCCTCCAGCGGGGCACGGATTTCCCGCGATGCCGGATGTACGCATGGGCGCCTTGAATGGCGAGGACGTCGCGCCCCTCGACCCGGTCTATGATTCCTGGTCTTACGGTGTGTAACGGGTGAAGACAATGTCCCGAGCCTTGGCGGGCTCATGGCAGGGGAAGCAAGTTCAATACCTCTTGGACGGCACTTGGTCGCGCGAGGATCAGCGGCTGGTGCTGGCATCAGCGCGGGGCGGCCTGCGCTTCCGATTTTCCGCCGCCAGATTGTATATGGTCGCGGGGTCCACACGCATCGCTGCAATGCGCGTCCGAGTGGATGGAGAAGAGAAGCCACCTGTCGCGATCGGCTGGCCGACGCTGTACACGGTTGTCGATGGGACAACCTACGGTGAACATCTGTTGGAAGTCATGGCTGATACACCGGGCCTGACGCTCTTCAGTGCGACGTTTGGATAAGCGCCACCCTTCGGCCACCACATGGCTGATGGTTGCTCGCTTTGGAGCAATTGCGCGAATTCAAAAGTCGGCGCAGTCATCCGCGGTTGCCGTTTTCGCGGCAGCTTCCACTTCGTCTCAGCCAGCCGCTACAGCCCGCATCGCCTCCCCGAGCAATTCCAGCCCCAGTTCGATCTCGTCCTCCAGCACTGTCAGCGGCGGCGCGATGCGCATCACTCCGCCCGAGGCGCCGGCGCGCACGATGTTCGCGCTCAGCCCCAGCTCCAACGCGCGGTCGGTCACCGCATCCGACAGTTCCGCTGCCGAACGGCGCCGGCCACCGTCCTCGTCAATGAACTCCAGCCCGAGCAACAGCCCGCGTCCCCGAACGTCGCCGATCCACGGATAGCGCGCCTGCAATCCTCGCAGCCCATCCTTCAACGTCGCGCCCAGCGTTGCGGCCCGTGCGGCAAGAGCGTCGCGCTGCACGATCTCCAGCACCTTCAGCCCCACCGCTGCCGGCAGCGGATCGTTCACGTGCGTCGTGTAGAACAGGAAGCCGCGCTCGTCGCAGGCGCGGCTGATGGCCTCGCCGACCATCACCGCGGACAGCGGCAGTCCCGCGCCAAGGGTTTTCGACAGCACCAGGATATCGGGCACGACGCGGTCGCGTTCGAACGCGAACATGGTGCCGGTGCGACCGAGTCCGGTCTGCGCCTCATCCAGGATCAGCAGCATGCCGCGCTCCGCGCACTTGTGCTGCAACGCGCGCAGGTAGCCTTGCGGCAACTCGATGATGCCGCCGCTCGACAGCACCGGCTCGGCGATGAAGGCGGCGAGGTTGCCAGTGCTCTGGCGATCCACCAACGCGAAGGCGTCGTCCAGCTCGGCCTCCCAGGTCACGCCCGAAAAGCGCGGACGAAAGGCGTTGGGCGCCGGGATGGCGAAGGACCCGGCCGCTGCCGGCCCGTAGCCCCGGCGCCCCGCCTTGTAGGTGGCCGATGCCGCGCCGCCGGTCATGCCGTGCCAGGACTGGGCGAAGCCCACCACCTCCCAGCCGCCGGTGACCAGCTTGGCGATCTTGATCGCGGCCTCGTTCGCCTCGCCGCCGGTGGAAAGCAGTACCACGCGCGGCAAAGCGGGCACCAGCGAGGCAAGCGCCTCGGCAAGATCCACCACCGGCTCCGATAACATCGACGAGAACAGGTGATCGAGCCGGCCGGCGGCGTCGCGGATCACGGCGACGATCTCGGGATGGCAGTGGCCGAGGATGGCGCTCATCTGGCCGGAGGTGAAATCCAGCACGCGGCAGCCGTCAGCGTCGTAGACGAAGGCGCCTTCGGCGCGCACCGGCACGAACGGCACGAAATGCCCGCCATAGTTCAGCATGTGACGGTTCGCGCGGGCCCAGAACGTCGTGCTTGCCGAGGCTGTCATCGCGTCCATGCCGATTGCTCCTGTGCGGGATGTTCGGCTCAGCGTGCGTGCGGGCACGGCGGCAAGTCAATCTGGGTCAGTTCTGGCTGCTGCTGCGATCTGCCCTCTCGATCGCCGCGATCAAGCCTGGCGGCAGCGCCGCAAGGCTCAGCCGGCGGCGTCATTCACCGCGCGCAGCAGTACCAGCAGGGCGCGGTTGAGCGGCACCGCCAGGTCGTAGCGGTCGGCCGCAGCGACCAGGGCGCCGGTCAGCGCCTCGATCTCCAGCGCCCGCCCGGTGAGGCGGTCAAAATACATCGACGTGCCCAGGCCGGCCGGAGCCGCATGCAGCGCGGCCATGATCCGGGCTGGCTCGTCGTCGGCGAGACGCGCGCCATCGGCCCGCGCCACGATGACCGCCTCGGCCAGGATGTCGAGACACAGCGCATGCACATCCGGCCGCCGCACCACGGCTTGTCGCTGCAATGTCAACGCGGTGATCGGGTTCACCACGACATTCAGCAGCAGCTTCCGCCAGGCGCGGGTCTGGAAATCGTCGCTCCGCAGCACGCGCAATCCGGTGCCGTCAAGCAAGCAGGCGAAATCCGCGCCGTCCGCGTCATCGGCCACGACCAGGTCGTGGCCGGCTACCTGTCGCAGGCGCACCCGCCCCGGGCCCAGCCGCTCGCCGTTATAATAGACGATCACCGGCACGACGGTGGCGCCATCCACATGGGGCGCGGTGCGCGCCACGTGGTCGATGCCGTTCTGCAGCACCGCCACGCGCGTCCCGGACCTGCGCAGGCGCGCCAGCCAGGGTGCGGCGGACGGCGTATGGTGCGCCTTGGTGCACAGCATGACCCAATCGACGCGCTCGGCCCGCGCTGGATCTGCGATGATCTTCAGGGGCGGGTCCAGCACGGCGTCGCCCCACTCCAGCACCAGGCGATCGAGTGGTTGCCGCGCGCAACCCACCACATCGACCCGGCCGGCCGCGCGCAGCGCCACTGCCAATGCTCCGCCGATGCCGCCCAGGCCGATGACAGCGATCTTCTGGTGTGTGTCGGGCGGGATGGTTGACGGCATGGCGCCATGATCCGTGGGGAGCTTTGCTGCGGTCAAGTAATGCGTTCACGGCATGGCGTTACGCGGTACTCCTTATTGCTCCGGTGGCGAGGCAACGTTAAGCTTTGCCAAGTCTTGCGAATCATTCGCAACTGAGGAGCGTCCGTTCAGATGGGCCAGGAGTTCAGCCGCATTGCGCGCAACTGCGAGCGGGCCGTCGTGACCGCGTATCGCGAGCTGCGTCAGGTGGGTTCCGACGATCTTGCCGCCTTCCAGGCCTGCACCGCGCTCTATCGCATCCACCACCCGGAGGCGTCGATCAATGAGGCGCGCCGGTTGGTCGCCGAGTGGATCGACCATCACCTGGTTCGCGGCGACCGCGGTCCGACCTCCGGCTGCGCCTGCCACTGATCCAGTTGCCCGACGCCTGCGTGGCGATGGCGCCGGAAGCGCCGGCTCGCGACTGCCCCCTCTGCCCACGCCTCGCCGGCTACCGCGGTGCAAATCGTGGCGCCAATCCGGACTGGTTCAATGCGCCCGTCCCGAGCTTCGGCTCGCTTGACGCGCAACTGCTGATCGTCGGTCTCGCTCCCGGCGTTCGCGGGGCCAATCGGACCGGCCGCCCGTTCACCGGAGATTTCGCCGGCACCTTGCTCTATCAGACCCTGTTGCGGTTCGGACTGGCGAGGGGCGAGTACCGGGCAGATCCGCGCGACAGGCTGACGCTGGTCAACTGCCGCGTCACCAACGCGGTGCGCTGCGTTCCTCCGGCCAACCTGCCGAAGCCGCAGGAGATCGGCGCGTGCAATCGCTTCCTGGCGGCGGAAATGGCCGCGATGCCGCGGCTGGCCTGCGTGCTGGCGTTGGGGGGCGTGGCCCACGCCGCGGTCCTACGCGCGCGCGGCTTGCGGGGCAGCCATGCGCGGTTTGCACACGGCGCGATCCATGCCTTGCCGGACGGGCTGCGCCTCGCGGACAGCTATCACGTTTCACGACTGAACACGAATACCGGCCGCTTGACGACTGGGATGTTTGAATCAGTGGTGCGGGACGTAGTGTCCGGTCTGCGTTAAAAAGTCGCGGTTCGCCGGTGAATACAGGTACAATCGATGACACTTTCATCATGATTACATTTATGGCGACAAGCTATTGTTGCAGGTATAGAATTGCGATTGATGAAATTTCGCTCCGGTCCGTGCGTCTTCCATAGCGGTCGCCATTCCCCCGGCCATGGCGGCGTCAGCGGAGCGGATTTTGCCCGCACTGTCTCACTCGCGGGTCGTGGGAACAGGCAATAGACATGCGGCTGACAGTATTCACCGACTACACGCTGCGCACCCTGATCTACCTGGCCCTGCGGCCGGAGACCCTGGTGACGATCTCCGACGTCGCCAATGCCTATCAGATCTCGACCAACCATCTGATGAAGGTGGTGCACCAGCTTGCGCTCTCGGGGGACGTGGTAACGGTGCGCGGCCAGCGGGGCGGGCTGCGGCTGGGCCGGCCGGCGGCCGAGATCAATATCGGCGCCGTGGTACGCCGTGCCGAACCGGACCTGGAGCTGATGCCCTGCTTCGGCTCGCAGGCGATCTGTGTGATCCAGCCCGAATGCGTGGTGGCGAGCGCGGTGGACGAGGCGTTGCGTGCGTTCCTGGGGACGCTTGACCGCTATACGCTGGCCGATCTCGTGCGGTCTCGGTCCGGCCTGGCGGCCCTGCTGCGGGTTGAGGCGAACGGGGAAAGAACCGAAGCATCGACCGCCTGACCCCGCCGCCGCGGCGCGGTTGACCCGCGCGTCGCCAGACCGGGGACCAGACCGGGCGCCATATCTGCCTCCTGCCTGTGCCCATCCCGAGCTTGCCTCCTCGGCGGCTCGCTGCGCGCGCCTGCCGATGCTATCTGATCGGTTGCTCCCGGACCCATGAGACACCATCAGCCAGACCTCCGATGCCAGACGCGAAATCCAAGAAGAGCCTGATCTCCCACGGCATTGCGGCCTCCAACCGCAAGGCGCACTTCAACTACACGATCAAGGAGACGGTTGAGGCCGGCTTGGTGCTGAAGGGGCCCGAGGTCAAGTCGCTACGCCATGGCCGCGCGACGCTGAACGACGCGTGGGCCGGTGAGCGCGACGGCGAGATGTGGTTGTTCAACGCCTATATCCCCGAATACCAGGGCGGTGTGCTGTCGCGCTTCGAGCCGCGCGCGCCGCGCAAGCTGTTGCTGAAGCACCGCCAGATCAACGAATTGGCCGGGGCGATCAGCCGCCAGGGTGCCACCATCGTGCCGCTGCAGATCCATTTCAACGACCGTGGCCGCGCCAAGGTGTTGCTCGGTGTTGGCGAGGGCAAGAAGAAACAGGACAAACGTGCCGCCGTGGCCGAGCGCGACTGGCAGCGCGACAAGGCGCGGCTGCTGCGGGCGCGTGGCTGAGTCGCCGACCATGCGCCTTCGGTTCCTCCTGTTGTGTTTCGGTCTGCTGCCGTTCATGGCGGCGCGGGCAGCGGACGGCCCCAGGCATAAGGTGGTCTGCCCCGCCGGGGCGCCGGTAGAGTGGCAGACGCGAGGCGGGGCGCTGTCGGGTGTCGAGGTGCTGGCGGCGCCGCGCGGCAGCAAGATCGACGAGACGGCGCCGCCGTCCCTGGTGCCCGATGAGCAAATCCGCCATGGCGCGAACCTGCAACAGATCTGGCACATGAACGCCGAGGGACCCGGTTGGGCGTACTATGTCGATTGCCACTATCACGGCGCGGCGCGCGTGCTGCGGCTCGATGCCTCCGGCACCAAACGCTGTGAGCGTCGTTTGCTGGCAGATCAGCCGGATGGACCCCAAAGCCTGGCCTGCGATTGAATGCGATAAGGAACATGCATGCCCGACGACGTTGAGATCACCGGCCAGGTCAAGCACAAGCTGATCGAGGCGAAACAGGCCTGGGCACGGGACGGACGATTGCTCACCGGCACGACGGCCGATCCTGCACGCGACCGCCTGCCGCCCGGCCAGCGCCTGGTCAGCGACTGGCCGGTGCTGGATCTCGGCGCCGAGCCGAACGTGACGGCGGAGAAATTCCGCCTCGATGTGGACGGCGCGGTGGAGCAATGGCTCAGCCTGTCATGGGGCGAGTTCATGGCACTGCCGCAGGCGGACAGCGTTTCCGACATCCATTGCGTGACGCAGTGGTCGCGCTACGCCAACCGCTGGCAGGGCGTGGCGGCGCGCACCATCCTGGCATTGGTGCAGCCGAAGCCGGAGGCGCGGCACGTCGTCTTCCATGCCTATGATGGCTACACCACGAATGTGCGGCTGGAACAATTCGATCAGCCCGATGTGTTCCTGGTGCATGCGTGGGACGGCAAGGCACTGACGCGCGCGCATGGCGGTCCGGTGCGGTTGCTGATACCACGGCTGTATTTCTGGAAGTCGGCGAAATGGTTGCGCCGCATCCAATTCACCATCAGCGACCATAAGGGGTTCTGGGAGCAGCGGGGATATCATAACAACGGCGACCCGTGGACCGAGGAGCGCTATAGCTGATGTGGGATTCCCGGACCGACGCATGATCACGCCACGGCCGACACCGGGCGCGGTGCGCCGGCACGGATAGGGGGACGGAGCAATGGCGGGACAGCGGGACGATGCGTGGAATTTCAGTTTCCCGGCGATCGGTGGCGGACAGCTTGATCTGGCGGCGTTCAAGGGGCGCGTGCTGGTGGTGGCGAACACCGCGAGCTTCTGCGGTTACACCTATCAATATGAAGGGCTGCAAAAACTGCACGAGGCCGACGCGGCGCGCGGGCTGACGGTGATCGGTGTGCCGAGCCGGGACTTCAACCAAGAATCGCCGGACAATGCGACGGTCCAGACGTTCTGCACGACCAGATACGGCATCGGCTTTCCGTTGTCGGGCATCGTGCATGTGCGCGGCGTGCGGGCGGCGCCGTTCTATGCCTGGGTGCGAACGGAGATCGGCTGGGAACCGGCCTGGAACTTCAACAAGGTGGTGATCGGCCGCGACGGCCGCGTCGCCGGCGCGTTCGGCGCCGGCGACGAGCCGCAGGGCGAGAAAATGATGCGGGCGGTGAACGGGGCACTGGAGGCGTAGTATCGCCGTCCCATGATCAGGTTCGATCGATGGGCAAGACCAGGATCAGGCCCGATCGATGCGGCAGGACCGTGATCACGCCCGGTCGATGCGGCAGGAATAGCAGCCGCGCTTGGCATTATGGGCATGCAGGAACGCAACGTCGTCTCGCCGGAACATGCGCTCGATCATCGGTTCCAGGTCGACGCCCTCGGTGACGTCGGCGTCGACCATGATGCCGGCTTCGTCATAGGCACGCACCGAAAGCATACGAATGCGCTGCTGGGCGGGCACTTGATTGATGAAGCTCGCGGTCTCGCGCACCCCCTCGCGCACGTAGATCGGTCCGCCGGCGCGATATGGCGAGGCGGGCGCGAAGTGGTGCGGGTAGTGCAGCAGGATCGAGGCCTCGCCCTGCTCGGCATCGCGCAGGCTGACGCGGCAAGGCGGCATGATGGGCTGCATGTCGGGCGTTGCGATGACCCGCCGCGCGCCGTGCCGCAGCAGTTCATCGTCGCTCATGCCGAAGAACTGCTGGAATGGTTCGGCCGTCAGGCCGGAGATGCGGAAGTTCATAGCGAGGCTCCTGTTTCCGTTGACGCGGCGTAGATGGGCCTTGCGGCCGCGCGCCTGCCATCCGTTGATTGCGTTGATCTGAATGCCGGCAGCGGCGGCAGGCAGAGTCGATTTGATTTGCCGGCGCATCGGAGAGTTCGACTGGTGATTTGGCGCTACCGGAGCAACGTTCGGCACTGGGGAGGTCCCGATGGCGGTGCGACCAGGGGGAGATCCGATCGTGGCGCGAGGCTGTGTTGTCTTGCTGTCGCCATCCTTTTTATGGTGCGCCATCCTTCCTATAGATCGTGGCATGGTTCTGTTGATCTTCGGCCTCGGCTATTGCGGCACCGCAATCGCGGAGGCAGCGCGTGCGGCCGGCTTGGCCGTGACCGGCACGGCACGTCACCCCGAAGGTCGCGACAATATTGCGTTCGGTGCGGCTGCGCCCGCCATTACCGCCGCCACCCACGTGCTTTCCACCGTCCCGCCGGACGGCGACTCCGATCCGGTACTGACACGTTACGCCGAGGCGATTGCCGCTGCGCCGCGGCTACGCTGGATCGGCTACCTGTCCAGTACCGTCGTTTACGGTGATCGCGAGGGCGGCTGGGTGGATGAGGACACGCCGCCTGCGCCGAGTCAGGAGCGTGGGCACCGCCGCCTGCAGGCAGAGACTGCCTGGAGCGGCTTCGCTGCCACCTGCCGCGTGGACGTCTTCCGCCTTGCCGGCATCTACGGCGCGGGGCGCTCGGCGTTTGACGACCTGCGCGCGAACCGCGCGCGGCGCATCGCCAGGGCGGGCCACACTTTCGGCCGCATCCATCGCGACGACATCGCCGGCGCGGTGCTGGCGGCGATGTGTCAGCCGCCCGCGCCCGGCGCGCGCATATTCAACGTTACCGACGACGAGCCCGCCTTATCCGCACTGGTCGTCGAGGAGGCCGCCAGCCTGCTTCAGATGCCGCCGCCGCCGCTCATTCCCTTCGCCGAGGCGGAAGCGGCAATGACACCGATGGCCCGCACGTTCTGGAGCGAGAACCGCAAGGTTGCCAGTCGCAAGACGCAGGCGATGCTCGGCTATGCCTGGCGCTATCCGAGCTATCGCGAGGGTCTACGCGCGATCCTCCGCCAGGAGCGGCCGCAGCACACGCCATAACAGCGCCAGGTCCTGCGGGCGCGACAGGCGGTGGTCGCCATCTTTCACCAGCGTCACCTGCACGTCGGCGCTTGCCACTTGCTCGGCGATGCGCAGCGCCATCTCCCAGGGCACGTCGGGATCAGCCTGCCCTTGCAGCAGTCGCACCGGACACCGCAGTGGGATCGGCGCAGAGAGCAGGAGATGGTTGCGTCCGTCCTCGATCAGCGCGCGCGTGATCGGGGTGGGATCGCCGTAGATGCTCGGAAGGTGGATGATGCCATGCTCCACCACCCGCGCGCGTTGCTCGAAATTCAATGACTGCCAGATCAGCGCTTCGGTGAAATCCGGCGCCGCCGCAATGCCGACCAGCGCGGCGATCCGTTCCGTCCGCGCCAAGGCGCAGAGCAAGGCGATCCAGCCGCCCATGGACGAGCCGATCAGCACTAACTTGCCCTCGGTCAGACGGTCGATCGCGGCGAGGGCATCGGCGGTCCAAACCCCGATGCAACCATGCTCGAAACGGCCGCCGCTGGTGCCGTGGCCGGAATAATCGAACCGCAGCATGGCATGATTGGTCTTGGCACAGAATGCCGCGAGCGCGGTCGCTTTCTTGCCGGTCATGTCGCTGCGGAAACCCGTCAGGAACACCACGGTAGGCTCGCGCCCAGGCAACTTCACCCAGGCGAGTTCAACGCCGTCGCCGCGATCCAGGCGTCCGCTGTCTGCCATCTGCGCTGGCCTCCACCTGACTGTAGGCGAGGTTTATTCGCGCGCAGGACAGAGCGATAGTGGCAAAGCCTAAGTCACAACCTCAACCTTGGTCACGTCGCGGTCGGCGGCCATGAGTCGTCAGGAGATCGGCAGTCTTTACTGATGGCCGCAGGCCGTACGATGGTCAGGCACTGACAGCGGTGCGCCGGCCGTTTTCGCGAGTTGGGGTGGCGGCGGGCTTGCGGGCGGCGCCGCCATTGCCACCGGCCGCCTCGCTCATGATGGCGCGCAGATCGCGCAGGAACGCGGCGCCCTTCATGGTGCGCTGAACCAGCACGCTGCGACGATCCTGCGGGTCCACCTTGCGGCGCGCGAGATCGAGTTCGCCCAGCCGGTCGAGCGCACGGGTGATCGCGGGCTTGGAGACGTTCAGTTCCGCGGCGAGGCCGCGCACGGTATGGCCGCCGTCGCGCAGATAGCAGGTCAGGAACACCCCGAGCTGCCGCGCCGAAAGATCCGGCCCATCGCGTCGTACCAACGCCACCACGGTATCACGGAGGATGCCGACCAGTTGATCGGCCGACTGTGCTGTTGCTGCCATCCGTCATTCCCTTCGTTTGCCTAACGAGCCGGCATTGACTCGTTTCTCCATCCGAGACGAGATAGCACTGGACGGTCCGTTGTCAACTTTATTTCAGTAGCAAAATTCGCGCGGTACCGGCCCTCGCGTCAAAGTGAGCAACGCCCGGCAAACGGATTTCATCCGGGCGCGAGACGATTCTCGATGGCAGAGAACAGGGCGCGCACGGCCTGCGCCTCACCACCTTCAGGACGTCCAGGCTGCGCTGATTCATTCCAGGCGTAAATGTCGAAATGCAACCAGGGCGTTCCCATGTCGATAAAATTTTGTAAAAATAATGCGGCGACGATCGCGCCAGCAAATGGTTTCGATGCGATGTTATTGAGATCGGCGACCTGGCTGTCGAGCCAGCCGCGATATCCGTGCCAAAGTGGCATTCGCCAGACAGGATCATGCACCTTGGTGGCCGCCTGCAAAACCTGCTCGGCCCAGGAATCATCGTTACAAAACAGTGCCGGCAGATCGGGACCGAGTGCCACTCGCGCGGCGCCGGTCAGCGTGGCCGCGTCGATCACCACGGAGGGTCGCTCGGTTGCGGCGTCGGCGAGCAGGTCGCACAGAACCAGCCGCCCCTCGGCGTCGGTGTTGCCGATCTCGACGGTGCGTCCGTTCCGCGTGCGCACCACATCGCGCGGGCGCATGGCGGTTGCGGAGACGGCGTTCTCGACGCAGCCGATCCGGACGACAAGTCGCAAGGGCAGGTCCGCTTCCATGAGCAGTTGTGCCAGGGCAAGAATAGTTGCGGCGCCGCCCATATCCTTTTTCATGTGCAACATGCCGCTGGATGGCTTCAGATCGAGTCCACCGGTATCGAAACAGACCCCCTTGCCACACAGTGAAACGAGCGGCGCGGCATCGTGCGCCCGGCTGCCGCGCCAGCGCAGGATGGCGACGCAGGGCGGGCGCGCCGAACCGGCCCCGACCGTCGCAACGGTGGGGTACTCGCGCCGCAGCCGATCGCCTTCGATCAGAGTGGTATCGGCACCGAAGCGGCGGCCGAGCGCGATGGCGGCATCGGCCAGCTCGGCCGGGCCGAGCAAATTCGCGGGGGTGTTGATCAGGTCGCGCGTCATGAAAATGGCGGCGGCCTGCGACAGGGCGCGGGCCTGGCCCGGCGGTGCGACCAGCCGGGCAGGCGACCGATCCGCTGTTTTCAGGTGAGTATAGCGGTAGGCGCCAAGGCAGAAGCCCAGCGTCGCCGCGCCGGCTTCGTAATCGCCGGGCAGCAGGCGCCAGCTCGTGCCTTCGGGCAGTGCATAGGCGAGCTGGCCGAAGGCGAAGGGCGAGCGGTCGTCGCCCAGACCGGCGACCGCGCCGGCAATGCCGTCCGGGCCGGGGAGGAACGCCAGCTCACGCGGTTTCGCACCGAAGTCGAGGTCGCGCAGGAAAGCGGCCTGTGGCGGCGGCAATGCGTCCAGCAGGGATGCAAGACCCGGTGGGCGCACCGGATAAAGCGGCCGGGCAGAGTCGTCACGATCTCGGATGAAGTCGAACATTGGGTCCTCCACAAGCGGGAGAGGTTCATCCCGCCGGTCAGGACTTTTTTATACGACCAACATTGCTCGTACGGCCAACGCTGCCGGTTCGACCAACGCCGCTTAGACCGCCAACCCCGCTTACAAGGCCAGGGCGGCGACCCCAGGCAGTGTCTTGCCCTCCAGCCATTCCAGGAACGCGCCGCCGGCCGTTGACACGTAGCTCATTTGCTCCAGCGCGCCGGCATGGCGCAGCGCCGATACCGTGTCGCCGCCGCCGGCCACGCTGCGCAGCTTGCCGGCCTGCGTCGCCGCGGCAACGGCGCGAGCGAAGGCAGTGGTGCCTGCGTCGAACGGCGGGGTCTCGAACGCGCCGAGTGGACCGTTCCAGACCAGCGTCTTCAGCGTGCCCAGCCGCGCGGTCAGCGCCGCGACCGTTGCCGGACCGACGTCCAGAATCATCGCATCGACGGGCACGTCGTTGATGCCCACGGTGCGTGTGGCGACGTTCGGCTTCAATTCCGTCGCCACCACGGCATCGAGCGGCAACACCACCTGACAGCCGCCCATCTTGGCGGGCTCCAGGATGCGCCGGGCGGTATCGTGCAGCTCCGATTCCTGTAGCGACTTGCCGACATTCACGCCCTGCGCCGCGAGGAACGTGTTGGCCATCGCGCCGCCGATCACCAGCAGATCGACCTTCGAGAGCAGATTGCCGAGCAATTCGAGCTTGGTGGAGATTTTGGCGCCGCCGACCACGGCTGCCACGGGTCGTATCGGATTGCCAAGCGCGGCGTCCAGCGCCTCCAGTTCGGCCTGCATCAGGCGGCCGGCATAGGCAGGCAGCAGGTGCGCCACACCTTCCGTGCTGGCATGGGCGCGGTGGGCGGCCGAGAATGCGTCGTTCACGTAAAGATCGCCCAGCTTCGCCAGCGCGGCGGCGAAGGCGGGATCGTTCTTTTCCTCCGCCGCGTGGTAGCGGGTGTTCTCCAGCACCAGAACATCGCCGCGCGCCATCCGCTCGACCGCTTGCTCGGCGGCGATACCGATGCAGTCCTCGGCGAAGCGGACCTGCTGGCCGAGGACCTCGCCCAGCGCCCGTGCCACCGGCCCTAGCGACATTTCCGGCACGCGCTTGCCCCTGGGGCGGTCGAAATGGCTGCAAACGATGACCTTCGCGCCTTTGCCGGCAAGTTCGCGGATGGTAGGCGAGAGGCGCTCGATGCGCGTCAGGTCGGTGATCTTGCCGTCACGGACAGGCACGTTGAGGTCGGCGCGCAGCAGCACACGCTTGCCGGCGACGTCGATATTATCGATGGTACGGAATGACATGATCTGCTCGCCTGTGTGTTGTCGCCGGACCTTGAATGTCATTGCGAGGAGCGAAGGCGACGAAGCAATCCCGGTCGGATGACGCACGAAGCGTCTGGCCACAATTCCGAACCGGATTGCTGCGTCCCGCGACGTTTCGCTCGCGGTCCTCGCAATGACAGCGGGGGCGGTCGATCTGCGCGCTGCGGAGCACCCAAGGGAACCTCGCCTTCCCATGGGAAAGGCGAGGCCCTGTCATGGTTCTTACAGTGAACCGAGCAATACGGCGGTGTCCGACATGCGATTGGAGAAACCCCACTCGTTGTCGTACCACCCCATCACCCGCGCCAGCGCGCCATCCACCACCGCGGTCTGCGTCGCGTCGAAGGTGCAGGACGCGGGGTTATGGTTGAAGTCGACGCTGACCAGCGGCGCGGTGTTGTAGTCCAGGATGCCCTTCAGCTCGCCCTTGGACGCATCCTGCATCGCGGCGTTGATCTCTTCCTTGGTCGCCTGCTTGGCCAGGTTCACATCCAGCGACACCAGCGACACGTTCGGCGTGGGGATGCGGATCGCGGTGCCGTCCAGCTTGCCCTTCAGCTCCGGCAGCACCAGCCCCACCGCACGCGCCGCACCGGTGGAGGTTGGGATCGCCGACATTGCCGCCGCGCGGGCGCGGTGCAGGTCCTTGTGCAGGGTATCGATCGTGTTCTGGTCGCCGGTATAGGCGTGGATGGTCACCATGTAGCCGCGCAGGATGCCGAACTTCTCGTGCAGCACCTTCGCCATCGGCGCCAGGCAGTTGGTGGTGCAGGAGGCGTTGGACACCACCGTCATGTCCTTGGTCAGTATCTTGTGGTTCACGCCATAGACGACCGTGGCATCGACATGATCCGCCGGTGCCGAGATCAGGATCTTGCGCGCGCCGGCGGCCATCAGCGGCGCGGCCTTCTCCTTCGAGGTGAAGATGCCGGTGCACTCCAGGGCAACGTCGACGCCGGAATACGGCACCTTGGACGGATCGCGCTCCGCCGCCACCTTGATCGGCCCGTACACCTTGCCGTTGTGGCGGACGGTGATCGTGTCGCCGGAGATTTCGAGCTGGCCCGGGAACCGGCCATGCACGCTGTCGAAGGCGAACAAGTGGGCGTTGGCCTCGACGCTGCCGAGGTCGTTGATGGCGATGGGCACGACGTCCTGCCGCCCGCTTTCGACAATGGCGCGCAGCACCAGGCGCCCGATGCGTCCAAATCCGTTGATCGCGACCTTCACGGCCATGAGAGTGCCCTTTCCTGTGGGTTTCCAGCCTCTTCTGACGAAGAGTCATTAACCAATCATTGACGCGGATCAACCGGGGGCGAAACTGTGATCCTGCCCGACCGGCCGGTGCCACGCATCCGGCGGCTTTTCCCCGACGGTTCAATGGCGCAGTCCGCAGAGTTCGGGACGCTGCCGTGCGGTGCAAGGTCCCAGGTTCGGCGGATAGGCATCGGTCAATTTACAGCGCCTGGTGCGCACGGACCACCGGCGAACCTCTGCCGATCTAACCCTTGATTGACCGGTGGCTCGCCCGACCTAGGTGATTGACCGGTCGATGTCCCGGCTCACGCGGTCGACCGGTTGATGTCCCCGCTCACGTGATCGACCGGTCTCTGCCGCCGATCACGCCGGACGACCCAAGCAGCGAGAGAGCGGACGGGTTGCCGAATGGTCCCAAATCCAGTTCCAGCCGCACATCGAGGCTGTCCCGGTCGAGCACGCATAGTCGCGTCGGTGATGCCGCGCGCTCGCCATGCTCGGCCGACCAGGAGCCGTAACCGACGATGAGTTTGTCCGGCATGACAACAAGCCCGCGTGGGTAGGGCTTGGTTTCGCGGTCCGGAAGGCTGGCTCGCCCGGCGGGATGGCCGCGTGCGATGACGGCGCCACCCTCCCCGTCAAGGACGAACAGCGTTCCGTCGTCGAACACGATGTCGTGCGACGCATGACCAAGGTCGCGATGGATCGCCCGCAACGTCAAAGCGGGGACCTGCTCCGCCGCGGGATCGAGCAACAGCTCGAGGGCGAAACTTCCCTCCTGCCAATTGTGCGCCAGGACAAACAGCCGGCTGCGGGCGAACGAAATAGAATTGAAATGATACGGATCTGTCGGACGATCGGTACGGCGCAGATCGGGCGGCAATACCGACTGAAGGTCAAAGCACCGAACCATCTGCCGCGTTGTGATGTCGAATACCGCAAGCCTCGACCCTCGCCCGATGACCACGAAAAGCCAGTCACCAACGGCATGGATCTGATGCAGATCGAACAACACCGGATGCGTGATGTATTGCTCTGGCGTGTTCGAGCCGTAGGGCAGGCGCCAGATCGCATTGCACGGCAGCCCAGGCGTCGCCACGCGGAAATCGAGGCCGATATTGCGCGCGGCTATCAGCGTGCCGCCGGCACACGCGGTAACGCCAAAATAAACCGGACACGCATCGTGCAGGACGGCGACATCGGCGGTGCCGGCTTCGAGATGCAACGTGACGCGCAACAAGGCGACATGCGTGGCAACCAGCAGATTCAGAGCCGTTCCGGTCAAGGGCTGCCGCTTTCCAATTGCGCTTGGGTCAGACAACAGGACGCGGCGCGGCCTGTCTATCGTTCCGGCTTGGTCACCGGACCGTCCAGCCCGTCACTCACCCCAACCGCTTGCGTACTGCGGCTGCGATCGCGTCGGGCGTCAGGCCAAAGTAGTTGTACAAATCGGTGTAATTCGCCGACGCACCGAAGCTGCGCATGCCGATGAAGGTGCCGTCGGGCCCCAGCCAACGGTCCCAGCCGAAATCGCAGGCGGCCTCGATGCCGAAACGCGGCGCACCGCCGAGCACCTGAGCCCGGTAGCTCTCATCCTGCGCCGAGAACAATTCCCAGCAGGGCAGCGACACCACCGCGACGTGGACGCCGTCGGTCGCCAATTTCTCGCGTGCGCCCATCGCGATGGGCACCTCGGAACCGGTCGTGATCAGCGTTGCCTGGCGCGGGCCGTCGGCCTCTGCCATCACGTAGCCGCCGCGCGCGCAGCAGTTCTCCACCGCGCTGCTGCGCAGCAGTGGCAGTGGCTGGCGGGTCAGCACCAGCAGGCTGGGGCCGTCGATGCGGCGGATGGCCAATTCCCAGCATTCCGCCGTCTCCAGCGCGTCGCATGGGCGATAGACATGCAGGTTCGGCATCGCGCGGAGGCTGGCGAGGTGCTCTATCGGTTGGTGCGTCGGGCCATCCTCGCCGAGGCCGATGGAATCGTGCGTCAGCACATGGACCACCCGCTGGCGCATGATCGCGCCCATGCGGATCGCCGGCCGCATGTAGTCGGTGAACACGAAGAACGTGCCGGTGTAGGGGATCATCCCGCCATGCAGGGCCATGCCGTTAGCGGCGGCGGCCATGCCATGCTCGCGCACGCCGAAATGGATGTAGCGCCCGCCATAGCTGCCCGGCGAAACGCTGCCCATGTTCTTCACGAGCGTGAGATTGGAGCCGGTCAGGTCCGCCGATCCGCCGACCAGGTCGGGCGTCGCCGGCACCAGCGCCTCCAGGCAGCGCTGGCTCGCCTGCCGCGTGGCGATTTTGGGCTTGCTGTCCAGGATGGATTGTTTCAGCGCGGCGACCGCCTCGTGCCAGGTGTCCGGCAGGCGTCCGGCGATGGCGCGCTCGAATTCGCCGCGCATGGAGTTATGCGCAAGGCGCTTCAGCCATGCCCGCCGTGCCGCTGCCCCGCGCGCACCGATCGCGTGCCAGCGCTGCAACAGATCCTCCGGCACGGTGAACGGTTGCTCCTGCCAGCCGAGCGCTGCCTTCGCGCCCGCCGCTTCCTCCTTCCCGAGGGCCGAGCCGTGCACCGCGGCGGTGCCCGCCTTGTTTGGGGCGCCCAAACCGATGATCGTGCGGCACACGATCAGCGTCGGTTTTTTCGACCGCACCGCGAAGGACAAGGCCGCGGCAACCTGCTGCGGATCATGCCCATCGACGTGCTTCGTCGCCCAGCCATAGGCCGCGTAGCGCTTGGCCACATCATCGGACATCGACAGCGACGTGTCGCCATCGATCGAGACGTGGTTGTCATCATAGAGAACAGTGAGCTTGGACAGGCAAAGATGGCCGGCGATAGCGCCTGCCTCGTGATTGATGCCTTCCATCATGTCGCCATCGGAAGCGATCACCCAGGTGCGATGATCTACCAATGAGCGGCCGAACCGTGCCGCCATCAAGCGTTCCGCCAAGGCCATGCCGACAGCGGTGGCGATGCCCTGGCCGAGCGGGCCGGTGGTGGTTTCGATCGCGGGATGCTCGCCATGCTCCGGGTGGCCCGCCGCGGGCGAGTGCAACCGGCGAAAGTTGCGAATGTCCTCGATTGTCATGCCGGTATGGCCGGTCAGGTAGATCAGGGCATAGAGCAACATGGAGCCGTGGCCGGCGGACAGCACGAAGCGATCGCGATCCGGCCAGTGCGGATCGGCCGCGTCGAATTTATGAAAGCGCGTCCACAGCGCAGTGGCCGCATCGGCCATGCCCATGGGCAAACCGGGATGGCCCGAATTGGCAGCCTCGGTCGCGTCGATCGCGAGCGCACGTATGGCATCGGCCATGCGCCGTTCCGGCGTCATGGGCTGTGCCAATATCTCCGCCTGTCGGGCGAGCGCGGGGTTCTCGGTGGCGACGACTTCGGCGGTGGCTGCCATGGTCCCTCCTGGTGGCACGGCGCGATACGAGGAGGTCCAATAGGGGCAACTGGGAGAGACAGGCAACCTCGGCCGGACGACGGTGAAACCCGTTCCCGTTTCGCAATACGCGCGGGTGTCGCTAATCCGGGGCTAGCGCCTGCTTGACTTCCGCGAGCAATCGCGCGTTTTCGACCGGCTTGCGCAGGATCGGGCCTAGGGCTTCGCGCTCCGCGCCGGTGATCTCGAAGCCGGTCATGTATATGATCTTCAAACCCTGCCGCCGCATCCGCGCCATCCGCGCCAGCGCGAGCCCGTTGACGCTGCCCGGCATCACGATATCGAGCAGCAGCAGGTCCAGCGGTTGGTCCGCTTCGAGGGTATCCAAGGCGAGGCGGAAATCCGCCGCCGCGGTGACTTCGTAACCCGCCTGACGTAACAACTGACCATAGGCGGCTCTGCCCGCCTCGTCGTCTTCCACCAGCAGAATATGACGTTTGCGAAGCGTCTCGACCGGAGGAGTGTAGGCCGCGCCCATCTCTCGCGCCTTCAGTGAACTGCTCATGACGCATCTCCCTATTACGAAATCCTGATGAGCGCAAGATTTCTTGAGGTCTGACAGAACAGCGCCGCGCCCGATCGGCGCTTGCCGTCCGGCCTGGCAGGCACCAACCGGCCGCTCCGCCGGTTGGGCAACCGGCAGAGGCCCTGGCGTTCACGCCCGGCAGCATGTCCGGCTGCCGCACTTGCTGGCAGCCGCCGCACGGCGTATGCGATCGCAGGGGCAATAGTCACAACAGGATGTTTATGGCGGAGAACCAAAGCCTCATACTGAACCTGATCGACAAGCATCAAGCCGCGTTGCTGGGCGATTGGCTGAACTCCATGGCGCGCGTTGGCTCATCGGGCGGCGTGCTTCGGCGCGACGCCGACACGCCCGACCAGGCGAAGCGCTTTTTGCAGCAGTTGCGCCACTGCGCCCGAAACCAGCAGTTCGAGGACATCAACGCCGCGGACTGGGCGCCGATGCGCGAGCTGTTGGAAGACGTCTCGCGCGCCCGCGTCACCCAAGGCTTTACCCCGACTGAGACCGCAACGTTTGTCTTTTCCCTGAAAGAGCCGCTGTTTCAGTTGCTCTGCCGGGAAGTCGCCAGCGCCGACCGCCTGGCAGACGAGATCTGGACTGCCACGCAATTGCTCGATTCCCTCGGCCTCTACACCGTCGAATGCTACGCTAAATCCCGCGAGGAGCTGATCGGACGCCAGCAGCAGGAGCTGCTGGAACTGTCCACCCCGGTGGTGGAGCTTTGGGACGGTATCCTTGCGCTGCCGCTGATCGGCACGCTGGACAGCGCCCGCACGCAGATCGTCATGGAAAGCCTGCTGGAACGCATCGTCGAATCGCGTGCCGAGACCGCCATCATCGACATCACCGGTGTGCCCACTGTCGATACGCTGGTTGCCCAGCACCTGATCAAGACGATCTCCGCCGCGCGGTTGATGGGTGCCGACTGCATCCTGAGCGGCATCCGGCCGCAGATCGCGCAAACCATCGTGCATCTCGGCCTGGAACTGAACGTCGTATCGAAGGCCACCATGGCGGATGCGCTGGCGCTGGCGCTGCGCCGCAACGGCAAGACCATCCAGGATCGCACGGCCCCGAAGCCGCGGCTGGGTGACTAGCCGAATGTCGGAAATCCCGATTCTGAAAATCCGCGACTGCCTGCTGGTGTCGATCCAGGTGGACATGCACGACCGGCTGGCGATGGAGCTGCAGGACGACCTGACGCAGCGCATCGTGAAGGACCGAGCCCACGGCGTGATGATCGACATCTCCGCGCTGGAGATTGTCGATTCCTTCATCGGCCGCATGCTTAACAATATCGCCGCCATGTCCCGCGTGCTGGACGCGGTCACCGTCGTGGTCGGCATGCGGCCGGCGGTGGCGATCACACTGGTGGAACTGGGGCTGACGCTCACCGGCGTGCGGACGGCGCTGAACGTCGACAAGGGCCTGGCCATGATCCGAGACATCATCGATCGCGGCGAGCAGGACGATGATCGTCGAGGCGGATGAGACCATGCCGGTCTGCAGCTCCGACGACGTGGTGCGTGCGCGGCAGGCAGTGCGGGCCAGGGCGGTCGCGGTGGGCTTCAGCCTGGTGGACCAGACCAAGATCATCACCGCGGCCAGCGAGATCGCGCGCAACACGGTGGATTACGGCGGCGGCGGCACGATGCGGCTCGAGGTGCTGCGCAATGGCCAGCGGCGCGGCGTGCGACTGACGTTCAAGGACCAGGGTCCCGGCATCGCCGATATTTCACTGGTAATGCAGGATGGCTACACCACAGGCCACGGACTTGGCCTTGGCCTGAGCGGTGCCAAGCGCCTGGTCAATGAATTTGCGATCACGTCCACGCCGGGACAGGGTACCGAAGTGATCCTCGCGCGTTGGAAATGACATGATCACGACCGTTGCCGACGCCAGCCAGGTCGCGCAGGCTCGCCGCCTGACCACCGGCTTCGCGCAACGTCATGGCATGCCCGAGCAACGCTTGGCGCAACTTGCGCTGGTGGTGACGGAACTGGCCACCAACCTGCTGAAGCACGGCAACGGCGGCAGCGTCCTTGTCGGCACCTTCGATGACCAGGACGGTTCCGGTGTCGAGGTGATGGCGCTGGATCGCGGCGTCGGCATGGCCAATGTCGAACGTTGTATTACTGACGGGTATTCGACTGCTGGCAGTCCAGGCAACGGTTTGGGCGCGATCGTCCGCCAATCCGACCTCGTGCGCATCTATTCGCGCCCGGGGCACGGGACAGCGGTGGCCGTACGGTTCGTGATGCAGGCAACGAAGCCAACGCCCGCGCTGCGCATTGGCGCCGCGGTGGCTCCCTACCCAGGCGAAATCGTGTCCGGCGACAACTGGGCCGTAGGCGATGCGCGGGAAGGCCGCACCTTGCTCGCCGTGGACGGCGCGGGGCACGGCGTGGAAGCTGCCCGCGCCGCGGAACTTGCCGTGCGCATTTTTCACGATCATGTGAATGATCCGTGCGAGCGTTTGGCCGAGCGACTGCACCGTGGGTTGATGCCGACCCGCGGCGCGGCCATTGCCATCGCTCGCGTCGATCACGTTGCGAGCGTGGTGCGGTATGTCGGCATCGGCAACATCACCGGGGTGCTGTCTGCCGACGGCACCACGCGCAGCATGATCTCTTACAACGGCACGGCCGGCCACGTCGCGCCACGCATTCGCGAAATGTCGTATCCGTTCAGCGCTGCGCCGACGGTCATTCTGCATTCCGATGGCCTGACGCCGCGCTGGGACCTGGCCGCCTATCCCGGGCTGGCAGGGCAGCATCCGTCGCTGATCGCCGGTGTGCTGTTGCGCGACTTCCGGCGCGGCCGCGACGACGCCTCGGTGGTCGCCATGCACGTGCTGTCGTAGAGTGCGACGATGAGCGCCCGCCTGCTTTTGGTTGCCATCGCCAACGAGACCGACATTGTGCTGGTGCGCAAGCGCACGCGCCGTCTGGCGGAGCTGATCGGCTTCGAGGCGCAGGACATGACCCGTATCACCACGGCGGTGTCGGAGATCGCGCGCAATGCATTTGAATATGCCGGCGGCGGGCAGGTCGAATTCCGCCTGGAAGGAACGTCACCGCCGCAAGTTTTTGTGATCACTGTCAGCGACAAGGGGCCAGGCATTGCCAATTTGCCGGACGTCCTGGCCGGCCTGCACAAATCCGCCAACGGCATGGGCGTAGGCATGCTCGGCGCACAGCGGTTGGTGGACGAGATGACTGTGACGTCTCGATCCGGCGCCGGCACGACGGTGCGGCTGGTCCGCAAGCTGCCACTCCGCGCGCCGTTGGTGACGCCGGCTGCGTTGCGGCGCATCGCCGCGGCGCTGGCGGCGGACGGACCGGCCGACCCAATGGAGGAAATCCGCCAGCAGAACGCTCAGATCCTGTCGCAGATGGAGCAACTTCGCACCCGGCAGGACGAGCTGGAACGGCTGAACCAGGAGCTGCAGGATACCAATCGCGGCGTCGTCGCGCTGTATGCGGAACTCGATGAACGCGCCGATCACCTGCGCCGCGCCGACGAGCTCAAGTCGCGGTTCCTCTCGCATATGAGCCATGAATTCCGCACGCCGTTGAACTCCATCCTGGCCTTGTCACGGCTGCTGCTTTCGCGCAGCGATGGCGAACTGACGCCAGAGCAAGAGACACAGGTGCAGTTCGTTCGCAAGGCGGCGGAGAATCTGACCGAGTTGGTGGATGACTTGCTCGACCTTGCCAAGGTCGAAGCCGGCAAGACCGTCGTCGCCCCGTCAGAATTCACCGCAACATCCTTGTTCGGCGCACTGCGTGGCATGCTGCGGCCGCTGCTGGTGGGCGACGCCGTGGCGCTGGTGTTCGAAGACCCGGTCGCCGTGCCGCCACTGGACACCGACGAAGGCAAGGTGTCGCAGATCTTGCGCAATTTCATTTCCAACGCCATCAAGTTCACCGAGCGTGGCGAGGTGCGTATCGCGGCGACCGCCGACCCGATGGCGGACACCGTCACGTTCAGCGTCCGCGACACCGGTATCGGCATCGCGCAGAGCGACCTCGACGTCATATTTCAGGAATTCGCCCAGCTCGCGCATCGGCTGCAAAGACGGGTAAAGGGAACCGGCCTCGGCCTGCCGCTGGCGAAGAAGCTGGCCGAGCTGCTGGGTGGGCGGATCACGGTAGAGAGTACGCCCGGCGAAGGATCCACATTCTCGGTCACATTGCCGCGCGTCTATTACGTCTCCGGGGAGTCGCTTGATATAGGCGACGACTGGACCATCGAACCCGGGAAAGCCGCAGTTATGGTACTGGAAGATGATCCCGCCGATGCGTTTGCCATCGAGCGGATCCTTGCCGGCTCGCCCTACCAGATGCTGCGCGTCCACACGGTGCGCCAGGCGCAGCACGTGCTGCAACATGTCCAGCCCGCCGCCGCCTTGCTCGATATCGTATTGCTCGGCGACGAGAGCTGGCGGCTATTGCTCGAGATGCGCGGCAACAACGCAAGCGCGGACATCGCGCTGGTCGTCATGTCTTCCACCGGCGAGGAGCAAAAGGCCGTCCATCTCGGCGCGGATGAGTATTTGCCGAAGCCGGTCGATGGGCCGCGTCTGCTGGAATTGCTCGATCGTCTCACCGGCCGGCAATCGGTCACACGTGTGCTGCTGGTCGATGACGAGGAGGTCACGCGCTACCTGGTCCGGCAATTGCTGCCGCGCAGCCGCTACCATCTGCGCACCGCTGATAACGGCATCGACGCGCTGACGCAGTTGACCGAAGCGCCGGCCGACATCGTCGTACTCGACATCAACATGCCAGAGATGAACGGCTACGAGTTCCTGGCCCACGTCTCCGCCGATCCGGGACTGGCCGGCATTCCAGCGATCGTGCTGACCTCGAAAGTGATCGACCCCTTTGAGCGCAGCCTGCTGCGGCACGCCACGATGGTGATGTCGAAGTCGAGCCTGTCATCCGCGACGCTCGTCGATGCCATTCAGGGTGTGCTGCATCCGGGCGAAGTGATGTTGACCCAATGAGCCGCACCGGCAAGCGGATTCTGGTTGTCGATGATGACGACGGCGGATGCTACGTGAAGGCGCATATCCTTCTGAAGCATGGCTACGCCGTCGAAGCGGCCGGCAACGGTGCGGCGGCGCTGAAACATTGCGAAAATGCCAGGCCGGACCTGGTGTTGCTCGATGTTGTCCTGCCGGACATGAGCGGGGTCGAGCTGTGCCGGCGAATCAAGGCTGAATTCCCGGCGGTCGCGGTGTTGCAAACCTCGGCCGCGATTACCACCCCGCATGACCGTGCACTGTCGCTCGCGGGCGGTGCCGATGCCTTTCTGCTGGAGCCGATCGAGCCGGAGGAATTGCTCGCCACCGTCAACGCACTGCTGCGCATGCATGCGGCCGAGCAAGCGTTGCAGCGGATGAACGAGACTCTGGAACTTGCGGTCGCCGAGCGCACGCGCGAGGTGACCGAAGCCTATCGCCGCCTGGAGGCCGAGACGGCCGAGCGCCGCAAGGCCGAGCAAGTGCTGTGGCACACGCAAAAACTGGATGCCGTGGGTCAGTTGACCGGCGGCATCGCGCACGACTTCAACAATCTCCTTGCGGTGATCGTAGGCAGCCTGGAGCTGCTGCGCGGCTCGCTGGAAAAGGCGGGGGAGTTTCCCCGTGCCAGGGCGCTGCGCCTGCTGAATACCGCCGAGGCCGCAACCGACCGCGGCACCAGGCTGACGCGCCAGTTGATGACCTTCGCCCGCCGCAGCACCTTGCAGCCTGAGACGGTCATGGCGGATGCGGCGATCCACGCGTGCGAGCCGTTCCTGCGCCGCGCGCTGGGCGAGGCCGTTGCATTCCGCCTGTCATGCGATCCCGCGTTGTGGCCATGCCGGATCGATCCGGTGCAGTTCGAAGCCGCGATCCTGAACCTGGTGGTGAACGCCCGCGATGCGATGCCGAATGGCGGCGAGCTGAGCATCGCGGTCACCAACGTCACGGTCGAGAAGGCGGCGCTGGAGCCATCGGGTGAGTTGGGGCCCGGCTACTATGTCTGTGTCCGCGTGACGGATACCGGCCTTGGCATGAGCCCGGATGTCGTCGCCCGAGCATTCGAGCCGTTCTTCACCACCAAGGATGTCGGCCGCGGCACCGGCCTGGGCCTGAGCCAGGTCTACGGCTTCATAAAGCAGTCGGACGGGCATGTTTCCCTTGAGTCGCAACCTGGCAGCGGCACCACCTTCCGGCTCTACCTGCCGCGCTGCGCGCCGAGGCGGGATGGCGCCACGAATGCCACACCGCACCGCGACGATCTGCCCACCGGCACCGAGACAGTCCTCGTCGTTGAAGACAACCCGGAGGTGCGCGAACTGGCCACGGCAACGATCAGCGGCCTGGGCTATCGCGTGCTGGAAGCATCGAGCGGCAAGGATGCACTCGAGATCCTGCAACATGACGGCACGATCGATCTGTTGTTCAGCGACGTCGTGCTGCCCGATGGCATGAACGGTTTCGATCTGGTGCATCAGGCGCGCACCCGGCATCTCGGGTTGCGCGCGCTGATGACGTCCGGATACGCGAACGCGAACCGTCCAGGCAGCGAATCGCCCGATGTGCCGGTATTGCTCAAGCCATACCGGCGCAACGAACTGGCGGAGCGGATACGGCTGGTGCTGGACCGGGAATAGCCGGTGCCGTTCACCGCACCGGTCCAGCGCGTCTTTGCGTCCGGCGTCAGTGTGTCATTGCGGCAGGCGCGGCGACGCCGTGGGTCATGGCGAGACGCGCAGCGACGCCGCGTGTCATTGCGAGAAGCGCAGCGACGCAGCAATCTCGGTCACGGGATGCCCGAACGGTTCGCGCATCCCCGCGAACCGGGATTGCTGCGGCCCCGCAGGCCTTGCAACGATACCCAGGGCGGCGGGCAACGACAGGAACGAAGCATGACCTTGCGCGTCGGCATCGATATCGGCGGCACCTTCACCGACCTGGTCGCCATCGACGATGCCGGCCGCGTGCGCACGCACAAGATCGCCTCCACGCCGGACGATTACGGCGAAGGCATCAACGAGGGCCTGCGCGCATTGCTCTCTGATGGCGCCATGGTCGACGAGGTGCTGCACGGCACCACGGTCGGTTCCAACACGATACTGGAAGGCAAAGGCGCCCGTACTGCCCTCATCACCACACGCGGCTTCCGCGACATTTTGGAAATTCGCGATCTGCGCATGCCGGTGCTGTACGACCTGCACTGGAGCAAGCCGCGCGCGCTGGTGGAACGCCGCCTGCGCCTGGAAGTGACGGAGAAGCTGCGGCCGGACGGTTCGGTGGCGGTGTCGCTGGAGATGGCCGGCGTCGATGCCGCGATCGCGCTGTTGCGTGCCGAGAACGTGCAGAGCCTGGCGATCTGCCTGCTGCATTCCTACGCCAATCCCGCGCATGAACGCGCGGTGGCGGAGCGTGTGCGCGCGGCGCTGCCGGACCTCGCGATTTCCGTCAGCCACGAGATCCTGCCGGAGATCAAGGAATACCCGCGCACCAGCACCACGGTGATCAATGCCTATGTGCAACCGGTGGTGCGCGCCTATATCACCGCGCTCGATGCGCGGTTGCGAGCGCTGGGCATCGCCGCCGGCTTGCAACTGATGCAATCGAACGGCGGCCTGGCATCGGCGGAATTCGCCGCCGCCGCACCCGCGCACATCATCGAAAGCGGGCCCGCGGCCGGCGTGGTGGGCGGCGCCGTGCTGGCAAGGCATCTGCGCGAGCAACGCCTGATCACCTTCGACATGGGCGGCACCACGGCGAAGGCGGGGCTGGTCGAGAACGGCGACGTGCTGCGCAGCGAAGCGCTGGAAGTGGGCGGCGGCGTCATGGCCGGTTCCCGGTTGCTGGTCGGCGCCGGCTACATGCTGAAGCTGCCCGCCATCGATCTGGCGGAGGTCGGTGCCGGCGGCGGCTCGATCTGCCGGCTGGATGCCGCCGGCGCGCCGAAAGTGGGACCGGAGAGCGCGGGCGCCGATCCGGGTCCGGTTTGTTACGGCCGCGGCGGCACGACACCGACCATCACCGATTGCAATCTGGTGCTGGGTTATCTCGATCCAGGCGGCCTGGTGGGCGGCGCATTGCGGGTGAACGTGGACGCCGCGCGCGATGCCATTGCGCGCACGCTGGCGGCGCCGATGCAATGCTCCGTTGAGCAAGCCGCGTTCGGCATGCTGCGCCTGGCGACCGCAACGATGATGCGCGCCATCCGCGCGGTCTCGGTGGAGCGCGGCCGCGACCCACGACTGTTCTCATTGCTCGCGTTCGGCGGCAATGGACCATTGTTCGCCGCCGGCATCGCGGCGGAACTCGGCATCGGCCGCGTCATCGTGCCACCGATGCCGGGATTGTTCAGTGCGTTCGGGCTGTTGGTCGCCGACACCGAGCATCACGCCACGCAAAGCCTGCGGGCACGGTTGAGCGACGCCGATCCGGCGCAGGTCGCGCGCGCGCTGGATGCATTGGCGGAGGCGGGCGCGCAACGCCTGGCGCGCGATGGATTTCCACCGGCGCAACAAAGCTTCCGCCGGTCCGCATCCGCGCGCTATGTCGGCCAGTCCAGCGAAATCGAAGTGCCGCTGCCCGATGGGATCGATGCCGCGGCCTTGGTCGCACGGCTGCCGTCGTTGTTCGCGGCAGAGCATGAGCGCACCTATGGATTCCGCGCGCCGGACGATGAGCCGGTGGAGCTGATCGGGCTGTCCGTCATCGCACGTGGACTCCCAAAGACGCCACGCCTGCCGGACCGCATCCCGCCCGCCGCGGCCATCGTGCCCGCCACCCGCCGCGCCTGGTTCCCCGACACCGGATGGGAGCAAACGCCGGTCGTGGACCGTGCGGCGATGTCGGCGCCACGGTGCGGACCGCTGATCATTCAGGAATACGACGCGACGTGCCTGGTACCGCGCGGTGCCGCGGCGGAGGTGGATGCTTTCGGGAATATTGTTGTGTTGGTCGGCGGCGCGTAGGTATGCCGAGAAACTTCCTCGTCCGGGGCATGACGAGCTCTATGATCGTTGGGCATGCGCTATGACCGTTAGACGGGGTTGATGACCGTTAGATCAGGTCTATGACTGTTAGAAAGGACCACCCGATGACCACCCCGGATCCATTCGGCGGCAAAGTCCTTGGCGTACTGGGCGGCATGGGACCGCTGGCCAGCGCGCAATTCATGCTCCGGCTGACCTCGCTCACCCCGGCCGAGCGTGACCAGGACCACATTCCGACGGTCTTATGGTCTGATCCCCGCGTCCCTGATCGCACGCAGGGCAAACGTGGTGACGGCGATGACCCGCTGCCCTGGCTGCTGCATGGCATCGCCGGCTTGAAGCAGGCCGGTTGCAGCGCCATTGCCGTTCCCTGCAACACCGCGCATGGCTGGTACGACGCGATGCAGGAAGCCGCCCGCCTGCCGATCCTGCACATCGTTGATGCCGCCGCGGCGGACCTGCGCCGCACCGGCATCGGGCCGGGCACGATCGGCGTCATGGGCACGCAGGGGACGCTCGATATGCGGCTCTACCAGGACCGGCTCCAACGCCTCGGCTGGACCTGCATGACCCCTGATCGGGCCGAAATGGACCGGCTGGTTTCGCCCGCCATCGCCATGGTGAAGGCAAACCGTGTCGCCGAGGCGTATCCACCCTTGCTCGAGGCCGCGAACTTGCTCGCCGCGCGCGGCGCTACCGCCGTGGTGCTGGGCTGCACCGAAATCCCGCTCGGTATCCAGGCGGGGCCGCAGGACGCATTGCGCGCCCCAGCGATCGACACGATCGACGCCCTGGCCCGCGCCGCCATCGCCTGGGCCCGCGGCGCATAGACACAACGCGGAAGCGGACGTTCCGCAGCCGCTGATGTTCCGTTGCGGCACAGGTTCCGCGCGGCCGCACAGCTTCCGCAGCCGCAACCGGGAATGCGCCGTGCCTGCCTGTCCTGCCTGGTCCGAATTCCGGCTCAGAAGTCGATCTTCAACAGCACATAGAAGTTGTGCGTGGTGGAACCCGACGCACCGAGGAAGTCGTAGCCGCCGCTAAGACTCCACCCCGATGTCTGCTTGAACGTGAGGCCAAGACCGATATTGGCGGTATCGCGCGCCATCGCTGGCCCGATCATGGTAAACGTATTCGGGCTGAAGAAGTCGGCCGTCGTGTAAGTCGTGGTAAGCTCGTTGGTGCCGAAATCATGCAGCCAGTAGGCGTGCACTTCCGGCGTGATCAATGCGCCATTCGACAGCCTGATCGGTTCGCCCACCCGTGCACCGAGCCGCGTCTGGGTGATGTCGGCACTGTTGCTGTCGACATGCATGTCCATGCCGTAGCTCGAGCCGCCCGTCGTATTGTAGCTGTTGAAATTGATGCGATACTGCTGCACCGACGCATACGGCGTGATCACCGCGCCGTTGGATAGCTTATAGTCGTAGCCGGCGCCCAGCTTGGCGCCGAACTGCAAGCCGCCATAGTCGGCATCCATCGTCAACCCAAGCGCCGAAGTCAGGTTGCGCTGATTGTAGTGGTTGTAGGCGAAGGCCAGCAGTCCATCGAGGAAGAAATTGTCCGGCAGGTAATAGGTGCCGTACACGCCCAGTTCGCCGGTGAAGATGCTGCCGTTGTTGCCGGACAGCGTTCCGTTGAAGTTGACATTGCTGTTGGACAGCGTCACCGCGACTCCCGCGCGCAATCTCGATGTCACCAGAGTATCGGCGCCCAGTGTGATGCCGTAGGTGCCGGCATCGTAGCCATCGAAGCCGTCGCGTGCGCCTTGCGATGTGATGGCGCCAAACGGCTGTCCCCAGAAGGTGAAGCCGCGGCCAGCCGGGTCGCCCGCCGCCAGACCGGTTTGCTCCATGTCCAGGCGCGCGCTGGTCAGGCGGCCGAAGATGGTGAAGTCGCCGGCTCCGAGCACGTTGGTCGTGGTGAACAGGTTCAAGGCGGCGCTGGAGTGCCCGCTCGGCAGCAACTGATTGTTGAGCTGCCCTACCTGGGCCGGTGTCAGGTTGACAAGGACAGTGTCAAGCTGGTGCGCCAGTGCGGTCCGGCCGCTCGATGCCAGGCCGACAAACGCGCTTTGCAAGAACAGGCGCGCCTGCTCCTGGCTATGGTTGGGATTGGGGAACGGTGCAAAAATCGTATTCACGTCGTTGCCGGCCGCTGCCACGATCTGGCCTGGCGTTTGCGCCAGCACCGACAGAATCACGTCGGTCGCGCTGTCGGTCAGGCCGAAGCCGATGCCCGCATTGTCACTGCTCGCGGTCAGCGCGGTCGCGTTGGCGATCAGCGAGCCGGATGTCAGCACGTGCCACGATTTGTTGAGCAATCCAAACGGATCGACCGAAGCCGGCACGTGCACGGACACGGCATTGGCGCCACCCTGGATGGTCGCGGTGCCGCTGACGGTCAGCTTTCCGGCATTGGCGGCACCGGTGCCATTGACGGTAACGCCCAACGAGCCGGTCATCGCCTGCGTGTAATTGCCGGTGACGCTCTGGCTGCCGCTGCCGACATTCAGCAGGCCGGCGTTGTTGACGTTGGCCGCCTGGATGCCCGCGTTCATATCGGTGGCGGCGCCGGCGGCGATATTGAAGGCGCTCGCGCCATAAGTCGACGCGGCGGGGTCCTGTAGCGCCAGCGTGCCGCTGGCGACGTTGATGGTATCGACGTTGATGATCGAGCCGGCAGTGGTGAACGTGCCGCCTGGGCTGAAGTTCACCACATCCGCGCTGCCCGTCATGCCGACGATGTTGCCGGTGATGTTGCCGCCGGTAACGTTCAGCGTGTCACCTGCCGGGCCGAGATTGACCGCTCCGATGATGGTGCCGGCATTGGTGATGGTCAGCTTGCTGGCACCCGCGGAATCGTCGATCGCCACGCCGCTGCCATTGCTCGGGCCGCCTTGGATCAGGCCGGTCGCCGTATTGGTGATGCCGTTGAGGACGATCCCAGGCACCGTGCTGGTGTTGCCGACGGCGATATCGATGGCCGAGGACTGGGGTGCGATGATCTGGCCGCCGTTGTTGATCGAGCCAATCGTTCCGCCAACAAAGATGCCGTGGCCAATGCCCGTCGCCAGCAAGGTGCCGCCGGCATTGTTGGTGATCGTACCGACGCTGCCGAACGTCTGGACCGAGATGGCGGAATTGGTGCCCGCCGACAGGATGCTCCCGGAATTGATGATCGTGCCAACTGTTGCGGCGGCGCTGCCGCCTACCAGGATGCCATTGCCGGTGTTGAGCGCCTGGATCGTGCCGCTGTTCAGCACGGTACCAACGGAGGCGATGGTGCCGGCCGCGCCGCCGTCGATAAACATGGCTGGTCCGTCAGCGATCTGAACCAGGCCCGCGTTGCTGATCAGCCCGGCGCTGCCAGCCACATGGATGCCGCTGTCGTCGCTTCCCGGAACACCGCCGGACTGGATGGTTCCACCGGCACTGTTGATGATCGCCGCCACCGAGCCGTCAGCGTTCACCTTGACCGCGGAGGAATGTGATCCGACGGCCTGAATCGTGCCACCGGAGCCGTTTGTGATGGTACCGACCGTGCCATCGATCAGCACGGCCACAGCATTGGTGCCCGCCTGAATCAGGCCGCCAGCGTTGTTGACGATCGAGCCAGTGCTGCCGCCGGTCTCGATGTGAACCGCATCCGCACTGGTGCCGGTGGCCTGGATCATGCCGCTGTTGGTCAGCGTTCCCAGCGTGCCAAACACGGTAATCGCTGAAACGCTGTTGGCCGAGGTTTCGATCGTCCCGGCGTTGTTGATGGCGCCGATCATACCCAGGTCGCGGATCGCGTTATTGGAGCCGGTCGATTGAATGATGCCGCCGGCGCTGTTGATGATCGCGGTGATGCTGCTGCCAGGCTCGACCAGAATCGCGGCATTCGCACCGGACGACAGAATGAGGCCGGTATTGGCGATGGTTCCCACCGTTCCGGGTGGCCCATCGGTATCGCCCACGACCATGGCGTTGCCGCCATTGCTCGTCGCCTGCACCGTGCCGCTGTTGGTGATCGATCCAACCGAGCCCCCGGACGTCACCTGAATGCCAACGCCGTTGGCCCCGGTCGCCTCGATCAACCCATTGTTGGTGACCGATCCGACGCCCGCCGTGGCGCGTACTGCCGCACCGGACGTTGCACTGATGACACTCGTATTGTTCAGGCTTTGGCCACTACCAACCGTCACGACCGGGCCGGGACCAGTTTGTGCGTGGACGCCAGCAGCGCCGGTCAACGCCACTCCGGCGGCCGAGGCGAGCAACAGAACCCGATACGAAGCAGGCCTGAGGTCAAGCAAGAATCGTCCCCCTGCCGAACTTGCCAGGACCATGGGCACATGATCCCACGACGATTGTGCCGTATCGGAACCGCTTCACGGCACGATCCGCCACGGCCACCGCTACTCCCGTGTGATGCCCGATTGCTGTTCGCAACGGGCCGGCCACGGACGAGACAAGAGTCTCGGCCATTGTGCCCGCCACGCATCACCATGTTCCAATCCAGGTACGACCACTATGTCCAGGCAGCGGGTCGGGCCTACCGTAACGGCGAACGACTTAACAATTCGTAAATCGACAATACGGTCGGCGCCGCCGACGAAATGCACCTGCGGCACGGCGGCAAGCAGGGGCGCCGCCGTCAGCGGGTTCAGGGAATGGTAGAGCGGCGTCACGCCATGCTCTTGCGTCCACAGCGCGGTATCAAGATCGGCAGCGACGGTGCGTATGCTGCTGAGGTCGCCACGCCGCGCTCCGGCCAGCACCGCGACCGCACCGCCGCCGGAAAACCCCACCAGGGCGAGCCGCGACGCTCCCGCCAGCGCCTTCAGGCGATCCAACGCCTGGTTGATGCTGGCGATGACCGCCGGGCTGTAGCGTGCGTCGGTCCAGAGTGACTGCGTGCAGGCTACGTCCGTACCAGGAGGGACATACTGGCAAGGCCGCGCCAGATAGGCGACAGCCGCGGCAGGATCGGCAGCAGCCAGTTCCAGCGCGACCGGCGACCAAGGGGTCGGATCGTTCGAGGCGCTTTCGATCGTGTCCCAGGCATGGCCGTCGCCCTCGATATAGACCCGCAGCACTTTGGCCGGGGCAGAGAAACGCAGGAACGCCAGCAGATGGAACGGGCCGGCTGGAATGATGACCGCGTGGAAGCCGGAAGCTTTTGCCAGTTGATACGCCTGCGCCCGTGCGTCACCCCCGCCGGAGGCACAACCGGCGAGCCACAGGTTGCAGGCTATGACGGCACAGCAGATGCGGCCGAAACAAACCGTCAATTCACTTCGGTCCGTCGCGCGGCGGCGGAAAATGCCCCAGCACCGCCTGGCGGGCAGCCGGCGTCACCGGGGCAACCGCGTCCACGCCGAGGCTCAGCGCCCGACGCAGGTCGATGAACGCCGCCTGCTGGCTGCCCGGATCGGTGAGCAAGGTGACGCCGGAATACCAGAGGCAGACCCGGTCGCCCGGATGGATGTGGAAAATCTGTCCGCACAGGCTGAGGATCGCCATGTATTGCTTCGCGGCGGTGAGGGCGGCGAGGTCCGGCACGGCGACATCGGTACGGTCCGGCGCGCGGCGGATCAGGTCCACCACCGCTGTGTCCCAGTGCTTCAGCGCCCGCCGCCGCAATGACGCCAGGGCGGTATCGGCATGGTTGGCGGCGAGATCGTTGCGCATCGCCGCCGTCAGGGCAGCGAGGCGCACGTCGGCCCGCCCCTCCTCGGTCCAGTGATCGACCGCCCGCAACAGGCGCGCATACCACAATGCCTGCGCCTCGGTCGGCTTGTGGCCCTGCGCCAGCCTGCTGTCGATGAAATAGACATAGTTCAGCGCCGCCCACCACAGGTGCACCCCGCCGCGGCCGTGATCCCGCGGAATGCTGCTGAAGTCCGCGACCTCCGCCGGATTCTGGCGATTAAGCGCTGCCAGCAATCGCCCGCCGGCGAGCGCGTCGATCGCGGTGGCCCAGGCACCGAAGGCGAGGGCCGTTGCCCCGGCCAGGCAGGCCCCCCGCCAGCCAAGTGTTCGCGACGGCAGCGCCTGGCGCAGCGGCATTGCCCGGCGCAGCGGCAACGTCTGGCGCAGCGACATCGCCTGGCGCAGCGGCGCTGGCCGCCAGGGCGCGCAGCATGCGACGAGCGCCAGCGCCAGGAACGGATAATCCAGCATCGAGGGGTACCACGCGGACAACAGGCCGGCGATGATGAACCAACCTACCGCGGCAAACGGCAGCATGGCGCGACGGGAGCGCCAAACGATGGCGCCGAGGAATGCGAGATAGAGGATGGCGGCGGGCAGGCCCGCGGCAAGCAACGCCTCCAGCGGATCGCTGTGGGCGTGAAAGGCGCCGGCGCCGATCGCTTCCCAGTTCGGCTGCCAGACGCCGTCCTGGAAGCCCCGTACGCCGGCGATGTAGGTATGACGATACAGCAGGCTGTCGAAGCTGCCCCAGCCGAACCCGGTCAACCAGCCCTGCGGATGTGCCTGCAGCGCGCCCAGTCCCGCCAGTGCGAGCCGCGCGCGCGAGCGCAACGAGTAAAACACATCGGTGCCGGTGGCACCCGCGGAGACGAAATCCAGAACGGTGTCGGCCGCGCGATGCGGCAGGAATGCGTAGATGTCCATCGGCGGCATCACCATGCCGATGGCGGTTGCCAGCGTGGCTGCGGCCGGGGCCAGCAGCGGCATGCAGGTCAGTGCCGGCCGCCGTCGCCGCGGCTGCCAACGCCCCTGCCAGCGCTGGATCAGCAGCCGCGCAAACGGACCGACCACACAATAGAGGCTCAGGGCGATCTTGCTTTGCGACGACAGCACTGCCGGCAGGCCGGCGAAGAAGGCCGGCCGTGCGGCCCATCGCTCCTGCCATGGCTTCGCGCCGCCCACCACCAGCGCGACTGCCGGCCCCACGATGCCGCCGTAGAAGCCGAGCAATTGCGGGCGCCACGGCGAGCCCAACGGCAGCAGGTTCAGCGCACCGACAAAGACAGCGGCGACGACCGCGGCGGTGCAGAGGTTGCCGCGGATCTCCCGATACGGCCACACCACCCAACCAAGCGCGGACAGTGACAGCAGGGCGAGGAAGGCGAAAATGCCCTCGCCGGTTTCCGGCGTGCCGAACCAGGAGCGTGCCGGGAAGTGCTGCAACGGCGAAACAACCGCACTCCACACAATCAGCGCCAGCAGGCAGAGCAATGGCGGCTCACGGAAGACCGGCCAGACGCGATGGCCCGTGACATCCAGCAGCAACAAACAAAGTGCGGCGAGGCAGCCAAGCGCGAGCAAGCCAACGGTGATCGGTTCGGCCTGGAACCAGATGCCGAAAGTGAACGGCTTCAGTCCGAGAATGAGCAGGAATGGCGACGATGACAGCACCGTCGCGCTGGCCAGCCGGGCGAGGCGGGCGCGCCGGGGCGACGGAAGGACGTCCGCTGCTGCGACGCGTTCTCGCGCGCCCCGGTCCTCTGCCATCGCCGTGGTCTGGGGGACGGCCGCCGTCCCGGTGGGCCGGGGGACGCTGGCTGCTGCGGTGGGCTCGCGGACCCCGGCCGTCGCATTTTCGCTATGGTCCGGAGAGCGGGGGATGTGTCGGCCAACTGCTTCCGGCGGTAGCGTGGCGCCGCCATGAATGGTGGAGTCCCGCGCACGGGACGACGCAACGGCGGGTGAATCGCTCAATTACTGCCACGTCCTTGTTGCCGCGCGCCGGCGCGGTGCGCACCGCCAGACAGGTCCGTCAACAGATAGATACCCAACAGACAGCTCCGCCAAAGAGCATGTCATGGCAGGGCGTGCAATGTTCATTGTCCGGATCGGGCGGTCCGCAGCAGCGTATCGTGGAGTGCCTGCCAGCTTGCGCGGTCGGGCGCGCAGATCAGGCCGCCATCGGTCTGTGCTGCGGTGTAGTCGCTGCCGTCCAGCCTGGCGGAGAAACCGCCGGCCTCCTTGTGCAGCAGCCAGCCGGGCGCGTGGTCCCACGGCAGCAGGCGATTGAACACCAGGAAATGGCAGTGCCCGGCCGCGGCCATGCGGTATTCGTGCGCGGCACAGCGATAGTCCCAGCTCCCGCCCAGGCGTGGCAGGTTGCCGCAGACCGTTTGCCGCTGCGGTTCCGGCATGAAACGCCAGGAGACGTTGCCGGCCATGTCCGCTACCGGGGCCGGCGCGGCCACATGGAGTTCTGTCCGGTCGCCATTCGCGGCTTCCATCCACGCGCCGCCGCCCCGCAGGGCAAAGGCGGTGTCGTCGCCGATCGGATCGTGGATGGCGGCGGCCAAGACCTCGCCACGCAGTATCGCCGCGGCCATCACGCCAAACAGGGGCAGCCCGGCGGCGAAATTGGCGGTGCCGTCGACCGGATCGACCACGACGGCGAGATCCGCCTCGGCAAGGCGCGCGAGCAAGGTTGGGGTCTTGCTGCAGGCTTCCTCGCCGAGCACGAGGGCGGCGGGGAAGCGGGCCGAGAGGGCGGCGGCGATGACATGCTCGGCGGCTTCATCCGCGTCGGTGACGAGGTCGAGTGGTCCAGTCTTCTGCCGTATGGCCCCGGTGGCGAGCCGGCGAAAACGGGGCAGGATTTCTGCCCGTGCTGCGTCACGCAGGATGCCGGCGAGGGTGTGCAGGTCGGTGACGGTGAAAGTCATGCGGGCCTGTGGGAGCGCGGTGCGGTTGAACCTCCCCTCCCCTTGCGGGAGAGGGGTTTGGGGGAGGGGCGAGCGGCACTCAGGACCGAAGCGGCGCGCGCGGCGCGCATTTCCGGTTCGCTCTACACCCGCTGTCCACCGTCGATGTGGATCTCCGAGCCCGATATGTAGTTTGCGCTGGGTGAGCAAAGGAACAGCAGCAGATCGGCGACTTCCTTTGCCTTGCCCAATCGACGCAAGGGAATCTGGCGTTCGACGATCGTCTCGGTGCCGGGCGAGAGGATGCCGGTATCGATCTCGCCTGGCGACACCGCATTCACCCGCACGCCGGAGTGGCCGAAATCCGCCGCCAGTTCCCGTGTCAGCGCCCATAACGCGGCCTTCGACGACGCATACGCCGCCGAGGCGAACGGATGCACGCGGGAACCGACGATCGAGGTCATGTTCACCACCGTGCCTTTCGCCGCTTGCAGGGGCACGCGCAGGCCCTGCACCAGCGCCACGCAGGCGAAGAAGTTGACGTTGAAGATGTGCAGCCAGTCCGCGTAGGCCATCTGCAGCGTATCGATTTTGCCGCCGTCGGGGTGCTTCGGCGAGATCGCCGCGTTGTTGATCAGTGCGTCCAGGTTCTCGCCGATGAACTCGCGCAGCCGCGGCATCGCTGCCTGCACCGTTGCGATATCCGCGAGATCGAGCACGAAATGACTTTTCGCGCCGTCCCAGGGGCAGCGCGGATCGAACGGATGGCGCGAGATGGTCAGCACGCGCCAGCCGGCGTCGCTGAAGGTCTTCACCGTGGTATGGCCGATGCCGCGGCTGGCGCCGGTCAACAAAAGCACGCGCTGTCGGTCGGGCATGGGAAGCTCCGATTGGATGGGCAGGCTCCCCCGTGTGGAGAGGGAGTTTTGGTGGGTCCCCTGAACTCTACCCCTGATGCTCGAACCGCGCGCGGTCGGCGGGAAGCAGGCGGACCCTCACATGCACCGCTGCCTCGCCGTCCGCGCGATCGACCACCTCACCATGCTGATACAACCACGCCAGCCGCGCGCCATCCTGTGGCGCGATCGCGTAGTCGGCCAACTCCATGCCCGCGGCAATGCGAGCGTCGATGGCGGCGCGCAGCGCGTCCAGTCCTTCGCCGGTGATCGCGGAGACCGCAACGCCGCCGTTGCGCCCCGGCACGTTCGCCACACCACCCAGCAGATCGGCCTTGTTCAGCACCTCGATCGTGCGTTCCGGCCAGGCGGCATCCAGCGTGCCGTCAGCTACCATGTCCTCCAGCACCGCCAGCACGTCGGCACGCTGCGCCGCGGTTTCCGGATGCGCGGCGTCGCGTACGTGCAGGATCACGTCCGCCTCGGCGACTTCCTCCAGCGTGGCCCGGAACGCCGCCACCAGCTCGTGTGGCAGCTCACTGATGAAACCGACGGTATCGGACAGAATGATTTTGCGGCCGGACGGCAGCTCCAGCCCTCGCATGGTCGGATCGAGGGTGGCGAACAACTGGTCGCGCGCTGTTACCTCGGCCCCGGTCAGGGCGTTGAATAGGGTAGATTTGCCTGCGTTGGTATAGCCCACCAGCGCGACCACCGGGAACGGCACCCGGCGCCGCGCGGACCGGTGCAATCCTCGCGTTCGCCGGACCTGCTCCAGCTCCTTCTTCAGCTTCACGATGCGTTCGCCGATCAGCCGGCGGTCGGCCTCGATCTGCGTCTCGCCCGGCCCGCCGAGGAAGCCGAAGCCGCCGCGTTGGCGTTCCAGGTGGGTCCAGGATCGTACCAGGCGCGAACGCTGGTATTCCAGATGCGCCAGTTCCACCTGCAACGTGCCCTCGCGGGTGGCCGCCCGCTCGCCGAAGATGTCGAGGATCAGGCCGGTACGGTCGATCACCTTGCAGGCCCAGGCGCGTTCCAGGTTGCGCTGCTGCACCGGGCTCAGCGCCGCATCGACGATCGCCACCGTGACATATTGCTCCGCGAGGGCGCGGCCGAGCGTGGCGACCTGCCCCTCGCCCAGCAGCGTGGCCGGACGACGGACGCGCAGCGGCAGGATCGCGGTGTGGACGACGATCAGGCCAATCGAGGCAGCCAGTCCCACCGCCTCGGCCAGCCGGGCCTCGGCTGCGCGCGCGTTCTCGCGCGGGCGCAGGGCCTCCGGCACGTGCTGGCCTGCATGGACGCCATCGCCATTGGCTCGCACAAGCTCGGGGGAGCGGCCGGCGCCGCGCTCCCAGGGCAGCACAATCGCGGCGCGGGTCGGGCCGGCGCCCGAACCGTTGCGGTCGCGGAGGATGGCGTCAGTCGCCGTGGGCGGCAGCGGTCATCTCCCTCTCGCGCATCGCGCCGGCCGGGGCGGGCGTTTCCGCCTTGGTGGCGTCGAAGAGCTGGATCGGGGCGCCCGGCATCACGGTACTGATGGCATGCTTGTAGACGAGCTGGGTATGCCCGTCCCGACGCAGCAGAACGGAAAAATTGTCAAACCAGGTAATGATTCCCTGCAGCTTGACACCGTTCACCAGGAACACCGTTACCGGTGTCTTTTGCTTCCGCACGTGGTTCAGGAACACGTCCTGAACGTTCTGCGCTTTCTCGTTGGCCACGGCGATTGTCCTTCTTCTTGTCGTTACTGTTCGGGTTGCGGTTTCTCATCATTCCGGCTGGTCGTGGCACGCCCCTCCGGCAGGTAGTCTAGTCCAGCCCTACCCCCGTCCGTCCAGCGCACGCAATTGTGCGGTGAGAGCGTGAGCGGAGGGAAAATGGATATCGGGGGCCGCATGCGCAATGCCCCCGTCGTGCGCGGCGTCGCCAATCAGCACGGGGGTGACGCCGGCGGCGCGGGCGGTTCGCATGTCGAGCGCGGTATCGCCGACATACCAAACGGTAGCGTCGGGTTGGTGGCCGAGCCTGGACAAGGCCATATGGATCGGCGCCGGATCCGGCTTGTCGGCGTCGGCGTCGCCCGCGCCGATCACCGCGCCAAAATGGCCGGACCAGCCGAGGTGGGCAACCTCTGCCCGCAGGTAGCGGCCCGCCTTGTTGGAGACGACCGCCCGTGGCCAGGTGGCACCTGCCGCCAGCGCCGCCGCGGCGCCCGGCATGGGCTGGAGGTGGTCCAAATGGCGGTCACGGAAGCTGGTGTAGAACAGGTCGCGGGCATGCTCCCAGCGGTCACCGAATAACGGGGGAAAACTCTCGCGGATGGCGACGCGGACGCGGGCGACGCAGTCCTGGCGGGTCCAGGGCGGCATGCCGAACTCGGCGAACACGACGTTCAGGGCGGCGGTGATCGCGGCCCAGCCGTCCACCAGGGTGTTGTCCCAGTCGAACAGCAAGACCGTGGGGCGGGGCATCGCCGCCGGGAGCGGTCCGCCCGGAGCCGGGTCGGGGCCGGGCGGTTGAGCGGCAGAGCCTGGCGGATTGGCAGACAGGCGATCGGGCAAGTCGGTGGCCACGCGCGGGTGAGAGATTGCAGGCAGGCAATGCCGGTGCGAGTCAGGCGAGGGTCCGCCTCGACGCGGGCCGGTGTATCGCGTGAGCCGCCGGTTGGCGAGGGGCCAGCGTACAGGTTCCTGGCCGAATTCGTGCCGGCGTTACCCGCTCAGCCGCGCCGTCGAAACCTGTCGCAACGACGCTCTGTGCAAAGCACCCCGCCTCGCTCAGTGGAACATCCGCCCGGAATCGATCACCACCGTCTGCCCCGTCATCGTCTCGGTGCGGCACATGGCGACGGTCATGTCGGCGCAATCGTCCTTGTCCGCGGCCTTCTTGAGCAATGACCCCGATGCGGAACGTTCCACTTGCTCCGGCCGCAGGTTGGCGGTCGCGCGCGTGCCCTCGAGCAAGCCAGGCGCGACGCAGTTCACCAGCACTGCCGGCGCCAGCGCCACCGCCATGCAGCGCGTCAGATGGATCAGTCCGGCCTTCGACACCGCGTAGGCAATCGACGAGCCGGTCGGTCCCAGCCCCGCCACCGACGCGACATTGACGATCCGCCCATGCCCCTGCGCCTTCATCACTGGCGCCACCGCCTTGATCATGCGCATCGGCCCGGTCAGGTTGACCGCCATGATCTTGTCCCACACCTCCTGCGTCAGGCTGTCGAGGTCGGGAAACGGGATTGCCTTGTTGTAGGCAGCATCATTGACCAGGATGTCGAGCCGGCCAAACCGCGCGGTCACGTCGCCCACCAGTTTCTCGACGGCGGCAGCATCGGTGATGTCGCACGCGAAGGCAGCGGCGTTGATCTGGTAGCTGGTGGCCAGCGTGCGGGCCACCGCCTCCGCTTGCTCCTTGCTCTGCGCGTACATCACCGCGACATGCGCACCTTCCTCCGCCAGCGCGTGGCAGATGCGCTGCCCCAGCCCGCCATTCCCGCCGGTCACCAGCGCGACCGCTCCCCTGAGTTCCATCCCCGCGTCCTCCAGCATATCGCAGCGCATCAAGCTGTCGGGGTGAGTGTGCGGTCGGCTTGCAAAGTCAGGCAAGAGCTATCGCACCGCGCGATTGCGACGTACTATCCCGAAAGCGCACACCCGTCATTGCGAGGAGCGAAGCGACGAAGCAAGGCTGTTCAAGCTGGCGCACGAACGGTTCGGGCGGTTTGCCGAACCAGATTGCTGCGTCGCTACGCTCCTCGCGATGACATGAGGCGCTCCGCTTCTCGCAATGACACCTGGGACAGGACGGACACACATGAGCGACTGGAGCAAGGTGACGCGGCCGATTCCCGTCCCCAACGAATGGACCCGGCCATTCTGGGACGCGGCAAAACGCGGCGTTCTGGAATTGCAACGCTGCCAGAGCTGCGGCCATTTCCAGCACCCGCCCTACCCCACCTGCGTGCAATGCGTCAGCACGGAGCTGAAATTCGAGCCGGTGCCTGGTGACGGCACGATCTACGCCTACACCATCATGTATCACACCGGCGACAAGCGTTTTTCCCCCGCCGTGCCGTACGCCAGCATCATCGTCGAGCTCGACGCCGCTCCCGGCGCGCTGCTGTGCGGCAACTTGCTCGATGCACCCTATACCGAGGCGAAGGTCGGCCGCCGCGTCGCGGTGATCTTCGAGAAGCTGAACGACGACATCACGCTGCCGCAGTTCCGGCTGGCACAATAGAAGGAGGCGCGGCATGTGGGAAAACCGGTGCAAGGTCGCGATCAGCGGCGTGGGATATTCAAAGGTGTCGCGCTCGGCCGACATCCCGCTCGCCGCTCACGCGCTGGAGGCGGTGAAGGGCGCGGTGGCCGATTCGGGCCTGCGGATGGAGGACATCGACGGCCTCGCCACCTACCCGGAACTGCCGGCAACCGGACATGCGGAGATCGACGGCATCTCCGTCGTGTCGGTGAACTGCATGATGGCGATGCTGAAACTGCCCAACCTGACCTGGCACATCCAGGTGGGCACCACGAATATCGGCGGGGCGGTGCAGCAGGCGGTGAACGCTTTGCTCGCCGGTGTCTGCAAATACGCCGTGGTGTGGCGCGCCATGCACAACCCGCGCGGCACCTATCAGAACCTGCCGGGCGCCTATGCCTCCGGCGCGACGCAGTTCACCGCGCCCTACGGTTTCGGCGGCCCCGGCCAGGGCATGGCCGTGGCCTATACCCGCTGGCTGGAACGCAACGGCCAGAATCGCGAGAAGATGGCGACGCTCGCCGTCACCCAGCGCAAGCACACGCAGCACAATCCGCACGCCTATTTTCACGGCACGCCGCTGTCACGCGATGACTATCTCGCCTCCCGCATGGTGGCGTATCCGTTCTGCTTGTTCGATTGCGACATCCCCGTGCAAGGTGCCGTTGCGGTCGTGCTGACCACCGCCGACCGCGCACGCGACCTGAAGCCGCGGCCCGCGTACCTCGCCGGCTATGGCCAGCGGCTGCATTTCGAAGTCGCCGGCCGCATCGGCAGCCTGTCCAGCTACATGGCGGGCGGCAGCAGTTCGGCCAAACTGACCTGGGAACGGTCCGGCTTCAGCCCCAAGGACGTGGACGTGGCACAGATCTATGACGGGTTCTCCGCCTCGGTGATCTACGGCCTGGAATCCTATGGCTTCTGCAAGGAGGGCGAGGCGCTGGACTTCATCCAGGACGGCCGCATCGAGCTGGACGGCGAATTGCCGCTGAACACGTTCGGCGGCAGCCTGGGCACCGGCCGTATCCATGGCCTGTGGCACATCATCGAAGGCGCGTTGCAGGCCTCCGGCCGTGCCGGGACGCGGCAGGTGAAAGACGTCAACGTGTCCTTCGTCGGCGCCAGCGCACCGATCGTCACGGGGACAACATTCATCTTCGTCAGCGAGCCGTATTGAGGCGCCCACCGGTCATTTGCGGCGCCACATGTCATTGCGAGGCCGGAAGGGACGAAGCCATCCCGGTCGAGCAAACATTCGAACATTCGTGCGCCCTGCCCGACCGAGGTTGCTTCGGCCCTCGCGGGCCTCGCAATGACAGGCTACACCCGCATCGGCATCAGCACATAGAGCGCGCTGGCGTCGGCGGCGTCGCGGACCACGGTGGGGGCAGAGCCGTCGGCAAAGCAGAACTCCACCTGGTCGCTGATCTGGTCGGTGATGTCGTTCAGGTAGCGCGCCTGGAAGCCAATCTCCAACGGACCGGCCTCGTATTTCACGTGGTCCGCATCGAGCTCCTCGGTGGCCGTGCCTTGCTCCGGGCTCGCCGCCGACAGCACGAGCAAATCGCGCGCGAGCGACAATTTCACCGGGCGCGAGCGCTCGGAAGAGATCGCCGCCACCCGCCCCACCGCGTCGGCAAAGTCCTTCTTGCCCACGCGCAGCACCTTGTCGTTGCCGCGCGGGATCACCCGTTCGTATTCGGGGAAGGTGCCATCGATCAGCTTGCTGGTGAGCAATACCTGGTCGGCATGGAACTGAATGCGCGTGTCGGACAGGCCCACTTCCACGTTGCCCGTTACCTCGTCGAGCAATTTCCGCAGCTCGTTGACCGTCTTGCGCGGGATGATGACACCCGGCATCGCGCTGGCGCCGTCCGGCAGCGGCTCCTCCACGCGTGCGAGGCGATGGCCGTCGGTGGCGACCGCGCGCAGCACCTTCACGCCCTCGCTTTCGGTGACGTGGAGGTAGATGCCGTTGAGGTAATAGCGTGTCTCCTCGGTGCTGATGGCGAAGCGGGTGCGGTCGATCAGGCCGCGCAGTTGCTGGGCTGACAGGTTGAATCGGTGCGGCAGCGTGCCGGCGGTCATCGAGGGAAAATCCTCGACCGGCAGCACCACCAGGCTGGTGGCATAACGGCCGGAACGCAGCGCCAACTGGGCATCGCCGCCGGGGTGGTCGAGTTCCACCTCGGCTCCCTCGGGCAGCTTGCGCACGATTTCATACAGTGTGGCGGCCGGTGCGGTGCAGGCGCCGTTGCGGGTGGTGCTCGCCGGCACGTCCTCGACGACAGCGATTTCCATATCCGTGGCGGTGAGCGCCAGGCGGCCTTCACGCACCGCGATCATGACATTGGCGAGGATCGGGATGGTGTTGCGCCGCTCCACCACGCTCTGGACGTGGCCCAGGGCCTTCAGCAGGGTGGCGCGGTCGGCCTTCAGTTTCATGACGGCAATTCCTACCAGGGGTCCGGCCGCCGCTTCGGGACCCGCGGCGCGGGGAAGCGAGCGAATCGCCACCCCACTGTAGCAATTCGAGCCGGTTGCCGCCAAGAACCGAGCATCGTTGGCGAAACACGGTGGTCGGCGCGGTTGGTGGCGGCATGGCGCCAATTGCAGCGCAGCACCCGCCCGGGTCTGCGGCGCAGCTCCCGCCCGGATCTGCGGCGCAGCTCCCGCCCGGATCCGCGGCGCAACTCCCGCTCGGGTCTGCGGCGCAGTGCCCACCCGGGTCGCACTGGCCGCGGGTCCGCCGTATCTTGCCGGCCGTCATCGCCGCGGCGCACCGATCGGGCGCCCGGTCGGTGCCGCGGGCGGTTGTTGGGAGGATCGGATGCGCCTTGGCCAGATTTTGCGCACTGCCGCGATATCGGCGTGCCTTGCCTTGCCCGCCCACGCTGATATCACTGTCTATTTCCATGCCGGCGGATGGGACGCGTTCGACGGCCAGGACGAGCATGGCCAGGGCTTCTGCGGCATCGGCAGCCACAATCCTGCCGACGGTCGCACCTTCTCCCTGCGGTTCCCGATCGGCGGCAACGGCGTGACGTTCATCGCGAGCAAGCCGAGCTGGCAGATCCCGGACCATACCGACATCCCGGTCGTCGTTCAGGTCGGGCTGGAGCGCCCCTGGACCGAGCAAGCCGTGGGCAGCGGCCAGGGTGTGCAGTGGTTCATGCCGCGCGCCGACGTGGCGACGTTCGACGCGCAGTTCCGCCGGGCGTCCTCGATGACGGTGACATTTCCCTCCGGCAACGAGTCGGCCTGGATCATTTCCCTGTCCGGCTCGACCGCGGCAAGCAATGCGATGGGGCGCTGCGTGACCGACATGACGCAGCGCGCCGGCGCGCCGGCACCGCCTCCTGGTCCTGCGGCGCAGGGCACGACGCAGCCGTTTGGTGCCGGCGGGAACCCGCAGGCCGCGGCGCCGACGCAGCCCACGACGCCAGCGCAGCCCACGATGCCAGCGCAGTCCACGGCGCCAACGCAGCCTGGCCCAGGTGCGCCGCCGCCGGAGGCAACCCAGCCAGCGCCGGCCGCCCCGCCGGCCTCGGACTCCAATCAACCGACGCAACCGAACACTCCGGCCAATCCGACGCATTGACCGCGGGTGGATCGACCGCGGCTTGAGCAAGCCCGGCGTCCGTGCGGTAATCGGCGGCAGTGTCGGTGCGGTGATTGGCGTGGGAGGGTTGATGAGATGAGCGAGGTCGTGGAACGCCCAGTGGTACGGCGCAGGCCGGCCTGGCTGGCGCTGCAGCAGGAGATCGCGGATTTTCTTTATCAAGAGGCGGACCTGCTGGACCAGCGCCGGTTCAAGGACTGGCTGGAATTGCTGTCCGAGGATCTGGTGTATTTCATGCCGATCCGCCGCAACGTGAAGTTCGGCCAGCATGCAGAGCAAGAGAACACACGCCAGGGCGAGGGCATAAGCTGGTTCGACGAGGACAAGTGGACGCTGACCAAGCGGGTGGAGCAAATCCTGACCGGCGTGCATTACGCCGAGGAGCCGCTGTCGCGGGTGACGCACATGGTCAGCAATGTGCGCCTGCTGCGGGTCTCGCCGTCGGCGGAGGACGCGCAGGAGGTGACGGTGGGCTGCCGCTTTCTGGTGTATCAGAACCGCGTCGAATACGAGAGCACGACGTTCATCGGCCGCCGCACCGATACGCTGCGTCGGAGCGGCGAGTCCTGGCAGATCGCGCGGCGCGAGCTGCTGCTGGAGCAAAACGTACTGCTGGCGAAGAATTTGAGCGTGTTCTTCTGACGGAGGGCGGGATGATCGAGCTGATCGGCATCGAGCCGGGTGTGAAACTGCGGGTGGTTGGCGGGATCACGGCGGAAGTGCTGGAGGCAATCAACGACGAGTGGGTGCGCGTACGGCTGGTGGCAGTGCCGGAAGGCCGCGGCACGGCGGGCACCGAGGAACTCTGCCACGCGACCGATGTGATAGAGATTTTAACATGATCCCGTATCGGGATCGCGATGCACGCGCGGGTTCCTGTCCGCGACTCCCGGTCCTCGCAATGACACGATCTGCATGACACGATCAGCATGACACGATCTGCATGACAGGTTCTGCATGACACGATCTGCATGACACGATCTGCGCTTCTCGCGCTCCGATCATAGCGGCTGCTACGTGCGCATCGACCGGTCCCGCCAACGATAATAAGCGACCGAGGGGGCAAGGAACCACGGATTGCCCCAATAATACGGCCGCGACTCAAATGGCAGATTGTCCAATGCCGTCGCGCCTTCGGGGCGCCCCAATACCTGCTGGCCGATGCGCGTGCCCAGATAGCCGGCCATGCCGACGCCCGATCCGCAATAGCCCATCGCATAGAACAATCCGTCGCGCTCGCCGACATGCATCATCTCGTCGAAGGTATAGGCGACGAAGCCGGCCCAGGAATGACTGATGCGCGTGTCGGCGAGATCGGGGAAGATGCGCGCCATCTCGGCGTGCAGCGGCGGGCCGCTGCGCCGCGGGTCCGTCTCGTTATAGGACACGCGGCCGCCGAACAGGATGCGGCGACCGTCGGGTGAGGGGCGGTAATAGTAGACCACCTTGCGCGTGTCGCTGATCACGCGGTCGCGCGGCATCAGTCGCGCCATGGTCGGGGCGGGAATTGGCTCGGTCGCGATGATGTAGCTGCCGATCGGAATGACGCGGCGTCGCAGCCATGGCACGAGGCGTCCGGTGTAGCCATTGGTTGCCACCACCACGTTGCGCGCGGCAATGCTGGCGCCGGCGCAATCGATACGGAAGCCGGCGCCGGCGCGATGGATGGCGGTGGCGGGGCAGTGCGGGATCACTGTCGCGCCCGCCTGCAACACGCGGTCGAGCAAGCGCTGATGGAAGCGGGCCGGATGCACCGAAGCGTGGTGCTCGTAGACAATCCCGCCGCAATACACATCGGTGCCCAGTTCGCCCGCTTGCTCCGCGCGCGGCACCATGTGCGCGGCGATTTGCAGATCCTTCGGCTGCGCTGTCAGCATCCGCGCCAGCGCCTCGTAACGGGCCGGGTTATGCGCCGCGTGGAAGCGGCCGCAGGTGCGGAAATCGCAGTCGATGCCCTCATCGGTGACGAAGGCGCCAGCCCAGGCGAGGGAGTTGCGGCCCTCCTGAACGATGCGGAAGGCACGCTCGGCGCCGAAGCGGCGGGCCAGGGCGTGATAGCCCGGCTTGATGCTGGTTGAGATCTGGCCGCCGTTGCGTGTGCTGCAGCCGAAGCCGGCGTCCTCTGCATCCAGCACCACGGTGTGTCGCCCGCCCCGAGCGGTCTGCAATGCGGCGGCGAGGCCGGTGTAGCCGGAGCCCACTACCACCACGTCAGCCTTTGCTGGCGGCTGCGTGGCCGGCAGCGATGGACGCGGCACATCGTCCCACCAAAACGGGGTAAGTTTCGCGTCGTCGGCAAATGGGTCGGTGACGGTCATAAGAGCCGCGGCGTCAGGGGACGGGGGCGCAAACTCACTCCGCCGCCACGGCCACGACATCGGAGCGAGCGGATGCGCGGGCGCTGCCCATGCACAGCAGGCTCGCCAGCAGCAGGCCGGCCACCAGGATCAGCACCAGCTCCGGATGGTGGTGGTCGATCAGCATGCCGAACGGCACCGGCGTCAGCGCGCTGCCCAGTGGCAGCCCGGCGCTGACGAAGCCGAACACCTTGCCGATCTGCCCCGGCGGCGATGCCTCCTTCAGCATCACGTCGCGCGGCGTGCGGCTGGCGCCCAGGGCCATGCCGGAGACGAACATCAGCCCGATCACTGCCGATGCCGGCAGGAGCAGGATCGCAACCACCAGGACCAGAGCGGCGGAGACGATCGTCAGGCTGACGGCGAAGCCCTGCACGTATTTGCGATAGGCATCGGCGAACCAGCCGCCCAGCAGGACGCCGCAGGTGCTGCCCGCCATGTAGCCGGTGAGCGCCGCCGAGGCGATCGCGAGGTCCATGCCCTTCACCGCGTGCAGCACGGTGATCAGCCAGGCCTGCACGCCGGCGCCCGCCATCGATCCCAGCAGATAGAAGCCGAAGAACAACAGCATGGTGCGGGAGAACAACAAGGCACGGCCGCTGATCGCCTCGCCCGCTTGTTCCGGCTCATGGCGCACCTGATCCTTCAGGATGGCACTCTGCCACAGGATCGACAGCACCACCGGCAGGCCGAGCAATCCGACCAGCAGCAGGCTGGCGCGCCAGCCGATCGTCACCGCGAGCAATGCCATCACCGGCGGTCCGGCGGCGAAGCCCAGGTTGCCGCTGAACGTGTGCATGGCAAAGGAGGCGCCCATGCGCTCGTGGTCCACCGAGCCGGTGATGATCGCGTAGTCGCAGGGATGGATGACCGAATTGCCGATGCCCGACAGCGTCGCCAGCCCCAGGATCTGCCAGAAGTTGGTGGCGAGGCCCATCGCGGCCATCGACAGGCACATCAGCAGCACGCCGCCCACCAGGAAGACGCGCGATCCGAAGCGGTCCACCAGGAACCCCAGCGGCGTCTGCAATATCGCGGTGGTGCCGGACATCAATGCGACGGTGAGGCCGAGCTCGGCGAAGGATACGTCGAACGCCTTCTGCCACACCAGGAACAGGGGCGGCAGGCACAGCACGTAGAAATGCGACAGGAAGTGGCCGTTGCTGAGCAAGAAGTTGACGCGGGTGGTGCGGCTCAGGACCATCGTGCGGCGTCCTTGGTGCTGATTGTCCCGAAGCATGGAAGCAGGCTTGCGTTGCGTCAATCGATGGAGCGTCAATCAACGGGAGGAACGGATGGACGAGCAAGCCGCGCTGACGCTGGCGCAAAGGCTGGCGGCGCTGTGGGACCATCTGGGGCTCGGCGCGGCGCATGTGGCGGCGCCGATGCCGGGGGATGTGGGTGGCTTCGTCGCGGCGTGGCCGGAGCGGGTGGCAGGGCTGGTGTTGTGCGTGCCGTCCCGGCTCGACCCGGCACCGTTCGCGGGCGCCGCCGGGCGCGTGCTGATGATCGCCGGCGATGGTGACCTGACCGACGCCGTGACCGCGCGGGCATTGCCGCGGCTGGCGGGCGCGGAGCGGCAGGTGCTGGCTGGCTATGTCGCGCCAGGCTGGGCCGATGTGGTCGCCGACCGGGGCGAGGCGATTGTGGGCTGGATGACCGAATTCCTGGGCCGATTCCGCGCCGACGCACCGCGCGCGGTGGCAGCGCAGGGCGTGGTGGCCGGCATCTCCTACCGCGTCCAGGGCAGCGGTCCGGCACTGGTAATGCTGCCGTTCTTCCTGGCGCCGTCGCAATGGCAGCCGGCGATTGCAGCGCTGGTGCGGCGGTTCTCGGTAGTGACCTTGAGCGGCCGGCATGTCGGCGGCATCGCCGCGCTAGAGGACCGCGCCCGCGCCCCCAGCTACCGCGCCATGGTGCGCACCCTGCTGGAACAAATGGCGCCGCAGCCGGGGGAGGCAGTGCTCGATATCGGCAGCGGGTCGGGCGCGCTGGACCGCATGGTGGCGCGTCTCTGGCCCGCCTGCCCGCTGACCGCAGTGGACGTGAACCCGTTCCTGCAACGCGAGGCGAGGGCGCTGGCGGTGGAGGAAGGGTTGGGCGCGGCGATCGCGTTCCGGCCCGGCAGTGCCGAAGCCCTGCCGTTTCCGGAGGCATCGTTCGGCTGCGTGTTCACCGTGACGGTGCTGGAGGAATGCGACGCCGACCTCGCCTTGCGCGAGGCGTGGCGGGTGCTGCGTCCGGGCGGGCGGCTGGGTGTGGTGGTGCGGGCGATCGACCTGCCGCAATGGTGGAACCTGGAGCTGCCGCCGTCCTTGCGCGGTCGCGCCGAGACCCCGCCGCAGTCGGTGGGTCCGCGCGCGATCGCCGATGCCAGCCTGTACCGGCGGATGCGGCTGGCGGGATTCCGCAATGTGGTGGCGTTGCCGTCGCTGGTGACGCTCGACCGGCCGGACGGCCCGATCTGGCGCTACCGCGAGGACCATGTGCTGTCGCTGCTGACGTCGGAGGAGACCGAGACCTGGCACGCGCTGACGGCCGCGGCCCGGCACGACGGCGTGCTGCTGATGGCGCACGCCATGCACTGCGCGGTCGGCACCAAATAGCCGATTTGGCAATCCGTCGATTGTGCATAGCTGGGATTGCGTCCACACGGCCCAGAGGGAAACCTCGCGCCGAGAAGCTGCGCTGTAGGGTTTGCAGTTTTGCAAATCGGATTGCGTCGATGACGGGGACTGATACCGATATCGACATGTCTGGCTGGACGGACTGTCGGTATCACTGCCCCGAGCTGTATCACTGGACCGAGCAAATTCACCGCAAGAGCACGAAGGCATAAACGCACGCAGCTTGTGTCGAACAAGACACCGTGCATCGTGCCGGTCTTTGTGCTTTGTGGTGGATCTTCAACGCCAATGCGAGCCGCACCGCCCCGCATCGATTGGATCAAGGGTCCAACCTCCGCTGACGAAACGTTTGATTCGGATCAATGCGTTGGCGCTGCCACGGGTCCAGCAATACGCCCGTACTTGTTCGGCCAGAGAAACAATGTAGGAACAAAATGGCAACCACACTTGAAGTCAAGAAGACCGCGCCGGCCCCCGCCGCCACCGACGCGTGGCGCTCGTTCCGGACGGAGATGGATAAGCTGATGGACCGCTTCGCCGGCGGCTTCGGCCTGCCGTCGTTGCGGCGCATGTTCGACATGGCGCCGATGTTCGGCTTCGAAGGCGCCGTCACCATGCCGACCCCGGCGATCGATGTGACCGAGGATGCCGCTTGCTACAAGGTGACCGCAGAGCTCCCCGGCATGGATGAGAAGGACATCGAAGTCGCGCTGACCGATGAAATGTTGACCATCAAGGGCGAGAAGAAGCTGGAGACGGAAGAGAAGGACAAGGAGTACTACCTCTCCGAACGCAGCTACGGCATGTTCCGCCGCAGCTTTGCCCTGCCGGATGGCATCGATCGCAACAAGGTGGCGGCGGCGTTCGCCAAGGGCGTGCTGACAGTGACGCTGCCGAAGAGCGAGGTGGCGAAGGTCGAGCCGACGAAGATCGAGGTCAAGGCCGCCGCATGACGGCACGGAAGGATCCGGGAGCGTCGGCTCCCGGATCGCTGTTGCGGGAGACGACAGGCGGCGTTGTTCAGTCCTGATTAACCTCTCGAGGCTATAGTCTCTGTCATGTTGTCTGTCGCTTCGCTGTCCGCTTTTTCGGGCGTCGTCGCGCCGCGCGTGGCGACACCGGTTCGGTTTCCGGGTGTCGCTCCCGCGGGTTCCACCCCTGCGCCACAGCCGCCGCCGGCGGTTCCGCCAGCCGGCAATGGCGCCAATGGCGAGCCGGTTCGCGTGCTGCCGCGCGGTTCGTTGCTCGATCTTTCTGTCTGATCGCTTGATTCCAATCGATTGCCGCGTCACCTTGCGGCCATGCCGGAGTTCGTCAGCCGTATCCCGGAGGGTGACAACCGCGAGCGGCTCGTTTGCGCCGGCTGCGGCTACGTCGCCTATGAGAACCCGCGCATCGTGGTCGGCTCGGTCATCGTGCAGGATGGCGCCGTGCTGCTGTGCCGCCGCGCGATCGAGCCGCGCCGCGGCTATTGGACGCTGCCCGCCGGCTACCTGGAACTTGGCGAGACCCCGGATGAGGGTGCCGCGCGCGAAGCCATGGAGGAGGCCCAGGCCGACATCACCATCGACGGCATCCTGGCAATGTTCAGCATCGCCCGCCTCGGCCAGGTGCAGGTGATCTATCGCGCCCGCTTTGCCGATCCTGCTCTGCCGCGCTTCGGCGCCGGTGCGGAGAGCCTGGAGGTCGGGCTTTACGCGTGGGATGCGATTCCCTGGGACGGCATCGCGTTCCCCTCGGTGCGCTGGGCACTGGATGCATGGCGGCACAGTGGCACCGGCCCGCTCGGCGCGCCATTCGGCAATCCGTCGGAAGACCGGCGCGGCGTAATCCGCATGGCCGCGGCGGTGGAGGGCGGGCTGTGACGCGCATTCTGCGGTGGATGCTGGTCGGCGGCGTATTGCTGGTCACCGCGCCGCGCTCATTTCTGCCCCTGCCGCCACCGCTGCCATTCGATCCGCCCACCGACCGGGCCGCGCCGGTGCCGAACGACACCGTCACGGCGCCGGACTCCACGCCGCCGGCGGAAAGCACATTCGCGCTGACAATCTATCCGATGCGCGAGTACAATACCGGCGAAGGCTTCATTCCGGGCTCCGCGTATCAATCGCCCGAGGAGCGGAAGCCATTGCAGCCGCCCGGGTTCCTGGTGACAATTCCGCTGCGGTAGGCAACATTATCAAAGGGGCAGGCAGGTAGCGCGAGCCGAAGCCGGAGCGCACTCGAGCAAGGCCGCCGTGGCCGCAACGCCTTGCTTTCTCACCAAGCTGAAGGAAGGTTCCACAAAGCGCACGAAGCGACGCTGCCGCGCGAGGCGACGCTGCGGCGCGAGGCGACGCTGCCGCGCGAAGCGATGCTGCCGCGTGAATCGATGCTGCCGCGTGAATCGATACCGCGGCGGCGAGACCGTTGGCACCGCTCGACGATAAAATTCTGCCGCGTGAAATCTTCCCTCAGCTTGTCTTTGGGTTGGTGGGAAACATAAATCGCAGCCAGCCGCTCCGGTCGGATGGGGTGATGGCACCCTCGCGCCGCCGTGCCCTACTCAGACCGGCCTTCAGACCTTCAATTGCGCCCAGCCTGCTACGCCGCCTTCGCCGCATCCTGCGTGCTGAACTGGTCGAACGCCTCCAATGCCTCGGCCGCGGCCAGCACGTTCGGGCCGGCGCCCATGTAGATCGCCATGCCCATTGCCTCCAGCACCTCCGCCCGCGACGCGCCGCGCTTCAGGGCGGCCTCCGCATGGAACGCGATGGCACCATCGCAGCGTGTCGCCACCGCGATCGCCAATGCGATCAGCTCCTTGGTGCGGCCATCCAGGACGTCCGCCTTCAGCGCCGCCTGGGCCAGCGCGGCAAAGCCCCGCATCACCTCAGGCGAGCCGGCACGCAAGGACCGAAGATCACCCGACAGCGCCGTTTCCATCGCCTGCCAATCCTTGAACATTCTGTTCCTCCTTCTTCTGAGCCGACATGCCGGACCACCCGCCAATGGCGGCCGCGCGACGAGGCGCCGCGGCCGCTCTGCCGCCCGGCGAGGCGCTGCGGCCGCCCTGAGCCGCTCGCGCCCGGAGCAACAGAGCAAGCTGACGCCGCCGCTGTCGTTGATCTGGGTCAAACGGTGCGGAGGGCTGGCCTGCCGCGATGACGCTGCCCCGCCATAGCGGCTGATCCGCGGCGCGTGCGGCAGGGTTTGGCGCGCGCTCTGTATGGTTCAGCGCGTGCCTTTCCCGGTGGCATGCCTGTGCAGCGGCATGGGGGACGGCTATACGGTGCGCAATGAAACCTCCGAGTGACACGCGCCATGGCGGCTCTGGCCGGCCGCCGTTCAATCGCGGCCCCGGCCGCGGCGGTGGGCCTGATCGTCCTAACCAGCCAGGCGGCGGTGGGCCGCGGCATGGCCATGTGGCCCAGCCGTCGGGGCAGGGCCGCGGTGGCGGACAAGAACACCGCGGACAAGAGCAACGCGGACAAGAACACCGCGGACAAGAGCAACGGGGGCAGGGGTTCCAACAGGGGCCGCGGCCGCCGCATGCGCAAGGCCCGCATGGCGGGCAGCGCGATCGCGACCAGCGCGGACCGCGTCCGTCGGGGCCGGGCCAGCAGCGCGAGGGCGGCGGGCAGCAGCGCTTTTTCTCCCGCCCGCAGCAGCACGAGGCGCCGCGCCACAACGCCGAGACGCCGCGCGGCACGCTATGGCTGTACGGGCAGCATGCGGTGGCGGCAGCTCTTGCCAACCCTGCCCGCCGCCTGCGCCGGCTGATGGTGACCGAGGAAGGCGAGGCGGCGCTGACGCAGCGTCTGCCCCCGCCCTGGCCGCTGCCGCCGGAGCGCGTAGAGCGCAGCCGGCTGGATCAATTGCTCGGCCGTGACATCGCGCACCAGGGCGTGGCCTTGCTCGCCGATCCGCTGGCGCCGCCGCCGTTGCAGGCCGCGCTGGACCGGTCCGGACCGATCGTCGTGCTGGATCAGGTGACCGACCCGCGCAATGTGGGTGCGATCATGCGCTCCGCTGCGTCGTTTGGCGCGGCGGCGGTGGTCACCCAGGACCGCAACGCGCCGGAGGAGACCGGGGCGCTGGCGAAGGCGGCCTCCGGCGCGCTGGAGACCATGCCGCTGCTGCGCGCGGTGAACATCGCGCGCACGCTGATCGCGCTGAAGGCGGCGAACTGCTGGACGGTCGGGCTGGACGCCGCGGCCAAGGCGCCGCTGTCCGGTCCGTCGCTGGCCGGGCGGCGAGTGGCGCTGGTGCTGGGCGCCGAGGGCGAAGGACTGCGCCGCCTGACCCGGGAGACCTGTGACGAACTCGCGGCGCTGGCCATGCCCGGCGCGATGGAAAGCCTGAACGTCT
>DATJNA010000086.1:0-16768 GCA_035508435.1 Acetobacteraceae bacterium | reverse complement strand
GGTGTTGGACGCGGCGATCGCTGAGCAATTGGACGGCGGCACTGCAGGCGACCGGGCCAGCGCGCTGATCGAGGTGCTGCGGACGCGCAAGGTTGCCTATCGCCGTACGCAGCCGGGCATCGTCAATATCATCTCGGTGCGCGAGGTTGCGGCGTTTCTCGCCAACGGGCTGGTATCCTCCCGCGCCAGGCCGGCGCGCAGCACGCTCGCGGCACAGCGTGCCTTCGCCCGGCGGGAGGTGACGCATCTGCTCGCGTTGATCCGCAAGCCGCCGATGGGCGTGCAGATCGGCGTGGTGGATCAACCGCTGCCCACCACGGGGTTCCAAATTCTGTTCTACGACGCGCGGCCCGTGGTGCTGTCGAGCCCGTTCCGGCTCGGCGGCGAGCCGAACCTGCTTGTGGGTGTCGCGTCGATCACCAACGGCGACGATGCGGTGCGGGTCTATACGCAGATCTCCGACGGGCTATGGGACAATGCGCATCAGGGCCGCGACGCCGCGGCACGGATCGAACGACTGTTGCGGGACGCCTGATCGTTGTGGCAGGTTGTGTTGGTATTATATTACCACAGACCGAAACCCTTGACCCCATCGGCGTTTCCGACCATACCCCGCCGCCAAATCGCACGGACCCCACATCCCATGCTGAAAACCACAGCCTCGCTGAAGCCGGCGGAGGTGAAAAAGGACTGGGTGCTGATCGACGCCGAAGGCGTCGTGCTCGGCCGCCTCGCCGTCATCGTCGCCAACCGCCTGCGTGGCAAGCACAAGCCGCAGTTCACCCCGCATGTCGATTGCGGCGACAACATCATCGTGGTGAACGCAGCCAAGGTGAGGATCACGGGCAACAAGGCGGACCAGTCAGTGTTCTACTACCACACCGGCTATCCCGGCGGCATCAAGGGTCGCAGCATCCGCCAGCGGCTGGAAAGCAAATACCCCGAACGCGTGGTGGAGAAGGCGGTGGAACGCATGATCACGCGCGGCCCCTTGCAGCGGAAGCAGATGAAGCACCTGCACATCTATGCCGGCGCAGAGCATCCGCATGACGGCCAGCAGCCGCGCAAGCTGGACGTTGCCGCCCTCAACCCGAAGAACAAGCGAGGCTGAACCCGATGTCCGGAACCCAGGGGCGCTCGCTCGCCGACCTCAAGGATCTGCTGGCGGCGCAGGCCGCGGCGCAACCAACGCCGGCCACCGCGCCGCTGGTCACCGACCAGCCGAAGCGTGAGCCGCAGCGCGACCAGTGGGGCCGCGCCTATGCCACCGGCCGGCGCAAGAACGCCGTCGCGCGCGTCTGGATCAAGCCGGGCAAGGGCGAGATCACTGTCAACGACAAGAAGGTGGTGCAGTATTTTGCCCGTCCCGTGCTGCGCATGCTGATCACCCAGCCGTTCCTGGTCGCCGACCGCTACAACCAGTTCGACGTGATCGCCACCGTCATAGGCGGCGGCCTGTCGGGCCAGGCGGGCGCGGTGCGCCACGGCATCTCGCGCGCGCTGACCAATTATGAACCGGACCTGCGCGGTATCCTGAAGGTCGCCGGCTTCCTGACCCGCGACCCGCGCGTGGTGGAGCGGAAGAAGTACGGAAAGGTGAAGGCCCGCCGCAGCTTCCAGTTCAGCAAGCGCTAGAGACTCCACCTCGTGGCCGGGCTTGACCCGGCCACCTGCCCCCGATCGACTGTGCCCGGCCATCTGCCACCGCTCGACTGTGCGAAGCTGGCCGCGGCAGTCCCGGTCATCACGGAACCAGAGGAACCGGAGGAAACCATGCCCTCCACACCGAGTGTCTTCATCGACGGCGAATCCGGCACCACCGGCCTCGGCATCCGCGAGCGTCTCGGCGCGCTGGCCGGGGTCGCGTTGCGCAGCCTTCCCGCGGAGCATCGGCGTGACCCCGCCGCCAGGAAGGAGCTGATGGCGCAGGTGGACCTCGTCGTTCTGTGCCTGCCCGACGACGCCGCGCGCGAATCCGTGGCGCTCGCCGACAGCCTCGGCAATGCCGCGCCGAAGATCCTCGACGCCAGCACCGCGCACCGGGTGGACCCCGATTGGACCTACGGCTTCCCCGAAATGCTCCCCGGCCAGGCGGACCGCATCGCCGCCGCCCGCCGCGTCGCCAACCCGGGCTGCTATCCCACCGGGGCGATCAGCCTGATCCTCCCCCTGGTGGACGCCGGTCTGCTGCCCGCCGATTACCCGGTCACCATCAACGCCGTCAGCGGCTTCTCTGGCGGCGGCAAATCGATGATCGAGGCGCATCAACGCGACGGCGGCCCCGCCTTCGAACTTTACGCACTCGGCCTGGAGCATAAGCACCTGCCGGAGATCCACCGCTATGCCGCACTGACCCGGCGGCCGATCTTCATTCCCTCGGTCGGACACTACCGCCAGGGTATGCTGGTCTCCGTCCCCCTGCATCTCGACACGCTGCCGGGCAAGCCCAAGGCCGCCGACCTGCAAGCCGCGCTGCAAAGCCGCTACGCCGGTTGCGATCTGGTGCGCGTGGTGCCGCCCCAGGCCGACGGCAAGCTGGAACCGCAGGCGCTGAACCATACCGACCGGCTGGAACTCACTGTGCACGCCAATGAGACGCACCGCCAGGCGGTGCTGGTCGCGCGGCTGGACAATCTGGGCAAGGGAGCGTCCGGGGCAGCGGTGCAGAATATCGGGCTGATGCTGCGCCTCGCCACGACAGTCGGCGCGCGGGAACTGGCGCATGCCTGACAGCAAGCCGGCCTATCAGCACCGTCTGCCCGCGGACGATCCGGACTTCGGCGGCGCGGTGCCGGTCACCGGCACCGGCCCGATCTTCTCGCTCGACGGCATCACCCCCACGATCGCGCCCGACGCCTTCATCGCGCCGACCGCCGCGGTGATCGGCGACGTGACGGTGGGATCGGAGACCGGCATCTGGTTCCACTGCCTGGTCCGCGGCGACCTGCAATTCATCCACATTGGCGCGCGCACCAACATCCAGGACGGCGCCATCATCCACGTCGATTCCGGCGGCTTCTCCACCACGATCGGCGACGACGTGACCGTCGGCCACAACGCGGTGATCCACGCCTGCACCCTGAAGAACCGCGCCTTCGTCGGCATCTCGGCGACCGTGCTGGACGGCGCGGTGATCGAGGCAGGCGGCATGCTGGCGGCCGGCGGCTTGCTCACCCCCGGCAAGGTCATCGGCCCCAACGAGCTATGGGCCGGTACCCCTGCCCGTTTGCTCCGCGTCATGACCGACGAGGAACGCAAGAAGTTCGACCGCAACGCGGAAGTCTACCGCCAGTTGGCACGCCGCTTCCGCGCGGGGCTGCGCAGCACGACATAGCCGCGTAGGCAATTTTCCCTCCCCTGCCCTGGCACGGCCGCCGCACCGCCCCATCTGTTTCGCAGATTGGGAGGCATCTGCCATGCTCGTCCGGTATGCGGTCGTCGTTTTATGCGTCTCCCTCGCCGCCTGCGCCCTGGAGCAACCGCCACCCAGCACCTCGCAACTGCCGCCTGGATTCTACGGCACGTGGGTGGACAACGACCTCGGCGCCATCAACGACGCGTCTTACGCGCTCGGCTCGCCCGCCCGCACCCATAACGACCCGGTGGAGGCCCTGCGTGCCGCCATCGCGGTGGAGTATCTCGGCGGCGAGGTGAACACCGCCGAGCGTTGGTTCCGCATGTCCCCGATCACCAAGATGCAGATGCTCGAGGCCCGCGCCGAAATGCGCCAGGCCCTGGGCATCCGTCCCGACGCCCCTTCACAGCTCGTGGTCAACGTGCTGATCGCCGCCATGGTGGACCTGATGCACGACAACCAGGCCGCCGCGATGCACGTGTTTGCCTCACCCCTGTTCGGGCAACCGCCGGAACGGACCTGGGCCGTGTTGAACGACCTGCCGTACATGCCCGCCGCCCGGGTCGCCACGTCCGACGCCGAACTGCAGCTTTACCGCGAAGAATAAGCCGCTCGCCGCCGCAGCGCAGGCCGCGACCGCGACCGGCAAGCCGCTCGCCGCCGGAAAGTCGCCGCAGCCACGACAAGCCAGCCGCTCGTCCGCCCCGCCGATTGCCCGCCGGCGCCACGCCTGCCAATCTGCCGCGGGACGCGACGGGGAGAGTCCGCGATGCGGTTGCGGTGGCTGCGGCCTGTGCTGGCGGCGTTCGGTCTCGCCTGCCTGCCGCACCAAGGCACCGCCGCCGAGCCAGCCACGATCAGCAATGACGCCATCATACACTACGACGTCCAGCCGGACGGCGCATACGTCCGCACGCTGCATCTCGAACGCAGGGCAGGCACCGATGCCGAGGCTCGCAGCCTCTCCATCTTCCCGTGGCAGTACAACGCGGCGCGAGAACAAGTGGACATCGTGTCGGCCTATACCCGCAAGTCGGACGGCAGCAGGCTGGCGGTGGATCCCGCCACGATCCGCGACCAGCCCGTCGGCGGCGCCGGCTCGACGCCATCGATCGCCGGACAGCGGGAGAAGCTGATCACCTTCCCCGGCGTCACCGCCGGCGACACCATCGTGCTCAACGCGCGCGACCGCCTCACCAGGCCGCGGCTGCCCAACGTCTTCAGTCTCGGCCTGTTGTTCGATCGCACGCAGCTTTGGGACGCTCGCATCACCGTCAGCGTGCCCGGATCAATGACGTTGGACGCCGATGCGGTCGGGCCGGTCGCGAGCATCACCAGCGACGGCGCGGCGGTCACCTATGCCTGGGACTATCACACCACCACCTTCAAACCGATCGATATCGGCATGCTGGCCCCGATCGGGCGGCTGCCGCGATTGCTCGTCACCACCGCGACCTGGGAGCAAATCGGCCGCGATTATGCGAGGCTCGTGCTGCCGCAGGCGGCGGTGACCAACCAGGTGAATGACGTCGCCGACGTCGCGACCCATGGCGTCACCGACCACCGTGCCATGGCGCAGCGCCTGTACGACTGGGTCAGGCGCAATGTGACCTATGTGCCGGTGCCGCTCGGCGAAGCCAACATCGTGCCGCGCACCGCCGATGCCACGCTGGACAGCAAGCAGGGCGACAGCGCCGACATTGCGGTGCTGCTGTCGGCGCTGTTGCAATCGGAGGGCATTCCAAGCCGGTTGGCGCTGATCCCGATCGACAACCTGTTCCGCCTCGAGATTCCCGTCCCCTCCGCGCAACTGGGCCACGCCTTGCTGTTTCTGCCGGAATTCGGGCTGTACGCCGATCCGACCGCGGGGACCGTGCCGTTCGGCCAACTGCCGTTCGACGACTACGGCAAGCCGGCCATCTACGCCGCTGCCAAAGGCACGGTGGAGGGCAGGATCCCGGTACTGGCGCCCGGCTTCGCCAGCACGACAGTCACCACCACGGCGCACCTGACCGCGGACGACATGGTCGCGGGCGATACCACGATCGCGGCAACCGGTCCGTTCGCCAGCACGCTGCGCAACACCGGGGCGACGGTGGCGCGGTCGATTGCCGCCGCAGCGCCGGAAGCCGTCGGCGACTCGCTTCTGGCCTCGCTCGGCGAGCGGGGCACCGCCAGGTTCGATCCGCCGCCGGCCGACAGCAACGCCGAGCCGTACACGCTGTCGGGACATTTCGCGGTCAGCGTCTGGCCGCTGCTGTCGGCCGACAACCACCTGACGATGCCGGTCGGCTTGCAGCCGCTGCCGCAACCGGGCGATTTCTTGCTCGGGCCCTTGAATGTGCCGAACCTTCCCGAGAGCGAACCCACGACCTGCTTCGCCGGCACCCAGATCGCGACAACAACGCTCGACCTCGGCACGAAATTCGTCGTGACGCATCTGCCGCCCGATCGAAGCATCAGGCACGACGCCTTCAGCTATACGTCGCATTGGTCGCGGCAGGGCCAGGCGGTGACGGTGCGACGCGAGCTGGTGTCGCGGATCGCCGCGCCGATTTGCGACGGCAAGCTGCGCGAGCAAACGGCGGCGGCGTTGCGCGAGATTCGCCAGGACTATGACGAGAGCGTCGCCCTGGCACCCGCACCGGCGCCGGCATCCGCCGCCGCGGCGCCGCCGCCGATATCCGCCTCCACGCCGCCGCCGCCGACATCCGCCTCCGCGGCGCCGCCGCCGACATCCTCTTCCGCGGCGCCGCCTCCGCCGACATCCTCTTCCGCGGCGCCGCCGGCACCGATATCGACCTCGCCACCGGCGCCTGCGCCGGCGAAATAGCCGGCAATGGGCCGGCAAAACATCACTGTACCTGCGAAATAACGATCACCGGGCCGGCGAAACATCACCGGGCCGGTGCAATAACGATCACTGGCCGCCTCCGAATGCCCGTCGCGTGCGGCTGCGGCAGTGCGGCTCGCCGTGCGTGGCAATCGCGAATAACATGGCTTCCCGAATGAACCCCGGAGGCAAACGAATGTCCGTCCGCACCCTGATCGCGGCCGTCCTGCTGGCCTTGGCGCTGCCCGCCCTGGCACAGCAGAAGCCAAACCGGCCGGACACCGATTGGCCCGGGTATCAGGAAGGCGATTATGTCGTCAGCAATTACCAATTCACCAGCGGCGAGAGCTTGCCTCGGGTGAAGATGCATTACCGCACGATCGGCACAGAAAAACGCAATTCGAAAGGCCAGGTGGTCAACGCCGTGCTGCTGCTGCAGGGCAACACCGGCACCGGCGCCAACTGGTTCCGTCCCAGCCTGGCCGACCAATTGTTCCGACCCGGCCAGCCGCTCGACCCGGCAAAATACTACATCATCATGCCCGACGCGCTGGGCCGCGGCGGTTCGTCGAAACCTTCCGATGGACTGAAGGGCGCATTCCCGCACTACCGCTACCACGACATGGTCGACCTGACGCACCGGCTGGTGACCGAGGGACTGAAAATCGATCATTTGAGGCTGATCATCGGCAGCTCGCTGGGCTGCATGCAGCAGTTTCTGTGGGCGGAGTGGTATCCCGATCTGATGGACGGCACGATCGGCATGTCGTGCCAGCCGGTCGAGATCAGCGGCCGCAACTATATGCTGCGCCACGCCACAGCGGAACTGATCCGCCATGACCCGGCCTGGCACGACGGCAACTACGACAAGACCCCGACCCTCTACATGTATGCGGCGGCAGGCAACGACCTGACCGAAAGCCCGGTGCGCATTCAGGAGGCGGCGCCGACCATCCAGGCGGCCAAGGCACTCTACGACCAGCGCCTGACGGCGCTGATGAAGAATGGCGACGCCAACAACACGCTGTACGAGATCGAGTCGATCTACGACTACAGCCCGGCGGCCGACCTGCCGAAGATCAAGGCGCACGTGATGCTGATCAACAATGTCGAGGATTTCGCCGACCCGCCGACGCTTGGCACGGTCGAACGCGCATTCAAGAAGATCAGGCACGGCACCTACGTGCTGACGCCCTACGGCAAGGGCACGCACGGGCACTTCACCCATTACTACGCCGCGGTGTGGAAGCCGTATCTGGTAAAATTCATGGCCGGCCTCCCGCGTGTGGCGCGCTGACGGCGGCCGGCAACTCGCACCGGCTGATCGGCATACAGCAGTGGACGGCCGGCAGGTCGAGGCGTCATCGCAGCAGCGCGACTCCCATTTCGTCGCCGATCTCAATCGCCCGGCGGACGCGCGCGTGCGCGGCGACCTGCCGCCAGCCGGCATAGGCACCAGCCGGCCCGCGGCGAAAGCGGGCATCGTTCCACCTGATGTCGTCGAACACGACCACCGACCCCGGCGCCAGCGCACCGACGATGGCGTTGAAATCCCGCACATAGGCCTCGCCGCTATGGGCAGCGTCGTGGAACATGAAATCGACCGCATCGCCGGATTGCGCGAGCTCCGGCAGCAGCTTCTCGGTCAGCCCGAACCGGCAACTCACGGCCTGACCGTATCGGCCCGTCAGGGTTCGGCAGGCGATGGAGTATTGCGGCTCGAACCCCTCGACCGTGATCAGCCGGCCGGGCAGGCCCAGGTTGCGCAGCGCCTCCATGATGAATATCGCCGACATCCCATAGGCGGTCCCCAGCTCCAGCGTCAGCCGAGGCCGGAACAAACGCACGATGCAGGCAAGGATGCGGCCCTTCCTGCCGAACGACGAGGCGACGGCAAAGTGGATGCCGGCATCTGCCGCCCAGGCTTCAGCCTCGATCGGGTGATTTAGAGCATGGCAGCTATCCGCCAGCCGCGCCACGTCGATGGCGACCGCCAGCGGCAATGGCGGAACCCCCGAACTCAGAAGGTCGAGCAATGCATTGAAGCGCTTGCCGGCAAGCTCCGAGCCGGCATCGTCATGGCGAACCGGCGCGATGCGCACGGCAAACGGCTCGATGCAATCGCGCACCGTTTTGACATAGCCGACCGCATCATTCACAGCGGCTTCCATGCTGTCGTGGGCGACCTGGGCCAGCACGGTATCGGCATTGCTCAGCCGGCATCTGTCTTGCTCGGTGATGCGCAGGACCCGGCGCACCGCGCCGGACAGTCTCTGCCTGGCGAGACGGCGCAGCTTCATTCCGATCCTGTTCCTTCGTACCATGCCGCACCTGGAACGCGGCATCACGATGGTCGTCACGGTGACGATGTCAGCGGCCGGCAGATAACATCCGAGAAGTTAACGCTCCGTGAAGAGCTGCGCTGTTGGCCGGATGCCGCGCTTCCCTCGGTCGGGCTCGTGCGCCGCGGTCCTGGGTGATCGCCAGGCTGGGTGATCGTCAGTCAGAATGATTGCCAGGCGGAATCATTGCCAGGCCGTATGATCGACGGGCTGAGTGATCGACGGGCTTGACTCGCTCTATGTTTCCATTAGGATGGAACTATGGAGAAAAGGGACGCGCTGGCGGCGCTGGCGGCACTCGCCCAAGAGACGCGCCTCGATATCTACCGCCTGCTGGTGCAGGCGGGACCGGAAGGCATGCCGGCCGGCCATATCGGCGAGCAACTCGGCTTGCCGTCGGCGACGCTCGCTTTCCACCTGAAGGAACTGAAGATCGCGCGCCTCGTGACCTGCACACGCAACGGCCGCTCGCTGATCTACGCGGCCGAGTACCCCGTCATGAACGCGCTGCTGTCCTACCTGACCGAAAATTGCTGCGGCGGCACCGCAAGTGCGTCCCTGCCCGTGTGCTGCCCGGAGCCTGACGCCAGGCCGCCGCGGCGAGCCAACAGGAGCAAATGAGCCATGCCCAATGTCTTTGATGCCATCGAGGTCAAGGAAATGGTGCGCGCCCGCTATGGCGGCATCGCCGCCGGCACGGCCGCGGATCGCTGCGCGCCGGCGGCGTCATCCTGTTGCGGACCGGCGGCGGCACCATCGGTTGACGGCAAGGCGCGCGAGATGGGCTATTCGGCCGAAGACCTGGCGGCCGTGCCGGACGGCGCAAACCTCGGTCTCGGTTGCGGCAACCCGCAGGCCATCGCGGCGATGCAGCCGGGCGAGGTGGTCGTTGATCTCGGCAGCGGCGCCGGGTTCGATTGCCTGTTGGCCGCGCGCCAGGTCGGGCCGGCCGGCCGGGTGATCGGCGTCGATATGACCCACGAGATGCTGAACAAGGCACGCGGCAATGCCGCCAGGCTCGGCGCCGCCAATGTCGAATTCCGGCTTGGCGAAATCGAGCATCTGCCGATTGCCGACAACACGGCGGACGTGATCCTGTCGAACTGTGTCATCAACCTGGTGCCCGACAAGGCGCAAGTGTTCCGCGAGGCGTTCCGCGTGCTCAAGCCAGGCGGACGGATCGCGATCTCCGATGTGGTGAACACCAGGCCGCTGACGGCCGAGCTGGCGACGGATCGCGCCCTCGTCTGCGGCTGCGTCGCCGGCGCGGCGCCCGTGCGCGATGTCGAGACCTGGCTGCATGCGGCCGGCTTTGCCGACGTGCGGGTCGCAGTGAAGGCCGAAAGCCGCGATCTTGTAGCGAGCTGGGCGCCGGGCCGCGGCATCGAGGACTATATCGCAGCGGCCATCATCGAGGCGCGCAAGCCGGGCGGGGCCGCGTGCTGCGCGCCAGGTTGTTGCGGTTGACAGCAGTACCGGCACCGTACTGTTGCTATGCCGGCATAACCCGGCGCGGGGCCGCAGCGGAGGGTTCCGCAGCGGAGGGTTCCGCAGCCGATCGCATGCTCGCCTTCCGCCTGGCGTTCCCGAGGCTGGAGCACTGCATCGCGCCGTTTCTCGCGCTGCCGCCTGGCTCGCTCGACCGCATGGCGTTGGCGCACAATGCGATCGGCCACCCCCGTTCCAGCACTGCTGAGGATCTCGCATCGTGAGCGAATCGACACTGGCCGCGGCCAATGCCGTGGCACGTAAGTCCGCCATGAGCCTGTTCGAGCGCTTCCTCACCCTGTGGGTCGCGCTCTGCATCATCGCCGGCATTGCACTCGGACAGATGATGCCAGCCGTGTTTCACGCGATCGGCGACGCGACAGTCGCACAGGTCAACCTGCCGGTCGCGGTGCTGGTCTGGCTCATGATCGTGCCGATGTTGCTCAAGATCGATCCCGCTGCACTGCGCGAAGTTGGCCAGCACTGGCGCGGCATCGCCTCCACCATTGGCGTCAACTGGCTGATCAAGCCGTTCTCGATGGCGTTGCTGGCCTGGGCGTTCGTTGCACACCTGTTCCGGCCGTGGCTGCCGCCGGATCAGATCAGCAGTTACACGGCGGGCCTGATTCTGCTGGCGGCGGCGCCGTGCACAGCGATGGTCTTCGTCTGGTCGAATCTGGTGGATGGCGAGCCGCATTTCACACTGAGCCAGGTCGCACTCAACGATACCATCATGGTATTTGCGTTCGCCCCGATCGTCGGGCTCTTGCTCGGCCTGTCCTCCATCACCGTGCCGTGGGATACGTTGTTACTGTCGGTCGTGCTCTACATCGTCGTGCCGGTGATCGCAGCGCAGCTTTGGCGCGGCGCTTTGTTCTCGCAGGGCGGTCCAGAGGCACTGAGCCGGACGCTGCGCAGGCTCGCTCCCCTGTCGCTCTGCGCGCTGTTACTGACGCTCGTGTTGCTGTTTGGCCTGCAAGGCGGACAGATCATGCGCCAGCCGATCGTCATCGCGCTGCTTGCGGTGCCGATCGTGATCCAGGTGTATTTCAACGCCGGCCTGGCGTACTGGCTCAACCGCCGGCTTGGCGTCGATTGGTGCGTGGCGGGACCATCCGCGCTGATCGGCGCCAGCAATTTTTTCGAATTGGCCGTCGCAACGGCCATTGCATTGTTTGGATTCCAGTCGGGGGCAGCGCTTGCGACTGTGGTCGGCGTGCTGGTGGAAGTGCCGGTCATGCTGTCGGTCGTGCATATCGTGCGGCGCTCGCGTGGCTGGTATGAGGCGGCCAACGGCGGGCGGTGACCAGTCCGTCCGTGAGCGTCGACCCAGAGCGGCTGCGGTGCGGCGGCGACAGCCGCTCACAGTTCGAAGGCTAAAGGTGATGCGCCGCAAGGAAACCGAGAATGAATTGGAGGCATGCGTGCCGGTTTGTGACACGAACGATGAACGGGGCGCCGCGGCTCAGCATGGTCAGATCGTCAAAGTGTTTCGCGAATCCGTAACTCCAGCCCAAATCAACCTTGTAACCACCTTGCAGCGCTACAATGAATTGGGCAACTTTGCCAGCACCGGGTCAGCCGTCGGACGCCCATTCGGGCGAGCCAACGGCTGAGCTGCACAGCACATTTCGCCTGCGGCTTAACGCCCAAGCGTCACCCTGGCGCGAACCATCACCACGCCGATGCCGGGTTCCTCTGCCCGCAGACCCTTCCTGTCCGCCTGGAAGACGACAAACGATCGGTTAGAAGAACACAAACGACCGCACCACGACGTTCTTGCGGCACCGAGCGTTGGCCGGCGCAGTCGGATCGATGCAGGCGCTATGGAACGACCAGCGCGACACCGAGCCGTCGGTCACCGAGTCATAGCACTTGAGCATGGAGACCTCGGTGGTCTTCTGCTGCGGGAACCAGTACCATTCGTGGTCGGCGCGATAGGTGAAGCGCGTGGTCTCGCCGACGCGGTCGTCGTAGACCCGGTAGTTGGTGATGTACGGCTGGTCCGCGAACGACGGCCAGGCGCACAGCACGAACGGATATTGCTCTATCGTCTCGATCGGCTTGGCGAGGTTGATCGATACGAAGCGCCGCGACATCTTCGCGTCGGCCTCCTCCTCGGTGTAGTTCTGCGTGCGGCCGAAGTTCCGCAGGTTCTTCGTCAGCAACTCGCGGCAGCGCACACGGCCGCTGTTGTCGTTGAGGTCGTTGTGCACCAGCATGGCGTAATTCGCATTCACGCCCGGGTTCTTGGCGTCCTGGTTTTCCGTGCGATCGCCCGCGTAGTCCTTGTCGAACACGTCGTGGTTATAGACCAGCGCGTCGGTCGCGTCGGGGAAGAACTCGAGCAAAAGCTTCTCGATCTCGGGGTAGTAGACCCGTTCCACCTCCTCGGAATCATAGATGTTGGTGCACTTGGACTCGAGGTGCGCCAGCGACAGGCCGAGCTTGTCCATGCACTCGGGGCTGTCCGGCCTGAGGCCCGGGTAGTATTCGCCGATGCGCCGCGCATCGCGCAGCACCTGCGGAAAGAACAGGTCCCGGCGCCGGTTGTCCTTCTCGTTCTGGCGCAGGATCGCCGCCGTGTCGGCGCGCGCCGGGTCGCGCCAGACGGCATTGGACGGAACGATGGAATAGGTCGGCCGCTCATAGACCGTATAGGGCAGCGGCAGCGCCACGCCGCCTGCCGGGGCTTTGATACTGTTCGAGCTGCGAATGTAGTCGACGCACTCGTCCCACTCGCGGAACGCCACGCCCCACCTGGTTTTGATCGGGCCCGGCGGCGCCTGGTCGATCATGTCGATGACGCGCTGGCCCTCGCCGTCAGCAATCTCGGCGAGCGCGTCCTCGATCGCCTGGGCAGTTCCCGCATCGCCGTCCTGGTCGAATGACATATAGGACAGGCCGCCATGCGCCGCGATCGGCGGCGGCTGCCCTTCCGTCCGCTGCAACGACGGCACATAGGCCGACGCAACTCTCGGCATGCTCGCGGCGACGTTGGCGTCGGTTAGATCGAGCTGGCTCATGGCGCACCTCCGGTTTTATCTGGCTTACGGTGGCACATGGGGCCTGGCTTTGCCAGATGCCCGGCTTCCGGACGCCCGACCCGCCCGATGCCCCCGACCCGCCCGATGCGCCCGCCCGCCGATGCGCCCGATGCGCCCGATGCGCCCGATGCGCCCGATGCGCTACCCGTGCCGACGGATGAACGCCAGCAGCATTTCCAATGCCCGCCGTGAATTGGGCGAGTCGGGATGGTTGCGCATGAACGTGTGCTTCTCGCCGGGGAACAGGGTCAGGTCGATCTCGCCGCCGGCCTTGCGCCAGCCCGCGGCGAACCGTTCCGCTAGCGCATTGGGTACCCATTCGTCGGCGTCGCCCTGGAACACCCAGGCCGGCGGGGTCTCCACTGTCTCGCCGCGCTCGAGGATCGACGGCGGGCTGCCCTCCGCCATCGCCGCTTCGGTGCCCCAGAAGCGGTGGTGCGCGTCCAGCACCGTCGCGTTGCCCTGTGCCTTGGCGATGCCGTAGCGCTCCAGCGGACACAGCACGCCCCAGGCGGAAACTACGAACGCCACGCGCGCGTCGATGTCGGGTGCGTCAGGCAAGGCATGCGCGGCATAGCGCGCATCGAATGGCCGCATCGCCGCCAGCAGCACCTGGTGGCCGCCGCTTGAGGTGCCGAACAAGCCGACGCGTTCCGGCCGCGCCCCGAACGCACCGGCGCGCGACTTGAGCCAACGCACGCCGTAGTTGATGTCCTGCAATGATGCCGGATAGCCGGCCTCGGGCGGCATGCGGAAATCCAGCGACAGCGTCATGATCCCCTCGCTCGCCAGCGTCTCGGCCAGCGGCGCATTGTTCTGCCGGTCACTGTTCACCCAGGCGCCGCCATGCACTTCCACGATGGCGGGGAACGGGCCATTACCGGCGGGGCGATACAGCCGCGCCAGCAGGCCGGGGCGGTATTCGATGTCCTCGATTTTGCTGTCGGCATCCAGGGTGGTGGACATGCGACGGTGTCTCCCCTTCAGAATTTGCCTGCCGCGATGAAGCGGTGGACCGTTGTCAGAATTTGCCTTCGGCGATGAAGCGGTCAATCTTTCGGTACCGGAACAACCAGTGGCCGTTCTGCCTGACCATGTCGTCGGCATAGCCGCCGGCGGAGCTGACCTTCGGGCCAGCGTCGGTGTTCTGCGCGACGATCCAGTTCGATCGCACCTGCGCGGCATCACCATTCAGTGTGATCACGATGTTGGTGGTCAGGTGCACGCCGCGCGGCCGCGGTGCGTCGTCGCGGCGCAGGCTGCGCGCATGCTCCATGATGCCGGCGCGGCCGGTGCCCTTGCCGAAATCGGTGTGCCAGGTGCCGTCCTCGGTGAACAGCGCGGCCATGGCTGCGAAATCGCCGGAGTCGAGATGGAAGCAGTAGGTCGCGAGGACTTCGCGGATGGCGTCCTTTTCTTCCAGCGCGCTGGGCATTGACTGTCCCTCCCCTTCGCTGTGTGCGGTTGCATGGTTTCGCCGTGTGCGGTTGCACGGTTTCGCCGCGCACGGTTTCGCCGCGCACGGTTTCGCTGTGTACCGTCCTGTGCGGTGTTGCGCGGTTCCGCTATATGCAGGCCAGTGTAGCGCATCGTCGCGGCGACGCCAGACGGGAGTCGCGACAGACGGGAGTAGCGTCTACCCCGGCAGCCGTTGCACGCCGCCAGGATGGCGTCCGGCGCGCTGCGGCAGCACCACCAGGCACAACGCGATGAATGCCGCCAGATAGAGGGAGATCAGCGGGCGGCTGATGTCATAGCCACCGTATCGCAGCGGTTTGTCCAGCAGATCGCCGAAGGTCGCACCGAGCGGACGGGTGAGGATGAAGGCTGCCCAGAACAGGAAGACGCGCGACACGTTGGTCGCGTAGTAAAGCAGCGCCAGAACGGCGAGCAAACCGACGAACAACATTGCGCCGCCGCCAAACCCAAGGTTGGCCACGTTCGAGGTCCAGTCGCCCAACGCCGTGCCGAGCGTCTGCGAGAAGGTGATGGCGGCCCAGTAGAACGCCTCGGTCTTCGGATTGCTCACGGTCTCCACCGCGACGGTGCCCAACGTCCATTGCCACAGGCCGAGTGTCGTCATGAGGCAGGCGAAGATTGCCAACGAGCCGCCGGTGTAGCCGATGCCCAGGGAGCGGTCGAAGAAATCCGCGGTGGTGGTGCCGAACAATGTGGCGGCGACGATGGTGGCCCAATACAGCGGTGCGCGGAATTTTCGAGCACTGATCTGGGCCGCAACGCAGGCGGCGAGCAATGTGACAAACAATGCGCTGCCGACGAGGTAGCCCCAGTTGAGCGTCATGCTGACGGTATCGCCGCCGGTCTCCCCCAGGGTCGTGGCCGCGATTTTGATAATCCAGAAGAACAACGTCACTTCCGGAACCTTGCTGAACACGCTGTCTCGTTGTCCGGTCATCGTGGCTCTGGGGTCACTGTCGGGTCCGGACATGCGATATGGGGGGACGGGTTCAATCCGTCCGCGCGATGCCTACCAACGTTTAATATCAGCGCCATGTGGCATTGCTCTCATCCGGCAGAATTTCACTCGGGTCGTGCCCTGCGATGACGAGGATGACGCAGCACACCGTATAAGCTTATCGGCGCAGCACAGGTTATAGCCCATCGGCGCAGCACAGGTTACAGCCCATCGGCGCGGAGCACCATGTCGAAGATCAGCCGCGGGAAGCCGCCTGGCGGCAGGCCGTTCAGCGGCATGGGACCCTCCCCATGGCAGCCGACATTTTTGGCTCTGAATGACATCTTTGGCTCTGAATGGCATCCGGCGGCGGGGACGCATCGGCCGTTTCACAGGCGTTGCGGAATTAACCAGAGGTTAATAAAACCGCCAATTTAGCGCCGTTAACCACCGTAAATGAATGCGCAAAAACGTCGATGTTACCTAGGTTTTTGCATTAACCCCTGTTAAGGTTCGTTTCGGTGTATTAAGGTATAGGCGTTATACCAGGGTTATACCGGAGACCGCCCCATGCCCCGCCCCCGCCGTGATGGCCAGCCGCCAAAGGCCCCGTCGAAGCTCGCTTTGAGCGACCCGTTCGTCCGCAACGTTCAGCCCGGCCCAACGCGCACCTTATACTGGGACGCCAAATGCCGGGGCCTGGCGCTGGCCGTCGCACCGAAGCGCAAAGACAACGACAACCCGCAGAGCGTCGCCGCCGCGCCGCGAAGCTGGCGTTTCACCTATAGGTCTGGTGGGCGCCTTCGCGTCTTCACGATCGGGCGGACCGACGAGGTCGGGCTGGCCGAGGCGCGCCGGACAGCCGACAAGCTACGCGGGCAGGTAGCGCAGGGAATCGATCCCCAGGCGGAAAAGCAGCGCGGCCTGAAGGCCGAAACATTCGAAGACGTGGCATCGCGCTACCTGGAACACGCGAAGCGCGTGAACAAGAGTTGGAGGCAAGCCGACGCGTTGGTTGCGAAACATCTCGCGCCGCGCTGGAACAAGCTTCGCGCTCGCGACATCACGCGCTCCGATGTTCGAACGGTGATCCGGCGGATCACCGATGGGGGTGCCCCCGTGGTTGCGAACCAAGTGCTCGCGGCAGCCTCGGCCATCTTCAGTTGGGCGATCAAAGAGGAAGTCGGCGACATCGCGGTCAACCCCTGTCACGGTGTCACGCGCAACGAAACGAAATCCCGCGAGCGTGTGCTGTCTGACGCGGAACTACCGAAGTTTTGGAAAGCG